>NZ_CP100763.1:1255334-1883001 GCF_024296685.1 Natrinema marinum | reverse complement strand
TGGTCCGCGATGTCACGGACGCCGCCGTCGGCGCGGGGACCCGAGGGGAGATCGAACGCGAGGTCTGCCGCCGACTCGCGGAGACCGATCCGTACGTCCTCGCCTGGGTCGGTCGCGTCGACGTGACGAATCAGCGGCTCTCGCCCCGCGAGTGGGCCAGCCGGGACGAGGTCCCCCTCGAGGACGACGAACTCGTTTTGCGGTCCGACGAGACCCATCCCGCCGTCAGAGCGGTCGAAGACGGCGAGGCGCAACTGATTCAGGATGTGGCGTCGTTCGACGACGCCGACCGGTGGTGGCCGTCGGGGGCCGGGGACCGCTTCCGGTCGGTCGCCGCGCTCCCCATCGCGTACGGTGACGTGACCTACGGCGTGCTCGTCGTGTTCGCCGACGAGCCCGACGCGTTCGACCAGCGCGAACTGCTCGTCCTCGAGTCGCTCTCCGGGACCGTCGCGACCGCGATGAACGCCCTCGAGACCAAGCGGATGCTCACGACCGAGCGCGTCGTCGCCACCGAGTTCACGATCGCGGACCCGTCCCTGCTCGTTACGGCGCTGTCGCGGGCCCTCGAGGCCGAGATCACGTATCGCGGGCTGACCTACGACCGCGACGGCACGCCGCTGGTGTTTCTGTACGCCGATTGCGAGGTCACCGCCGACGGCGTCGCGGAAGGAATCGGCGACGGCCGCGAGGTGACGGTCCTCTCGGGGGACGAAGACGGTTCGATCTTCGAGGTCACCGCCGAGGACGGTCTCGTGACGGCGCTGAGCGAGCACGGCGCGGTGATCCGGCGGTTGACGGCGGCGGCCGATGGGCCCGCGGAACTCGCCGTCGAACTGCCTGACGGCCGCGCGGCGCGCTCGGCCTACGACCTGCTGGAGCGTCGGTACGACCGCGTGGAACTCATCAGCTACCACGAACAGGAGGAGCCGGCACGAACGAGACGGGACGTGACGACGCAACTCGAGTCATCGCTGACCGATCGCCAGCTCACGGCGCTACGGACGGCCTACTACGCCAACTACTTCGAGTGGCCCCGCGACGTCTCGGGCGAGGAACTGGCCGAATCGATGGACATCTCTCGGTCGACGTTCCACCAGCACCTGCGGACCGCCCAGCGGAAGCTCCTCGACGAACTGTTCGACTAAAGCCCCTGAAACCGGCTCGGTAAACATAGTGAGGGGGTGATACTTTATATAGTCCTGTCGTAGGAGATACATCCCAGAGCCGGTCGTCGGTCGAACGGAGGCGGGGTCTACGATACAGCAATGAAACAGGAACATATCGACGCAGGCAAGGCGATACAGAAGCGGACCGGAAAGACGTTCTATCTCGCGACGCGGTTTCTCCCCGAGCGGGTGCGACACGCCACGCACGTCCTCTACGCGTTCTTCCGGATCGCGGACGAGGTCGTCGACGACGCAGACGGCACTCCTCCCGCAGAGCAGCGAGCCCGGCTCGAGGACCTTCGTGCGCAGGCGACAGGCGAGCAACCGCCCGACGACCCCGTCCTCGAGGCGTTCGGGGAACTGCGGGAGCGCTACGGGATCTCCGCCGAGGAGGTCGACACCTTCATCGATGCGATGGCGGCCGACATCGAAACCGACCGGTACGAGACCTATGGCGACCTCGAGTCCTACATGCGCGGCTCGGCCGCGTCGGTCGGCGTGATGATGACGGCGATCATGGAGTCCGACGCCGAGGAGGCCGCGCTCCCCCACGCCGTCAAACTCGGCGAGGCGTTCCAGATGACGAACTTCCTGCGCGACGTCCGCGAGGACATCGTCGAGCGCGACCGGATCTACGTTCCCCAAGAGACGCTGCGGGAACACGGTGTCGACCCCGAACAGATCGAGCGCCTCGAGCACTCCGAGTCGTTCGCCACGGCGATGGCGAGCGAACTCCAGCGGACCGAGGAACTCTACCGCGAGGGCGTCGCCGGCATCCGATACCTCCCCGAGGACTGCCAGCTCCCGGTGTTACTGGCGGCGGTCCTCTACGCGGAACACCACGCCGTCATTCGCGCACAGGGGTACGACGTGCTCTCGAGCGAGCCGTCGCTGTCGACGGCTCGAAAGCTGTGGTGTCTCGCGAAGACGCGCTGGCACTGGCACTGGAACCGCGATCCGGAAGCCGTGTTCCAGCGGGTGTCGGCGGTGCCGACGACCGAACCGGACCGGCGCGGTCCCGAGCACGGAGACAGGATTCCGACCCGGTAGCTATCCGGCGCATATCAAACCCCTCGATATGGTGGATTTCCGTTTGTTATTCCCGCAGTCGAACGAACAGCTATGTCTACGAACGCGAATTCGACAGTCATCGACGAGGAACGAGAGATGGCGCGAACGACCGCGATCGGGCTCGGCGTCTGGCTCGCGGTGACGGTCGCTGCCGTCGTGTTATTGCTCTTGTTCGGCGACAGCATCTCGAGTCTGTTCGTCTGACTGGTCGATCGGGACCGTCCGACAGTGGCTATTTTTGGGGGTGGCTCCCCGGCAGCGTCCGCCGAACTATCGCGAGGTCGTACCGATCGGTCCGGGCGAGGGCGAGACAGAACAGGCCGGCCACCCCGGCCGCCAGCCACTGCCCGTAGAGGACGTTGATTGTCCCCCAGAGCAGGACGAAGCTTACCAGGTCGTCCAGCGCGAACTCGCAAGCTCGAACGCGCTCTACGACGGCCGCGCGATCGAACGCGAGATCGACGAGGACGACGGCGACGGTCCCCGAGAGGAGCCACCCCCGGTAGTTCGAGAGCGGGACGCCGTAGTAGCCGCCCGACGGGTCGTACGACCAGAAGCCGATCGCGACGGCACCCGGATCGAGGACCAGATCGATCGCGAGGACGGCGGCGACCGCGGCGAAAAGGCGAGGCAGGGCGTGTTCGATCCGCTCTCCGAGTAGTAGTAACGAGAGCAGGTAGGCGTTCAGCACCAGCGGCACGAAAAACAGCGGCAGCGCAAGCGGGACCTCGCCGGCCAGCATCGGCCCCAGCTCGATGCCGTATTCGAAGGGGCCGTAGGGCCAGCCGGTCCGGACGCCGACGAACTCGATCGCGTAGGTGTATGCCGTCAAGACGACCAGCGGGACGAGCGCCCGTCGGTCGATTTCGGGCAGCAACGCGACGACCAGCGGCGAGCGCATCACCAGTGTCCCGAACAGGAGCAACAGCGGGTTGTACGCAAGCGGCGGCGGGAGCAACTCCGCCGCGCTCGCGAGTAGCGATATCGCGCCGACGACCGGGAAGACCACTGCGATCGTGAAGCGATTCTCGCGGACGAGGTCCTCGAGCCGGCGCTGGACAGCGGCCCGCGTTCGCACCGGGTCGGTCTCGTCGGCGGCGGTTTCAGCGCTCGAGCGCGGGCTCGCGGACGACCTCGTCGCCTCGTCGCTACCCATGAGCCACCCTCCAGAGTCCGCCCATCGTCAGGAGCGCGCCGACGACGGTGTTGATCGCGGGGAACCACCAGTACGCGCGGTCGACGGCGACGTTGGCGACCGCGATCGCGGCGACGAGCGCGGGATAGACGAGCATGAGCGCGCCCAATCGGTAATCGAGCGCGCCGAAAGCGGCCGCGCTCGCGAGCCAGCACGCGCCGCAGTAGGCGTAGGTGCGCCCCTCGCCGAGCACCGTCGCGGTGGTCCGGATCCCCGCCTCGCGGTCGGGCTCGATGTCGGGGACTGCCGAGAAGGTGTGCATCCCCATCGCCCACAGCCAGCCGCCGGCGATCGCCAGCAACGGCGGCTGGATGGCCGCGACGGCGGCGTAGGCGGCGATCCCCGGCGTCACGTAGAGCCCGTTCGAGACAGAATCGAGGATGGGCGTCGTCTTGAACCTGACCGGCGGGGCGCTGTAGGCCGCCCCGAGGATGAGGAAGGCGACGAGCCAGGGCCAGGCCGCGGTCGAAAGCAGCGGCGCGAACAGCAGGGGGAGCGCCGCACAGAGCCCCACGGCGGCGGGAACGTACCGCTGGCCGCGGTAGCGGGCCTCACGGTCCGCTTTCTTCGGGTTCTCGGCGTCGATCTCCCGGTCGTAGATGTCGTTGATCCCGTAGAGGAAGACGTTCGCCGGCACGAGGAAGTACGCGAACAGCGCGACCGTCGCCGGCGTGACCAGTTCCCCGACCGACGCCGCGGCGTAGGCGACGCCGACGAGGACGGGGCCAGCCAGATACAACCAGAACCGCGGCCGCGAGAGCGTCAGCAGATACGACAACTCCTCGCCGAGCGCGGACTCGGCCTCGGTCGCCGAACTCGAGCGCCCCGTCATCGCCGTCTCGAGCCCGGCGTGCGGTCGTTCGGCCCGCTCATCCGTGGTCCTCGAGCACTTTCTCGGCCGTCAACTGGCCGCTGATGAGGCACATCGGCATGCCGATCCCGGGTGTGGTATCGCCGCCCACGAAGTAGAGTCCATCGACCGCTTTCGAGCGGTGCGGAGGGCGGAACAGCGAGGTCTGCCGGAGGGTGTGGGCCAGCCCCAGCGCCGTCCCGCCGTAGCTGTTGTACCGGTTCGCGAAGTCTTCGACGCAGAAGCGCTCCTCGAGGACGATCCGGTCGCGAACGTCGGTTCCCGCGTTGGCGGCGATGTCCGCGAGGACCAGATCGCGGTACCGGTCGCGGATTTCGGGAGAGTCCTCGAGGCCGGGCGCGATGGGGACGAGGACGAACAGCGCGCTGTGGCCCTCGGGTGCGACGGTGTCGTCGGTCTCGGAGGGAACGCAGACGTAGTAGGCGGGGTCGTCGGGCCACTGCGGGTCGTCGAAAATCTGGTCGAAGTGTTCGTTCCAGTCGGTCGGCAGGACGAGGGTATGGTGGGCGAGTTCGTCCACGTCGCCCTCGATGCCGAGGTAGAGCAAGAACGCGGAGGGCGCGTAAGTCCGCTCGTCCCAGTAGTCGGCGTCGTAGCCCCGTCGCTCGGGCGTGAGCAGGTCCTGTTCGGTGTGGGCGTAGTCGGCGTTGCTCACGACCAGATCCGCTTGCAGCGGGCCACTGGCGGTCTCGACTTCGAACCCGCCTGCGCGTCCTTTGATCTCCGTCGCCGGCCGCTCGGTGTCGTACTCGACGCCGAGTTCCCGTCCCAGTTCGGAGAGGGCGTCGATGACCGCGCCGATGCCGCCTTCGGGGTACCAGACGCCGAGGTTGAAATCGACGTGACTCATGAGGTTGTAGAGTGCCGGCGTGTTCGTCGGCGACCCGCCCAGGAACACCAACGTGTACTGCATGATCTGCTGGAGCTTCGGGTGGTCGAAGTAGCCCTCGACGTGACCCTGCATCGAGCCCAAAAGCGAGAGGCCGCGGGCCTGTCGGGCCACGTCGAGATCGACGTAGTCGCGCAGGCGCTCGCGGTCTTCGTAGACGAAGTGTTCCATCCCCACCTCGTAGTTCTCTTTCGATTTCTCGAGGTAGCGCTCGAGGGCCTCGCCCGCGCCCGACTCGTACTCCTCGAAGACGGCCTTCGTCCGCTCGAGATCGGGCGTCACGTCGACCTCATCTCCGTCTTTGAAGAAAATTCGGTAATGCGGATCGAGGTGCTCGAGTTCGTAGTAGTCACTCGGCGTCCGGCCGAAGTCGCCGAAGAAGCGCTCGAAGACATCGGGCATCAGATACCACGACGGCCCCATGTCGAACCGAAAGCCGTCTCGCTCGAGGCGGCTTGCGCGCCCGCCGACCTGTTCGTTCTTCTCGATAACGCGTACGTCAGCGCCTGCGTCGGCCAGATAACAGGCCGTCGAGAGCCCCCCGATCCCGCCACCGATCACGACGACAGACTCACCGGCCAGCGATTCCATGCCTAATGGACGTGTCCGACCGATGTTAAACGTGATTCATACATAGGTAGGGAATCCGGACCGTTCGCTCGAGTTCGATATCCTCGAGCGAACAGCGAGCCGCGGCCTTCGTCGACGCTCAGAAGCCGCTGACGGCCATCAGGAACAGTGCGACGGCGATAATCGCGAACAGGCCGCCGACGCCTTTCTTGATCGTCCCGGTATCGAGCGCCGCCGAGACGTAGGGAGCGATCTGCCCGCCGAGCGTCGTCGCGGGGACCGTCCAGACGACCATGTTCCACGGCGTCGATGCGAGATCCATCGTGTGGCCGCCGGGGACCAGCCCGCCGCCGAAGACGTGAACCAGCGAGGCCAACACGGCCGTCGTCGCGACGACGATGTGGTTGGTGCCGATGGCGACGCGGACCGGGACCTCCGTCCGCAGCATCGAGATGATGCCGAGTTCGCCGATACCGAAACCGGCCAGCCCCTGGAAGACGCCGCCCACGCTGTAGTTGGCGAACCGCTCGAGGTAGCCGCCCAGCGAGTACTGGTAGTCGTTGCCCTCGCGATCGACTCGGGTGATGGTGCCGCTGTCGTCCCGTTCGACCCCCGCGGGGCCGAGCTTGTCCGAGTCGTTGGGGAGTTCGCCGCCCGCACCGCCGTCGGCCGACACCGTCTCACCGCCGTCCCCGCCCGAGCCGCCGCCGGGCTCCTCGTGGCCGAGATTCGCCCGGAAGAGCAGGAACGACGCCGCCAGCAGTGCGATCCCCAACAGCGCGTGGAACAGCGGTTCCGGGATGACAAAGGAGAGCAACGCGCCAGCGACGACGAAGGGAACGCCGCCCAGCACCAGCGTCGTCGCGAGCCGCCGGTCGACCAGTCCGTATTGGATGAAGGCCAGCGCGGAACTCGAGAGGCCGAAGGACTCGCTGATGAGCCCGATCTTCACGAGTGTCTCCGGCTCCAGCGGGTACGCGATAAGCGGAAAGACGAAGATCAGGAAGGGGACGAACAGCGCGGAGCCGCTGATTCCGACCGTGTTGACGATCGTCGCGCCGATGAGAAAGGCGATGAACAGCCACCAGTACTCGAGCCAGTAGCCGGTGCCTGGGTCGGCGGGCCCCGTCGGTGCGAGGAAGAAGACGCCGACCACGAACGCCAGTGGTGCGAGAAACACGAAGACGTGCTGGTACTTGAGAAAGGTCTTCTGAACACTGGTGGACGATGACGAGGGGGTCATTGAGCCGTGAGGCCAGGGTTATGAATCGGGAAATAAGAGTATTTCCGTCTGCTGTCGCCTTGGTAACCGTTGGTACGGTGTCTGAGGTGGGCAACGACCGGCAACTGCCGGGTCACCCCTCGTCGTCCCGCGCGGTCGAATCATCATCAACGTTTATTACGCCACTCGTGCTACATACTACCATGAGTTTTCCAGAGGGGCCCCGGAAACCGGGTGAGCAGTCCGCAGTAGATGACAGCGACGCAATCGATCACGCCCCGACGGACGGACTCATCGCGGCCGCACGCGAGTCGTTCCGAACCCACGCTCTGACGTGGGCGCGGCGCTACGTCGAAATGCGCGTCGACGCGCGGACCGCCCGTCGGGAGTAACGACCGCTCGCGGTTCCGACCGACCGTTTTTCGTCGTGAGGAAACGTTCCGGTCGAAACGCTACTAACCGTTATCGTTCCCCGTGGTGTACTGTGTCACGGTGATCGAGGATGCAAGACGTAGCGGCGACTGCGGTTACCTGTCCCCACTGCGGGGAGAAAGCGACTGTCTCGCTCCCTGCCGCGGGGACGGACGTGAAAGTGCGGCAATCGGTCGCGGCGTTCGGCGACTACACGACGGTCACGTGCTCGGAAGGTCACACCTACTGGGTGTACTTCTGTTAGCGCGCATTTTTCGGCCGCTGTTGCCGCGTTCGGCCCTCGAGCGGGGGCGATACGGCGTTCTCACTGACCGATTCGTCGTTTCGAGAGAAATCTACGTCTCAGGCCGTCTCCGAAGGAATCAATCGATGTGGCCTTCGCGGCGGAGCTGGTCGGCGTCCTGGCCGGTGTAGCGCCACTCGATGGTGGCCTTCTCGTCTTGCCAGTCCCAGGGTTCGGCGACGACGATGTCGTCTTGCTCGATCCAGGTGCGGTATTTCATGCGTCCCGGGATGCGGCCGAGTCGCTCCTCGCCGTCCTCACAGCGGAGGCGGACGTGGTTGCCACCGAGATGTTCGGTTACGACGGCGAATACTTCATCGCTGTTGGGCATACGGAGGTTCCGTCGCCCGGAGTCTTCTGTCACAGCCAAACTACGTGCGCCAGACGTTTAAAGGATTGGAGATCCACGGTAACGTATCACTCGATTTCGTGAACGATCGGTCTCCGGACAGCACCTAGAGCTCACGATCCGAATCCGGATCTTCGAGCTCCCACAGGAGCTCCGGGAGGAACGCCTCGAGATTGTCGATGACGCGTCGGTCGCTGACATTCAGCCCATCGCAGTGATCGTGGGCTGACTCGCGGATATCGACGTGGAGGTCGCCGTCCTCGAGTCGGACCCCCAGCGGAAAGACCGAACACCGGGTGGGCTTCCAGTCTTCCTCGAGGTGGAGCGAACAGAGGCCGTCCTCCCGGAGGAAGGCACAGGCGGCGCCGTCCTCGGCGACGTGATCCTCGCGGGCTTTCGGCTCGCGCGTGACGAACTTCTCGCCGCGGAACTCCGTGGTGGTCTCGGCGAGGTTCGCCCGCTGGGCTAACTCGAGGAGATCCCGATCGTACAGGAGGACGCCGTGATGACAGCACCACGTGCAGTCGTCGACGCACTCGAAGGTGAGGTCGGGATCGAACTCGACGATGACGTCGCGGCCGGGGTAGACCTCGACGCGTTGCGGGGCGTCAGCGCTCACGTATTGCGCGTGGTGAGTCGTCGTGAAGTGCCTTTCTACCCACCGTTTCAGTTCCTTTCGGGGCTCGAACGGACGTTGACTTCCTGACGGTCCCTCCCGAATCGGGCCACCAGCGGCGGCGTATGTAGTATGACAACGAGATTCCGCGTGAACACACCCGGTAACGATCTCTTGAACGATCGGCAGTCTCTGGCAGAAGGACGAATGGACCCGAACAATCACTCGGGAGTTCGAGTGGAAGAAAACGGTAGCTCGATTGGGAGAAACGGTCGGGGAGGTGGTGAAACAGTCGGGCGGGTGAGAGAAACAGTGGCTCAGGTCTTTACTGGCGCGACCGGTCTGATCCCATGTCCTGCGAGGCGACTTACTGCCGAATCCCAGTCCTCGTGGGATACCACCCAGAGAACCATGTCATACCAACAGCCACCGCAACAACGAACGGGACAGGCAGCACAACAGCAGGTCGGACGCCAGCAGCCCCAGCAACAGGCTGGACAGCAGCATCAACAGCAGCCCCAGCAACAGGTCGGACAGCAGCCCCAGCAACAGATCGGACAGCAGCCCCAGCAACAGATCGGACAGCAGCCCCAGCAACAGGCTGGACAGCAGTATCAACAACAGCAGTCTCAATCGTTCGACCAGGCCGTTCCCCAGCAGGTCTCGCAGGCCATCTACCAGCTCGAGCAGCTCGAATCGGATGCCGAGTGGGCACACGGACAGGCGATGGAGGCCGGCGATCGGTTCACAGCCAAGAAACTGGCTGACATCTCTCAGATCACCCATCTCCAGAAGTCCCTCCTCCTGCGCCAATCCGACGTGGCCCAGACGTTCAGTCAGTGCTCCCAGCAGGCGCTCCAGCAGAGCACTCAGCAACTCCAGCAGTCGCAGGTTCCCGGCGTTCAGCAGGTAATCCAGAAGGCCCAGCAGCTCTCCCAGACGCTCCCACAGGCGAGCCAGCAGGTCACACAGCAGATGGGACGCCAAACGTCGTCGTCCCAGGTCGGCGGGCAGTCCTTCTAACGACGGCTCAGGAAGCGACCTCGCTTTTTTCGGGTACTCGCCGGGCCATCGTCGCGTATTCGGCGTGAAACCCACCGTCCGGAACCGACAGCACCTTGCAGGTACGTTCTCACTCAGACGGGCTACGCGCGAACCGAGTCCGCTTCGAGCGGTAGTTTCTCGCGTTC
This sequence comes from Natrinema marinum, assembly GCF_024296685.1. Taxonomy (NCBI): domain Archaea; kingdom Methanobacteriati; phylum Methanobacteriota; class Halobacteria; order Halobacteriales; family Natrialbaceae; genus Natrinema; species Natrinema marinum. The sequence goes on along the minus strand of NZ_CP100763.1, from coordinate 1,873,144 downwards.
GCTCGAGTCGACGACCGTATTTCGAAGGGTACCGATACCTTCGTAGGTAATCTCGACGGTGTCGCCGGGTTCGACGAGACCGGGGTTGGCGGGGCTGCCAAAGGAGACTACGTCGCCGGGGCGGAAGGTGACTCGCCGAGAGAGGTGGGCGATAACCTCGTAGGGGTCGAACAGCATGAGTTCGGTGTTTGCCTCCTGGCGGCGCTCGCCGGCCACGTCGGTGTACATGTCGATTCCGGTCGGATCGACCGCGGTCTCGATCCAGGGGCCGAGCGGGCCGGAGGCGTCGAAGGCTTTCCGGGGCGAGCGTTCGCCCTGATCGAGTGCGTCCATGTCGTTCAGGATCGTGTACCCGCGAACGACTTCGGGGACCTCGTCTTCCGAGAGGTTGCGGCAGGGTTCGTCGATGACGGCCGCGAGTTCGCCGGCGTAGGTCACCTCGTCGCTGAACGAGGGATAGGGAATCGGGGCGCCGTGGCCGACGAGCGACGCGGGCGGCTTGATGAAGAAGTCGGGTTCGTCGGGGCGTTCGTACGCCATCTGCTCGATGGTCGCCGCGAAGTTGCGCCCGACGCAGTACAGCGCCGAGGGCGTACACGGCGGACGGAAGTCGGCGTCGGTGCCGACCTCGTAGACGCCGTCGTCGGCGTGTACGACGCCGTCCTCGTATCGTCCAGCAACTGTGCCGTCGTCCGTCGCGATCCGCGCGAGTTTCATTATCGGCGCTCTCTGTCGTGACGGATTAGTCGTACCGGTTTAATTTCGGACGGATCGCGGGTTCGGACGGCGAACCTCCCGCGCGACCGAGCGCCTCACTCCTCGAGCAATAGGTACGTGCGACCGCCGCGGTGCTCGAGCGAAACGGCGTCTGTCTCGACGTTCGACCGAACGAACTCCTCGATGCCCGCGGCGTGCAGGTCGGTAACGTCGATTCGGTCGCGTCCCTCCTGCTCTCCAGAACGGCGGTCGACGGTCGCGGCGGATTCGAATCGCTCCTCCTCGCTGCGGTCGGCGCGGTCCTCGGTCGCTTCGACGATCAGTGACATACGTTTCAGTTAGACCGACAGTACGTCAAACCGACCCGTCCGGAGTGAAAGTGAAAGTACGGGACGGAGCGGCTCCGATCCGCTGACTCGAGGAGCGCGAGCGTCGGGCCCGAGTCACGGCGATTCAGCCGAGCGTCTTGACCTCGACGCGGTGGGGGCCGTCGTCCGTCTCGAGCGGTACCGCGTCGACGATCGCCCCGCGGGCGCGGTCCTGCCAGTCCGCGACGGCGTCGGCGTGGCGCTCGCGGAGTCGCTCGGCCTCGCTCGAGTTGGCATCCGCGCTGGCGTCCGCGTCCGCGAGTTCGGACTCGAGGTCGGGATACGCTGCGACGATGTCGTCCGCGATGACGTCGGCGGGCGCGAGGTGGACCGCGCCGGTCAGTTCGGTGTCGTCGACGCGGTAGACGTGGATGCGGGCCCGCATCCGGCCGTGGAACGGCGGGGTCAGCCGGAGGACGGCCTCACCTGGGTTCTCCTGACTGTAGGCGTAGGCGTCGACCGCGTCGTCCGGCGAGAGCGCGACCGAACGGATCGCCGACGGGTCGTCGGTTTCGGCTGCGGAGTCGTCCTCGACCATCGGGTTCGGATTGGACGCGCGGCCGTTTAACCCTCGGGTTCGACGGCTTCGTCCGCCGGTCGCGGCCGAAACACCGCGGCGCGCTCGGCCGTCGACACGCCGTACGGGGCGTCCGCGACGGAGTCGGGCCGTTCCACGTCGCCGTCCGCGTAGTGGGCGCGCAGCGACGCCCGAACGGCGTCCCGGACGCAGGCGCGGGCCGCCGCGCCGACCTCGGTGCCGCTGCCGGAGAAGTCCGCCGGCGTCCCCGAGGGATCGTGGCCGACGACGACCGCGTCCGTCGTGGTTCCCGGAAAGCCGGTCTCGGCGAGCAGCGTCGCGGCTTTCGCCTCCGCGGCGACCGCGATGAGATTCGCCAGCGCACCGGGCGCGAGCGCGCGCGTCGTTCCAACGATGACGTTGACCGTTCCCCGGCCCTGACCGCGCTCGGCGCTCGAGTCGTCGCCCTGAACTCCATCGGGTTCGGACGCGGCGTCGCTCGGTTCCATCGGGAGCGCGGCGGGGTTCGAAACCCCGGCGGTCGCGTAGGCCGTCACGGGACCGCGGCGAGCGCCGCGGGCGTCCGCGATGTCGACGCCGGTCAGCAGGGCCGGCCCGGCCGCGTCGGCGCTGGCCCGATCGAAGCCCGCTCGCTCGAGGCGGTCGTCGACGTACTCGCCGAGATCGGTCTGTCCCCATCCCTCCGGGACCGAGACGTTGTACGCGTGGGCGGCGACGCAGCGGCCGCCGTCCCAGCCGGTCGAGAGCCACTCGGCGTCCGGCCGGCTGACCCGGAGGACGCCGTCCCGCCGGATCGCGTCGTACGCGGGATCGGTGTCACTCATCCGTCCCTCCATCGTCATCGCCGCGAACGCCCAGCGCCGCCAGCAGGCGGTCGTTCGACGCGCGGTCCTTGACCGCGACGCGGACGTGCGAGTCGAGCCCGCGGAACGTCGTCGCGTCCCGGATCGCGACGCCGTCGGCTCGTGTATCGGCGATCACCTGCGACACGTCGCGGTTGCCCACGTCACACAGGAGGTAGGGCGCGTCCGACGGGTGGACACCGAACGCACCCTCGAGCGCTTCACGCAATCGCTCGCGCTCGCGGTCGACGCGCTCGCGCGTATCACGGACGAACGCCCGCTGGCGGAGACAGTGCGCGCCGACTCGGGCGGCCGGCGTCCCGAGCGACCACGCGCGTCGAGCCGTCTCGAGCCGATCACGCCGCTGCCCGCTCGCGACGGCGAAGCCGGCGCGCAGCCCCGGCAGCCCGAACAGTTTGGTGAGCGAGCGGGCGACGACGACGTGCTCGCGCTCGAGGGTGGCGGCCGACGGCAGTTCCGTGTAACCGAGGAAGGCCTCGTCGACGAGTAGGGTCGTGCCGGCGTCCGCACAGCGATCCACGAGGGCTTCGAGCCCCGCCGGATCGGCCGCGTCGCCGGTCGGGTTGTTCGGCGTACAGACCACCGCCAGCGCGCAGGGCTCGAGCACCGCCGGCCCGACATCGAACAGTTCGTCGTAGCGGACGAACCGAGAGGTGGCCCCCTGCAACCGGACCTCTCGGGCGTACTCCCCGAAGCTCGGGTAGGGAACGAGCGCCTCGTCGCCGGGCTCGAGTGCGGTTTCCATCGCCAGCCGAATGGCGGCGAGCCCGCCGGGGGTCGGGATCACACGCTCGGGATCGCAGCCGACGAACGCGGCCGCCGCCTCTCGGTAGTCGGGATAGCCGTCGTCCGGGTAGCGTCGCGATTCCTCGAGCGCGGCCGCGTACACGTCGTCGACGCCCTCGGGCGTCCGGGGGTTCGTGTTGGCCGAGAAGTCGAGCAGGTCGCGGTCGGGTTCGCCGCCGTGGGGGACCCGCTCGGCGGTGTCTATCGACTCAGCGTCCACGACCGCCCTCCGGCGCGTCGCCGGGGTCGCTTTCGGCGCTCGGTCCGTCGGCGGCGTCGCTCTCGATCCCGAGTCGGGCACAGACCTCTTCGAGTCGGTCTCTGACCGACCCCATCCACCCGTCCGGAACGAGCGAGAGCGCGCCGCCCATCGCGACGCCCTCCTTGGCCTCGCCGGCGCAGTAGCGCGCCATCGCGACGTGATCGCGCCCGTCGAAGCCGGGGTCGGTGACGGTGAGATCGCAGTCGAACCGGTCGCAGGCCTCCGCGAGCCGGTCGCCCTGTTCGTCGGCCACGAACGAGGTGGTCGCGATCGACAGCTGCCCGTCGACGCCGGCGTGGCGTAGCGCGGCCGCGACGGCGACCATCTGCGTGCCGCCGCCGAGCGTCACGTCGGTCCCGGCCTCGAGCGCGCCGGCCGCGATGCCGGCCACCGTCGGCTGGACGGGGTCGCCGACGGCCTCGATCGCCTCGAGCGGCGACTGGGCGCAATCGCCGGCCTCGAGGTCGCTCGCGGCCAGGGCCTCGTCGACGACGCGGCGCTTGCGCTCGATGGGGTTCTCGGGCAGCGACGAGGAGACGCCGCTGGGCTCGCCGAGCGCGGTGAGGACGCCGAGCGCGGTGGTCGTCCCGCCGGGGACCGTCTCGCCGATCACGAGGGTCTCGTCGGGTAGGCTCGCCCCGTAGTCGTACGCGCGGTCGAAGGCGGCGTCCGCGTCCGGCACGGCGATCGGGTCGCGAATGTCGTTTCCGGGTCGGACGCCGAGGTCGACCGTCGGCGCGGCCGTCGACTGGGTGAGCCCCGCGTCGATCACCGCCACGTCGAAGCCGACGACCTCCCGCACCGCACGGGTCACGGCAGCGGGCGTCGGGCAGCCGTTTGGGCTCACCGGCGTCACCGGCGACGCGGTCGGCTCGCCGTACGCGAGGATCTCCACGTCCGCGGAAGGGGTGTGTTCCATCAGTTCGGGCGCGGCCCCGGCGGCGCTGATACCGTCGATCAGGGCCGTCTCGGTCGTGCCGGCGGGGAGGAGCACGCGCATCTCAGTTCCCCTCCGCTATGGGGCTCCCCAGCCGCTCGGCCGCAACGCGGGCGTCTTCGAGTCGGTTCACGTTCACTGCGAGTCGCAAGTCGTAGGAAACGTCTGTCATGGCTGTGGAATCGTCGGTCGTGCCGACTACGTTGACCCCGGTCGGCGCGAGGTGGTCGTCCGGCTCGAGTCGCGAGTCGACGCTGACCCCGAGTCGCCGTTTGAGCGCCGCGGGGACGCAGACCGTCCGTGAGCCGGTCCCGTCGCCGTGGGCCGCGAGCACCCGGTCGACGACCGGGTGCTCGAGCAGCGGCAGATCCGCGGCGACGGTCAGCACGGGCGGCGAGATCTCGGGCCGCTCGAGGAGCGCCAGCAGGTCGGTTACGTACCCCTCGCCGGCCGTCTCGATCGTCCGAACGCCGGCGACCGACTCGAGGTGCGCTCGCGTCTCCGGGGCGTTCGCCGAGACGGCGGCGTAAATCGTCTCGACCGCGCTCTCGCGGAGGGCCGCCAGCACGCGATCGACCATCGGCGTGCCGGCGATCGGGTACAGGGGCTTCTCGTGGGGGCTCTCGAGGCGGGTGCCCTTGCCGCCGCACATCACGAGAGCGTCCACGCGATCACCCCCAGGTGGACGCCGGCGACGCGACCGATCTCGTTTGCCGCGCCGAAGATATCGCCGTTAATCCCGCCGAGGTGGCGGTTCGCCCAGTGCCACGGGAGGCCGATGCCGGCGACGGCACCGCAGAGGGCGACCGCCGCGGCGAAGGAGGGCCAGGTGAGCGCGACGACGGGGAGCGCGACCGCCGCGGGCGCGACGAACGAGGCGGGGTCGGACGCCGCGGTGAACTGCCGTCCCATCCCCTCGTAGCTCGCGGCCCCGAAGCAGGCCATCGCGGCAATGCCGAGTTTCGTTCCGACCTCGGCCGCGACCGCGACGCCGACCGCCGCGCCGACCGGGAGGCCCGCCACTCCGAGGCCGGCAAGCGCCAGCGCGGCGATCGTGATCGCCACCGCCAGCAGCGCACCCACACCGGTCGTCGTGTCCTTCAACACCTCGCGGCGCCGCTCGACGCCGCCGTGGACGACCAGCGCATCGCCCAGATCGGCGACGCCGTCGAGGTGGTGGATCCCCGTCACGGCGTACACCGCGAGGAGGTAGCCGAGTGCGACGGTCGAAGCCGGGAGCGTGTCCGCGGCGAGCAGCGGGAGCGACGCCAGCGCGCCGGCGACGAGGCCGACGATCGGAAACGCACCGGGCGTCGTCCGGAACGCGTCCCAGTCACCGTCGCGGGAACCGATCGGCAGCCGCGTCAGAAAGCCGAGCGCGCCGCGGACGGCACCGACCCAGCGACCGATCGCGGTCACCCCGCCACCTCCAACGTCGTTCGGCCCAGCGACGCGAGTTCTCCGCCGATGACGGGCGCGACGGCCGCGAGCGCGACGGCGAGGACGACCGAGACAGCGGCCCCCCGTCCCACGAGGGTGACGGCCCGCTCGCCCTCGGCCAGCGCCGGCAGGTCGGCGTCGGGATTGAGGACGTAGACGCCCGGCTTCTCGAGGCGGACACCGAGCGCGACCGCGAGCGTCGCCATCGGCCAGCCGGAGTTGGGCGACGGGGGGACCTGCGCCCACGCTCGAGCGCGGCCGAGCGAGCGGGGCGCGGCCGCGGCGACGGCGATGGCGACCGCCGCGACTCTGGCGGGCAGGTACATCACCGCGTCGTCCAAGCGCGCGCTGGCCGTCCCGATCGGCTTCGAGTGGTAGCCGAGCATCGAATCCAGCGTGTTGACGCCCTTGACCCAGGCGGCGGCCGCGGCGGCGGCCGGCAGCGAGATCGGCGCGAGGACCGCGAAGGAAAGCAGGCTCGCGACCAGCCCGTCCGCGAGGTTCTCGGCCGCGCTCTCGACGGCGGCGCTGCGGAGTTCGCCCGCCGAGAGCGTCGACGCGTCGCGGCCGACGAGCCCGATCACGTCCTCGCGAGCGCGCTCGAGGCTTCCGTCCGTGGCCGCGACGACGGTCTCGGTCAACTCGAGCAACGAGCGCAGGCTGGTCGTCAGAAAGAGGACGAAAGCGGCGACGATGGCGCCGGCGAGCGGGTGCAACGCGGTCGCCGCGATGACGGCGCCGCCGGCAACCGCGGCGGGAACGAGCGGCGCGGCGGCCGCGACCCCGACGCCGACCAAGCGCTGGCCGCGTTCGGATTCGCTCCACTCCCGATCGAGGGCGTCGACGAGCCGGCCGAACCACGCCACCGGATGGGCGGGGGTCGGCGGCTCGCCGATCAGGAGATCGAGGCTGAACGCCAGTCCGATCACGGCGAGCGTCGTCAGCGCCACGTCATCGCCTCCGTCTCGGTGTCAGGGTCCGGCAGCTCAGTCATGGCCGCCACGTTCGACCGCCGCCAGTCGCGCCGGGACATCCGCGAGCGGCGTCTCCTCGAGCAACAGCGCCGTCCCGCCGACGGCTTCGATCCCGCCGTCCGCCTGCGGATCGTCGCCGACGTGGACCAGTGTCTCGGGGGCGACGCCGAGCCGGTCGGCAGTCAGTTCGAAGATTTCGGCGGCGGGCTTGCGCCAGCCACAGCCGACGCTCGTGACGATGGCGTCGAAGTCGTCGCGCTCGAAGTCGGACCTGAGGAGCGTCCGACCGACCAGCTCCGGGACGCTGCAGTTCGAACAGATCGCGACCGGCCCTCGTTCGCGGGCGGCGTCGACCGCCTCGAGCGCGCCCGGTCTGGTCTCGACTGCCGGATCGAACGCCGCGACGACCGCGCGTCTGGCCGCGTTGTGTTCGTAGTCGACGCCGCGGCTCGCGAGCGCCCGCGAGACGTGCGCCGGCAGCGGTACCTCCGCGCCCTCGGGCGCGTCGACGTGGGGCTCCGCGTAGGCGTCTGCCCAGTCGTCGGGCACCGCCACGTCCCGCTTCTCGAGTTCGGTCGCGACGGCCGCGGCTGGGTCGTCCGGGCGGTCGGCGGTCACCAGCGTCCCAAAGAGGTCGAACGATACTCCCACGTTCGCGTGACTAGCGCAAGCTGACTTTAACTTCGCGGTCCGCGAGCGGTCGTCGCGACGGCGACCCGCTTCCGAGCAGCGGCGAAAATCGAGAACGAGAGCGAACCGCGGCCTCAGTCGAGCCGGGCGAACGCCAGGTTGCCCGAGATGTTCTTGATGTAGATGTCGACCACGTCGCCTTCGTCCGCGCCGGGGACGAAGATGGTGTAGCTGCCCTTCTCGGCGACGCCGTCGCCCTTTCGGCCGGTGCCGGTAATCTCGACCGTGTAGGTCTGGCCCTCTTCGACAGCGTCTTGTTGCTGTTGTTGCTGGCTGCTGGTCGAGCGCTTGGTGACTGGCCGGAACGCACCGCAGGCATCACAGCGAAGCATTGGCGTGCGGTCCTCGCGGACGAGTCGGGTGTCGGGCAGGCCACACTCCGAACAGAGGACGTACTCGTCGACGTAGGCGTCGATCGCCGCGTCGAAGTCCTGCTGGGAGAAGGTCCCGTTGTATCGGCCGCGACCGTTCTCGAGTTTGCCGCTGGTCCCCAGCTCGCGCTGGATGAATCGGTGGAGATGCTCGGTCTCCCGGGAGAGGACGTCGGCGATCTCGTCGAGATTAGTGACGCGCGTGAACGCGCCGTCTTTCTGGGGCTGGGGGTCGGGAATCTGGAGTCGCTGTTCGTCGCCCCCGATGTCTGGCACGTCGTCCATCGCTCGGTCGAGACTCGATTCGTAATCCATACGCGGGAACAGGTGTCGGGAACGTAAATCCGTTCTGCTCTCATGATCCACCCGAGAGCGGGGCGATGCCCACCGATTACGGCGATGCGGGCCGGGGGCGACCCGCGGTGGATCAGTACGTGCTGTCGCCGCTTTCGCCGAGCGAGCCCTGCGACTCCTCGTCGAGTTCGTCGAGGTCGCGTTCCGCGTTGGCCTCGTTCGGGCTACCAGCTTCGCCCGTGATCTCTCCGTAGACGGCTTCGCGAGCGTCTTCGGGTGTATCGTACTGCTCGTCGACCAGCCGGTCGAAGACCGCTCCGAGCGACTCCGTCTCGTTGGGCATGTCGATCGGCTCGTCGCCGTACTCGGTGGCGAGTTCCTCGCTGGTGACCGGGTACTCCAGTTCGCCGAGGTGGCGCTCGACGTCCTCGAGGATCGACTCGGTGTGGGCCGCCCGCTCGGATTTGCGTTCGTTGGCGCGGTCTTGGACGCGGTCGTGGCTCCGTTCGTCGTCGCTCATACGTGGAGGTATCGCCACCCGTCTGAAAAGCGGCCGGCCGGCGTGTGCGCCCCGTCGATGTCGGTTAACCGACCTCTATAGACCTCTATTCGGAAATTATACAGCGTTATCCCCCTCGGCTGCCGACGCTCAGCCGGCGTGTCTGTTCCGCCTCGTGCCAGCCATCACGCGAGTTACCGATTCCGTGTTCTACCGGGCACGCCCAGCCACTCGTTTCGTCCGGCCGCCGCTGGCGGAGGCCAGCGGCCACCCCCAGTTTCCCGCCGCTGCCGTCGGGTCCGACAGCCCGGACCGTCGCCGACGTTCGGCCGATGGTGTTACGTCAGGGGCAACATCCATAGCGTCACTCGGCACCTCACATCAACTATTTGTCGGCAGTTCGACGACCGTCGCCGCGAGGATGGACGAGACCGACGGAACCAGCGAATAGCGCGGTCGGCGTATCGACCGTTTTCGGCTCGAGACGCGACCGCCGGACAGCGAACGCTGTAATCGGTCGGCGGTAGCGTCCCGTCGACCGGTGGGATGTGTCTCTAGCAGCCGATTACTACCGTCCGTTTCGCACGACCTTCGGAAACGGCCAAACGGCCAAACGGCTTCCTAATCAGCGTAGAGGCGCTCTACCGCCAGGTACGACGCTCATATATAGAACAGGTGATCCGGTACGTCAGCGCGATGATCCGTACTGTTGCAGGACAGTCATCGTCGCGGGACGGTACTACGATCGAACCACTCGGCGACGCGATCCGCTCCGGTCGGCGCGCCACGAAATCGCTGACCGAAATCGATGTCGAGGAACTCGGGGACGAGGCGTAACCATGCGTGGGAACCGAGGAGTTCGCGAGCGTATGGTGTGCGGAGCGCGCCCGCTCCTCGCGCTCGCGCTGGGACTTGCCGTAATCGGCAGCCTCGTCGCGATGGGCGCCGGGGGAGTCGTCGCACAGGACGCGAACGAGTCCGTCTCGGAGGAAGCGTATCGCGAGCCCGCGCCGGAGCCGGGCGACCCCTACTTCGAGGCGCGGGCCGAGGACGGGAGCTGGGTGAGCTACGAGAACCCGCGTGACGAGTATCGCAGCCCCTATCTCGGCGACGGGTCGGGGAAGATCTGTGTCACGCTGGTCAACGAGAACGGCGAGCCGGTCATCGGCGAGTCGGTACCGGACACGACGGTCACGATCCCGACCGGTGGGGCGACGACGTGGCACTCCGAGGCGGATCCGATCACCGTCAACTTCCCGATGAACGACCACTACGACTTCCCGCTCGACGGCGATCAGTTCGGGACTAGCCCGGACGTCGCGCAGGGCGACGGCTACATGGACTCTCACTGCTACGAGTTCCACGGGAATCCCGAGGACGCGACCATCTCGTACGGCAAAGCGCAGATCAGCGGCCAGTACGCCGACCGAATCGAGGTCGCGGGCTACATCCAGCAGGTTCCCCAGGGCGAGGGCTGGGACACTGACATCGATCCGGTCGCGGCCGCGGAACCCTACGAGGAAGCCGGCGGCGGCTGGACCTACGACGCGGCTCGGAACGCGACGCACGCGCAGGCAGTCGTCGTCCTCCAGCTCGACGCGCCGGCCGACGAACGCCTCGAGCCCTCGAATACGTCCGACACCGCGGACAACGGCTCGACGGAGCCGCCGACCGGCTCCAACGAGCTCACGGGCGAGGCAGACTCCGGAGCCGACGGTGGCGACGAGATGCCCGGCTTCGGCGTCCTCGCGGCCGGTATCGCCCTCTCGGTCGCGGTCCTCGCTCGCGTGCGAGGCTGACCGGGCCCCTTCACGGACTGACGGCGGTCGTGCTCGAGGCGGTCGAGCGGCCGGCCACGGTCGCGACTCGTGCTGGCGGTGAGGAGAGACGAAGCACAGGGACCCGCTACAGATATCGTGTAGCCGGGGAACCGTGGAGTACCGTGTGCGACGGGGTAACCGAGACGGACCGAGACGGCTGCAGCGGTCAGCCGACAGACTGGCGTACCCCCGTCTACCGGATACGCCGGTCGAGCCAACATAATACCGCTGGCCAACGGGTACGGCAACCACTGGCATCGACCCCTGCGGTCTATCTATGGCCGGAATTGTGTTGTCTCGGCATCCCACCGACGAGCGCCGGATCAAACCGGGCATCGAAGCTGGGCCGACTGCCGCTGGAACCAATTAGGTTTTGACGGTCGCCGCCAGACACTCGACAGATGACGAACACGAGCGACTCGGACGAGGACGGTCCGCGCGTGCCGGTCGTCTGTTCCGCCTGCGAGACGACCTCCCGCGTCCCGCTGTCGGACGTCGCCGACGCGATCGACCGACACAACGAGCAACTTCACGACGGGGACGATATCGCCGAGGTCGACCCCGACGTCGCCGACCGGATCGCGGACCTCATCGCTACCGACCTCGGCCTGCTCGGGGACGACACGTGACCGGCCGGGACGAACGCGACGAGCCCAGCCGGTCGTCTACATATTCTGTGAGTCGGCTCGAGTAGGACAGGATTCGATACGCCGCGTTTCCGGATCGTAGTCGATGATCCCGATGTCGGCCATCAGCGGGAGATGCACGTGGTGGAGGTCGACGGAGACGGGCCCGACGGACGCCTCGTCGACCGCGTCGACGCCGTCCTCTCGAGCGACGATGCCCGTCGCCAGTTCCGAGAGGGAGACCGGTTCGGTGACGCCTGCGAGAACGTCGAGCGTCAGTCGCCGCCGCGTCGAGGTGAGCAGTCGGTGACGGTGGCTCTCGAGTCCGTCCGGAAGCATCGGTCGATTCTCCGTCGCCTCGTGTGCAGGGTAGGTCATGGAGAGAGTCGTGCCGGCCGGCTATCGTCGGCCCGCATGTATCCATTCAGTATCCGTTCACGGGTAAGGGTATACTAGATGTGTTTAGGTGGTCTTCTCCGCCAGTCCCGTTTCGCCTGCGGAAACGCGACCGCGAAACGAGCAGTGGACCCGTTCGCGTCGCCTCCTCGATTGGGTTCCATCGGCGGAGGGTTGATACGGTTTGAGTCACTGTGTGTACCAATGACATCGCGCTCGCTGACCGAGAGCCTTCGGGAGACGCTCGCGATCTTCGACGGGAGCGAAATCCCACGGACGACGACCGAGGTGGCCGACCGGCTCGACCTCGGTCGCCGGAGCACGTACGAACGGCTCGAGCGACTCGTCGATCACGGCGAACTCGAGACGAAGAAGGTCGGCGCGAGCGGACGCGTGTGGTGGCGGCCTCGAGCGGCGGCCGATCGGGATGGCGACGCCGGAGCGGGGAAGGGCGTCACTGCGTCGCTGATCGACGACGTGCTCGACGACGCCGAAGTCGCGGTGTTCGTCCTCGATGAGGCGTTCAAGGTGGCGTGGCTCAACGAGACGACCGAGCGCTACTTCGGGCTCGAGCGCGAGCAGGTCCTCGGCCGGGACAAACCGACACTCGTCCGGGAACGCATCGCGTCGCTGATCGACGATGGCGACCGATTTGCCGACGCCGTACTGGCGACCTACGAGGAGAACGCGCACGCTGAACGGTTCGAGTGTCGCGTGACCGAGGGCGAGGGCCGCGAGGAGCGCTGGCTCGAGCACCGAAGCGAGCCGATCGAGTCGGGCGCGTACGCAGGCGGTCGCATCGAACTCTACTATGATGTCACCGAGCAAAGGCACACGGAGCGCATGCGGCGGGAAAATCGAACGAAGTTCGAATCGCTGGTCGACGCCGTCGAGGAGGACGCGATCTTCATGCTCGACGCTGCCGGTCACGTCCGCAGCTGGAACGCGGGGGCCGAACAGATCAAAGGCTACGCGCCGGAAGACGTGCTGGGTGAACACGTCTCCGTGTTCTACACGGACGAGGACCGGCGAGCGGGCGTCCCCGAGTCGAGTTTGAGAGAAGCCGCCGAGACGGGATCAACCGAAAGCGAAGGGTGGCGCGTCCGAGCCGACGGCTCTCGGTTCTGGGCCAGCGTCACCATTACCGCGATTCGCGACGACGACGGCGACCTCGAGGGGTACGCGAAGGTCATCCGGGACATGACCGATCAGCGCGAACGCGAGCGCGAGCTGCGCCGCGAACACGCCCTCCTGGAGCGGATCCTCGAGATCAGCCCGACGGGGATCGGCGTCTTCGACACCGACGGCCAGTCGCGGCGCGTGAACCGACACTTCACCGAGTACCTCGGACTCGGCGGGGACGACTCCGAGACGTACGTGCTGGGGGACCGGCCGCTGCTCGACGAGGACGGCGAGGTGGTCCCGTATCCGGAGCGACCCGCCCCACGAGCGCTCGCGACCGGCGAAACGGTCATCGACCAGCGCGTCCGGGTCGACGCGCCCGACGAGGGAACCCGCTGGCTGTCGGTAAACGCCACGCCGCTTTCGGACGAGACCGGCGTCGTCGTCGCGATGGCCGACGTCACGCGACTCGAGGAGCAGTCTCGCCGTCTCGAGCGCCAGCGCGACGATCTGGAGAGCGAACTCGAGGAGGTGTTCGATCGCGTCGACGACGCGTTCTACGCGGTCGACGACGAGTTTCGGTTCACGTACGTCAACGACCGCGCCGAGGACCTCCTCGGCCGCGACGAGGCGGACCTGCTCGGCCAGATCGTCTGGGAAGCGCTGCCCGTCCCCGACGACGACCCGATCCGCGAGCGCTTCGAGACGGCGATGGCGACCCAGACCGCGATGAGTTTCGAGCGCTTCTCCGAGCCGCTCGGGATCTGGGAGACCGTCCGGCTCTATCCCTCGGAGTCGGGGCTGTCTGTATACTTTACTGATATGACCGAGCGCAAGGAGCGCGAGCGCGAACTCGAGGAAATCCAGCGGCGGTACCGAGCGCTGGTCGAGAACTTTCCCAACGGTGCCGTTGCGCTCGTCGACGAGGACCTCCGGTACATCACCTTCGGCGGCACGCCGGAGGGGAACGCGGATATGACGCGATCGGACCTCGAGGGCGAACACCTGCACGACGCGCTCCCCGATCAGATCGCAGAGGTCGTCATCCCGCCGTACGAGGCTGCGCTCGACGGAGACGCCGCCGAGTTCGAGGACACGATCGACGGCAGGACCTATCAGTTCCAGTTCTTCCCGGTTCGCGACGATAGCGGCGACGCGTTCGCCGCCATGGCGATGTCACAGGAGATCACCGAGCAGAAGCAACGCGAACGGGAACTCGAGCGCCAACGCGAGCAACTCGCCGCGCTCAACAATTTGAACAACGTGGTTCAGCGCATCACCGAGGCGGTCGTCGACCAGTCCACGCGCGAAGAGATCGAGCGGGTCGTCTGCGACCACCTCGCCGACTCCGACTCCTACCTGTTCGCCTGGATCGGCGATGTCGACGTGGCTTCACAGACGGTCGACCTGCAGGTCGAAGCGGGCGTCGAGGGCTATCTCGACGAGGTCACGATCTCCGTCGATCCGGACGACGAGCGCAGTATGGGGCTGACGGGGAGGGCCGTTCAGAACCGCGAGATCCAGACGTCACAGGACATCGAGACCGACTCGAGGTACGATCCCTGGCGGGACCACATCGAACAGTACGGCTTCCGCTCCTCGGCGGCGATCCCGATCGCCCACCAAGGTACCGTCTACGGCGTCCTGAACGTGTACGCCGAGCGACCGAACGCGTTCGAGGGTCAAGAGCGGACGGTGATCGGTCAACTCGGGGAGGTGGTCGGTCACGCCATCGCCGCCGCCGAGCGCAAGCGGGCGCTGATGAGCGACGAGGTCGTCGAACTCGAGTTCCGCATCCGGGACCTCTTCGAGACGCTCGGGATCGACCTCGAGACCGACGGCACGATCTCGCTCGATCACACGGTCCCCATCGAGGACGACGAGTACCTCGTCTACGGGGCCACAACCGAGGACGCCGTCGAGAGCGTCGAGGCCCTCGTCGACGCGATCCCCCACTGGGTCGACGTGACGTTCCGATCCGATAGCGGACGGCGGCACTTCGAACTGCGGCTCTCGGAACCCCCGGTGCTGTCGGCCGTCGCCTCGCTCGGCGGGGCCATCGAAACTGCCGCCATCGAAGACGGCGACTACCGGATGACGATCCATCAGGCACCGGGCGGTGATATCCGTCGGGTTATCGATACCGTCCAGACGGCGTACCCGACCGCGGAACTGCTGAAACACCGCCAGATCACGCGTCGCGATGAGACGGCCGAACAGGTCCGGGACGTCCTCTCGGGGGCGCTCACCGACCGACAGCGGGCGACCCTCGAGGCGGCCTTCCACGCCGGCTTCTTCGAGTGGCCCCGCGACGCCTCCGGCGAAGACGTCGCCGACTCGCTCGACATCGCCCCGGCGACGTTTCACCAGCACCTCCGGCGGGCACAGAAGAAGGTGTTCGAGTCGCTGCTCGCGGCGCCGTCGACCTGAGGCTCGACGCGCGAGCGGCCGACAGAATGCGGGGACTGTCGCGCACCGTTTCGGGATTCCCTCGAGCGGTTGTATTTCGACCGTTCTGACCGTTCGCTCGGTGAGAAGGCTTATACTGTCGTCCCCGACTGACTCCACCATATGACACGCGAGAGCGCGACGCCCGACCGCGATAGTACGCCGTTGCCCGCCGAGCCGAGGGATCGATCCCCGTCGCCGGTCGGCACCGAGACGGCGGCGACCGCGACGATCGCGGCGACGCGACCGAAAGCGGACGACGACCGAAACACGCTGACGATCATCGGTCAGGGGACCCCCACGAGTTTCGAACTCACCGTCGACGGCGAGATCGAACCGGCCGAGGAAACGGGGACCGGGCACGTGACTGTCCGCTCGGGGACCACGGTCGAGGGAACTGTCGAGCGCGACACGGTGTCGTTTCGCTTCTCGGGCGATCTGACCGACGTGACGTTCGTCGACCGCGAGATCACGGGCCTCGAGCCGGCGAGGACGCCGAACGTCCACGTCGACTACGGCGCGCCGGACCGTTCGTAGCCGGCCCGCCCGCCTCGAGAGCGACAGACGTTCCTTGCCGGAGCGCAACGTGTCCCTCAATGGACGACTCCACGACCGACGCCGACCCCGAACCGGAATCGGAGCCAGAGTCGGAACGCGAGGGCGACCCCGACGCGGAGGGTGAACTCGCGGACGAGGAGACGGACGCCGAGTGGATGCACCCCGTCGACAAACCGATCCTCGAGTTGTTCGCCTCCGACGAGGAGATCTTCGAACCGTCGCAGATAGAAGAAGACGGACTCGCGCGGGGGAACTACGCGTCGTTTCGTTGCCGCGAGCTGACGAAATACGGATTGCTCGAGAAACTCATGCCCGGCGTCTACGAACTGACCGACGCCGGCGAGCGGTACCTTGCGGACGAACTCGATCCCAGCGACCTCGAGCCCGACGAGTAGCCTACGAGACCGACGCCGGCGGCCGTCGCTCGTCGCCATCGGTCTCGCCGCCCTCGCTGGCAGTCGACTCGACCGTGGCTTCCATTCGATCCATCTCGCCCAGCAGCGCGTCGATCACGTCGGTCGCGGCGGGCGCGTACAGCGGTCGGTTATCGTTGCCACAGCGCGGGTCCATCAGACAGGCCGGACAGCCCTCGTCGCGCCCACAGTCGCAGTCGGTCATCAGCTCCCGCGCCCGGCGAGCGACCGCCTCGTACTCCTCGTAGATGCGCCGCGAGAAGCCAAGGCCCCCCTCGATGCCGTCGTAGATGAACCAGCCGCTGGCGTCGGAGCCGTCGGGCAGCCGGTTCGTCGCGAGCCCGCCGAGGTCGGCCGCGTCGACGGTCAGCTCGAGGGGCGCGACGCCGATCATCGCGTGCTCGATGGCGTGGATCCCGCCGAGGTAGCCGTGGAGCCGCGGCGGGAGGTCCTCGCAGTCGGCGTTGCGGTAGTCGCTGTGGGCGGTCGTCACGGCCCGCTCGACCGCGGCCGGCACCTCGGCCCAGCACAGTTGCGTGCGCATCTCCAGGGGCGGGACGCCCGTCTCGAGGCCGACCTCGCGGACGTCGCCGGAGCCGATCTCTCGTTTCGAAAACGTATCGTAGCGGACGGTGACGGTGCCGTACCCCCAGTTGAGCCGGAACGGTCCCACGTCGCGGGACTCGCGGACCTCAGTGTCGTAAATCGTCGTCTGCCGTTGGGATTGCGTGTAGTAGTCGACGTCGACCGGCTCGAGTTCGACGAACGGCCGGGGCCGGTCCTCGCACAGCGCGACGACCTCGTACTGGTCGCCGCGATAGAGCACCGTCGCGCCCTCGTGGTAGTCCCGATACGCGCGTGCGCGACCGATCGGCTGGTGATCGATCGACCCCTCGCCGGCCAGCCGGACCTCGAAGGCGTTCCCGCCCGACGCGTAGAGACTGATCCCGTCCTGGGGTCGGTCCCGGTGGGCGTAGGTCACCCCGCCCGCGAGCGATCCCTCGAGATCGCCCGTCCGCCGGCCGTACTCGACGGCGCGCTCGAGGCGGTCGCGCCCGCCGAACCGAGCCGCGTCCTCCCCCCGGAGCGGCAGCTCCTGAGCGGCACAGCGAAGATGCTGCAGATAGACGGGGTTGTTCTCGAGGTCGACGACCGCGCTCTCGGGGTCCTCCTCGAGGAGGTAGGCCGGGTGGCGCAAGATGTACTGGTCGAGCGTCGCGTGTGCGGGGACGAACACCGAGAGCGACTCGCGCTCGCCCCGGCCCGCGCGGCCGATCCGTTGCCAGAACGACTGTCTCGAGCCGGGATAGCCCAGCAGGACGGTGCCGTCGATCCCGCCGACGTCGATGCCGACCTCGAGCGCGCTGGTCGTCGCGACGCCGTCGAGGTCGCCGCTCTTGAGTCGGTTCTCGGTCCCCTGCCGAGAGCGCTTGCCGTGGCCCGCGTTGTACGCGGCGAGGTCGGTCGATCCGTGGTAGGGAAGCGTCGGGTTCTCGAGGTACTCGCGCGCGCGACCGGCGGCCAGTTCGGTTCCTTTTCTGGAATCACAGAACAGCAACGAGGGGACGCCGTGATAACAGCAGTGCGCCCAGACCTCGGGCGCTTCGACGGTGGCCGGGCGTTTGCTCGGCGACCACCCGGCGCTCTCGCTTCCCTCGGCGGCGCAACCGCTGTCCTCGTCCATCGGCGGGTCCCAGAACGCGAGGTGACGGCGGCCGCTCGGCGAGCCGTCCTCGTCGATCACCGCTGCCGGCTCGCCGGTCAGTGCCTTCGCATGCTCGGCCGGGTTGCCGATCGTCGCGGTCGTCAGCACGTATTGGGGGTCGCCGCCGTACCAGTCGATCACCCGGCGAGTCCGCCGGAGGACCCAAGCGGCGTGCATCCCGCTGATGCCGGTCCACGCGTGGGCCTCGTCGACGACGATCAGCTCGCAGTTCGCGTGGAACGCGGCCCAGCGGTGGTGGCCCTCGAGGTACTGGTTCAGCCCGGCGACGTTCGTGATGACGACGTTGGCCTCCTCGCGGATGCGCCGCTTTTCCTCACGTTTCGTGTCGCCGTCGTAGACCCCGACCGTGACGTCCAGCCCGAGCGCGTCGAAGAGATCGTTCAACTCGCGCTCCTGATCGCGGCTGAGCGCCTTCGTCGGGTAGACGAGCAGCGCGCGGACGTCCGGATTCTTCCGGAACCGTCGCGCGACGTGTAACCCGTAGACGTACGTCTTCCCGGAGGACGTCGAGGTCGCCACGCAGACGTTCTCGCCGTCAGCGAGCGCCTCGAGCGCCGCCGCCTGGTGACTCCAGGGGTCGACCCGCAGGCGCGCCGCGAGATCGGACGGCAACACCTCCTCGGCTGGCACGTGGCTGGCCGACTCGGCCGGCAGCGTAAACGTCTCGTGAAGCTGTCCGTGGTAGCGCTTCGACGGGTACGTCTCGCGCAACTCTTCGGCGGTCAGCGCGAGGCCGCCCGAGTCGGTCTCGAGTCCGTCCTCGATCGTGGTGTCGGTATCGTCTGGTGGCATGGTCAAAAGTCCGCGAGTCCGGTCTGGGTCGTTTCGCCGTCGGTCGCTCGATCCCCGTCGGTCGCCGGCTCGGCCGCCGCGATCGCGTCGGCGACCGCGGCCAGTTCGCGCACGTCGGCCTCGCAGTACCTCCGGGCGGCCGTCCAGTCGATCGTCGGTGCGCTCGCCGGCTCGCCATCGGCGTCTGTGCCGTCGGCGTCGTCGCTCGATGCCTCGAGCAGCCGTCGAACCCGCTCGGCCACCGTCTTCCCGTCGAGGGCCGCCGCCGGCCCGGATCGCTCGCAGCCAAGCGCCGCGGCCACGTCCTCGAGTCGGTTCGTCCGCCCTGGCAGGACGGCGTTGTTCCGGCGGACGGCCCAGTCGTAGAGGTCGTACCTGTAGACGTTCTCGGACCAGTAGTCGCGGTACTCGGGCGCATAGCGAGTAATGAAACGCTCGAGGTGTTCGTAGTCGAACGCGTGGCCGTTCCACGCGACGAGCGACGGGGAGTCGTACTCGGCGGCCAGCCACGAGACGAACTCGCGAGTCGCCGCGCCGGGGTCGTCCCGGCCCGGGTCGGTGTCGGCGAAGTCGACGTACGCGTCGCGCTCGGGGTCGTAGACACCGATCAGCCAGATGATCGTCGGCTGCAGCCCGTCGGTCTCGATATCGACGAACAGCGGCGTCGCCCCCTCGGCCACCGGCGGCACCGGCTCGTCGCTCCGGCGGACGACGCGTGACTCCGCGAGCGCGCGGGCGCTGGTGACGACCTCTCGAGCCGTCGCGTCGCCGATGCCCTCGATCGATCGCAACTCCGTCTCGGTCGCGTCGGCGACGGCCGCGCGCGTGTCGTACCCGTTCGCCCGGAGCCGCTCGGCGGTCGTCGGGCCGACACCGGCCAGCGCCCGCAGCCCGAACCGGTCGGCCGGCACCGACGAAACCGCTGCGGCGCCGTTCCGGTCGCAGGTGAGGCAGGCGAGTTCGGCCGCGCCGGACCGGCGCAGCGGGGCGACGCCACGCACCGGTAGCCGGACGGTCTCGCCGTCGACCGTCGCCGTCCAGACGTGGTCGTAACTCGCCTCGAGCGCGCCGGTGAGAAAGGTCGTCGACTCGCTCGCCCGCGACCGATAGCGCGCGAGAGCGTCGCGGCCGGCGAGGGTTGCCTCGAGCGCGACGGGATCGGTCGTCGGCGCGATGTCGTCGCAGACGACGAAATCGGCGTCCGACCGTTCTGGGCCGTCCACCTCGTTGGGGTCGAGCAGCGATACTGAACTTGCGAACGCGAACGAGACGCCCGCGACTGTCTCGCGTCGCACGTCGGCGGGACCGGCCGCGGCGACGACCGGCCCGTCGAACGCGCGGCGGAGCCGGCTCGCGACTCGAACGTCGGTGTCCTCCCGGACGACGTAGAGCAGGTCGGGATCGACGTACTCGAGGAGATCGGCCAGCGCCGCGCTCGTCAGATCGGCGACGGCGTCACAGCGCAGCGCTAGCAGGTCGGTTCCCTCCCCCGCGGTCATAGCCGTTGCATGCCGGCGAGCGGCCATAAGCGTTCACGGACGAGCGTCGGTCGTCGCGACTCGAGACACGCGGCCGCTGGCGTCACTCCGCCTCCACGGCGGTCGGGACGTGATCGGCCAGGAAGTCGGTGACCGCGTCGCCGCCCTGGAACCCCTCGGCCAGCCGCGCGGTCTCGTCCCCGTCTTCGAACAGAACCAGCGTCGGCACCGATCGGACGTCGAACCGATCGACGAGTCCGATGTCGTCGCCAGGGTTGACCATCCCGATCGCGACGGCAGTGGCGCGAGCGACGTTTCCGAGCACCGGCTCCATCGCCTGACACATCGCACAGCCGCTGGTGTAAAACTCCACGAGCGCCACGTCGTGGGAGTCGACGAAGGCGTCGAGGTCGTCGCCGGTCGCCAGCCGAGTCGGTCTGTCGGTCGCGGTCATGTCACGGCGTACGGCCCGGTCGGGGAAACCTGTGGCGGACGTGGCGGTTCGGGGATAGCAACCGACAGACCGATATCCGGCCGCAGTCGTCCGATCTCGTCCATCGCTCGGATCGACGAACGGTGTCGAAGCGACGATTCACCGGACGGCTGCGTTGTGTGAATCGATGACTATGGGTGATTTTATAGCAGGCGCGCGTACCCCAGCGCGATGACCCGGCCCGCATCCGACCGCACCGACGGTGCGCCGACGCGTCGAAAAGCGACGCTGTTCTGCTGGGAGTGCGACTACGCTGCCCCCATCGAGGGCGACTGGGAACTGCGCTCGCAGGATCGCCACGTCGCCTACGTCTGCCCCGTCTGCGGAACCACGCTCGCGGAGCGGCCGTGTGCTCCGTCGTCGGCACCCGGCCGCCTGACTCCGAAGCCGATCACGGCGTGGCAACGAGCTGTGTGCACGTCGGTGACGATCTGGCGGGCGAGCGTCGACATCGGCCTCTCGAGTCTGGCCGCACTGGTCGGCGTTCGGTCGACGACCGAGCGGCAGCGTCGCCACGATATCAGCTAATCGCCTCGCCCGGAAGGCGTCCCATCGAAGCGGAACGATCCGCTCGAGCGGACGATCTGATGTGAAGCATTTCGATAACCGATAAACGCGTATCCAATTCAGAGGGTACTTTTTCAGAGAACGTCATCAATAGTCCGAATATAGAATATTACAAATTACGTACGATCATTTTTGAGACTATTTGCGGAAACTCGCCCACAACAGTAGAGCTTTAATACTAGAATCCGTTGGCCTACGCGAGTAGAAGATGACGAACGGAAATCTGACCGGTGTGGAAGAAGACGTACTGGACGAAATCGAAGAACAGAACATCGATTTCCTGCGGCTGCAGTTTACGGACATTCTGGGGACGGTCAAGAACGTCTCCGTGCCGGCCCGCCAGGCTGAGAAGGCCTTTACCGAGGGCATCTACTTCGACGGCTCCTCGATCGAAGGCTTCGTTCGCATTCAGGAGTCGGACATGCGTCTCAAACCCGACCCCGAAACGTTCGCCGTCCTCCCGTGGCAGAACCGCGAGGACGGCGCGTCGGCTCGGATGATCTGTGACGTCATCGACACCTCGACGGGCGAACCGTTCGAGGGCGACCCGCGTCGCGTCCTCAAAAACGCCCTCGAGCGCGCCGACGACCTCGGCTATACGGTCAACGCCGCGCCCGAGCCGGAGTTCTTCCTCTTCGAGGAGGACGAGGATGGCCGCGCGACGACGGAAACGGGCGACCACGGCGGCTACTTCGACCTCGCGCCGAAAGACCTCGCCAGCGACGTGCGCCGCGACATCATCTACGGCCTCGAGGACATGGGCTTCGAGATCGAGGCGAGCCACCACGAGGTCGCTCGCGGCCAGCACGAGATCAACTTCGAGTACGATGACGCGCTCTCGACGGCCGACAACGTCGCGACGTTCCGGACCGTCGTCCGCGCGATCGCCGCCCAACACGACCAGCACGCGACGTTCATGCCCAAGCCGATCCCGCGAATCAACGGTTCGGGAATGCACACCCACCTCTCGCTGTTCGAGGACGGCGAGAACGCCTTCCACGACGACGACGACGAGTTCGACCTCTCGGAGACCGCACACTCCTTTATCGCCGGTATCCTCGAGCACGCGCCGGCGATCACGGCGATCTCGAACCCGACGGTCAACAGCTACAAGCGACTGGTGCCCGGCTACGAGGCGCCGGTCTACGTCGCGTGGTCCGACCGCAACCGCTCGGCACTGATCCGCAAACCCGCAGCCCGCGTCCCGGCGGCCTCGCGCGTCGAGGCACGCTTCCCCGACCCGTCCTGTAACCCGTATCTCGCACTCGCCGCGCTTATCCACGCGGGCCTCGACGGGATCGAGCGAGACCTCGAGTGCCCCGATCCGGTTCGCGAGAACATCTACGAGTTCGACGAGGAGAAACGCGAAGAGTACGGCATCGACACGCTCCCGACCAACCTCGGCGAGGCCGTCGAAGCGCTCGAGGAAGACGAGGTCATCTACGACGCGCTGGGCGACCACGTCGGTCCGAAGTTCGTCGAAGCCAAAGAACAGGAGTTCGAGGACTACCTCGTCGACGTCTCCCAGTGGGAGCTCGACCGCTACCTCGAGACCTTCTGAGTCGCTGCGATCCCCTGCAGTATCCGACAGTACCGCTCGTTCGACGCCGCCCGTTTTTCGCGCCCGTCTCCGAAAATAGCAGCGACTTCGTCGTTCCCGACACCCCCGTTCGACGATCAGTTCGCGACGACGTACTCCGCGTCGAGTCGCTCAACGTAGCCCGCACTCGAGAGCGAGTTCAGAACGCTCAGGATGTTGATCTTCTTCATCGCCAGAATCTCGCCCAACTCCTCGGCCGTCGCACCGTCGGCTGCATCGAGGTAGATATACACCAGTTTTGCTCGTGCCGATTCGAGGTCGTCGGGAACCGGATCGATCCGTGTCGTCGGGTGCGGCTTTTGTGAGGTCATTGTCATCAGTATCGACCTCACTCTGGTATATAAATCTACACGTGGTTGGGGATTAATGAATACTAGGTCTCAATAGAGTCACCGTCAACACGGCACAAATCAAGGAAATCGAGACGGTCCGGAGCGAGCTACTTTAGGTTCCCGACGGGCCATCGATGGACATGACCGCTGACGACCGACCGACGCCACCGGCGGCGCTGGACCGGGCCGGCCGGGAGGCCCTCCGAGAACTCGAGGACAGCGATCCGGAGACACTCCGCGCGGTAGGGCGGTATCTCGAGGCGCTCGCAGCATGGGAGGAGGAACGGGCAGCGACAGACGAGGGGGAATCGACGCCGGCGGACGACGAGCCGGACGCGTATCCCGACGGCGTCCCGGACCGGGCCAGCGTCTCGGTGACGGAGATCGCCGGCACGGAGTACTACTACTATCAGTGGCGCGAGGGCGACGAGATCAGGTCGGAAACGGTACAGCGGTAGCTTCGACCGAGGCGGCGGTCGCTTACGCCGCCTCGTGATCGGACTCGAGCGATCGCACGATCGCGTCCGCGACCCGATCCGGACGTGCCATCGCCCCCGTGGCACACCGGATTGGGAGCGGCCACGGGAGCCCGCGGTCGATCTCGAGTCGTTCCTCGCCGAGATCGACGGCCCGCAACTGGGAGCGAGGCACGAACTGGTGACCGATCGTCTTCGATTGGTGAACGCACAGGCCGCTTTCGAACAGCGTGTAGGTTCGAGGTCGGCCGACGGTGAGTGCCTGTCCGAGTACCGCGCCACCGAACGCGGGAAGCAGGTTAATCTCCGTCTCGACGGCGACGACGAGGCCGAACCCGACCACGAGACAGCTACAGCCCAGAACGAACTTGCTCGCTCGGAGAAGTCGCCGATATCGCGCGTCCGGCGGTGCGGTCCACTCGACCAAGACCGATTCCCGTTCGTGAAGGAAGGCCACGTGGCGGTTTACCGTGACGAAGAAGACGAGCCCGCCCGCGAGACTGGCGACGAACAATTCGGCGAGCCAGTTCATCACCCAGCCTTCGTACCCGTGACTGCCGAGCAACGCGAACGCCGGCGCGAGAAACAAGATGAGTATCGGGACCGCCATGGGGAGCAAATACAGCCGCGCTCGGACCAGCCTTGTCGCGAGCCCAGCCTGCGTATAGCTACAGACGGCCACGAGGACGCCGACGGAGCCGCCGACCGCCACGGGCCACCAAGTGACGTAGTCAGTCCCCAGTACGAGGCCGGTCACGCCCAGCGCGAGGAGGCCGACGTACCCTCCGATGACGACCGAGAACGTCGCCGCCGACGGCTGTCGGAATGACATGATTCACTAGTGACTTTTGTCGCGGAAATACGTTCGTTTTCACCGACATCCGATACCGTCCTTGACGAGGGCGACGAGGGAGTCGGCTTGAGGGCCCGGCCGATAGACCCGGCAAACCCGATCGGTCGATCCGATCACACCGACTCGTAGGGGCCGAGTCGGGTCCCGTCGAGCAGATACGCCTCGCCCGCGGCCAGTCCCGCCGGCAGGAACGGCGAGAGAAACGACTGCCCGGTCACGTTGATCCACGTCCCGCCGACGAGGTCGTTGAACGCCGGGACGACGACCACGCGCGGCGGCGACTCGGTCGCCTCCTCGAGCCACGATACGTCCTCGTATTCGGGTCGGTCGCGAAACGGGTCGGGATCGAGCCGACCGCGCAGCCACGCGCGTTCGACACGGCTGCCGCCGACCTCGTCCTCGAGTCGCACGCAGGGGTGTTCGTGGCCCAGACAGACGACCTCGCGCTCGAGGACGGCCGGTGCGGGCCACGTGTGGCCGTGACAGACGCCGACATCGCCGAGCGCGACGCCCGCGCCGGGTTCGACGGTGACCGAGGCGTCGATATCGGTGCCGTCGGCCAGCCAGGTCTCGATCCGGCCGTCGTGGTTGCCCTTGACGACCGTAACCGAAAGCTCGGCGGAGAACGATTCGAACAGCACCTCGAGCTCGCCGCGTTCGGCTCCGCCGGGGTCGCCGATCGAGTGCATCAGATCGCCCAGCACGACCAACCGATCGGGACGGACCCGCTCGAGCAACGACAGCAAGTGCTCGCGGCGAGCCGCCGCCCGGCTGGGAACGTCGACGCCACGCTCGTAGCGCAGGCCGGCCTCGTAGCCGGCGTGGTAGTCGGCGACGAACAGCGCGCGCTCGTCGTCGATCGTCGCGGTCGCGGCGGGTTCGCCGGGGAGCGGTTCGACCAGCGGACGCGCCGACGGCGACCGCGGGCCCGACGGAGACGATCGGCCGGAGTCGTCGCCCATCGCGGAGTCAGATCGCTTTCAGCGTCTCGTCGTCGGGCTCGTAACACTGGCCGCCCATCAGCGCGTCCTGAATCGCGTCTTCGACCTCCTCGGCCGACGCGCCGGTGTCCGCGGCGACGGTCTCGATCAGTTCGTCCCGATCGGCCCCCTCGCCATCGTCGAGGTCTTCCATCGTCTCGACGACGGAGGATTCGAGATCGACGTCTTCGGCCGGCTCCGTGTCCTCGGCTCCCGCCTCGGTATCGTCCGTCGATTCATCGTCGGCGTCCGCTTCGAGGCTGTCCGTCGATTCGTCCTCAGCCGCGGCGTCCGGTTCCGCGTCGGCCTCGGCTTCGTCAGATTCGTTGGTCTCCGCGGCCTCGAGTCCCGACTCGGGCGGCGCACCGAGTTCGTCGTCCGGTTCGGCGGATTCGGTTTCGCCGGCGTCGTCGGCCGCCGGTTCGGGCTCGCTCGCTGCCGGTTCGTCCTCGTCGTCGGCCGCCGGCTCGTCGGGCTCTGGCACGTCGATATCGGCCTCGCCGGGGTCGTCGACTTCGGAACCGGTCGTAAACTCCGCGCCGAACTGCTCCTCGAGCTCTTCGCGCTCCTCGTCGTCCATCTCGTACATCCCGCCGTCGTCGGAGCCGGCGTCGAAATCGCCGAGGTCGTCGTCCGTCGCGGCGTCGTCGTCCGACGCCGCGTCGTCAGCCGTCGTTTCGATGTCGTCGTCGGTCGACTCGGTGGCCTCGCTCGCCGCCCCGTCGGCTTCGACGCCCGCCGATGCCGCCTCGGGTTCGGCGGCGTCGACCGTGACGGTTTCGCCCTCGTCGCTCGTCGCGGTTGCCGTGCCGGCCGCCGAGCCCGACGCTCCGTCTGATGCGGTCGCCGTCTCGCCGCCGGTCGCGACCGCCGCGGGCTCCGGCTCCGATGTCGGCTCCGATTCCGGTACGGATTCGGTCTCGCCGCCGGTCTCGAGCGCGTCGGCGTCGACACCGAAATCGGCGAGTGACTCGAACGTCGCGTCGAACTCGGGGCTCGTCGCGTCGGGCGCGAGGTCGAGTCCACTCACCTGATCGCGGTCGCCAGCGACGACCTCGCAGGCCTCGAGCGCACAGTCGCGCAGCGCCGCCAGATACGACGGCGTCGTCCCGTAGTGGTCCTGCGCGAGCGGGATTCCGGCCGCGAGGCCGGATTCGACGCCGGCCTCGAGCAGGG
Source organism: Natrinema marinum (assembly GCF_024296685.1). Lineage (NCBI taxonomy): Archaea > Methanobacteriati > Methanobacteriota > Halobacteria > Halobacteriales > Natrialbaceae > Natrinema > Natrinema marinum. Next base: position 1,846,549 of record NZ_CP100763.1, on the reverse strand, counting down.
CGTCGGTCAGCGCCTCGCCGCTCGCGTCTATCCGGACGGCCGCGGCGTAAGTGCCGACGCGCTCTATGGTCTGCTCGGCCGCGCTGACGACCCAGCGGTCGCGGGTGTCCGCGTCGACCGTCGCGATGCTCTCCGGTCGGATCGACGTGTAGACCCGATCGGAGTCCTCGGGCTGGAAGGTCCGGGCCTTGCCCGTCACCGCGACGAACGCCGGCGGCTCGGTCTGCTCTAAGAAGGCCAGTTCGTCGGGCTGGTACTGGCCGGCGTAGACGACGAACGCGCCGGTCGGGTCGACGACGCGGGCACGGACCATCTCGTCGTTGACCGACGTGACTTCGGTCAGCGTCCCGACGGCGAACACGCGGTTGAGTCGCGCGCCGGTCGGCGAGATCACGTAGTTCGGCGCCCGCTCCTCGTCGCTTTCGGCGTAGGACAGCGAGGCATCGTCGTACTCGGCCGCGAACAGTCGGTACGCGATCTCTCTACCCGGAATCTCGTCGTCGCCGTCGCCGTTCGCGCTCATGCGTCCACCTCCTTGAGCAGGGCCGTCGCGCGGGCGGCCGGATCGTCCGCGCTCTCCTCGAAGGTCTCGGCGTCGAGGTTCGCGCCGTACTCGTCGACCGAAAGGTGACCGCGCACACGGTACTCGCGGCCGACGATACGCTCGCGGATCGTATCGGCGACGACCTCCTGGTCCATCGCCTCGCGGGCTTGCTCGAGGGCATCGTCCAAGGTGCCGCCGTAGACCCGCTCGGTCAGCTCGTCGTCGAGGACGACGGTGACCGTGCCGGTGCCGTCGTCGAGGATCGCTTTGACGCGTAGGTCATCGATCCCGTCGACATCGCCGTGGGTCCGGCACTGTCCCTTCTGGATGACGCGGTAACACTCCGGACAGCGCTGGATCAGTCCCGATCCGTCGCGGACCGCGAGTAGGTTCCCGACGACTTCGACGTCGTAGATGCCGCCCGTGCGGACGGCCTCGCCGACGTTCATGGTCGTCGTGTCGCTGCCGACATCGATCTCGCGCTCGAGCGCGGAGACCGTCGAGAACTCGGAGACGTTGACCTCGGGGACGCCCCGGAACTCCTGGACGTAGGCGTTTTCGATGCGAACCGTACCGCCGTCTTCGATCGCCGGCGCGGGGTCCCAGTTCGTAAAGGGGAGCCGCCCGCTCTCGTCGCCGAAGACGCCGCTCAAGATGTCTGTCTCGCCGTCGCGACCGTCGATCGTCTTGCGCTCGCACTCGAGGACCGAGACTTCGATCGTGACCGCGCGGTCGCCGGTCCGCAGGTCGGCCAGTTGGGCGTCGCCGCCGGTCTCGTAGGGGACCTCGAGCGGGTCGTCCACGAACGAAAGCGAGGTGCTCTCGCCGAGGTTGAGCTCGGGTTCGCCGTCCCATTCGCGAACGCCAGCGTTGCCCGCGGTGATCGTATCGCCCGGCGAGAGGCCGAAGTCCTCCCAGGCGGTGTAGTCGATGACGCCGGTCTCGTCGGCCAGTCGGCCTTCGACGATGACGTGATCGGAGCCCTGATAGCGGATCGACCGCTCGCCGGCCGTCAGGACGACGCCCGTGACCGTGACGTTGCCGTCCTCGGGCGTGATCTCGGCGATGTCTTTCGCCGACGGCGTGCCGCCACCGCCGCTTTGCCCGTCGCCGTACTTCCGTCGGAGGCTCTGTTTGGCTTCGTCGATCGGGACGCTGTACTCCACGAGGTTCTGCAGGTCGTCTTTGACCTCCTCTTTGTCAACACCGAGGTCGGAGGCGAGATCCTCGGCATGATCGTCGAGTTCCATCGTTTTCCTTTCGCAGTGGGGCTTAAAAAGCGTTCCCGGAGGAGGGCGACGTGAACGCGGCCGAGCGTCGGTTATCTGCGAGCCACCAGCAGATTATGGACGCGGTGCGGCCTTTTGCAGCGCCGTCTCGGCGATGTTCCCGCCGTAGTCGGCGCTGCGGGACAGCGAGTCGACGATCAGCCCCAGCGACTGCGCCTGAACGGGATCGAGGTCACGGAGGGTGTCGTCGATCTGGCGCGTGTGCTCGTCGATCTCGAGGACGGCTTCTCGAGCCTCGTGACCAAGTTGGTTTGCCTCCCCGGTTTCCTCGGCGAACAGCGCGTCCATGGACTTCTCGAGGACCGTAGAGGCGTCCGCCTGCAACTCCTCGAGCCCGTCGGCGACCTCCTGGGGGATCTCGTCGAGTTTGAGCGCGAGATTGCTGATCTTGGCCGCGTGATCGGCGACCCGCTCGAGTTGGCGGGCGCTGGAGTGGAAGTCGAAGCAGTCCTCGCGGGGAACGCCGAGTTCCTCGGCCGCACGCGGGGAACGCAGCGTCGCGCGGAAGATCCGCGAGACGACGAGCCAGAGGCGGTCGACGTCGTCGTCGCGCTCGATCACGTCTTGTGCGATGTCGTCGTCGTTCTCGATCAGCGCCCGCACGGCGTCCTCGAGCATCGATTGGGCGATCAGGCGCATGCGCGTGACGGCGTTGACGATCGAGAGCTCCGAGGAGTCGAGTAAGTCCTGAATGACCACGCTGTCGGTCGTCTCCTCTAACACTTCGACGCCGACGAGTCCTTGCGTCGCGTCGCGGATCGCCCGGCGCTGGTCGGTCGTGATGCGGCCGGCCTCGAGGCGGATGATGTCGAAGCCGCTGACGTACATCGTCATCACGGCCCGGGTCAGCCGCTCGCCCTCGAGACTCGAGATATCCAGCGAGCCTTCCTGTCGGTCCGTCTCGCTGCGGGGCGTCAGTAAGAGCGAATCGTCCTCCGGGTAGAACTCGACGGTCGTCCCGGCGCTGACGTCGTTTTTGGTCGCCCACGTCTTCGGAAGGGAGACCGTGTACGTCGAGCCGCCGGTTACCTGGACCTTTCGCGTCTCCATGAGACGGGCTTTCGACCGATCGAACATAAATATACGTGGATCTATAGAGAGGTGTCGGGTAGTCGGTAGAGAAGCGTTGTGGCCCCGTTTCTGGCCGGGCGTCGATCAGAGGAGTGTATACGAGTACGGTTGATGGGGGAGTAGAAAATAGCAGTATATAGTTATGGGTAGTCACTCGGGGTTCCCCCTTGCGAGCGGGGGCACCCGGTGTGGAGAGACGAATACCGAGATCGGCAGATTATCCTATAGCGTTCGTCCCGCACCCGCGAGTCACCGATGATGGGTATCGGCCGCGGTCGATCGCGTGATTGCTCGCTGCCGACCGACAGTAGCTGTACCGATAGCGCCCGAATTCGAGACGGCACCGCTCGGTTACCCGACGATGAACCGGCCGAACCTGTCGCGGTTCACCACTGGACGGCACCTGTTCGGCCGCTACCGCAATCGCCAACATATAACTATATAGGAATATGTGTCCACTGATCGGTATATATGGTTCATAGCATCCCTTTTTTATACCGTCTCGAATCAACCTCGTGATGGCAGACAACCAGTTCGGACGCGACGCAGTATCGCGACGGAAGTTCATCGCTGCGGCCGGTGTCACCGGTACCATGGCAGCAGCCGGTTGCCTCGGGAGCGACGGAGGAGGGGACGGTGGCACCAAGGCGCTGACGGCCGACGGCTCGTCGACCGTCTACCCAATTACCAACGACGCCGACTCGCTGTGGAACGGGAATCCGCCGGCGGACGATCAGGAGTACTGGGGACCAGGTCAGTACGATATCGATACGGACCAGAACCTCGCGGACTACTGGGCGGGCCTCTACGGCTTCGAACCGACGGAAGAACGCAGCGTTCCGCCGTTCCCGACGCAGGTAGCGTTGAGCCACTCCGGGACGGGTGTCGAGGGGGTCATCAACGAGCGCGTCGACATCGGTGACGCGAGTTCGACGGCCGAATCCATCCTCGGATCGGACCACGAAGAGCTAGACAACATCGTCGACCACGTGGTCGCAGTCGACGGCCAGCCGGTCGTCGTAAGCCGAGAGATCAAGGATGCTGGCGTCACTCAGGTCACTGGCGACGAACTCCGTGCAATCTACAAACAGGAGATCACGAACTGGAGCGAAATCGGCGGACCGGACAAGGAGATCTACGCGATCGGCCGCGCGGAAGACTCCGGTACCGACACGGCGTTCCGGGCGAACCTCTACGGCGACCCCGACGCGCCGATCGAACCTGACACCCGGAAGGGACAAAACCAGCAGGTCGCGACCCTCGTCGAGCAAAACGACAACGCGATCGCCTACATCGCGCTCGCGTTCGTCGAGCCCGACGGCGCCACGCCGCCGATCGGCCTCGAGCTGGACGGCACCCTCTACGAGTACGGCAAGAACCTCGGTGCGAAGGGGTACCCGCTCAGCCGTGATCTTCACTGCTACACCTACGACGGGACCGACAAACGCGAGAGCGCTTTCATCAACATGATCCTCTCGGAGTTCGGGCAGACGAACTTCGTCGAGCCGAACAACTACTTCAAGCTCCCGCCCGAGCGCCGCGAAGAGGAGCGAGGGAAGCTCGCGGACCAGGCCTAACAGGCGTTCCAGCGCGTCCGACCGGTTCTCGGTCGGTCCGACTCCGCTCAGGTTGGGGATCTTAAATTATCATGCTTGAGACTGTGGATATACGCACGACAATAACGCAAGCAGCGTCGCAGACGCGGCGCCGGGCGCTGTCGCTGTACCGGACGGCGGCGGAACTGGACCGGCCAAGTCTGCTCCTTGCGACGGTACAGATACTGTTGATCATCGCGGCGTTCGTCGGATTTGTCGTTCAGTCGGCGTGGACGGTCACGTTCTTGTACGGCTTCCTGTTGGCCACGGGCGTCGGCTGGGTCGCCCGACAGGCGCTGACGGCGAAGGTCGTGACCTTCCTGATGACGGCTGCAACGCTCTCCACGCTCGGGCTCATCGCGGCGTTTCTGGTGCTCGAGGCACTTCCGGCGTTTCGCCACGCCGGGCTCGACCTCATATCGCCGTTTGGCTCGAACGAGTGGAGCACCGCGCAGGGGCAATTCTCGCTCATCCCGATGCTCTGGGGAACCCTTCTCACGACGGTCATCGCGATTCTGGTCGCGGCCCCGTTCGGGGTCGCAGGCGCGCTGTTTATCAGCGATATCGCACCGGAGTGGCTGCGAGAGATCGTCAAGCCGGCTATCGAGCTGTTGGCTGGTATTCCGTCGATCGTCTACGGATTCATCGGATTCACGGTTATCAACCCGTACGTCGGCAATTTGCTCTCGATCAATCCCGGTGCGCTGTTCGCCATCGGTCTCGTGATCGGTTTCATGGCGCTTCCGACGGTCATCTCCGTCGCCGAAGACGCGCTGTCGGCAGTCCCGGAGTCGATGAAAGACGGCTCGATAGCGATGGGTGCGACGGAATGGCAGACGATGAAGAGCGTCTCGATCCCGACCGCCTTTTCGGGCGTTTCTGCGGCCGTTCTGCTGGGGATTGGCCGGGCGATCGGCGAGACCATGGCTGCGACGGTCATGATCTCACACAGTCGCCGATTGCCCCAGCCCGAACTGTACAACGTCTTCGATAGCACGGAAACGTTGACGACGTTTATCGCCTCTAGCTACGGGCACGTGACACCCGGACAGCTGTTCTGGAGCGCGCTGTTCGCAGCAGGTGTCCTCTTGATGATCATCGTGACGGGACTCGGTATCGCCTCCGAACTCATCGAACAGCGAATGCATCGTAAACTGGAGGGCGGTCAATGAGCGGAGCGCACGAGGTCCGTCTCGTCGAGACCGGCGGAACGACCTACGAACGGATGGCGATCGGTGTCGTCATCGGCTCGTTCGTGGCCTTCACGCTCAGCATCGGTGTACTGTTCGAGTGGATCGCAATCGATGGAACGGTAAGCGGCGTGCCAACGGCGATTTACTTCGGCGGTGCGCTGCTCTTTCTGGGGTCGGCGACCGGAGCGCTCGGCGCGTTTTCGCGGTGGAGCGGCGTTCGAACGACTCCCGACCGCTCGCCGGCTCTCAGCACGGTCGGCAGTCAGACGGTCCTCTGGACGATCACCGCTGCCTTCGTCGCCGGCAACACGCTGGGACTCGGCGCACTCGGATGGTTCGTCGCCGCGTTCGTGGGGCTGCTCGTCGCCTATCTCACGATCACCGCACGCGAGGACCTCGGCGCGACGGTACCCGCTGCAACCTTCGTCAGTTTCGTCGGCGTCCTCGTCCTGACCGGTGTGATATCTCCGACGTGGACGTGGCAACCAGCGGCGTTTGATGCCACCATTCCCGGCCAGCTCGCGATCCCCTTATTGGTGTTAATCGGGAGTCTCCTCACTGGTCAGTCGAGCGCGACTGCCTACGCGGGATTCGGAACACGCGGCAGACAAAACGGGGCGTTCCTGTTGATCTCGCTGGTCGTTCTGCTCACGCTCTCGGTGCTCCTGTTCCTCCTCGTGTTCGTTTTCGAGCGGGGGATACTGGTCGTACTCGAGAACCTCACGGTCAGTGCCGCGACGGTACTGTTCCTCCTGGCGGCGGTACTCGTCTCCCTGGTCCGGTACGGACACGTCAACCCCGCGACCGCGGACGGCACCGATACCCTCGTCTCGTTCGTCTCTCTCGCCGCGGCGAGCGTCGTTGGACTCATCGGCGTCGTTCTGGCGTCCGCTATCGCAACGAAGTACACCATCTCGGGATACGCGGTCACGATCGAACCAGCGGCCGTCGTCGGCGCGCTGCCGGGACTCGTGGTCGGCCTCGTCTTTCTGGACGTGCTTCGCCGGTCGGGTGGCTCGTGGACTCCCAACACGAAGACCGGTCACTCTCTCAGCCGCGCTCTCCGCGTCGTGCTGGGGCTCATGGGTGCGATCGTACTGATCGAGTTCCTCGTCGGAACGTCCCTCGCGCTCGGCGGTATCGGGATCGTTCCGATAGTCGCGATCGTCGTCGGCGGCGTTTCGATGATAACTCTCGTCGCGACCTGGGGAGCACGATTTACCGGGCGCACTCTCCCGTCGTGGATCCCGCCGCTGACGTGGACCGCGAGCATCGCTGCGGTGACGTTCGTCGTCTGCTGTCTCCACGCTATCGCCACGGGCGACTCGGTCGGCGGCACCGTTGGCATCGCCGCCAGCGGAGCCGTCGACTGGCCCTTCGTCATGAACCCGTCGCAGGGCCTCGGCATCCAGAAAGGCGTGATGCCGGCGATGCTAGGGACGATCTGGATCGTCCTCGGGGCCGTCGTCTTCGCCGTTCCGCTGGCAGTCGGTGCCGCCGTCTTCCTGACCGAGTACGCAGAGGATAGCCTCTTCACCCGCGCGGTCGACATCGCCACAAACGGTCTCTGGAGCACCCCCAGTATCGTCTTCGGTCTGTTCGGCCTCGCGTTCCTCGTGCCACGGTTCGGTGGCACGCCCTCCATCTTCGCCGCGCAGCTAGTACTCGGGTTCATGCTACTCCCCCTCGTGCTCATCACGAGTCGGGAGGCCATGAAGACCGTCCCCGACGAGTATCGGGACGCGAGCGCCGCACTGGGCGTCTCGAAGTGGGACACGATCCGGAGTGTCGTCATCCCCGCCTCGATGCCTGGCGTTATTACCGGGATTATCCTGGGCGTCGGCCGGATTGCGGGCGAAACCGCACCTCTGTTGCTCGTTCTCAACGGGCCGAATTTCCCGACCGCCTCTCCGGGAATTCTCTCCAGTTTCACGGTTAGCGTCGGTCTCCAGCCGCCGTTCGTCCACGTCTCCAATCCCGCGCTGCTCGAGCGAGCGAGCGCACTTCCCTATCAGCTGTACGCGATCATCACCGCCGGCGTCGGTGCCGAGGAGTCCTTCGGGTGGGGGACGGCGCTCGTCTTGCTCGGCGTCGTCCTCTCGTTCTTCGCGATGGGCATCGCGAGCCGACGGTACTTCAGGAGGAAACTACACCAATGACAGAATCAAGCATTCCCACCACGGCAACGGATCGAACCGATTCCGACGGAGCCCCGTCGAGCGACGAAACGACGACCGGTGAGAGCAACGAGCGCACGAAAGCGGAATGGCGCGAGTATTCGTTCCCAGGTGACCCGGTCCTATCGGTCGAGGATCTGAACGTCTGGTACGGCGACGACCACGCGCTCAAAGATATCTCGATCGACATTCCCGAGAAGAGCGTCACGGCGCTCATCGGTCCCTCGGGCTGTGGAAAATCCACGTTCCTCCGGTGTCTCAACCGGATGAACGATCGAATCAAAGCTGCTCGTATCGAGGGGGATGTTACCTTCAACGAGCAGAACATCTACGCCGACGGGGCCAACCTCGTCGAACTGCGGAAACGCATCGGCATGGTGTTCCAGCACCCGAACCCGTTCCCAAAGTCGATCCGCGAAAACGTCGCCTACGGCCCGCGAAAACACGGCGACCTCGAGCGTGGGCTGGTTCCCCGGTTGCTCGGACGCGACGACAAGGACAGGGAGGACGAGCTGGTCGAGCGGTGTCTTCGCAACGCAGCCCTCTGGGACGAGGTCGAAGACCGCCTCGGCGACAACGCGCTCGGCCTCTCCGGCGGCCAACAACAGCGACTCTGCATCGCGCGCTGTCTCGCCGTCGACCCCGAGGTCATCCTGATGGACGAGCCGGCGTCGGCGCTCGACCCGATCGCCACCGCGAAGATCGAGGATCTCATCGAAGACCTCGCCGAGGAGTACACGGTCGTCATCGTCACCCACAACATGCAGCAGGCCGCCCGCATCTCCGATCAGACGGCGGTCTTCCTGACCGGCGGCGAACTCGTCGAGTACGGCGACACCGATCAGGTGTTCGAGAACCCGCGGAGTCAGCGAGTCGAGGACTATATCACTGGTAAGTTCGGGTGAGGCGATGGCCCGCGAGGACTACCGGGAGCGCCTCGAGCGCCTCCGCGAGGCCGTCGTCACGATGGGCGATCTCGTCTACGAGCAGCTCGCCGACGGGTTTACCGCGCTGTTTACCGGCGATCGGTCGCTCGCACGCGATGTTATCGAGGGCGATCACACCGTCAACCGCCGCTCGCTCGAGCTCGAAAGCGAGTGTTTCGACCTGCTCGCGCTCTATCAGCCCCTCGCGGGCGACCTGCGGATCGTCGTCGCCGCGTTCAAGATCGCCACCGACCTCGAGCGTGTCGGCGATCTCGCGACCAATCTGGCGGAGTACGCCTTAGACGCGACCGAATCGTCGCCACCGCTTCCCGACGTGGATTTCGAGCGGACCGCCGCGCTCGCACTCGAGTTGCTCGAGGAGGCCCTCGAGGCCTTCGTCACGGAAGAGCCGGCGACCTGTTTCGCGGTCGCCGAGCGAGACGACGAACTCGACGATCGCTGTGTCAGCGTCGCCGAGCGCGTCGTCCGGACCTGTATCGACCTTCGGATCGAGGGCATCGACGCGACCGGCGGTCGGACGATCGGGTCCGATCCGGTCGGTGATCCGTCAGTGTCCGATCTCCTCGCTGACGTGTCGCGGACGCTCGTAATCGCTCGCGACATCGAACGCATCGGCGACCACGCCGTCAACGTCGCGGCACGGACGCTGTACGCCCTCGAGAACAGCGACGAACTGCTCTTCTGATACGTAAGCGACGCTCAAGCGCGTCGGCACTCGCGGCCGCGCGGTGGACTACCGAGAGTCGTCGGGCCGCCGATCGACCACCGCATCGAACGAGTCGATCGCGTATTCGAACACGGCTCTATTGAGCACTATACAGGTCTCATAGCATCCCTTTTTTATAGCCTTTCGAGTCCTTCACGTGATGCAGAACGACCGGTTCGGGCGGTCCGTCGAGAGCGTATCGCGACGCAAACTCCTCGTGGCTGTCGGCGGAGGCGGAACGGCCGCGCTTGCGGGATGTCTCTCGAGCGAGAGCGACGATGGCGACGAAACGGACCCCGACGGCGACGACGGTGGCGGCGAAACCGGCGGCGATGGACTCTCGGGCGAGGTCGTCGTCACGGGCTCGAGTACCGTCTTTCCGATCTCGCAGGCGATGCGCGATCGGTTCATGGACGAGCACCCGAACGTTACCGTCAGGGTCGAGTCGACCGGCAGTGGCGGCGGATTCGAGAATCACTTCTGTCCCGGCGATGCGGACATCAACGCGGCTTCGCGGCCGATCAAAACCGCCGAACGGGATCACTGTACCGGAAACGGCGTCACGCCAGTCGAGATGCAGATCGCAGGCGACGCCCTCACGATGGCCGTCAGCACCGAGAACGACTGGGTCGACTGCATGTCCTTCGATCAACTGGCGCGGGTCTGGAGCGAGGGCGGCGCGGAGACCTGGGCCGACATCGACTCCGACTGGCCGGACGAGCCGTTCGAACTCTACGGTCCCGACACGACCTCCGGGACCTACGACTGGTTTACCGCGAACGTCGTCGGCGACGCCGGCCACCGCAGCGATTACGTCGGGACGGAAGACGACACGACCATCGTGCAGGGACTCGAGGGCAGCCCGTACGCGATGGGCTACTTCGGTTACGGCTACTACGCCGAGAACGCGGAGCGCGTCAAAGCGCTCGAGATCAAAGCCAGCGAGAGCGACGCTTGCGCCGAGCCAACTCTCGAGGCGGCCAAAACAGGGTCGTATCCGATGGCACGCCCGCTCTTTATCTACCCATCCGAGGAAGCGCTGCAGCGCGAGGTCGTCTCCGAGTTCGTCCGGTTCTACCTCGAGAACTCGACCGCCGACTGGATCGCCGAGGAGGTCAACTACGTCCCTTCGAGCGAGGCGCAGGCCAGCGAGAATCTGAGCGCGCTCGAGGAGATCACGGGCGCGTAGTCCGGTCGGTTTCGAACTGCGCCGATCGTACTCGAGCGGTCGTCTTTTTCTGCGGCGGGTCCCCTTCGTCGTGCCGTCGACCTGAGCGAACCGATTCGGCTACCGGTCGGCGAGACGTCGACGGGACCGATCGCTCGAGGCGAAAACTCCACCAGTCGAAACTCGCAGCGGATCAATAGACGACCAGCCACTGTGAATCGGCCCGTATCGACGGCTTTGATGGCACGAGTGGGGTCGCACGTTATTGAGGTTTGTTCACACGGGGCAGCCACTATAGTTCGGGTGGATCTATAGTCCCATTTGGCTATAGTCTGCTATGTAATCGGTTATGATAGTGATCGTCGTCGTCACAACTGCCTATTCGTGCCAGAGAGGGGGTCAAATTCGATTATTCTGTTCGTCGGCCGGCTCCGATCGCGGCTATGGCCCAGTATGTAGCACTATATAGCTAACATAGCATCGTATTTCTATATACAGTCGGACGTTCACCTGATGACTGATACCAAGATGGATCGTTCGGTTCGCTCGTTTTCTCGACGGAAGTTTATCGCCGCGACGGGCGCAGTCGGCGCGCTCTCGCTGGCCGGCTGTACCGAGAACACCGGAAACGGGGCCGGAAGCGGCGGGGATCGTGAACGTGTCGTCGTCACCGGCAGTAGTACGGTGTTCCCGGTCTCCGACACGCTCGCCGAAGAGTTCATGAACGATCATCCTAAGGTAAACGTCCCAACCAACCCGACCGGTACCGGGGGCGGGTTCAGCAACAACTTCTGCCCCGGAAATTCCGACATTAACGGCGCATCGCGTCCGATTCAGGACGAGGAGCTCCAGAACTGTCAGGACAACGGCGTCGAGCCGATCGAGTTCCAGATCGGAAAGGACGCCGTCACGATGGCCGTCAACAATGACTCACCGATCGACTGTCTCAGCTACGACCAGCTCGCCCAGATCTGGAGACAGAACGGTGCGGAGACCTGGTCCGATGTCAACTCCGAGTGGCCCGACGCACAGATCAAGCGTTTCGGTCCGCCGTCGACTTCGGGAACCTTCGACTGGTTCAGGAACAACGTGATCGGCGACGCTGGGAGCCACATCCAGCAGTACGAAGCGACCGAAAACGACAACGAACTCGTTCAGGGAATCGAGACGACGCAGCACTCGATCGGCTACTTCGGCTACGCATACTATCGGGAGAACCAGGATCGGATCAAAGCGGTCGGAGTCCGTCAAGGCGAAAACGGCGAGTGTACCAAACCGAGCCTCGACGCCGCACAGTCGGGCGCATACCCGATGGCGCGGCCCCTGTACATCTACGTCAGCAAGGAATCGCTCCAGCGCGATCCGGTCTACAACTTCGTCGAGTTCTACCTCGAGCAGTCGTCGACGGACACCATCAGCGACGTCGGCTACGTCCCCGTCAGCGAGGAGCAGGCCCAGTCGAACCTCGAGAAGCTCGAGAACGCAGTCAACTGACGCGGCGAACCGAACGATTCACCATGCGACGACACCCACATCAGAGAAATGAGTGAGCAATCGATAGACGTCGATCTGACGCGATCATCGTCGAGTCAGGTCGTCAAAGAGCGAATCTACAAGTGGCTGCTGTTCGCTTGTGCCGCGCTGACGGTGTTCGTCACGGGGAGTATCATCGTCACGCTCGCGAGAGACGCGCTCGTGTTCTTCACCATGGTCTCCCCGGTGGAGTTTTTCACCGGCACGACGTGGTTCGTCCGCGGCGACAGCGGGACCTACGGCGTCTGGCCGCTCGTGAGCGCGACGCTGATCATCACCGTCGTCTCGGCACTCGTCTCGGTTCCGACCGGCGTCGCGGCCGCCGTCTATCTGAGCGAGTACGCGAGCGATCAGATGCGATCGGTCCTGAAACCGGCGCTCGAGGTGCTCGCCGGTATCCCGACGGTGGTCTACGGCTACCTCGCGCTGGTCTATCTGACGCCCGCGCTCCAGTGGGTCGGCATCCCGGTCAGCACGTTCAACCTGCTGTCCGCGTCGATCATGGTCGGGATCATGATCATTCCGATGGTGTCGTCGCTCTCCGAAGACGCGATGAGTTCCGTCCCCGACTCGCTTCGACAGGCGGGCTACGGGATGGGCGCGACGAAGTACGAGGTGTCGACCGGGATCGTCATCCCCGCGGCCGTCTCCGGCATCTTTTCGTCGTTCATCCTCGCGCTCTCGCGTGCGATCGGCGAAACGATGATCGTCGTCATGGCCGCCGGGCTCCGACCGCGGATGTTCAACTTCGCGAACCCGCTCGACAACTTGCTCAGTTCGGGACAGCCGATGACCGCCGGCATGGTCAACGCCGTAACGAGCGACGCGACCGGCGGCTCCTCGACGTACCTGAGCATGTTCGCCCTTGGACTGACACTGTTCGCGATTACGCTCGCGATGAACCTCGCGAGCGACTACGTCGCAGCGCGCTATCAGGAGGAGTACCAATGATCGGAATCGAGGCGATGACGGAGGTGTACAGCTAATGGCGACCGAACAGCAGGCCGGAACCGGGGGCTGGTACGGGACGGACGAAGCAGTCAGTCGGATTCGCGGCCAAGCGTTCAAGGCGCTCTGTCTGGGTGCGACGTTGCTCGCCCTGCTGGCCGTCTTCGTCCTCCTCGTGTACGTCGCATTCGACGCCTTCCAGCCGCTTACGGCTGACCGCGGCTGGCTACTGACGTTCGGTGTGACGGTCGTGCTCCCCCTGCTCGGTGCAACGGGCTACTACTACACGAGGGACACACGCGCCGGCGAAACCGCAACTATCGCCCTCGGCCTCCCGGTCGTCTCGCTGTTGCTCACCGGCGGCGTGTTCATCACGTTCGAACACATCGTCAGTGTCTATCGGTGGCTCGCGATCCTCGTCGCACTCTTCGTGGCCGGGACCGTCGTCTACGCGCACAGCCGAGCACGACCGACGGCTGACCTCGAGCGACTGCTCGTGGTCGTCGCCGTTCCGGTTCTTGCGCTCTATCTGATTCCGAGAGTCATTCTCTCGCTGCCCGTCTTGCCCACGGAATCGATCGCGCTGTTCGCCTCGTTCGTCCTGCCGGTCGCGGTCGCCGCCGGTTGGTTCGTGCGCAGACAGCGCGAGGACGACCGCGCCGGCGTTACCGCGGCGGTGCTGACGCTGCTCGCGGCGGCGATCGGCTTCGGTGCCGCGCCCGTCGTCGGCATCGATCCGTTCGTCTGGATGCTGCTCGTCGCGGTCACTGCCGTTCCCGTCGGGCTCTACGTCGAGAGTGTCGTTCGCCGCGGAGCCGGCGTCAGCGGGCTCGCGTTCCCGCTGCTCGTCGCGGGCGGGATCGTCGCCGGAGTCTTCGTGACGGACGCCCTCGGTTTCGCCGGACCGAACTCGTGGCTCGACTGGGGATTCCTGACGAGTGCCCCCTCGAGAACCCCCGAGGACGCCGGCTTCTACCCGCCGCTGGTTGGCTCGGTGATGATGCTGCTCGTGATCATCGTCTCCGCGTTCCCCGTCGGCGTCGGTGCCGCTATCTATCTCGAGGAGTACGCGCCGGAACGGGGCCGATGGGGCCGCCTCGTCGACCTGATCGAGGTCAACATCGGCAACCTCGCCGGTGTCCCGTCGGTCGTCTACGGTGTCCTCGGACTCGCATTGTTCATCCGCTGGGGCGGCCTCGGCTCCGGGACCGCACTGGTCGGCGGGTTTACCGTCGGGCTGCTCATCCTCCCGATCGTTATCATCTCCTCGCAGGAGGCGATCAGCGCTGTCCCCGACTCGATGCGGAGGGCGTCCTACGGGATGGGCGCGACCAAGTGGCAGACGACTCGCAACGTCGTCCTCCCGGAGGCCCTGCCGGGGATCATGACCGGGAACATCCTCGCGATGGGACGGGCGATCGGCGAGACGGCGCCGCTGCTTCTCATCGGCGCACCGGCCGTCGTCCGGCTCGCCCCGAATTCGTTCACGAACAAGTTCAGCGCGATGCCTCGCCAGATCTACACTTGGTCGAGCGAGATCGACGCGGCGTTCCGACACGGCGTGCTGGCGGCCGGCGTCGTCACGCTGCTGGTCGTGCTACTGCTGATGAACGGCGCTGCCATCATCATTCGTAACAAGTATCAACGCCGAGACTGACCCATGTCACAAGATCCTATGACTGACCCGAACAGCCGTACCGATACCCAACCGACCGACGAGGGGCGAGCGGACCTCGCGAGCGACGATCTCGACGGTTCCGATCCGACGAGCGAGCCCCTGGTCGACTCGTCGATCGATGTCGACGGTCGTTCGGGTACGCCCTCGAGCGCGAGTCAGACCGTCATCGAGTCGAAATCGCTCGACGTCTACTACGACGACGTGCAGGCGCTGCAGTCGATCGACATCGAGATCCCAGCAAAGCAGGTTACGGCGATCATCGGGCCATCCGGTTGCGGAAAGTCGACGTTCCTCCGGTGTATCAACCGGATGAACGACCTCGTCGACGCCGCACGGATCGACGGGGAATTGCTGTTCGAGGGGAAAAACGTCTACGACGATGATGTCGATCCGGTCGTGCTCCGTCGCAAGATCGGAATGGTGTTTCAGGCGCCGAACCCGTTCCCCAAGAGCATCTACGACAACGTCGCGTACGGACTGGAGGTCCAGGGTATCGACGGCGATTACGACGCGATCGTCGAGGACGCGCTCCGTCGCGCCGCCCTGTGGGACGAGGTAAAAGATCGCTTAGACGAAAGTGCGCTCGGTCTCTCGGGCGGCCAGCAACAGCGGCTGTGTATCGCACGCGCGATCGCGGTCGATCCCGACGTGCTGTTGATGGACGAGCCCGCGAGCGCGCTCGACCCGGTCGCGACCTCGCAGGTCGAGGACCTGATCGACGATCTCTCCGAAGAGTACACGGTCGTCATCGTCACCCACAACATGCAGCAGGCCGCGCGAATCTCCGATAAGACTGCCGTCTTCCTCACCGGCGGCGAGCTGGTCGAGTTCGACGACACGGAGAAGATCTTCGAGAACCCCGAGCACGATCGCGTCGAGGACTACATTACCGGCAAGTTCGGGTAGGCCCCAGCGAGGCCGATCGACGCGGGTCGTCGGCACACGGGTCTCGATTCTTGCGTCGTCTCCGTTCTCTCGAGTCAGTCTCTCCGGACCGGACAGTCCTAACGCCGTTCAGTGGCGAGTGCCGTCCGCGAGCTTATCCGTCGACGGATCGTGTTACTGTTGCACATGGTCGCCGACGGGGCGCACATCCTGGTCAGTCTCGCGCTGGTTCTGATCGTGTTCCGGTCGCGACGACCCGAACCGTACCTCGTGACCGCGCTGGCCGCCGCCTTCCCCGATATCGACATCGTCGTCTTCCATCCGTTGGTCGAACTCGGCTACGTCGACGGCGTCCTGTGGACCCATCGAGGACTAACCCACTCGCTGTCCGCCGCGGTAGTCGTAGTCGTCTTACTCTCGTACTTCGGTCCCTGGAGAGCCGCCGCCATCGGTTACGGCTCGCACATCCTCTTCGATTTCCTGACCGGCGGCGTTCGGCTGTTCGCGCCGTTCAATCACGTGCTGTACGGGCTCTCGTTCGATTGGCTACTCGCGAATCTGCTGGTGTCGGTCTTCTCCGTCGCCGTCATTCTCGGCGGTCTGCTCGGAATGAAGTACGTGCCCGAGATGGGGCTTCCGTCACCGACCGCACAGGCGGTCCTCGAGCGGTTCCAGTAGCGGCTGCGGCGGCGATCACCGCCGACCGGTTGGCGCGTCCCCGTCGATCATCGTCGGCACGCGGGAGCTCAGGCGGCGTCGACGCTCCCGTCCGGGCGGACCGTCACGACCGGAAGCGGGGCCGTTCGAACGACTTTATCGGTGACGCTCCCGAGGATCCGCCGTTCGAAGCCGCTCCGACCTGCCGTGCCGATGACGATCATGTCGGCGTCGATCTCCGTCGCGTACTCGACGATCTCGTCGGCGGGGGTTCCCGATCGGACGACCGCTTCCGCCTCGAGTCCCCGGGCTTCGGCGCTCGCGGTGAGCTCGTCGGCCCACTTCGCGGCGATCTTCGTCACGTCGTCTTTCGTTCGTGGCGGTCCGCCGCCCACCGACGAGACTTCCGTGAGGTTCACGTCGCCGACAGCGAGCGCGTGAACGGTCGCCCCCATTCGTTCTGCCAAATCGAATCCGACTTCGGATGCATTTTCGGCGTATTCGCTCCCGTCTGTTGGTATTAGTATAGAATTAGGCATCGATTGTATTCTTCATTGTAGAATTGCGGAACGATTGTATAATAGTTCTCTCCGTGGCAATACTTCCGAGGGCGTCCTCAAGCCAGTGTGTGGCGTACTCGCGCGCCCTCGCGGGGGGCTCGATCGTCGGTGAGCACAAGCTATATCTTCGCCCGGAAAGGTGCGTGAATCATGGCCAGAAAATCCTATCAGGAGAAGCTCACGGAGCTTCGCGAGGACGTGCTCTACATGAGCGAAGTCGTCATGGAACGCCTTCGCATGGGGCTCGACGCCTTGGAGCAGAAAGACGAGGAACTCGCCCGCGAAGTGATCGAGGGCGACGGCGAGATCAACCGGATGTACCTCGACTTGGAGAAAGACTGTATCGACCTGCTCGCGCTGCAACAGCCGGTCGCGAGCGACCTGCGGTTCATCGCGGCCTCGTTCAAGATCATCACCGATCTCGAGCGGGTCGCCGACCTCGCGACCAACCTCGGCGAGTACACGATCGACGCCGAGCGGGACCTGTTCCCCGACGTCGACGTCCAGGAGATGGGCGAACTCACCCTCGACATGCTCGAGGAGGCGATGGTCGCCTACGACACTGAAGACACCGAGCGGTGCCGAGCGCTCGCCGACCGCGACGACGAACTCGACCAGTTCGCCGAGCGGGCCAGCGAGATCGTCGTCCGGGACCTTATCGAGCGCGAACTCGAGTCGCCGGACGAGGTCGAACAGTTGCTACAGGACGTATCGCGGCTGCTGTTGACGATCCGCGACTTGGAACGCGTCGGTGATCACACGGTCAACATCGCCGCGCGGACGCTGTACATGGTCGAAAACGACGACGAACTCATCTACTGACCGTCTCGTCTGTACCAGCGAAACCGATCGACGGAGGCGAACTCTTACCCGGTCGTGTTGTTGCCGCCGGTCATGTTCCCGCTCTCGTTGTCGGACATGTTCTCACTCTCGTTGCCGGTCATGTTCCCGCTCTCATTTCCGGTTTCGTTGCCGCCGCCACCGCCGCCACCGCCGTCTTGGAGCTGGATCTCGCCTTCCATCGCGGGGTGGGGCTGACAGTTGTAGGTCGCGATCTCGTCGGTCGCCTCGAACTCAATGAACTGGTCTTGGGGATCAGTGACTGGATCACCGGTGGTGTACTCGTCGACGACTTCGCCGTTCGAGTTGCGCAGTTCCATGTTGTGAGCGGCACCGTCGCCTTCCGACCAGCCGATCTCGTAGGTTTCGCCGCTCTGGAGAATCAGCGTCGGGTTCTGCTCGCCCTCGATATCGGATGGTGCGAGCCCTTCCCAGTAACTGGTCTGGCCGCTGAAATCGATCTGTGTTCCGGGCTCGATCTCGTAGCCGCTACCGCCACCGCCGTTGCCGCCGTTACCACCGTTGCCGTTACCGTTACCGCCACCGCCGCAACCGGCGACGAACGCCGTCGATGTCGCGACACCTGTCAGCTTGAGCATCCGCCGTCGGGATAACCGATCGTCTCGTGCCATCAAGCTGACTTTGTGCTCAACCGGAATAGTCGAATACCCGTCTACTGCGTGGGAGTCAAGTGCGGGCCGATTCGAGACGCGTCTTTCGCTCGATTTTCGGCTCGTGGCGCGCGGGCGACAGCGAGGGGGCCCGGCCGTCACCCCGTCGGGGTCGACGCCGGCCGGCGCTCGGGAACGCGGGTCAACAGCTGTGCCGTATCGACGATGTTGCGCGTCTCGAGCAACAGTTCCGCCGCTTCCCGGACCGTAAACGACGCCTCGAGGTCGACGCCGTGGCAGGTGGCGTAACACTCGAGCCAGCGGTTCATCGCGCGCTCGAGCGCGTCGAACTCGGCCTCGCTGAACGGGACCAGCCGGCCGCCGGTGCGGGCCTCGACGTAGAGCCAGACGGCCTGTCCGGCCCCGTCGCGCAGATACTCGTCGGCGTCGGCAGGCGTCGCCTCCGTCTCGCGGGTCGCTTCGCTCCCCGCTCGCCCGTCCGGGGCGTCCTCAGAAGTGTGAAGCACTTCTGACGGGCTGCGAGAATCGCTTTGCGATTCTCGAGCGCTTCGCGCCTCGCTCTCCTCGAGCGCCGCCCGCTCGCGCTCGGCGCGGCGAGCCAGTGCGGCGATCCGGGGGCCGTATCGGCTCACGTTACCCCTCGCGGTACTCGACGCCCTTGCCGCCGCGGGGGTGTTCCCACTCTGTGTCGGCGACGATGGCGCAGGTGCCACACTCGACGCAGGGCTGAGTGTCGAGACTGACCAGGGTCTCCGCGGTACCGTTGGTCTTGACCGTCTCCGAGCGGTAGCAGCCGCCGCCGAAGTCCGCGGCGCTGACCGGGCAGGCGGTGACCGCCGTGCCGCTGGCGTCGAACGACTCGTCGAGCAGTTCGATGTGTGGGTTGCCCACGTCGGTGTCGTAGGTCAACTCGCCGATCCGCTCTTCGAGGCTCGGCGGCTCGATCTCGTTCTCCCAATGAATCGTCTTACCGTGTTCCTCGGCGATCAGCGTCGGCAGGGAGACGTAGCCGGTCTTCGTGTCGGGCAGCATCGACACGAGGAACGGCGAGTTGTAGGCGCGTTCGAGCAGCCGGTCGGCGATCGGGTTTCCGACCGCCAGCGAGCCGACCGGCGAGTCGAGCACCCGTTCGATCGCCGCGGTCACGGTATCGTTTTCGCCGACGGTCCGGCTGAGCTCGTAGCGCCGGGGCCGGAGCTTGTCCATCGTGCCCGAGTCCTCGAGCATCTTCGCGTACCGTCGCCCGGCGGCCTCGGAATCGGCGCTGCCGCGGGTGACGGCGAAGGCGTCCGCCGCGAGCGCGCCGGCGGTGATGGCGTGGTTCATCCCCTTGATGATCGGTCCCTGGGCCTGCATCTGGCCGGCGGCGTCGCCGACGAGGACGAGCCGGTCGCGGTAGGGGCTTCGGTGGGCCACCTTCTTCGAGTCGGGAACAAGCTTCGCCGCGTACTCGCGTTCGTGGTACTCGTTTTTGAACCAGCCCGCGAGCAACGGATGGGTCAGCAGGGCGTCGAGCAGTTCGTGGGGCTCTGCCTCCTGTTCGACGAGGCTGTCGAGGTGGAAGACGGTCCCGATCGACAGCGAGTCCTCGTTCGTGTAGAGGAAGCCGCCGCCGCGAACGTCCTCGAAGAGATCGCCCGAAAACAGGTGGGCGGCCCCCTCGTCGGGCTCGAGGTCGAACCGATCGTCGATCGCGTCGGGCTCCATGTCGACGACGGCCTTGACGCCCTGGAACCACTCGTCGGGCTCCTCCCAGTCCATCAGGCCGGCATCGCGGGCGAGTTCGGAGTTGACGCCGTCGGCCGCGACGACGAGGTCCGCTTTGATCGGGTCGAGTTCGTCGCAGGTGACGCCGACGATTTCGCCCCCTTCGCGCAGGAGGCCGTTCACCCGAACGTTCGTCAACACCCCGCCGCCGGTCTCGCTGGTCTTCTCGTGGACGCGGGCCTCGAGCCAGGAGTCCATCTCGCGGCGCAACACGGCGTCACACCAGTCGGTGTCGTGCTCGTGGAGGTCGACCAGGTCGTAGGTCTTGACCGTGTTCCCGGCGACGTTGTGGATGTAGTAGTCGGTAACGGGTCGTTCGGCGGCCGCCTCGCGGAAGCCGTCGAAGAGGTCGTCGATCGTGTACGGCGCGGAGTCCTCGGCGTAGATCAGTCCGCCGGAGACGTTCTTCGACCCCGCTTCGGCCCCGCGCTCGAGTACGAGCGTCTCGATGCCGTGATCAGCCAGCCGGGACGCCGCCGCGGCCCCGCCGGGGCCACAGCCGACGACGACCGCCTCGTAGTGCTCGTAGTCGTCAGTCATCGTCACCACCTCCGTCGGCGACGGCTTCGGGCTCGAGGGCCGTCTCACCCGATTTCACGGCCTCGGTGAGCCGCGGCAGGACCTCGAAGAGGTCGCCCTCGATGAAGTAGTCCGAGAAGTCCCGGATGCGGGCGTCGGTGTCGGTGTTGATCGCGACGATGGTGTCGGATTCGTCCATGCCGACTTTGTGCTGGACCGCGCCGGAGACGCCCGCCGCGATGTAGAGGTCGGGCGCGACGACCTGGCCCGTCTCGCCGATCTGGCGTTCCTCCTTCGAGTACTCCTCGACGTGGCCCTCGAACTGGTAGGAGGAGGTGACGATCCCGCGAGTGATGCCGAGTTCGGCGTTCTCGAAGGCGTCCACGAGATCGAGACCGAGTTCCATCCCTTCGGTGGGGGCGTCCGCGATCCCGCGGCCGAGACAGACGATCACGTCGTGGCCGGCGAGGTCGATCCCGGCCTCGAGCCGGTCGTACTCCTCGATCTCGACGCGGAACCAGTCGTCGTCCAGTTCCATGTCGTGTTCGACGACGAGCCCGTTCCGGTCGTGATCGGGCTCCATCGGCTCGAAGCTGCCGGGGATGACCGAACAGCCCTGCGGGTGGAACTCCCGGCCCGGATTGTCGAGACAGAGGATCGTCGAGTACTCGAAGCCCGAGAAGTCCGGCCGTTTCATGTGCAGGACCTTCTCGAAGGTCTTCTTGACGCCGGGCTCGCCGGTCTTGACCGGGTTCGAGACCTCGTTCTCCTCGATGAAGAGGTCCGAACAGTCCGAGGCCAGCCCGGAGTCTAGTTCGGCCTGCACCTTCGCCGAGAGGTCCCGTCCGTTGTTCGTCGCCGGGAACAGCACGTACCGGGGCTTGTCGTAGTCGCGCCAGTCGGTGCTCTCGACGGTGCCCTCGCCGCGGGCCATGTGCGACGAAATCTCGGTGTAGGGCTTGTGCAGGAACCGTTCCAACCTGCGGTCGTCGTGGTAGACCGCTACGTCGGCCCCGTAGGCGATACACTCCTCGGCCAGCCCCTCGCAGTCGTCGCCCATCAGGAACGCGACGACCCGCTCTTCGTCACCGTAATCCGCCGCGAACTGGTCCATCAACTCGCGGGCCTTGCCGAGCATCTCCTTCGAGACCTCGAGCAACTCGCCGCCCTGGGTCTCACAGAAGACCCACATGTCGGCGTACTCGCCGTCCGCGAGCGCGCGGACATGTCGCTTGTCGCGGGTGGGATGGGAGAGGTCGTCGTCCTCCTCGAGTTCGTCGTCCGCGTCGGCTTCGTCCCCGTCTGCCGATTCCGTCTCGGCTTCGTCGGCCGACTCCGTCTCAGTTGCTTCCTCGCCGTCGGCCTCGTCGCCGACGTCCTCTTTCGTCCCTTCGTACTCGCCTTCGGTCTCGGTGCCCGCCTCGATCCCCTCGAGGTCGGCACCGATCTCCGCGAGCCGATCGCGGACCGCCTCGCGGGCCGTCGTCCGATTTTGGCCGGAGCGTTCGGCCTCGAGGACCGATGTCAGTTCCTCCTCGTCGTCTACCGCCTCGAGTTCCTCGGTCAGTTCGTCGACGGTGTGGTCGTTCGGATCGATCGTCATCTCAATCACCCGCCTCCGCGGCGTAGGGGTGCATCTCCTCGAGTACGTCGCCCATCCCGTCGTCGGGGTCGATCATCGTCGCCTCCCGCTCGGACGGTGCTTTGGGGATCGGATCGACCGACGAGACGATCGTCGGCGAGCCGTCGAGCCCGATGTAGTCGGGATCGAGGTTCAGGTCGACGTGGTCCCACGTCGTCAGGTGCTCGTCGTGTTCGGCGGCTCGCTCTTCGGTCTCGGCCCGAAGCTGTTTGTGCGTTAGCCGGTGGGAAGCCTTTCGATAGGTCGGCTCGAACTCGGGATCGGTGATGACGAAACACGGCAGCGGCGCTTCGACCGTCTCGATCTCGTCGATATCGCCCTCGACGAGCCGTTTCGCGCGCAGCGTCCGCTCGTCGGGATCGATGTCGAGCGCGATGACGTGCGTGACGATCGGCCAGTCCATCGCCCAGCAGGTCTGGGGCCCAGTCTGGCCGGTCTCGCCGTCTGCCGTCTTGAACCCCGCGAAGACGATGTCGATGTCCGCGACCTCCTCCTGGTACTTCTCGAGGCCGGCCGAAAGCGTGATCGCCGTCGCCCACGTGTCGGAGGCGGCGAGTTCGCGGTCCGAGAGCAGGTAACTGTCGTCGGTGTAGACCGACTCCATCGCGTCTCTCAGCACGTCGGCGTATCCCGGCGGCCCCATACTCATCCCGCTGACCTCGCCGCCGTGACGTACCTTCGTCTGGAGCGCGGCCTCGAGCGCGAACGCGTCGTTGGGGTTCATCACCGTCGGCGTCTTCCCCCGCTCTAAGTGCCCGTCCTCGTCGAACGAGACGGCACCCTCCGAGAAGTCGGGGACGCCTTTCGTCAGCACGATCGATCGCATGGATACCTCCATCGGCCGTGTGTGGTTGACTGTAACATGCCTGTCGTCCCCTATCATATTATCAGTATTAAGAATAGGGGTCAAAATCGCCGATAGAAGGCGTCGCTCGTAACGCGGTAGGTTCGGGTGTTGTTCGGCTTCCGAGGGCGGTTCAGAACAGTCCGGCACACTCGAGCGGAGAATCGACACCGAAACCGATCGCTGCGGAGCGGCCAGCTTACTCGCGTTCGCGCTCGGTCGTCCCCATCGTGATCTCGCCGTCGGCTCGGATCGTGCCGTCGATCTCGGCGTCGGGGCCGAGCTCGAGGTCGTCACAGGAGACGTCGCCGAGGATGCGCGCGTCGCGTGCGATGGTGACGTCGCCGTCGCGGGTGGTCAGATCGCCGTGGATTCGGGTTCCCTCGCCGACGGTGATGTCGCCGCGGGCCCGCAGACTGCCGAAGATGTTGCAGTCCTGGCCGACGTCGATCGTCTCCGCGCGGACGTTGCCGTGGAGTCGGCAGTCGTCGCCGATCGTTGCGGGCGTCGAGACGCGCCAGGCGTCGTCGCCGACGGTCGCGTTGCGGGGGATCACGAGCGGCTCCGCTTCGGGCGCGTCGTCGTCGTCGTCCACGAGTTCGGAGATGACCCGCTGGGCGGCGTCTTCCTCGCCGATCAGGAGGAGGTGTTTGAGGTAGACGAACAGGAAGACGATCGTCGGCATCGGGTTCCGAATGACGATCCAGCCGTTGGCCTCGAACCCCTCCTCGATCTCCACGTCGTCGCCGATATCAAGATCGCCGGCGACTTTCAGTTTGCCGCCGATGTGGACCCGCTCGCCGATGTAGGCGTCCTGGCCGACCAGCACGTTTTCGGCCACGTCACACCACATATCGAGCCGGCAGTCGCCGTCGGCCTCGATCGCGCCGCCGAACTCGGCGGATTCGCCGGCCAGCACGTTTCGGCCGCGGACGCCGAACTCGACGGTCGCTCGACCGCCCACGAAGACATCCCCGTCGGTCACGAGGTCGCGTTCCTGCGCTTCCGTCCCGTCGGGAACGACGAGTTCGTCGAGGGGATCCCTGCTGAAGGCCACACTCGCATCCAAAGGGAACACCGCCTAATAAACCTCGCGCGTCGTCAGTCGTCCGTCTGACGCCTGGCTGCTCCTTCCCCCCGTTCGCGCCGGTTTCGTGGCGAGCCGACCCGCCTCCCTTTTACACCCCCACCGCATACCCCCGGACATGACTACGCTCGCGTTCGACGACGACGGCGTCGACGTCGTCTACGAAGGCACGGAATTTCGCCTCGAGAAAGCGCTCGTCGAAGAGGCCACCGAGAAGTCCTACTACGACGTGACCGATCACGAGGTGCTGAAGATCGTCGCCGAGCAGCCCAACCTGCAGGGCGAGCCCCGCCGTATCGGCGACATTTTGGACTAATCCGCGGTCCGTCGGGCTCGGCTCAGTAGACGACGTGGAGTAACACGAAGACGACGATACCGAGCGAAAAGGAGACCAGCCACAGCGTCGCCGCGACCCGACCGATGCGGGCGTGGCTCGTCCGTCGGAGTTCCGCGACCGGCCGCGAGAACGCGAGCAACAGAACGTAGTACAGCAGCGGGATGCAGACGATCGCCAGCAGGATGTGGATCGCGAGCAGCGGCAGGTAGACGAACTGGTAGACCGCCTCGGGGCCGGGAAACGGCTGCGGGCCGCCGGTGGCCGTCAGCCGGTAGAGATACAGCGCGAGAAACCCCACGAACAGCCCGAACGAAGAGAGCATCGCAATCCGGTGGCGTTCGACGTTCCCGCGTCGGATCGCCCGCCAGCCGACCGCGATCGTTCCGATGGCGGCCGCGCTGATGACGGCGTTGACCAGCGGAATCGTCTCGAGCACCCACTCCGGCGTGGCCGGCACGCTCGAGGACGGAATCCGGCCGCCCGCGGCCGCGAAGACCACCGCCAACGACACCACGCTCAACACGCCGGTCAGCAGGCGCACGCGCTCTCGAGGAACGTACTCCATGCGTGGTCGTTCGAGCGTAGCGGGAAAGCAGTTACCGTCTCGGTCCCACTACGGCGGCCATCGGGCCAGTGCCCCGCTCACTGGGTCGCCACTCGGCACTCGCCGACGGATCGCCGGGTCGCGCCTCGCGCCGGGTAACAGTGAGCGAGGCGGGTTCGACCTATTGCGTGACCACGTTTCGCACCTCGCTGCCGCAGCTCGGACACGTCGGCTGGTGGCTGGCCGCCGTCGTTCCGTAGTCGCAGTCGCGACACTCGAACCGTCTTTGCTCCGGCGTGTACGGATCTCTGCGAACCATGGTCGCGCCTCCACCGAACAGTGTGTTAAATCTTACCACGGTGGGCTCGAGCGGTCCGTGTGACTGCGGCCGTTGGCAGTGGTCTTCGACCGTGCCGGCCGTTCCGTGGGAGACGGAACTGTCGCTCGTCGGTGTAGCGTCGGAAAGGATTATGCGTGGGTGATGTCCACGAAGGGAAATCACCTGCATCGGTTGCGGTGGAGCTCAGCCACCTGTGCGATGCGTGGGACCGGATTCGAACCGGCGGACCCCTACGGGACAGCGCCCTCAACGCTGCGCCGTTGGCCTGGCTTGGCTACCCACGCTCGCGGTCTCTGTCTGCACTCAATCGTATCCAGTGTGATTATAAAAGCCCTTTCCTTTGGGTCGGAGACTGCGGCCGGGTCACACGACCGATCCGGCCCGCTGGTGACAGGTTCACCGACTGCTCGCACCGCCGACACGCGAGTACCAGCGGTGGCTTCGGTCACCCCCTACACCGCCGCCTCGAGCCCGCCCGCGCTCGCGAGAGACACAAAGGTTTCAACGCTCGAGGGACAGTTCCGACCGATGACACTGCCGGCGGTCCGAACGCGCGCGCTCGCGGGAGCGATCCCAGTAGTCGGGATGGTCGCCGCGGGGCTGCTCGTCTCGCCATCGACGCTGTTCGGAACCGTCGACTCGCTGGCGGCGGAGCCGGCCCTGTTCGGACTCGTCGTCGCGGGACTCTACCTCGTGCGGCCGCTGCTGGCCTGGCCCACGACGCCGCTGGCGGCGATCGTCGGCTACGGCTTCGGCGTCGCGGCCGGCGTCCCGATCGCGCTCGCCGGCGTCGTCGTGACCGTCCTGCCGGTCTTCTTCGTGGCCCGCTGGCTCGTCGCGGACGACGCCGCGGTCGCTCGAGCGACCGAGACCGACTGCGCCGCATCGACGGCGTCGCCGACCGAGGGTGCGGACGGCGACGGACTCCTCGAGCGCGCCGGCGAGACCGTGACGCACTACTACGACGCGACGGGGCCGCTGCGGGGCGTCACCGCCTCCCGGCTGGCTCCGATCCCGTCGGACGTGGCGACGTGTGCCGCCGCGGTCAGCGACGTCGAACCCCGCCATCTGGTCATCGGCACAGCCATCGGGGAACTGCCGTGGACGACCGCCGCGGTCGTCGTCGGCGCGTCGGCGGCGACGCTCACCTCGAGCGGGTTCGGCGAGTTCGGAATCGCGCTCTCGGCAGCCTGTGCTGTCGCTGCCGGACTCCTGCTGGCCGGGCCGGCGTACCGCGCGGTTCGAACCCGGCGTCGAACGCGACCGGAACGGACGGACGAGACGAGCCGCTCGACCGACACCTAAAATCGAAGACACGGTCCGAGAGGTTCAGCGGCGCCCGAGATACGGGCTCTCGCTCGGCGGCTCACTCGCCGTCGAGGTCCTCGACCAGCGAACCGCTCAGCTCCTTCAGATCCGACTCGAGGTCCTGATAGGCCTCGGTATCGGCTAACTCTTCGACGGAGTGTTCGTCCTCGAGGGTCTCCATCTTGTTCGAGAGCGATCGAAGTTCTCGCCGACCGTCGTCACCGTAGCGCGACTGCACACGGAGGTTCTCGATGATTCGCGTCAGCTGCGTCCGCGTCACGGGTTTCGTGACGTAGTCGTCGATGTCGAGTTCGACGATGTCGAGTCCGGGGTCGACCGCGGTCACCATGATCACCCAGCAGTCGTGGCCCGCCGCTCGAATCTCCTCGAGAACACGGTCGCCGGTGATGTCGGGCATGTGTCTGTCGAGCAACACGACATCTATCGCGTCGCTCACCTGTCCGAGCGCGGCTCGTCCGTCGTAGGCAGTGATCACCTCGTAATCTTCGCCGACCCACATCGCGTAGAGGTCGGCGAGTTCCCGCTCGTCGTCGACGACGAGGATCGTCGGTTGTGCAGACATAGAGATCGTTGACAGCAACCACCGACCGTCGTCTTGTAGGGGTTCCGGCCGACTCACGACTCGAGTCGGACGCTGAATCCTACCGGAAGGGATCACTGCAGTCGATGATGACTCCGTGCTGGGGACAGACGTACTTGCAGTGGCGTTTGAACATCGCCGCGTCGCAGTGTGGACAGCGCGGACTCCCCGCTGCTCGGTCGCTCGAGCCGTCCGCGTCGGCATCACCAGCGGAGCCCTCCCCGCCGTCGGCGCTCATACGACAGCGTTCACGGCGGTCGATGCTAAGTGTGGTGTTTCCGGCGGTCCGGTACGAGTCCGGCGAGAAAAACGACAGCAAAACAATACCGTGAAACGACCTCAGTCAGCGCTCAACACTCACTCCAGCCGCAGGACTCGCAGGTCTTGCAGCCTTCGGAGAAGTACAGCGACATCGACCCGCAGTCGGGACACTCGGGCGACTCGCCGGCGTCGATGAGGTCCTGGGTCGTATCGTCGGCGTCCGCGGGTCCGCTCTCGGCGGCGGCCGCGCCGCCATCGGTCTTGGGGCCGTCGTAGTCGGCGATCTCAGCGTCGGCAGATTCCTCTAAGGTCTGCTGTTTCGGGTACGGTTTGTCGATTTCGCCCTCCAAGTAGCGGCGCATCGCGGTGCCGATGGCGTCCGGGATGGACTGGATCTGCTCGCCCTTGTCCCAGGCGACCTTCGGCGAGCGAGTGCCACAGAGCTCGTCGACGATCTCCTCGGGGTCGACGCCCGAGCGCAGCGAGGTCGAGATGACCTTCGCCAGCGCCTCGGTAAAGGAGTTCGTGAAGCCGCCGGAGTGACCGATGTTGGCGAACAGCTCGAACGGCTGGCCGGTCTCGGGGTCCTCGTTGATCGTCACGTAGATCTTTCCGTAACCGGTGTCGATGCGCTGGCTGACGCCCTGTAAGGCATCCGGTCGCTCACGCTTCTCGGTGAAGTCGATCTGTGCGGGCTCGGCCTCGCCGAGCAGCGCGCCGACGTCTTCCTCGAGCACGTCCTGGACCTCCTGGCTCTCGAGGAACTGCTCTAAGCCGCCGAAGATTTCGTCGATCTGCTCGACCAGCGCCTCGGCCGCTTCGGTCTCGTCGGCGAAGTCAGCGTTGTCGGCGCGCGTGGTCAGCACCTGCTTGCTGCGGGTGCCGTCTCGGTAGTAGGTGACGCCCTTGCCGCCGTTCTCGTAGACCCACTCGAAGACCTCCTTGGCGTCCTCGAGCGTGGACTCGTTGGGCGCGTTGACCGTCTTCGAGATGGCGGAGTCGACGCCGTGCTGGCAGGCACACTGGACCGCCGCGTGCTGTTTCGCCGAGAGGTCGCTCGTGATGACGAACAGTTCGCCGATCGCGTCGGGCACTGTCGAGAGCCCTTCGACGCCGTCGAACTGGTTGGTCGCCATCTGCTCTTGGGCTTCCTCCTTGACCGCGTCCACGTCGATGTCGTTGGCCTCCAGCGTTCGGAGGAAGTAGTCGTCGAACTCGACCAACATCTCGTCGCCTTGCACGTCGTCGGTGACGTTCTTGTAGTAGGCGACGTTGTAAATCGGTTCGCAGCCGCCGGTGGTGTTGCCGACCATCGAGGTCGTCCCGGTCGGTGCGATAGTCGTGACGTTGTGGTTGCGGATCGGGAAGCCCTCGGCCCAGTCGTCGGCGTCCTCGCCGGTCTGCTTCTCGAACCACTCGCGGTACTCGGTCGGGGTCGCATACTTCGAGTCGTCCCAGTCGTTGAACGAACCCCGCTCGGTCGCGAGTTCGTGACTGGTCGCCTTCGCGCCGTGGTTGATGTGGGTCATCAGCTGGCGGGCGACCTCGTTACCCTCCTCGCTGCCGTACTTGATGCCGAGCTGGACGTACAGCTGCGCCAGCCCCATGACGCCGAGGCCGATCTTGCGCATGTCCCGGACCTTCTGCTCGATCTCCGGGACGGGGAAGTCCGACATCGTGACGACGTTCTCCAAAAAGCGCGTGCCGTACTCGATGCGCTCGTCGAACTCCTCGAAGTCGATGGCCTCCTCGAGGAAGGCCGCGACGGCCGCCTCCTGGGAGTCGTACTCGTCGCCGTGTTCGTCGGCCCAGACGCGCCAGTCGGGCGCATCGAGGTCCGCCAGCGTCGAGAGGTTGATGTGCCCGAGGTTGCAGGCCTCGTGTTCTTCCAGCGGCTGCTCGCCACAGGGGTTCGTCGCCAGAATCCGGTGGTCCTCCTGCTCTTCGATGTCGAAGGAGTGCTGTTTGTTGACTCGCTCGAGGTAGATGACGCCCGGCTCCCCGTTCTCGTGGGCACCGGAGACGATGCGTTCCCAGACGAGTTCCGCGGGGATCGAGAGGGGGTCGCCGACTTCGACGTGCTCGCCGAGGTCGTAGCGGCTGTACATCTCCTTGGTCTCCTCGGTGGCGATGTGGGGCTCCTCCGTGCGCGGGTTGGTGAAGGTGTACTCCTCGCCGTTCTGGACGGCCTCCATGAAGCCGTCGGTGACGCCGACGGAGATATTGAAATTCGAGAGGTGGCCCTCGACCGCGTTGCGCAGGTGCTTGGGCACGCGACCGTCGTCGTCGATCAGGTCGCGGGCCTCCTCGAGGGCCTCGCTGAAGCTCGTGTACGTGTAGTCGTCGGGGTCGTTGAGACGGAGACAGTGGGCCAGCGAGACGTCTTTGTTCTTGGCGTGGATGAACTCGATGACGTCGGGGTGGGAGACGCGCATGATGCCCATCTGGGCGCCGCGGCGGGTGCCGCCCTGAGCGATGGTCTCACAGAGCTGGTCGTAGGTCCGCATGAAGGTGATCGGCCCCGACGCGATGCCGCCGGTCGAGCCGACCGCGTCGCCGTAGGGGCGCAGCTGCCAGAAGCCGTAGCCGACGCCGCCGCCCGACTGGAAGACCTCCGCCGCCTTCTTGGCAGTTTCGTGGATGTCCGAGAGGTCGTCGTCGGGGGACATGACGAAACAGGCCGAGAGCTGCTGGAGTTCGTCGCCGGCGTTCATCAGGGTCGGCGAGTTCGGCATGAACGAGAGCGACTCCATGCCGTCGGTGAAGGTCTCGGCGACGTCTTCGACGTGTTCGCGTACCTCGTCGGGGAGCTCGGGAACGAGCGTCTCGTAGGCGAGCTTGTTGACGTTGCGCTCGGTGAGCACCGTTTCGGCGTCGTCTTCGACCGTGGTCCCGTCACCGAAGACTTCCTCGGCGAGCTCGTCCCGTCGTGGGTGGTCGGGCTTGAGCTGATCGGGCGTGACGGTGATCTCTACGTCGCGCTTCTCGGCTTCGTAAACGGCTTCGGCCAGCGCGATGTTCTTGCCGACGCGGTCGAAGAGGTCCTCCTGTTCCTCGATCAGATCGCCGTCGGCGTTCCGGCGGAGATATCGGGCCGGGAGAATGTTCTGGTAGGCGTTGTCGGTCAGTCGCTTCTCTAGGGTCTCCCCCTCGGTGCGTTTGATCGGAAGCGTGAGATCCGCCGCGGAGAGTTCTGCGTCGCTCATGCGCGGGCCACCTCGTCGCAATACCGCTGCAGCATGGTGATTCTGGCGTCAATCCGAGTCCTTGCTCTCATCATTCGTGACGAAGGTTCGGTATTCATGCATCCATCATAAAACGTGGTGTTGTTGTCCTACTTTTCTTGTAGTAGCACAAATTCAATTTCAAAGATGTCTCTGTGACCTTTCGTTTCTCGTTTCCCCCGGCCGACGAGACGGCCGCCTGTGTGGTCATTGAGTCCTACGTCGCCGACTCCCTTAACGATTTTCAGACCGGACTGAAAGTGGCCGGGAGAGACGGGATCGCGTCGCTTGCCGGCGGTTTTCTCTTTCACTACTTTGCGCTCTCGCCGGTTCCGACGGACGGCCGCCGTGTCAGTCACCACGGGTTGAAAATCACGATATCCAGAAAGATTACGTCCGTGCAGTGCGGGAGGGGACATATGATCGATGCAATACTGTCGGCCCCGCCGATCCTCCTGGTGTTGGCCGCCCTCGCCGTCTTCGCGGTCGCCGTCATCGCGATCCGAATCGCGATCAAACTGGCCGTCCGGGTGGGTATCGTCGCGGCAGTCGTCCTCGCGGCCCTCTACGCGGTCGGCAAACTCGAGCTGATTCCCGGTATCTGAGGCCAGGACTGACACCGGATACGCTCGGTTTTCGAACCAGAGAGAGCGCTCACTCGAGCGTCGCGAGGAAGTTCTCGATCACGTCGTGGCCCACCGCCGTGAGCACGCTCTCGGGGTGGAACTGCACGCACTCGAGGGGGTACTCCCGGTGGCGGACGCCCATGACGAGCGTTTCCTCGCCGTGTTCTGCGGTTGCAGTGACGTCGAGACAGTCCGGCACCTCTGTCGTGACGAGCGAGTGATACCGTCCCGCGCGAAAGCCCTGCTCGAGGCCCGCGAAGACGCCCTCGCCGTCGTGGTCGACCGACGAGGCCTTGCCGTGGATCGGCTCGGGTGCCCGGCCGACGCTCCCGCCGTACTCGTAGACGGCGGCCTCGAGGCCGAGACAGACCCCGAGCGTCGGCACGTCGGGTGTGACCTCCCGGAGGACGTCCATCGTGACGCCGACGTCGCGGTCGTTCTTCGGGTGGCCCGGCCCCGGACTGATGACGATCGCGTCGGGGTCGACCGCTCGAATATCCGCGAGCGAGGCGGTGTTCTTCAGGACCTCGGTTTCGGTCCCGGGGAGCTGGCTGACGTACTCGACGAGGTTGTACGTAAAGGAGTCGTAGTTGTCGACGAACAGGACGGTGACCGGTTCGGCGTCGCTGTCGCCGCTACCGACCTCGTCGGCGGGCTCCTCGCCGACAGCCGCGCGCTCGCTCATCGACCCACCTCCGGGGTCGCTTCGGTTTCCTGATCGGGAGCCGCGTCGTCGGGGAGTTCGATCGCCTCGAGCGCCGCCAAGACGCCGCCCATCTTCTGCTCGGTCTCCTCGTACTCGGCGGTGGGATCGCTGTCGGCGACCAGCCCCGCGCCGGCCTGGACGGTGATCCGGTCCCGATCACCTTCGTCTTCCACGGTCGCCGTTCGAATGACGATCGCGAAGTCCGCGTCGCCGGTCCACGAGTAGTAGCCGACGCCACCGCCGTAGAGGCCGCGCGCTTCGGACTCGAGGTCGTCGATGATCTCCATCGCACGGATCTTCGGCGCGCCCGAGAGGGTCCCGGCGGGGAACGACGCGCGGGTAGCGTCGAAGGCGTCCGCGTCAGCGGCCAGCCGGCCGGTCACGGTCGACTCGATGTGCTGGACGTGGCTGTACTTGAGGACGTTCATGAACTCGTCGACGCGGACCGAGCCCGGCTCCGAGACGCGGCGCACGTCGTTGCGCGCGAGGTCGACGAGCATCGTGTGCTCGGCGCGTTCCTTCCCGTCGGCCAGCATCTCGCCCGCGAGCCGGCGGTCCTCGACGGGGCTCGAGCCCCGGTCGCAGGTGCCGGCGATCGGATTGGACATGACCTCGCGCCCGCGGACGGAGATCAGGGTCTCGGGGCTCGCGCCGACGACGGTCAACTCGTCGTGGTCGAGCAGGTACATGTACGGCGACGGGTTCACGTCCCGCATCGCCGCGTAGAACCCGAGGGGATCGATATCGCCGTAGAGCTCCCGCGTTCGGGAGATGACGCCCTGATAGATGTCGCCATCGAGGACGTGCTCTTTGGCCCGACGGACGCTCTCCTCGTACTCGGTTTTCGGTCCGGCAATTTCCTCATCGCGGACGAATCCGCCCGTCTCGGGCGGCTCGGCCTCGCGTAGCGTCGCGGCGACGCGGGCGGCCTCCGCCCGGAGCGCGTCGTACACCGCGCCGGGATCGTCGTCGGCCTCGAGAACCGGCGTAAAGAGCAGCGAGACGGTGCCGTCGCGCTCGTCGAACGCCAGCGTCTTCGTCGTCAGGAGGAACTGCGCGTCGGGGAACCGCGAGTCGGGTCGCTCGAGGCCGACCTCCTCGAGCCAGAGGTCGTAGACCGCGTCGTACGCGAGGAAGCCGACCAGTCCGCCCTCGAGGTGCTGGCGGTCGTGATCCGGCACGTTCTCGAGGCGCACGTCGGGCATCGCGTCCCGCAGCGCGTCGACGGTGTCGCCGTCGTCGCCAGCCGGGCCCGCGCCCATTTCCGCCAGCGGCGCGTGGTCCGAAAGCGCCTCGACGGTGGCCTCCCCCGACTCGACGGTCACGACGGCCTCGGGGTCGTAGCCCACGTACGAGTAGCGCGCGTGACGCTCTGCGTCCGCGGTGCTCGGCCGGAAGGCCCCGTCCGGATCGCTCGAGGCGGTCTTCTCCGCGCTCTCGAGCAGGAACGCGTACGGCGATCGCTCGCGGTCGCTCGCCTCGGACCGCCCGGTGAGCGCGGCGTAGGCGGCCAGGGGGGTCGTCTCGGTCTCGAGCGTGGCGACGGTGCGAACGACGGCCGGCCGGTCCGCGCGGTCCGCACTCGAGCCCGCGTACTCGCGGAACGTCTCGCGGTCGATGTCGAACGCCGGCGGCTCGGAGCCGGCGGGGTCGGAGTCGTTCATACCCGTCACGGCTCCGCCTCCGCCGGGCGGCGAGCGCGCTTGGCTCGCTCGACGAACGATCGGACCGCGTCGACGTCCTTGACGCCGCCGCTGTCCTCGACGCCGCTGGCCACGTCGACGGCGAACGGGCCGACGGTTTCCACCGCGTCGGCGACGTTCTCGGGCGTGAGCCCGCCCGCGAGGATCAGCGGCGACTCGAGGTCCGTGGCGGCCAGTCGGGTCTGATCCCAGTCGTGGGTTCGACCGGTTCCACCGCCGCCGTCCTCGCCGGCCGTGTCGACGATCAGCCCGTCGACCACGTCGTCGTAGGTCTCGGCCGTCGTCGCGTCGTCGGCGTCGACCGCGAGCAGGAGTTCGACATCGAGTTTCGCGCGCAGGTAGGCGAGGTCGCCCGGTCGAATGCCGCCGTGGATCTGGACGGCGTCGGGCTCGATCGTTTCGACCAGTTCGATCGCGGCTTCGGGGTCGTCAACCATCGTCACCAGCACGCTGGTCACGAACGGTGGCGTAGCGGCCGCCAGCGCTGTGGCTTGCTCGAGGGAGACCTCCCGCGGCGTGTCGACCGGCACGTCGCAGATGATCCCCACTGCATCCGCGCCGGCGTCGACGGCGGCCGCGAGGTCGGCCTCGCTGGTCAGCCCGCAGATCTTGACGCGGGTCATCGTCCCTCGGCCGTCGGCTCCGCGGTCGCGCCGCGGAGTTGCTCGAGTTTTCGTACCGCCGCGCCGGAGTCGATGGCCTCGCGTGCGGCGTCCGCGCCCGCCTCAAGCGAGTCCGCCTCGCCGGCGACGTAGATCGCCGCGCCGGCGTTCGCGAGGATGACGTCGCGTTTCGCGCCGGTCACGTCGCCCGCGACGATGCCGCGCATGTCGGCCGCGTTCTCCGCGGGCGCGCCACCGGAAATATCCTCGATGTCATGCTCCGAGAGGCCGAGGTCGGCCGGCTCGAGCGTGTACTCCTCGACCGAATCGCCGTCGACCTCGGCGGCGACGGTGTCGCCGTGAATCGCGATCTCGTCGGTGCCCGCGCCGTGGACGACCAGCGCGCGGTCGACGTCCATCCGGGAGAGCGCGTCCGCGAGCACGGGAACCAGATCGGGATCGTAGACGCCGACGACCTGCGCGTCCGCGCCGGCGGGGTTCGTCAGCGGGCCGAGCACGTTGAAGATCGTCCGCATACCGAGTTCCTTGCGCGGCCCGATGACGGCCTTCATCGCCGGATGGAACACAGGCGCGAGCATGAACCCGATGCCGTCGGCTTCGATGGCCTCCTCGACGGCCGGCGGCTCGGCCTCGACGTTGACGCCGACCTCCTCGAGCACGTCCGCGCTGCCCGACGACGAGGAGACCGAGTAGTTGCCGTGTTTGGCGACCGGAACGCCGGCGCCGGCCGTGACGATCGCGCTCGTCGTCGAGACGTTGATCGTGTCGTAGTCGTCGCCGCCGGTGCCGCAGGTGTCGACCAGCGGCTCTCGGTCTGGCGAAATCGTTCGCGCCGCCGCGCGCATTCCTTCGGCGAAGCCGGCGATCTCGGCTTCGGTCTCGCCTTTCGCCCGTAGCGCCGCCAGCAGCGCGCCGATCTGTGCCTCCGTCGCGTCCTCGAACACGGCCGTCGAGGCCGCTCGAGCGTCTTCCTGCGTGAGATCCTGCCCCTCCGTGACTCGTTCGACGTATTCCTTCATTGTGGTCACCAATGTACGTTGTTGTCTTGTAATGCTCAAATCCGTACATCGACTTAAACGTATCGACCGCCCGCGTGGGGGCGACTCGCGTACGGCGGTCGATTCGAAACCTTCAATTGTGGTGGCGGGCAACGAACGAGTGCAGACAGCGTGACGCCGCGTGTCAGGCTGTGTGAACGCAAAACCAGGCGGGTTGGTGGTCTAGTCTGGTTATGACACCTCCTTGACATGGAGGAGGCCGGCAGTTCAAATCTGCCCCAACCCATTTTTGCTGACGCAACGACGAGGAGCGCAGCGACGAGTCTACGTCAGCAAAAATGGTCGGCAGTTTGAATTAGACGAGACGCGCACAGCGGAGCGAGCACGTCTCGGCGTAGTTCAAATCTGCCCCAACCCATTTCTGACGATACAACGACGACGAGCGGAGTCGTTCGAACCGGCAAAGCCTTTCGTGATGACGAAAGATGCGTCGTGTCTTTCGAACCACGACGAACTCTATCGGTCGAAATCAGTCGGCAGTTTGACCCGGACGAGTCCCAGCGCCCGAACGAAGCGAGGGCGGCCGTCCCGGCGTGGTTCGTATCTGCTCCGAGCCACCTTTTCCGCGACGATCAGCTACGAGCGCTCGCTCGATCGCCACGCTCTCTCGAGTGCTGACCACTACTCGGGACGGACCAGCCACCCGAGCGCGAGGAGTACCGCGACGGACACGACGAGAACGAGCAGGGTTTCCGACAGCCATTGGAGCGACCGAGGGTCGACGTTGCCGATCGCGACGAATGTTGGTCGTTGCTGTTAGCGTTCCGAGACGTGAGCCGATGCCGTCGACCGGTTCGTCGCGCGCTCGAGCGACGGCCGTCGTTCTCAGATCGCAGACCGGAACCGAACGGTACAAGCCGTCGAATCGACTCGAGCGTGACATGGATGTCGTCGGTCGGCTGCTGGCACTGCTCGCCGTGCTGTTGGTCGGCGCGGGCCTGCGGACGACCGGAATCCTCGACGGACGGCGGACCGAACTGCTGAACGCCGTCGCCTACTACGTCGCGCTGCCCGCGCTGATCTTCGTCTCGACGTACGACCGGTCGATCGACGAACTCCTCTCGCCCGCGTTGCTCGGCGGGCTCGTTTTCGTGGTGGTCGCGATCGCGGGGCTCGCGTGGCTGGTCCACCGGAATCGCGACTCGAGCGCGCGCCGGAGCGTCGCGATCGTGCAGTCGTACCACTCGAATCTCGGCTATCTCGGCCTGCCGCTGGTCGACGCGACGTTCGACGCGTCGGTGACGGCGATCGCGAGCGTCGTGCTTGGGGTCGTGACGCTGACCCAGTTACCGGCGACGATCCTCGTGCTCTCGACGCTCAACGGGACCGACGCCTCGGTCGCGGCCGAACTCCGCGGGCTGGCGACCAACCCCGTTCTGGGGACGCTGGTCGCCGGCCTCGTCGTCGGCTCGGTCGGCCTCGCCGTCCCCTCGCCGGTCGCGACCGGCCTCGAAGGCGTCGGCTCGCTGGCGTTGCCCGTCGCGTTGCTCTGTGTCGGGGCCTCCCTGCAGGTCGATCTGCCGTCGATCGACGTGGGTGCAACGGCCGCCGTCGTCGCGCTCAAAGTCGGTCTGATGCCGGCGCTGGCGTGGCTCGTCTTCTCCGCGCTTCCCGTCGGCTCCGCGGCGTTTACCGCCGCCGTGGTGATGCTCGGGACGCCCACTGCGGTCTCGACGTTCGTCTTCGCGAGCGAACTCGGCGGCGACCGGGAGTTCGCGTCGCTGAACGTCTTCGTCACGACGCTGTCCTCCGTCGTGACGCTGTTTGTCCTGATTACGCTCGTGGGCTAAGCGGGACGCGACCGCGCGACACTCGAGTCCGATCGCCCCGAAAACGACCCGGTGATCCTACCGCGAGAAGAACCGTTTGAGGCGCCCGAACAGTCCGGCCCCGTCGTCTTCGCCCCCATCGCCCCCGTCACTGCTCGCACCGCCGTCGATCGAGCCCGCGAGCGGGCCGGCGTCGTCGGGCCAGTCGTCTCCCGTGGTGCTGGTCCCCGAGGCCGTCTCGAGGTCGTCCAGCGAGAGGTCGACCTCGTCGATCTCGGGGGTCGACTCGCGTCCCTCGCCGGCCTCGGCCGCGCGAACGTCCGCGCCGGTGACGGTGCCGTCCTCGACGCGGGCGGCCAACTCCTCGAGCGAGGCGTCGGTGGCGTCGGCGGAGAGCGACGATGCAGCCGCGTCGACCGACGGCGAGTCGGCCGAGTCCGGTTCGTTCTCGGCCCTCTCGTCGGTCGCTTCGGGGTGGTCGGGTGTGTCGGCGTCGGCATCGGCTGTGGGCCCGTCGGCGTCGGCAACGTCGTCCTCGTCGAACTCGGTCACGACGGCGTCGCCCGCGTCGCTCGGTTCGGCGGCTTCGGCGGTGACGCCGTCGGACTCAGCCGGCTCCGGTTCCGTCGCGTCGAGCGAGTCGAGGATGTCGTCGACGCTCTGCTCGGAGACGACGCGCTGGGGGCCGCCGCCGGGCTCGAGGCTGTCGCTCGCCCCTGTCGTCTCGGCGTCGTCGTCCGCGCCGGTTTCGCCGGTCGCGCGAGAGGGTGCTTGCTCGTCGCTCATGGTGGTGGTCTGTCGCTGCCGGAGACATAATCTTTCCCCTGTACGACCGGTTCAGGAAGTAGCGTCGCGGTTCGCGCGCGCCGTTGTCGGGGACTGAAACGGCGCTACTCCGCGATCAGCGGATGTGCGCGGACGACGTTGAGGACGGCGCCGACGAGGATGATGATCCCGGCGAAGTAGAGCCAGGTGACGAAGAGGAGCACGGCACCGACGGCGCCGTAGGCCTGATACTGCGCGGCGTTCGACGCGTAGAGTTGAAACCCGAACTGGAGGACCGTCCAGCCGACGGCGGCGAAAATCGCGCCGGGGAGGATCTCGCTTACTTTGACTGGGATCGGCGGCAAGACGTAGTATATCGGGAGGAAGACGAGGACGAGCCCGACCAGTAACGCGAGCCAGCCTAGGGCACCGACGAACGGGAGGGTATCGGCCACGATCGTGAGCACGGCGCCGATGACGATCATCAACGCGAGCGCCCCCGCGCCGGCGGCGATCACGGTGAGGCCGTCGGTGAGCTGGCCGACGAGCGACTCCTCGGCAACCTCGTCGTAGACCTTGTCGAACGCCAGGCTCAGCCCCCGAAAGACCTTGAGCGCACCCCAGGCCGCGACCGCGATCGCGACGACGGTCGCCTCGGCGCGGCCGGATTCCGTCGTCAACGCCTGCGTGACCAACTCTTCGCCCGCTGTCGGAAGGTAGTCGCCGGCGGCCGTAACTAACCGCTGGGCTACCTGCTCGCCGCCCACCAGCGAGCCGACGACGATCGCGAGCAGGATGAGCGGAATCAACGAGACGAACGCGTAGTAGGCGAAGGCGGCCGCGAGAAAGGTCAGATCCCGATCGCTCGCCGTCCGATAGATCGCCATAGCCGTCCCGGAAACGTCCATAGGGGTCGTACGGCCTTCGGGACCAAGAACCTGTAAGTCGTTCGCAGTTACTGCATCCGATTCCGTCTCGTCGTTTCTATCGCGCCTGTCACTCGTCGCGCCTGTCACGGCTCGAGCGAGAGCGAGATGGAACGCAGCGCCGAGCGGGCCGCGAAGGTGCCGCGGCCGACCCCCGATTCACCACGTCTGACAGAAGTTCTGGCCCGCGTAGACCGCGCCGTCTTCGGTGATGTAGACGCCGACGCCGGCCCGATCCCACTGGGGCGTCTCCCCTCGCTCGAGGATCGCCCGCCGGTGTGGCGTGGAGTTCATCCA
Source organism: Natrinema marinum (assembly GCF_024296685.1). Classification (NCBI taxonomy): domain Archaea; kingdom Methanobacteriati; phylum Methanobacteriota; class Halobacteria; order Halobacteriales; family Natrialbaceae; genus Natrinema; species Natrinema marinum. Next base: position 1,807,179 of record NZ_CP100763.1, on the reverse strand, counting down.
CTGGTTGACGAGTCCGGTCGCGAGGCCCTCGGCAGTCCGGTGTCGGACGGTGCCGTCGCCGCCGGGTTGCCTGACGGGCCGGCCGATCCACGTCTTGGCGATGTTCTCGCCGTACCCCCGGCAGTAGCTGTCGACGTCGCTGAACCGATCGTAGGGCCCCTCACCGTCGGGGTTCGTGTGGGCGAAGTAATCCCGCCGGGCCATGTCGGAGCTGTGAGCGCGCGCGACGGACGCGACCGTCCCGTCCCACTGGAGGGGTTCGAGGCCGTGTTCGGCCCGTCGCTCGTTGACCTCGGCGTGGACGAAGTCTTCGACGGTCGCGGACCGGATCACTTCCACGTCGGTCTCGTAGCTCGAGTTCCCGGGGTCGTCCGGATCGGACACGGCGGGATCGCGATCGCCGGCCGGCGGCGGCTCTGCGCTGGGCGACGGCGGCTCCTCGAGGCCGAGGCCGGTGCCGTCGAGCAACTGCGGCGCGAACAACGCGGCACCGAGCGCGAGCGAGCAGACGAGGGCGACGGCGGCGAGGAAGTTGACCAGTCCCCGAAGCAGTGCACGGTCGTCACTCTCGTCCGTGTCCGTACTCACCGTTCCCGGCCGCCGACGATCCATTCAGTCGTCTCTTGGGCTGGCGGTACAAGACGGTCGCGGCCGCTCACAGTCAGTGAGACGATGATGTGGGCGAAGTGATAGTTAGGCCGTCGTTTCCGCCCCGTTGGCGTCGCCGAAGATCGTCTCGTGGATCCCGATGACGAGGCCGGGAACGACCGCCATAAAGAGATGTTCCTCGAGCGGGATGCCGGCGACGTCGATCCCCGTTCGGAGCTTGATGTCGAAAACGCCGACGGCGAGGGTATAGCGGTCCCAGACGTAGGCGATCGGATACAGTGCCAGGATGGTGACGGCCGCCTTCCGGCAGGCGTTCGCTCGCCGAAGGAGCACGGCGGCGACGGCTCCCCAGAGGAGCTCCGTGACGAGGTAGGTGTATCGACCGAAGACGCTGATGTCGTACATTACGGATGGGCTTCAACGGCCCGTACAAAAACCCCGCGGCTGAAGCCACCCGGACAAAACGGGGCAGTACGTTAAATACCTCGGCGACAGTACGTCTCGGTAGAAGGATGAATATCGCTGATATCGCCACCACGGAGTTTATCGAAGTCGACGTCGGGACGCGAATGGGGAAGGTCCGGTCTCTGTTCGAAGACGGCAATCCGAAAGGGTTCATCGTCACAAATGACGGGGAGTACGAGGGCGTCATCAGCGAACGGGAGGTGCTCCAGTCTCACGTCGAGGACGACGCCAAGGTTGCGGCACTCACCAAACCCAGCCGGAACGCGCCGGCACCCAAGGTCGACCGCCAGGAAGACGTTCGGGAGACCGCCCGTGTGCTCGTCGAGAGCAACGCCAAGGTCGCGCCGGTGTTCGAAAACGGCGAGCTCTGGGGCGTCATCACCGACGACGCCATCCTCGAGGCGGTCCTCGAGAACCTCGACGCGCTCACCGTCGAGGACATCTACACGGCAGATCCGGTCACGCTCGACGAGGACGACGGGATCGGCAAGGCGATCAATCTCCTGCGGGAACACGGCATCTCGCGGCTGCCGGTCATGAACGAGAACGGCTACCTCTCCGGCGTCGTGACGACCCACGACATCGCCGACTTCGTCATCCGGAAGAGCAACTCGACGACGACCGGCGACCGGGTCGGCGACAGCCAGCGGATGCTCGACGTACCGGTCTACGACATCATGAACAGCCCCGTCGAGACGATCACCCTCGAGGCGACCGCGAAGGAGGCCGTCGAGGCGATGCTCGAGCAGGACTTCGCGGGGCTGATGGTCACGCCGGACGACGACGATCGGATCGTCATCGGCGTCATCACGAAGACGGACGTCCTGCGCGCGCTGACGTTCACCGAAGAGGAGCACATGGACGTCCAGATCACGAACATCTCGATGCTCGACACCATCAGCCGGGAGTCGATCGTTCAGGGCGTCGAGGAGGTCGCGGACAAGTACGCCGACATGCAGGTGATGCACGCCCACGTTCGCTTCCACGAACACAACGAGAAGCTCCGTGGCACCCCGCTGGTTCAGTGTCAGATCCGCCTGCGCACCAATCAGGGCCAGGTCGCCGGCACCGGCGAGGGCTACGGCGCCGAGAACTCGTTCCGCGTCGCGCTGGACAAACTCGAGCGCAACGTCTTGGAACTCAAAGGCGTCACCAGCGACGAGGAGTACCGCGGCCAGCTCCTGCGGAAACTGAACGAGATCTAAAGATCTAACGCGGACGGCAACCCCGTCGCCGTCGATTGGTCCCTGTTTTTCGACCGCTTCGCGTCACGGGCGGGCCGCCCCGTCGCCGCCCTCGAGTCCCGCGTCCGTGATCTGGAACTGCGCCGACTCGCCGGCGGGCTTCGAGCGGTGTTTCTCGAGAGTCGCGCGCCGGTTGCCGCCCCGGAAGCGCTCGAGGCGGACGATCACGCCGGTCCAGTGCTCCAAGGTGTTCCCGCCGAGCCCCTTCGTACGGTCGGAGTCGGGATCGGCGAACACCTGATTCGTCAGGACGACGGCCAGATCGTGTTTGCGAGCCAGCGAGAGCAGGTGGGTCACCTGTCGAGTGACGCTGCGTAACGCCTCGCCCTCGTCGCCATCGCCGGTGCGCTCGAGGCGGTAGAATCCGGTCGCGCTGTCCAAGACGATCAGGTCCGCGCGCTCGGCGAACTCCTCGGCGTCGCGGACGGCTTCGGCCTGTTCCTCGAAGTCCAGCGCGTCCTCGATGACGATTCGCGAGGCGACGGCCTCGACGTCGTCGACCGACTCGTCGCCGCCGTCTCGCGCGGGCTCGTCGTCGACGGCGGCCTCGAGCAGCTGCTGGAAGCGGTCGACCGAGACCCCTTCGGTGTCGATGTAGACGACGGTGCCGCCGTCGACGGCCGTCTCCACGGCCGCCGACAGCGCGAGGTTCGTCTTCCCGGCGGCCGGCGGACCGTACAACTGCGTGACGGTGCCGCGTTCGAACCCCCCACCGAGCAACTCGTCGACCGGGCCACAGCCGGTTGGAATCGCCTCGTCGATCACGGTTCGAGTTGGCAGGGTACGCGCAAAAAGCCCCCGGAACGGGTCGATGATGGGCGGCGAGCCCGGATCGGGCCGAACTCGGGGTTCGTCCGGCCCCCCGAGCGAGTGCCGGTCCGACTACCGCGCCGGACGCGGGCAGGTCGCGCACGTTTATTGGCTGCGGGAGCGAAGCGCCGCTGTGATCGTCGTCGCGACGGCAGACTTCGAGGTGTACCACGGCGCCGTCAACGAGCTTCGCGACCGCGGGACGACGTTTACGACCGTCGAGCCCGACGAGGAGCTGCCGGAGCGAACGACGGTGGTCGTCACCGGAGCCGATCACGCCGACGACTTCGCCGACGTGCCGACGATCGTCGCCGACCCCGACGACCCCCGGCGCGCGGTCGATCAGGCCCTGGCCGCGGTCCGCGGCGACGGCGGCCGGACGATCATCGGCGTCGATCCCGGCCGCAAACCCGGCATCGCCGTCTGCACCGGCGAGACGATCGTCGCCGCCTTTCAGGTGCCGCTTGGCGACGCCGTCGACGTGATCCAGCGCGAGGCCGCCGAGGCCCCCTCTCCGATCGTCCGGATCGGCGACGGCTCGCGCCTCGAGAGCGCGAAACTCGTCACCGACCTCGAGGATGTCGAGGTCGAACTCGTCGACGAGACGGGGACGACGCCCTATCTCGGCACGGGCGCGCGAGGGATGGGCGACGTACTGGCTGCAGTCAACATCGCGCGACTCAAGGGAGAGGTCGTCGACGCACGCGAGATCGAGCCGACGGACGGCGAGATCCAGGTCATCAAAGACCGCTCGCGTGAGCAGAGTGAGCACAATCGAGCGATCGACGAGGTCCTCGCGCGGCGGGTCGCCGCCGGCGAGTTGACGATCGACGAGGCGCTCGACGAGCATCGGGACGGCTCCGACGACTGAGCTCGACGTCCGTAGTCGGTCATTCGACCGTGACACTCTTCGCGAGGTTTCGCGGCTTGTCGATCGACCGACCGAGTCGGTGGGCGGTCCAGTACGACAGCAGTTGGAGCTGTACGTTCGCCAGAATCGGCATGAAACGCGGCTTCGTCTGGGGAACTCGCAGGATATCGTCGACATCGCTTTGGACCTCGCCCGCCGAATCCGTCACCGCGATCACGGGCGCGCCGCGGGCTTCGACCTCCTTTACGTTCCCGAGCATCTTCTCCGACTTCGATTCCCCGCTGACGACCGCGACCACTGGCGTCCGCTCGTTCACGAGCGCCAGCGGGCCGTGTTTCAGTTCGCCGGCTGGGAACCCCTCCGCGTGCTTGTACGTGATCTCTTTCATCTTCAGCGCGCCCTCGAGTGCGACCGGCGCGCCGTAGCCGCGGCCGATGAAGAAGTAGGCATCTGCGTCCGCGTACGTGTCGGCGCTCTCCCTCGCGCGGGAATCGTCGAGGATCGACTGTATCTGGTCCGGCAACGCCCGAAGGGCCTCCACTGATCCTCGCGATGAAGCGTCCGTGAGGGCGTCCGAGAGCATCGCGAGCGCGACCTGCTGGGAGGCGAACGTCTTCGTCGCGGCGACGCTGATCTCCGGCCCGGCGCGGATGTACATGACGTGATCGGCCTCCCGGGAGGCCGAACTCCCGACCACGTTCGTCACCGAGAGCGTCTCCGCACCGGCTCGGTTCGCTCCCCGAAGCGCGCTCAGCGTATCGGCCGTCTCGCCGCTCTGGGTGACGCCGACGACGAGCGCCTCGTTGTCGAGCGGTACCGCGTCGGCGTCGTACTCGCTCGCATGGAACGCCATCGCCGGGACGCCGCGGTCGCGAAAGAGCCGCGCGGCGTACAGGGACGCGTGGTACGAGGTCCCGCAGGCGACGAAGTGGACGGCCGACGGCCGGCCGACGCCGCCGAGTTCGTCGATCGAGACGGTCCCATCTAAGTCGGACAGTCGGCCGCGGATACAGTCGCGAATCGCCCGCGGCTGTTCGTTGATCTCCTTTTGCATGTAGTGGCCGTAGCCGCTCTTGCCGGCGTCTTCCGGCTCCCACGCGATCGTCTCGACGGACGTTTCGACGATCGAGCCGCGTTCGTCGGTCACTTCGACGCCTGACGGGCAGATCGTCGCGAACTGTCCGTCCTGCAGGTAGATGACTCGATCGGTGTGCTCGAGAAACGCGGGGACGTCACTGGCGATGTGATAACCGTCCTCACCGACGCCGACGACCAGCGGCGATTGGTGGCGGGCGGCGTAGACGCCCTCGAGACCGGAGAACACCGCGACGACGGCGTAGCTCCCTTCTAGCTGGCCGATCGCGCGCCGGAACGCCGTCTCGGCGTCGGCTCCCTGCTCGAGTGCGATCTCGATCAGGTGCGGGATGACCTCGGTATCGGTGGCGCTGTCGAACTCGTGACCCGCCGCCTCGAGCTCCGCTCGGAGCGCCCGATAGTTTTCGATGATCCCGTTGTGGGCGACCGCGACGGTTCCGTGACAGTCGGTGTGGGGGTGGGCGTTCGCGTCGGTCGGTGGCCCGTGCGTACTCCAGCGCGTGTGCCCGATCCCGGCGTCTCCGTCGAGCGAGTCGCGTGGAACCGCGGACTCGAGTTCCGACAGTTCTCCCTCCCGCTTGAACACCGAGACCGACGAGTCCGCGATGGCCACGCCCGCCGAATCGTAGCCCCGGTACTCGAGTCCGGACAGCCCATCGAGTATCACGTCGATGACGCCCTGATTGGTCTCCGCCGGCGTGTATCCGATGATCCCACACATTACGCCTGCACCTCCGTTCCCTCGGCGATCGTTCCGCGAACGGTCGCCCCGACGTGGACGGTGGTGTTCGATCCGACGACCGTCCCTGGTGCGTACGTGACTCCGCCCCGGTCACGGACCCGATCCGCCAGCAGCGCACCGAGCGGTTCGTCCTCGAAGACGCGATCGCCGACGCGAACGTCGCTCGGTCCGCCGGGGACGACGGAGCCGACTCCGAGGGTCACGCCGGTCCCGGTCACGCACTCGAGCGCGGTCGCACCGGTCCCGATTCGCGTGTCGGCGTCGACGACGCTCCGTTCGACGACCGCGTTCGCCCCGACGGTCACGTTCTCGCCGAGGCACGCGTACGGTCCGACCACCGCGCCCGGTTCGATTACACAGTCCCGATCGATCACGACCGGCTCTCGGATCGCTGCGGACTCGTGGACGGTCGACGTCCCGTGACCGTCCGCCGAGCGAGTTCCGTCGACGATTCCCGTATCGAACAGTTCGAACGAAACGTCGAGCAGGTCCCACGGATACGTCGCGTCGACCCAGACGCCGTCGGAGACGACTCCCCGGACTTCGGCCCCCGAATCGACGAGATCCGAGAGCCCGTCTACCAAGAGGTGCTCCCCGTCTCTCGGCTCGGCCGCGCGTACGGCGTCGAACGCTTCTGGCTCGAGCACGTAGACGCCGGCGTTGAGGTAGTAGTCCCGTCCATCGCCCGGATGCTCGACGATGCTCGTTACGGTTCCGTCGTCGACGGTGACGCCGCCGTATTCACCGATATCGCCGCGCTGGAGCAACGCGATGGTCCCAGCGGCGTCGGAGTCGTGTCCGTCGATCGTCTCCCGAACGATACGACTGTCCACGATCTGGTCGCCGTTGACCGCGAGACAGGTGCCGTCGACGGCCGATTCAGCCGTCAGCAGCGCGTCACCGGTCCCGAGTTGTTTCTCCTGCGTGACGTACGTGAGCGGAACGTTCCGGTACGTCGGCCCGAAGTGCGATTGGACGCGATTGCGTCTGTATCCGACAACGACGACGATCTCCGAGACGTCGGCGTCGATGAGTTGATCGAAGACGTGCTCGAGGATCGGTCTCGTCGCCACGGGGAGCATCGGCTTCGGCCGGTTTCTGGTGAGCGGACGCAACCGGTTTCCTTCGCCGGCGGCGAGGACGATCGCGGCGTATTCGGACATATAGCCCGTTCTCGTCGAAATCGTCCCTATAATCCCCTGACGGTAACGTCACTGAAATAACCAATATATAAACGACGTACGCGCTGTCATTACTGTGACCGGAGAAATAGTTTTTTACGCAGCAACGGATTCCACTGTTTCGTTGCCGCTCGTCTCGTTTCCGAACGTGAGTGAGACGTACCGATACGCACCGGCCGTGGACGGCTCCGCAGGCGCACCGTTTCGATAGAGTAACCAGGCAACGCGGGCGTCCTCGCCCCGCAGCGTCGGATCGACCTCGGAGTCGAAGCGCACTGTTTCGCCGGCAGCAACGGTTGCGTTGAATCGGTCTAGCTCCCGTTGCCTCCGAACGACGGTATCGTTTCCGTCCGAATCGACGGTTTGTTCGACTGCGACGACCGTATAGTTCATCCCTCGTCCCTCCTGGTTGTCGATACCGACGGTGACCGCGGCGGTCTGATTTTGCTCGAGATCGGACAGGTAGCTGTCGGACTCGATATCCTCACCGTCCGAGAGGAGATAGATCGTCGAGAACTCGTCGTCTTCCGGCAGGACGGTGGCAGCGTAGCCGACGCTGACAAGTGCGAGCACGACAGTCGCGACCAGCGCGACGTTCAGTATCGACTCGCCGCGCGTGTCGGAGCCAAACAGCGCGGACCGAACCTCGATCAGCCGCTGCCGATACGGAACGCGAAACCGCCTGGCAGGGGGGACGACCGCGCGGCGTCGTATCGCGACGGCCGTCGTGAACGCGGTGGCCACCGAGAGCGCGACGAGGATCGGTCCCGGGCGGAGTTCCCACCCCGCGAGGCTCACCGCGGCTCCGGTCAGCGGAACGACGACGACGCTGAACGCGACCGAGAACGCCGCGCGGTCGACCCCGTCGACGGTTCCCCACCACGCGCGTGACCGCGAGGTCGATCCGTCGTCGGGGGCGCCGTCGTGTTCGGTCTCCGCCTCGCGGTCGACCGATCGGTTCCGCTCCGGAAACAGCGCGGCGACGACGGCGTACCCCGGAACGAAGAGGACGAACGCGAGCACGACCGGAACGCGGAGTATCGGGTGTCGAACGACCGGTGCGAACGTGACGACGTTGACTAGACCGATCGCCGCGAGTACCGCGGCGAGGTCCGCCGGCGGTCGTCGAGCGAGCCGCGGTACCTCCCGGATCGAGCGGAGCCGTTCCATCCTTCTGAGCGTTCCACGGCCGGCGGATAAAAATCGAATTGACGATACGCCACACAGTCACGACGAAACGAATCGTTTGCGATCCGCCCGCCACGGTCTGCTCCGGCCGGCGATGGCGTCTCTTCAGTTCCTGGGTTCGATTCGATATCGGTGAGACCGCTTCCGTTCGACAACCCGTTTAATGGCTGAAATCGGAGGAGAAATTCCGTATTGGTCGCCGTCAGCTTCAAAAGGTGGCCGATGGTAGCCGCGCCCATGCGATTCACACGTCGGGTGGTACCGTGTCGGACCGTCCGCTCTCGTCTCGCTCCGACACACCTCCAAGGTCGCGTTCGCGATTCCCGCCCGATCGCCGAGAGCGCGAGCGTTCGTTCGCCACCGAGACCGGTCTCCTGGGGTCGGGGCCCGTCCAATCGCTATCGCTCGCGTGCCTCGGAGAAACGCGTCCGCCGTCGTCGACGCCACGGGGGGAGCTCGTGAGTCCGAACGACTCGAGCGACGGCGGCGCCGTGACGCCCGCCAAAACCCGCGGTGCCGAGGGATCGAGACTACGTTCCGGGATTGAGTCGACCGAAACGGAACAGCGGTCGGACCGGCTTCGACGGGGGTACGAGTCCCGCCGTTCGACGGGCGACCGTCGGCTGACGGCCGGCCTGCTCGCGTTGGGTGTGCTCTCTTTGGGCGGGGCGATCGCGCTGCCGACCGCTCAACGCGTGCTGTTCCCCCTCGCCGGAGTCGGTCTGTTCGGTGGCGTCCTCGCGTACGGACTGTCGGCCGGCCGATTCATCGATGCCAGTGACGGCGAACGCGTCTACGGCGCGTTCGCCGACAACCTCGCTGCTGTCACGGACACACTGGGACTGACCGACGAACGGACGTACGTCCCGGTCCCGAACTCCACTGGCGTCGAGGTTCGACTTCTGCTCTCCGGACGCGTCGATCACCTCCTGTCCGGCGAAGGGGACGCCCCGATCGTCGATCCGGACGGACGCGGACTGTTGCTCGAGCCGAGCGGTGGCGACCTGTACGACGAGTTCCGCGAGGCGCTGACCGAGCCGGTCGCGACGTCGCCGGAACCGATCGCGGAGCAACTGATCGACGCGCTTTGCCACCGGTTCGAGTTCGTGACGGACGCCGACTGGGTCGTCTCCGGTGACGGACAGCGAGTCGAAATAACCGTCTCCGACAGCGCGTTCGGCCCGATCGATCGGTTCGATCACCCCGTTCCCTCGTTTCTCGGTGTCGGATTCGCGGCCGCCCTCGACAGCGAAGTCTCACTCGAGGTCTCCGTTGAGGCCGAGCGAAACGCGGGTGTCGTGGTCTGTCGATGGCACGTCGGGGAAGCATCACAATCCACCGGAGAGCGCGTTCCGTCCTGACATCGGTCGACGACCCTCGAGCGTTCTCCTCCCTCGATCAGGCGGTTACGGGAGCAGTTCGAGGCCGAACAGTTCGACGAGTCGAACGCAAGCCGCGATCACTGCACCGGCCAGCGCAATCGCCACGGCCCACCGTAGTCGATCGCGCCAGCGCGACCGGACGCGAGATATAGACGAGAGATCGGCAGCGACTACCACGCCCAACGCCGAGAGGAGAACGAACAGCCCGTAGGAGAACACGCCGAACAGCGAGAGCGCGAACAACGCCGCGAGTTGCCAGGCGACCTGGAAGGAGACGAACCGGAGCCTACGCGGAGTCGACATTTTCCAGACACAGTCCGAACGGCGGTATAATACCTCCGGACGGTGCGTGGTGCCGTCGTCGGGTAAACTGGTGTTATTACGTCGCTCGCACGGCCGAGTCGCCGGGCGGTGACACCGCTGCTCGAGACCTCGACAAGATCGACTTAACGACGGCGACGGTACGAAGCTATATTTCGCTGGAGATGGGCGTACGACCGATTCGAGCACGCATGTCTCTGCCCGTCCGGCGCCTCGACACCATCGAAACGGCGAACGAAAACCAGTGGGACGAGGCCGTCTCCCAGGCCGCCCTCGGCAGCGTCTTCCATCGATACGACCGGCTCCGGGTGGTCGAACGCGGCTACGACCGTGACGACAGTGTCTGATCGGGTCGTCAGTGCGGCTCCGACACGAACGGTCGCACCGATACCACGCGGTCGTCCGTTCCGAACGATCGATACCGACCGGTCGGTCCCCAGCGGGGCTTTCCGGTTAACTAGCGGCCAACGTGATCTATGGATATCGCTCGATCGTCGTTGAAAGTCTTCGTCTCGAACGTCGGCGGCGCTGTAGTGTTGTTTCTGGGTATCGCGTTTTTCGCCCGCGAACTCGGAGCGGCGCAACTGGGGGTGTTCTTTCTCTTCCAAGCGCTGCTCAGATTTCTCTCGCTGCCTGCGACTCTCGGATTGAACACCGCGATCATAAAACGGATCAGCGAGGGCCGTAGCCCCGAGCAAACGCTCTCGACAGGACTCGTTCTAAAGCTCGTGCTGTTGTCGGTGATCGTGCCGATTCTCGTGGCCGCGAGTCCGATTCTCAACGAGTATCTCGGTGCGGAGCTGGCTCTACTGTTGGCCGTTACGCTCGTCGTCCAGGAGGTCGCAGAGGTGATGATCGATGCGCTGGAAGGCGAACTGCGCGTCGGTGAAACGGCGATCATCACCTTCACTCACTCGGTCACCTGGATCGGGGTCGGTGCGATTCTCGTGACGCGTGGCTACGGGGCGACTGGATTGGCGTACGCCTTGCTGATCGGCTACGCGGCGGAACTCGCGTTGGCGGCGTACAAAGTCGAAACCGGTATCGGGTCTCCATCCCGGGATCTCGCACGGTCGCTGGTCAACTACTCGAAGTACGCCACCGTCTCCGACGCCAACGGATACATGCACAGTTGGATGGATATCCTCGTCATCAGTTTCTTCCTCGCCCCGGCGGCGGTCGGCGTGTACGAGGTCGCGTGGCAGGTCGCCGCGCCGGTGTTGCTGTTCACGAGCGCGATCAGCACGACGATCTTCCCGCAGATCAGCTCCTGGGAAGCCACCGGATCGATCGAAGCCGTCGAGCGGCTGTTTTCGAGGGTCGTCACGCCGGCGGTACTACTGACAATTCCGGCCTTTTTCGGCGTGTTGCTCCTTTCACGAGAGATTCTCGAGCTGGTCTACGGCCCGGAGTATACGGCGGCGTGGCTCGTCCTCATCATCCTCGTCGGTGGAAAGATTCCGCGAGCGATTCGGATACTCGCCGGAAACTCCCTGTTCGGTCTGAATCGGCCCGACTACGTCACGCGCGCCGCGCTCGTCGACATCATCGGGAATTTGGTGCTGAATTTCGTCCTCATATGGCAGTTCGGGATTGTTGGCGCTGCGGTCGCGACGGTCGTTTCGATGACGGCTGGGACTGTCGTACGAACGTACTATCTCTCACAACTGATGCGACTCCGCGTTCGGTACGACGAGATACTCTGGTGTGTCGGCTCGGCCACCGGGATGTACCTCGTTCTCTACGCGATGAAACAGCGATACCCGGTCGATTCCCTTCCCACGTTGCTCGCATTCGTCGTTGCCGGTGTCGCGATTTACGGTGCGCTCGTCTCGCTACACGGCTCGATGCGATCGCAGTTGTGGCGCCACGCGATAGAGCAGTTCTAGCGCCCTCGGATCGCGGAGTGACACTCGAGGAATCGCCCTTCGGTTCGTCGCCGAAGAACCGGCGACTGGATCGCTCGTCGGCGGTGGTCAGTTCGTAGGCGGCCGACGCGGAGGTCGTCCGCGATGCCGCAGTGTATTCGTAGACGGCGCGCGTGAGCTTCGCCGTCTCCGCCTCGCACGTTCGCCTGGTGACGAGCGATATGGCACCTCACTCGGTCGAGACGCGTGGAGCAGTTGTGGTGTGATCGTCCAGACCCGACACGTTCGATCGACCTGCGAGTCACACTGTTGCCGTCGTCACAGCCAGCGATTACCCGACGGATGGCACGTTCACGTCTGTTTCCGTTCGGCTGGAAAGAGGCCGATCGAAGCCACACTCCGTTCACAATCTGCGTTCGACTGCAGCCGCCCGGTCATCCCCCTCGGAGACCACTCCGTGTAACCCGTTGTTGACCTCGATTTCAACCGACAATCTCACCATTCGTTCGACCGCCGCAGGAAGCTATATTTCGCTGGAGATGGGCGTACGACCGACTCAACGTACGCATGTCTCTAACCGTCCGGCAGCTCGACACCATCGAAACGGCGAACGAAAACCAGTGGGACGAAGTCGTCTCTCAGGCCGAACTCGGCAGCGTCTTCCATCGATACGACTGGCTCCGGGCGGTCGAACGCGGCCGCTCGTTCGACCCCCGACACCTCGTCGTCGAAAAGAAGGGGAATCCGATCGCGGTGTGGCCGAACTTCGTCGCTTCCGTCGGCCCCACGCCGCTCCGGCGGTTGAACACCGTCAAACCAGGATCGGTCGGTCCGATCGCGATGACCGACGAGGAAGCGGCTATCGAACGCCTCCTCGAGGCGGTTCCCGTGCTCTGTGACGGCCGCGTTCTGTTCAATCAGATCAGTATCGTCGACCCCGATTACGTCCGCTACCACGACGTACTCAGCGAGCACGGCTACGAGCTGCGGATCGAGAACTGTCACCTCCGTCTCGACATCACCCACGACTGGGACGAGATCATCGCGGAGATGGACAGTTCGCGCCGACGAGCGATCCGACGCGGCCACGACCACGACGGAACGGTCGTCGACGAGGCGCTCACCCCAGAACTGCTCGCGGACGTGCACAGAAGCTACGAGTCCGTCATCGACCGGCTCGAGGGATGGCGATTGCCGGCGTCGTTCTTCCGCGAACTCGAACACGTACCGGAACTGGTGAAGGTGTTCTCGCTCTACGTCGACGGCAAGCGGCGCGGATCGATGGTGTTCGTCCTGGACGACGAGCGGTCGACGATCCAGTACCTCTGTTCGGCCGTGACGGAAGACGATTTCGAGTACAACGCCTCGGAGTTGATCCACGAACACGCGATCAAGTGGGGAATGGAGAACGGCTACGAGACCTACAATTTCCGTGGGACGGACCCGGACTTCAGAGACGGGCTGTTCCGATTCAAAGAACGGTTCGCGGCCGACCCCGTCCCGTGTCTGACTTGGGAACGCGGCTACCCGAAACCGGCCCTGACGGGCCTGAACGCCGGGCGAACGCTGTACCAGTGGTACACGTCCTGATCGACCGGCTCGAACTTGCCTCTCCTCGGCCACCGTACTCCGCTTGCCGTCGGACGCAGCGAGCGGTCTGTCCTTACCGACCGGGGGCGAGTTTCGTGACGAGTTCGCTCTGATCGCGGAGTCTGAGATAGAGCTGAACGGCCGCTTCGACGCCGGGTCCCGACCGCTTCATCGTGAAGTATGTCCGAACGTCGGGAGCGAACTTCGCTTTCCACTTGTTTATTCGTGGCTCGTTCGCGTCGACCATCTCGTACTCCCGGATGCCCCGTTCCATCGCATCGGTCAGCATGTGCCACTCGAGGAGTTCGTTCGCCGGGAGGTCGACGTCCGGTTTCGCACCCCCTTGCCACCGGTGAGCGATCCCGTCGTCCTCGAGAAGGATCGTCCCTGTGACCGGTTCGCCGTCGACCGAGAGGATGTAAGGACGGACGGTTCCTTCGGGGAGTCGGTCGTAGAGGTCGACGACGAACCCGGTCGAGATCGTCGCCGTCTTCTCCTGGTGGTGATACCGCTCTCGGACGCGCTCCATAATCCACTCGACTGCCTCTCGCCCACCGGTCGTCACCGCGTACTCCTCGTCGAGGTTGTTCCGGACGGTCTTCCGCGTCGTGCTACTGAAACGCTCTAAGAGCTCGTCTTCGTCCGTTTCGAGGTCGATCACGTAGGTGTAGCTCGGCTGTACGTCGAACTCGTTCCATGTGAACGGGCGCAAGTCGTCGTAGCGCCAGCCGGTTCTGATCGAGACGTAGCTGGTCTCCAGTTCGGTCGTGATCCACTCGAGACAGCCGTCGATGAACCGGCGGTGGCGTTTCTCTCGTTTCCGTTGTTTCAGTTTCTGCATGTTGAGCAGCGCCGGTCCGAGGTTCGGAACGTGCAGTTCGTACGGCGGCGAGAACGCGAACGTGAAAGGGCCTCGCTGTGCCGAGAAGACCGGAAAGACGCCGATTGGTTCTTCTCCCTTGTATCCGACCAGCGGGTGAAGCGATGTGTTCGAACAGTCTTCCTGTGCTTTCAGCGCAGCGTACCTGTGAAAGATCGTCCCATGCGGTGACCGTGATACGTATTTGTCCCACTGTTCCCGGACGGTTCCGTCTAGTGTCGTAATCTCGATACTCATGGAGATCGCGTTCGATGTCGCCACTGCAGCGTATTCATAGACGAATCTTTCGAACGTACGAACCGAGAATCCCGTTGTTAATGCGCTAATCGACCACGGCGTCCGGTGATTCGGACCGATCGTCTCTACTTGGCTCGCTGGATCTGTACTTTCGTGCCAGACAGTAGGCCGACCGCGCTGTTACGTGTAGAACACGACCGAACCAGAATCGTACACTCTGTCACGTTTCGTCAGTTGCCAGCGAGGGAGGTCGTCATCGTAGACGTACCGATCGAACTGTAACGGTCTCCGCTCGAGTTCACCTTCTCGAAGGAGGACGCTATCCGGTTCCGAGAGCATCGTACTCGTGTTCGTCGTGTTGACGACCGTACAGTCTCGTCCGATCATCTCCACCATGTACCGGCATGTTGATCGATCGGCTACCACCGGGCCGGCGTATTGCTCGTCGATGTGTTCGAACGACTGGCGCTCTTGCTCGGTCAGGTAGTACGTGTAGAACGGGCGTTCGACGACGGGGTTGTCCCTGGCCACGAAGTCGTTCGAGACGGCGGCAAACGAGAACACCGCCATCACGAGGACGATCACGACGAAGAGCTCACGGCCGCCTCGCGTGATCAGTTGGTGGACGCCCACCGCGGCCGTCAGCGAGAGGAACATGAACGTGTAGTGACCGAACCGTCCGATGTTGACGCCGACGAGCGAGTCGAGGAGCAAGACCGGACCCGGGACGGACAGGGGAAGCAGTATCAGTGTCGAAACACCGAACGCGGCGGCGGACCGAGTCGCCGACTCTTCGCGAAGCCACAGTAGCGCTCCGAGCAGAACGAAGAACACGAAAAACGAATAGGGGACGTAGTTTGCGACCTCGGCCCACGGACTCGTGACGACGCCCGCGGGCGACGGTTCTCCACCTGAACTGGAAAACGTCCCGATGAGCGTCCAAACGATGCGCTCGACGAGGAATTCGGCCGAGTATAGCCAATACGTGAGCGTTATCAATCCGGCCGTGATGAGCGTGGTGTCACTGACGATCGCGGGCCGGGATCGAAATAACCGTTCGACCGCGTAGATAACCGCCAGCGCGACGAAAACGAACGGGATGGAGACGGGATGGTAGATGACGATGGCAAAGACGAACGCGAGCGCAACGAGCCGGAGTTCACGCGTCGGCCGGCCGACGAGCGCGACCAAGAGTGTGAGAAAGAGAACGGAAGTAACGCTCCGTGGAATCGAATACATCCCGTAGAAGATGTACAGCGGATGTGAGATCGCAATCAGCGGTGCCAGCAGTGCGACTCGGCCACTCGGATAGAGGCGACGAGCCAGTCCGTACATCGCAAACACGCCGGCGCCGTACACGAGGCCACCGAGGAGGTAGACGGTCCGGTGAGTCGTCACTTCGCCGCCGAGGAGCTGGTGTGTCATCGCGGCATAGACGTGCCAGAACTGGAACGGTCCGTACGTCTCTATCGAGACCAACGTCCCGGTCTCGACGATCCTATTCACGATCGACACATGGACAGCCAGATCGGTAAATCCGAGGAAGAAGTCGTACTTGTGCGTGACGCTGAAGATCACCAGCGAAATCGCGACGAACGTGTGATACAGACAGACACCCGTGCGTCCCGCGTCGAGATCGGGGATCCAGATCAACAGCAGGATCACCGTGTACAGAAACGCGATACCGGCGTAGAATGTCAACGGACGGACATCGTAGACCGTAAGCGAAAGTATGAGTATGGTAACTGCAACGTGGAACGCGACTGAGGGGAGCCGCCAGTCGACGGCGAGTTCAGACACCGGATTTCGAAAGCGAGGGTCGTCGAGGCGCCACAGAACGATCGACGCCAGGACCATCGGAACGGCGAGATAGAGGCCGAGTATCGCGAAGTTCGTGATACCGAGAAGGTACGGAACGAGCACACCGGCGACCGCTAGCAGGGGGAGCACGATGATCGATGCGACGTAGGCTCGGTCGAACGCGGCGTCTCTGGACCAACTCATGTGTCCATCTCTGAGTCGACCTCGAGGAATCGCTCGCTCCACGCTCGAGTCACGCGACGGCGGTGTGATCGGACGAACGAGACCGACCTCGACTGTGATGGCAGCCCGAATCCGACCGTCATACTCTTGCCCCGTTCGACGTTCGGTTCGCTGTCGGCCCGGCGGCGTGGGACCGAAGTGAGCGGTGGAGGGGACATCAGTTCGGACACCCTACGACAACGTCCTGTATAAATCACCGTTCAACGAGCACAGCATTCTGACGATGTCAGTTCGGAACGAACGGTGGTCCGGTGAACCCGTCGATCCAGCCGGAGACGGCCACTCACGGCCATATATGTCGGTTTCCCATCTATCAGTCGGAAGAGGGTCGACCGAAATCAGCCGATCCGGGTTCGAGGTCGCTCGAACGTGGGCATGCGTCGGACGATGTCTACCGGCGGCGTCAGCCACGCACCGATGTCGTCTCGGTCAACGTTCCAGTCGACTCCGGGTCTGAGCGCCGTCTCGAGGCACTCACGAGCCAGTCGCCGTGTCGGGTTTCGAGCGCAGTGATACAGTTCTCTGAGCGGGAACACCATCTCGCCGACCGATTCGGCGGTGCCAAAGGGCACGTCTGCGTCGAGGTCGAGCGCGCTGGCGACCATCGTCGACGCGAATCGGTAGCCGTGCGCGCTGGCCAACGCATACGACGCCCAGAACTTCGGGTTGATCTCCATGAGGACGAACGAGCCGTCCGCTCGCTGCGTGAACTCGACGAGCGCGATCCCGTGCCAGCCGATCGATCGGAGCAACTCGGCCGCTCGCCGCTCGAGAGCGGTGTCGCGGCAGATTCGGAGGAGGGTACCGCTCCCGCCGCGGCGCGGAACGGATCTGAGTTCCTCGTGGCAAAACCGGAGGACGACCTCGTTGTCCAGACAGAGCACGCCGACGCCGTAGGTCATCCCCGGTCCGTCAACGAGTTCCTGGACCAGCACGTCGTCCGTCGGCGCGGCCGCCAGTATCTCGTCGTAGGCCTCCCAAAAGCGGGCTGGATCGTTGACCCGTGCCGTGGTCGCACCCCCACCGCCGGCTTCACGTCTGGCTTTGAGGAAGACCGGGAACTCTAGCCGAGCGAGCGCGTCGGCCGACCGACCGTTCGCATCGATCGATTCGACGAGGCTCGAGTAGTCCGTCGGAACGTCGATCCCGAGATCCGTCGCGTAGGAGGCGGTGGTCGCTTTGTCCGATCCAGCGCAGAACGACTCCGCGGACGGGAGACAGACCGTAACGGACGACGGGAGCTCCGGTCGAAGACACTGGAGTTGGGCCGCCGACTGGTAGCCGACAGGGAGGACGAACGCCGGTCGGTGGGTCCGGATCGCGGACAGGAGCGACTCGGCGTACCGATCGTCGTCGGTCGGCGCGACGGTGACCTCCACGTCGCAGTATCGCGAACGGAGCAGGCGGCTGTACGCCGTCGTTCCTGCACCGATGACGGTCGCACCGATGTCCTCGCTAAGTTCCTTCGCAATGGTGATCGAACTCGGATAGTCTCCGTCGAGGAGCAGAACCCGTGGCGAGGCGCTCATACCGTTCCAAGCCGCCGTCATCGGTGAAAAGCCAACCGGTGGTATTCGATTGTTCCCTCGAGCAATCCCGTATTTCCGCCTTTCAACGCCGATACGCGCCGATCAGGTTCTGACGATGCCTGTGAGATGGGGGCGATAGTAGCCACTGCAGTCACTGTACACCCGACCGCACGACCGCTGTGCGATCGGTGTGTTACTCGGTTCAGTTGGGACTACGGCGGAGGGACATTTATCACCGATCATAGAACACATACGTCGGCCCGGACGGGATCACTGCACTGTCGTCTCGAGTCGCCGGTAGTATTCTCCGCAGGGGCCTACCCAGGCGTCCATGGCCTTGGCTTCTCGAATCAGCCGTTCGTAGATCGTTCGGTAACCAGGGTATTCTTCCTCGTTTATGTATCTCGGGTGCCAGAGCACGGTCATAACTGCACCATGTTCCTGAGCTTCGACGAGCAGTCGCTTGCACTCCCGCCACGCGGCGTCGACCGACGGTGTCGATTCCATTAGCGGCGTTTCCATAATCGTAAGCGGAAACACGACGAACTCGTCGTCGAACGGCCGGCGGATGTCATACCGGCCGTTGAACCCGTACTCCGTGCTCGACCCCAGGCTGGCATCGTATCGCAATCCGATCCGTCGATGGTGGTCCCACGTTCGCGTTCCCTGCAAATTGAGATAGTGCTGCCGGCCGCCGATGACGTCCCCGTCCAGTAACTCCTCGAGTTGCTCTTTCTCGAATCGTAATCGACCACGGTCATCGAAGGACTCGTAAGACCCGTGCAAACCGACCTCCCACCCCCCTCGGTCGAGTGTCCGAATCACGTCCGTGATCTCATCTGACGTTATCTCGTATCGCCCACCGAAGAGTATCCAATTCCGTGGTTTGATCCACTCTTGGGGGCGTTTATCTCGGAGAAGCTTCTTCTCGTTTAGGAAATAAAACGATGACCGAACGTCGTATTTCTCTTCGAGAGACAGCAGTTCGTCGAACTGCCAGTACGGGCGGTCATCGCTGACCAGTGACGTCAGGTGTGCTAGATCTCGTTCCACAATCGCATCGTATGGGGCCTGAAACGTCTTGTACGGTCTATCGACGTCGTGTGTCAAACAGACCGCGAAGTCGTGTCCCTTCATCTTCGGGGACTCTCCACCTCGAGCATCAAAATACGCTCCCCTAGGGACGGTACTCAGCTGCGACACACACTGGTTCAGAAAAACACCTTGACTCCGAAGGACCCTATTTCGGGACTCCGGGGCCGTGTTGGGGCAGTGACGTATTCGAAGCCAAACGGCGGAGACGGGATGCTCGAGTCAAAGCGACACCCATCTCCTCGGTGGTACGTCAATGCACGTTCCAGAAAGTAGATCTTACCAAGGTCGAACAATACGACTGCTCTTCAAAATGGCCTCCGTACGGTGTATATAATGCTGAACCGTCGGTCGTATCTGAAGGCAGCGACAGTCGGAGCACTTTCGGTGGGTTCGATTTACGGGGTAGCTAGAATTGCCGACGATGCGAAACCCGCCCCGAAGAATGCCCCGGTGAACTCTGCGCTACCGTTTGATGATTTCAAGAGCGAGGAAATCGATAGCATTGCGATCGATTTCGATCAGTTCGACAATCTGGAGGAGATTTATCGAGTTTGGACGTGCGACCCAGAGCGAGCATCGCTAACAACGGAGCGAACTCGTACTGGTGACCAGGCACTTGAAATCAGCCTCGTTGAGGATGACAGTTGCGGGACGAACTGTCATTACTGGTTTCCACATCAAGGAGACGGGCAACCGACCGAGATGTATCAGTCGTGTTATATTCGGCTATCGGAGGGGTGGAAGATGGCCGACGGAGACAAATGTAAGATATTCCGGGTTGGTCTGAACACGGAGGCCGGCTCGTGTGGAACCGGTGTCGATTGCAAACCCTCCGGTGATGACGGATGGTCGGCGTCGCTCATCCTCGAAAATCCAGCCGGGCTGTCGGACGGCACCTACGAGTTGGCCACGTACGAGTATCACTTGGGTGAATGGAGTGACAATAATCCTCCCGACAGTGAGGCCCACGTGACCTCGGGCGAGTGGTTTAAAATCGGCGCTTACGTACGCATGAATTCGATAACCGACGGGGAGGCAAACCCTGACGGTGACTTACGCATCTGGTTAGACGACGAACTGATCTACGAGCGTGAGGAGCGTCGGTGGACGACGACGAACGACCAGGCGATCGAGTACGCCGGTCCGTTTCTGTACTACGGTGGGGGAGAGACTGCACCAACAGACATGGCGGCGACCTATGACGACCATACGCTATTCTTCAATACCGGTTCCGAATAGTCAGATGAATGAGGGTTAGAGAGTAACGGAACCGAACGCGTTAACGAGTACGCAATCCGAATCGACTGGGAACTGTTAGTCGAGAGAGAACGCGAACGATCGATAGACGCACCGCTTTGGTTTCCGGGATCGGTGCCGTATACCCACGATGATGAGTGCCGAGTAAATAGCTCGAGTAAGCAATGACGGCCAGTCAGAGGTGTGCCCGTCTGCGAAGTCGGCAAGCGGCGGGTGGATACCGCCATCGACAACGGCTTGGATAGACGTTCGATAGAACTTGTGGGGAGAGTGCACATCCGGTTAGGCGTTGGACGGGGTTTGGAGTCATCCGTTCTCTCCATGGCGAGGCACTATTGTTATTCCCTAGTCCAAGATCCAACATCGGGAGAATAATAGGCATCAAACGAAGGAGTAGTTAACTTACTTTCTAGATTCAACCACATCAACGTAAATTTCTCCACAATCTATCCTAAAAGCTTATGATGGTAAGGGGGACTTACTGAGACTGCAATGGCACGCGACCGACCGGTACGAGATGGCAAAGAACGGAACGAATCGGACACGCCCCCGAAACACGTTATTAACCGCAGATCGATGCTAAAAGCTGCGGGTGGAACCGCAATCGCATTTACAGGTTCGACGGGAGCCTCGATTGCTGCCGCGGAGTCCGGTGGAGACGTAATAGAGATAGATTATGATTCGCATACGAACCCGTCAGACGTGTATCGCGTATGGACGTGCAGTCCGGACCAGGCCTCTTTCGTCGACGGACAGGCGTACACCGGTACTAACGCATTGGAAATCGCGCTTCGTTCCGGCGGAAGTTGTGGGACGAACACTCATTTCAATGTCGAAAACGCGCTCGGCTATCAGCCGGTCGAGATACGGGACAGTTTCATGTTCCGGTTGTCAGATAACTGGACGATGAACGACGACGATCAGTGTAAGATTCTCCGGACAGCGATGTCCTATTCGGCGGGAAGCGGTCACTCCGGTGGCGAACCGGGTGCCGATGGCACTAACGGCTGGTCTGCAGGCGTCGTCCTCGCAAACCGTGGCTCCGGAGCACAAAACAACGGCCCATACAATCTCTCGGCGTATCTGTACCACATGGATACGGACGCACAGGAGAACGATGGCTACTACGGGAACGGGTTGATCGAACCCGGTAACTGGTATCGATTCGAGACGTACTGTAAAGTCAACAGCGTCGAAAACGGGCAGGCCCAGAACGACGGGATCTATCGCATCCGGGTCGACGGAGAACTCATTTACGAGCGAACTGATCTTCGATGGACCGAAGACCGTACTTCCAATGCGATCGAGTACTCCGGTCCGTACACTCGCTACGGTGGTGGCGAGACATCCCCGAGAGACATGGCGACGTACTACGATGATCACGTGCTAAATATCGAGCAGGGAACTTCAGATTCGGGGACTTCCGACTCAGACTCCTCCGATCCGGAACTGCCGACGGGTGATTTCACGCTCCAAATATCGGGCCAAGACGACCTGAACGAATACATCCTGGAATTCGACGCCGATTCCGTCGATCCGGGTTCGAACGCGAACACGAACGACCACGAGTACCAAGACCGTGCGGTCGAACGAGAGGGGCTCTGGTATGCCCACGGGTACACTTCGTCCGGCGGCACTGACGATTTCGACGTTACGAACGGCGAAATCCTCCGAGTCGGCGTACCCAAGGGTAGCATCACCCTCTCCGAAAGTGGGAATCAGGTCGCCATCGACGGATTCGAAACGATCGAATCGATCCCCGAAGACACAGACGAAGCGGACCTCGCGGCAAACGGGACCGATATCCTCGTCGACGGTGTCGGGACTTCGGGCACAAGCCAGTACGAGTTCCAGGTCAGCGGAGACATCGAGAAGACGAACTACAGGGGCGCGTATATCAACGAGGATGACGTTATCGACGGCGGCCGCGTTACCGGCACCGTCTCCGGATGGCGCGACGCGTACCGATTCAGCGGCGACCTCGAGTCGATCACCGTCGACGGTCCGGCGCGGGTCTATGTCGACGGCGAGCAACTGGACCCATCGGAGTATAGCACCGAACCGTCTCACGTCCTGACAATCGTCGGTAACGGAAACGAATCGACCTACGAGGTGACGGTCAGCGGTGTGATCGACACGCTCGCCGGCAGGGATGTCGAACTACTGTCAGAGACCTCCGCTACCGGGACAATCGAGCGTGGCGTCCACCGCCTCGGATATTCGGGCGAACTAGTCGACTTCACGTTCCTGTCGGGTGGCACGCAGGTCTACACCGACGATCAGCGTATCGATCCCGCGGACTACAACGCAGATCAGTAGCCGTCGCCCACGGCATTTTTCAGTCCGGTGTCGTTCTGGGTTTGGTCGCTTCCCCCTGGCTGAAATTCCGTTGTGTCCGTTTCGGATCGCTGTCGTTCGTGACGGAACGTATTCGATCCAGGAGAAAGGCGGTGACATCTATCTTATCGTCGAGCAGTCTCTTCACGCCCTCACGATGCTTTTCTGCTGTCCGCGGATCGGAGACTTGCGCTCTCAGTTCGCGGACTGCCTCACGTTCATGCGGTGTCGAACGGAGGAGGCCGTACCGCTCCTCTAGTTCGACGAAATTCCCGCCGGTGTGGCGTCCCGCGAGCGGATCGATCCGGATCGCCGGCGTTCCAAGGATCGCCGCTTCAGTCGCCATCGTTCCCGAATCTCCGATATATCCATTGGCAAAAGCTAGTAGATCGTGGATTCGGCATGGCGGGATCTCGAGTCCGTAGTCCGCCAGCGCCGACGGCACAGATCCTTCGCTCGTTATGTATACGCTTCCGCGATCGCTCAGTAGCGAAACGATCTCGGATAGGGTCTGCTGTGACACGCCGGAGGCGCCGTAGTCGTGGAACGCGTCCCAGGCGGTCAATCGGATAACGTAGTACTCTCCGTCGGGATCGATATCGTGGTCCCGCAACGCCGCTTCGTCGGGTGTAAACCGGTCGGGATGCAGATACGCCAGTTCGTGGTATCCGTCGTATCTGATCTGATTGTCGCCCAGCTCGAGTTCGAAACACGACGGCGTGAAGACGGCGTCCGCGAGCGGATAGGTGAGATTTTTGATGAGCGACGATTCGTTCTCCGTATCGTCTAGCATCAGGAACGGACACCCGACGACCTTCGACGCGTGTGCGCCAGCAGGGTTGAACCGACTGACGATAACGTCGGGGTCGAACTCGGTCGCGATTCGTGCCAGTCGGACCTCTCGGAGCAGCCATTCACTGACCGTCCCGACGATCCCGCTCGATTTAGACGAGAGGACGACGTGTGGGATCCCGTAGGACTCGAGCAGCGGTACCGTGATGTCCTTTCCCCTCGCCGTGACGAGGACGTGGTGGCCGGAGTCCCAGAGTTCCCGAATCGCGTTCTTGAACAGGTGCACGTGTGCCGGATGAGTGATGTCGAAGAGGACCCGCATGATCACTCGAGGTATCCCAGGTCGGCCAACCGTTGTTCGACCGATTCACTCTCGGTTCTGGCAGCGCTGTTGGGGGTGGAAAGCGGCGTCCGATATGTGACAGCGTTGTCGGCATCGTCTTCGAAGACGTCCAGAACGGTCCCATCCATATCATCAGGCACGGGAACGTTCATCGAGTGGAGAATCGTCGGTGCGATATCGACGATCTCGGCATCGGCGTCGGTCGCCCCTTGGCGGAAGCTCGGACCGTGAAACAGGAACAAGCCGTTTCGCGTGTTGCCTCCCTGCCAGACACCAGTGTTCGCCCACCACGAATTCGGACCGATCGCATCGCTCGTGTGTACGTTGTCGCCCTGTTCGATGACGAGATCCGGGGAGGCCCCGGCGTACGGTCCCGAGTATAATTCCTCCCCTCGATGGACGGCATCGACGATGTGCGCCCCGGTTTCGGGATGCGAGAGGGCTTGCAACCGTTCGATCAGTTCGGTTCGAAGGGGCTCGTACTCGGCATCGTCACGATCGAGAGTCAGGTAGACCGGACCCTGATTGCTGGCGAGGACCGACGTTTCGTCCCAGTCGACCGCCGAGAGCACTCTGTCACGTTTGAGCCCCTCCTCCCAGGGGAGGACCTTCTGGATTCGTTCGGGCACCGTCTTGCTGAGAACGTCGACCATTCCTAGACGTTTGGCGATCCGAAGCGCCCGTTCGCGGGTAAATCCGAGAGACCGTAACCGCCGATCGACGGTCTGCTCGGTCGTCAGATAGCCGTTCTCCTCGAGCCAGACGTTGATGTAGAACGTAACGTCGACACGACACGTTCCGTGGTCGGAGAAGATGACGAGGTCGTGACCGTCGTCGATAAACCCGGCGAGGTTCTCGTCGATAACCTTCCAGGCACGAAGAACCGGTTCCTCTCGCCAGAAGTAATGCTGGAGGGCCATATTATAGAAGATAGTTAGGTGAAGAAAGTCGGGAGCTTCGCGATCGAGCAGGTACCTCGCAACTTGGAACCGCGTCTCAATCAGATCCAGTATCGCCTCCACCTCTCGGTCGCCGGTCTCAGACGGGGATATCATCGGTGTCGGATGAACATCGTAGTCGAATGCCGCTTGCAACTCGTCGCCCAGTGCGGATGGATACGTGAATCCGGACTCGAGCGACCGATACTCCGAATCGGACGCGTCCGGGCCGCCGGACACCATGAACCCGTCGACAGCCTTCGGGGGATAAGTCGACGGCTTGTTGATGATCCCGGTCGTCAACCCGTCGGCGTTGAGGTAGTCCCACAGTTCTGGACTGTCGAAGTCGGAATAGTCGTGGAACGTGTGCGAACGCGACTCCGTGTCAATCCTGTCGAATCGGAAGACGCCGAAGTTTCCTGGATTCTTTCCGGTCGAATAACACTTCCAGTTGGGCACCGTCAACGGGGGCAAGCAACTCTTCGACGTTCCGCCGATACCGTTCTCTTTTAACCGCCTGAGGTTCGGTAGCTTTCCGTCGGCGATCCATTTATCAACGAGATTCCAGTTCGCACCGTCCAGTCCGATTGCTAGCATTGTCATGTTATCGTACCATATTGAGTCCGAGTTTTCCGAGGTTGACTACCGAATCCTTCGCCGTTTCGACGACGTGTTCCGTCGTGGTCCGCGCCCAGCGATTGGGATGGGTGAGGACACAGCAGGCAGGAAGCGAGCACGCTTCCAGACGGCGTATCAAATCGGGGGTTGTCTCGATCTGGATCGATTTCGAATCCGGGCCGATCGTATGATCCTTTATCTTCATCGCACCATCCCGCCACGTCCGACCGGTATCGGAAAAATAGACCACCGTCTCGAAGTCCAGAGAGAGGTATGCTTCCCCGAGGAGGTCGTACATCTCGAGCGTCGGGGTTTCGTCCCCGTCGCGCCACATCTCCCGATTGTCGTACGTCGTGAGTGGATTTCCGTGCATACAGACCGTGTCGACCGTCGCGTACTGTCGAACTCTCTCGAGGTTCGTTGCGAACGACTCGTGGGCGCGATCGAGATCGCCTGCGCTTCTGTCCATGTCCTCGTAGTGGTAGCCGATCTCGTGACCGAGAGCCTCGATTTCGCGGATCAGGTCGGGATCGAAGGTCTTCTCAATGGTCCTGACGTAATACGTACTCGAGACCCCGTACTCCGCCTCGAGTCGTGCCATTGCGAGTGCATTTTCCGGTTTTCGATCCACGTCGTGTCTGTGAATGATGAACCGTTCTGGCACCCTGCTTCGAGAGAGAAACTCTCGAACAGTGAGATGGTCGTAGCCGGATTCGAGACCGCTCTGGAGCAGGTTCTCGTACATCTCGAACGTGAAATCCCTAGTCATAGATCCGCACCCCGGTGTCCCACTCTCCGTCCGCCTTGAGAAGGTCCCCTATCGACGGAAC
Organism: Natrinema marinum; assembly: GCF_024296685.1. Taxonomy (NCBI): domain Archaea; kingdom Methanobacteriati; phylum Methanobacteriota; class Halobacteria; order Halobacteriales; family Natrialbaceae; genus Natrinema; species Natrinema marinum. The sequence continues at coordinate 1,780,914 of NZ_CP100763.1, read as the reverse complement.
GAGAACGCCGACGAACAGAATACAACTCGAGACGGCCAGTAGAACGCGCTTCTTCTGGGGTCGATGCTCCGAAAGTAGCGTTCGCAATCCGCCGAGGGTTCCGATTGCCGCGGCGATGAACGCGGCGGTATAGAGCGGTTCTTTTGGGTTGAAGTCGCGTTCGACGTATCGTACCGATACGCGCCAGAGGAAGTTCCGAGCCAGGAGCACCGAGACCTTTCGAACGTACGATGGATAGCGGATGGTAGACTCCTCGTCGCCGTAGACGGCGGGCATTGGGACGTCAGCAACGCGCATTTCGTCGGCGTTTAACTTTACCAGCAGATCGTTCGGATAGCCGTAATATTCGTACAGATCCTCGATCGGGAGACGCTCGAGAGCCCCGAGTGAGATCGCGGTGTACCCGTTTTGTGGGTCCATCACCTTCCAGTACCCAGAGGAAATCCGCGTCAGGTGCGTCAGAATCGCGTTCCCGTACAGTCGGAAGCGGGGCATGTCTGTGCGGTATTCCTTGGCGATCAGCCGGTTCCCTTTCGTGTAGTCGGCAGCGCCATCGACGATCGGATCGAGCAATCGTGGGAGGTGCCGGGGATCCATCTGCCCATCTCCGGCCAGAACGGCTGTGATGTCGAGTTCGTCCTCGCGGGCGCGCAGATACCCGGTCTTTATGACGCCGCCGACGCCGCGGTTCTCCTCGTGGCGTATCGGGACGACGCGGCGATCGAATCCCGCGTCAGTTTCGGCCTTTGACACCGGCGCATGTCCGTCTGCGCTGGCAACAGACGCACACCCGTTCATCTTTGCGGCGTGCCGTCGGATCTCCGTCCACGTGTCGTCGTTTGAGCAGTCGTCGATGGCGTATATCCGATCGACGTACGAGGGGACCGTGTCGATCACGTTCCCAACGAATTCTTCCTCGTTGTACGACGGCACGACGACGCCGACCGTTCGGTCCCTATACACTTCCATCACCCCCGGTTCCGAGGGTGTAGACGCGGTGGTCCTCGGGTAGCCGCTCGCGATCCAACGCGTCCCTGGCATCAAGAACGATCAGATCGCCGTCAGCCGGTTCCACGTCCTGCCAGCGAACCGACTCGAACTCTTCGTGGGGCGTCACGAGGACGATTCCGTCAAACGCTCCGTCGTACAGTGCTTCGAGTTCGATCGGCGTCAGGCCTCGGTCCTCGAACGCGGCATACGACTCGAGCACCGGGTCGACGCCGTAGACATCTGCACCGGCCGCGGTGAGCTCCTCGGCGATCGACAGCGACGGCGAGGCCCGAATCTCCTCGACGCCGGGCCGATACGTAAGTCCGAGTAACAAGACCGTACTGTGGGCCAGTTCAGTTCGCTCCGCAGCGAACTCTTCGCGGAGTTTATCCACCGCGTACGACGGCATCGCGTCGTTGACCGCTCGAGCGGTCCGCAACAGCGGCGCGTCCGTTTCAAACGGGTCGATCACGAAGTACGGGTAGAAGGGGATGCAGTGTCCGCCGACGCCGGGTCCCGGGTCGTGGATGTCGCAGTAGGGCTGCGTGTTGGCGACGCCGATCGCTTCCCGGACGTCGATCCCGAACTCGTCCGTGAACGTCGCGAGTTCGTTGGCGAGCGCGATGTTGACGTCGCGGTACAGCCCCTCGAAGACCTTGACGGCTTCCGCCGTCGTCGCGTCCGAGACGGCGATGACGCCCTCGTCGTTGATCGCCTCGTACACCAGCGTGGCCGCGCGGGTGCTCTCCGCGTCGACGCCGCCGACCACTTTGGGATACGCGCCGCGAATGTCTTCGAGCGCCCGGCCGCTCGAGGTCCGCTCGGGACAGAACGCGACGCCGAATTCGCCGCGCGAGAGCCCCGACGCGGCCTCGAGGGCGGGCAACACTCGGTCGGTCGTCGTCCGCGGCGGGACGGTACACTCGACGAGGACGAGATCGCCCCGCTCGAGGCCGGAACCGATCGACTCGACGACCGCGTCAAGGATCGAGAGGTCGGGTTCGTTCGCGTCGGTGATCGGCGTCGGGACGATGACGACGTGAACCGACGCTCGCCCGGCGGCTTCTCGGGGGTTCGTCGTCGCGGCCAGCGCACCGTCGGCGACGGTTTCGGCGACGAGCGACGGGAGTCCCGGTTCTCGCTTGACGTGGCAGTCGCCGCCGTTTATCGCCTCGACGACATCAGGGTCGATATCGGCACCGAGGACGTTACCCGTCGTCTCCGCGAACACCGCCGCCAGGGGCAGCCCCATCTTGCCGAGGCCGTAGACGGCGACCGGGACCGAGCCGGCCACGAACGCCTCTCGCTGTCGACGACTGGATTCCCCAGCGCCGTACAGGTCCGCCGCGTCGCGTTCGGAGCGGTGGCGTTGCTCAGTCATTTGCCGCCTCCGCATCCGCCGCGACTCGATCCCTCGAGCCCTGGCGCTCGATCCGTCGTGCGATGTCGAGGGCTGCGAGGCCGTCCTCGAGCGTCACTCGCGGCGTTCCGTTCGAGGCGGCCGCGTCGAGAAACGCCGCCAGTTCGTTGCGAAGCGGCTCCCCGGTCGGAACGCGGGGCCGTTCGACGAGGCTCTCGTGTCTGAAGCGGATGTCGCCGTTGGTTTCGACGTATTGGGGGACCGATTGGCGGTGGATCTCGATCGATTGATCGATGTAGTCGAGCTCGACGAGACACTCCTCGGCCGTCACTTCGAGCCGCCGGACTTTCCGCTGGGTGAGGCGACTCGCCGTCAGCGACGCCATCGTCCCGGTACCGAACTCGAGGAGGGTCGTCGCGTGGCGGTTGTCGGCAACGCCGCTGCTCTGTATCGCGGTCGGCTCCTCCCCGAGGAGCGAGCGCACGACATCGATGTCGTGAATCATCAGATCCAACACCGCGCTGTCCTCGATCTCCCGTCCCGGCGGCGGGCCGAGCCGTTCGGCCGAGAGGCTGACGATCGAGAGGTCGGAGATCAGCTCGCTGAGTGTCTCGACGGCGGGGTTGAACCGCTCGATGTGGCCGACCTGTACCGGCACGTCTGCGTCGTGCGCCTTCGCCCGCAGCTTCCGCCCCGTCTCGAGGTCCTCGACGACGGGCTTCTCGATGAGCGTCGCCACTCCCGCGTCGAGGCACTTCGTCGCGACGTCGTAGTGGTGTGCGGTCGGGACGACGACCGAAACGGCGTCGACGGACGCGAGGAGGTCGTCGAGTGCCATCGGTGACGCGCCGTACTCGTCCGCGACGGCTGTCGCCCGGTCCTCGTCGACGTCGAAGACGCCGATCAGGTCCGCACCGGGGAGTCCCTCGTAGACGCGCGCGTGGTTTTCCCCCATCGATCCGACGCCGACGACCCCGACCTCGAGCGGCCGTTCAGGCTGCATAGTCGGCGATCACCTCCGTGATGCGGTCGATCTCGTCTGGAGAGACGTTCGGATGGACCGGGAGGGACAGTACCTCCGCCGCGGCCCGTTCCGCCGCGGGCGCGTCGTGGCTCACGTCGCCGTACGCCGGTTCCTCGTGAATGGGCGTCGAGTAGTAGACGCCCGCCCCGATGTCGTGGGCCGCAAGGTGGTCGCGGAGGGCCCGGCGGTCGGGGGATCGAACCGTGTACTGGTGGTAGACGTGCCGGGCGTGACTCGGCTCCGTCGGCGGCGACAGGTCCGTTCCGGCGAGACCGTCGCTCAGGCGAGTGGCGTTCTCCCGTCGCCGCTCGACGAACCGCGGGAGACGCTCGAGCTGGGCGCGGCCGATGGCGGCCGCAAGGTTGGTCAGCCGGAAGTTGTGACCAAGGGTCGCGTGCGTGCCGTCGTCCGTGCGGCCGTGGTCGACGTACTGCCCGGCGCGGTCTGCGACCTCGCGGCGGTCGGTCAGGACGATACCGCCTTCCCCGGTCGTCATGTTCTTCGTCGGATAAAACGAGAAGCAGGCGGCGTCCCCGAACGACCCGACCCGGTCGCCTCGATAGGTCGCGCCGTGGGCCTGCGCACAGTCTTCGATCAGCGGCACCTCGAGATCGTCTGCGAGGTCCACGAACGCGTCCATCTCGGCCGGAAGGCCGTAGAGGTGGACGACGAGTATCGCATCGATAGCCTTCGACTCAGCAATCTCGCGGGCGGCGCCCGGATCTAAGTTGTACGTGATCGGGTCGATGTCAGCAAAGAGTGGTTCTGCTCCGGCGTGTCTAATCGCGTTCGCCGTCGCGACGAACGAGAACGGCGTCGTGAGGACGCGGTCACCGGCTCCGATACCGACGGCCTCGAGCGCGGCGTGGAGCGCCGCCGTGCCGTTCGCCGTCGCGACGCCGCGTTCGACGCCGCAGTAGTCGGCGAACTCCCGTTCGAACGCTCGGACCTCGTCGCCGTCGGCGAGCATACCGCTCTCGATGACGGACGAAACGCGGTCGACCTCCCGCTTGCCGAGTTCGGGACTCGCGATCGGGATCATCCGTCGTTCCCTCCGCGGAGCGGTTCCGGAAGCGCCTCGTAGGTCGCCGGTGCGCCGACCGCCAGCGTCTCCTCGGGAACGTCCCTCGTTACGACGGCCCCAGCGGCGACGAACGATCCCCGGCCGACGGTCACGCCCGGAAGGACCGTCGCGTTCGCGCCGACCGAGGCGTGATCCTCGAGCGTCGGTCCCTCGAGTTCGGTCTTCTGGCGCAGGGGATATGGGTCGTTGGTCAGCGTCGCGTGCGGTCCGAGAAAGACGTGGTCGCCGATTGCGGTCTTCGCAGGTACGTACGCACCCGTTTGAAAACTCGCGTTCGAGCCGATCGTCGTTTCGCCGTCGATGGTCACGTTCGTTCCGACCAGCGCGTCGTCGCCGATCTCGGTTCGCTCGCGAACCAGCGCGAAGTGGCCAGTGCTGAAGCGGTCGCCGATGACGACGTCGTCGTAGATGATCGTTCCCGATCTGATAGTCGGGTCCGATCCGATCACGGGCTTCCGACTCTCGTCGTCGTATGCGTATCCGACTGTCCCCGCCCCCGGTTTCTGGTAGTTCCCATCGCTCATTGTGTCTGCGCCGTCATGGACCGTTGTGTTTCTAAAACCGGAGAGATCGTTACAGGTGGTAAATCGACGTAGGGACAAACGGTGAAATCGCTGTTCTTAGGGAGCGTGCGTTAGAAATTTGAATGACCTTCGAGAATTTCCAATGGTGAAACACGTGGACCGTAGGGTGGCAAGATTGTGTTTCGTCCCCGAAACAAGGCGGGTGAGTCCGTCACTCGTATCTGCAGAACATGGCGTTGGCCGTGTCTTCGCTGGAACGCTCGGTCGGCGGCAAAACCGTCTCTTGATTTACTATTGGATGGCATTCTGTCGTCCCACGGGGGAGTAAACAGAAACTGCACCGCGTTTCGGAATCGGTCCTTCTACGCGAGACACAGATCGGTCGAACGAGACCGAACCCGACCGACGGAACGTCGCCGGTATGTCGCACTGACGAAGCGATTCGGAGCCGAAATCGAAAGAAACGGAATTGGCCGTCACACCGATCGAAAGCCGATCGTGTGACCGAATCGATTACGCGCCGACCCAGGCGCTCGTCGCAGCGACCGACGTGAACTGGACGTTCTCGTTCTCCTGCAGACTCACCTGTGCCGCGTTCGCGTTACCGTTACCTTCGGCGACTGCCACGGCTGAGTGCTGGTTGAGGTTCTGTTGGGTGACGAACTGCTGTTGCTCGATCGCAACGGTCGCCCCTTGACTGATGTCGTTCTTGTGGTGAGCGCTAGTGTCGTAGTCGTACGAGATTCCTGGATCACTCTGCACGTCGTTTCCGCCGACAGTCACTGTCGTACTCTTCGTCTGCGTGGTGCTGTCGGTGACGTAGCCCGGACTGGCGTAGACGTTGAGCGCTTCGGCGTACCCGACCTGAGCGTTGTAATTCTTCTGGTCAGCGATCTGGAAGGCGGTCGATTCGCTGCCGTTGATCGCGATGGCCATCGCAGTGTTGTTCAGATTGACGTTCAACTGTTCGACGGCCTGTCCCTGTGCGACGACGGCGGTCGCGGTTTGCTCACCGTCTCCTTCTTCGCCTTTCTTCGGGGTCTCGTCGGTGCTTGTCTTCGGCTTGTCAGTGCCGACGATATCACTTTCGCCGATGTTGGCGACGTTCATGCCTGCCATCGACGAGATGACGTTCGTCGCTTTCGCACTCCCGAGTTGCTGGTTCAGGTTACTCTGATCCGTGAGCTGGACTGCCGTCGCGGTGCTGTTCTCGCCGATGGCGATCGCGACGGCGGCGACTCCCTCGTTGACGTTGTTCTGACTGACGTTCTGGCCTTGGGCAACGAAGGCGGACGCGTCCTGCGTGTCGCCCTTTTTGCCCTTCTTGTGGTCGTCGTATTCGCCGAATTTCCCGTCTCCGAGATAGACGTTTGACGCGTTGGCGGTGCCTTGCTGTAGGTTCTGGTTGGCCTGTGTTGTCTGCTGGAAGGCGGTCGCTCGACTGTCGTTCACCGCGAGTGCAAAGGCGGTGCTCTCCTTGTTATAATTGAGTTGGGCGACGTTCTGAGCCTGAGCTACCGCTGCAGTCGCCGTCTGGGTAGCTCTAGGCTCGTCCTCTTCGTCGGCGATTCCCCAGCCGCTGAACTGCTGACCACCGCCGCTGCTGTTCGCCATGACGAGATGGACGTCACCGACGTTTTCGAAATCCGTCGTTCTGGAGTCGGACATCCGATTCTCGGCGGAGGCCTCACCCTGCTGGATGTTCATGTTCTGTTGATCGACGTCCTGAACGGCCGTCGCCGTTCCGTTATCCATCGCGATGGAGACAGCGGCACCCTGTTCGTGGATGTTTACCTGGTTAACATTCTGGTACGTGATGACATCGGCGATCGCCTCCTGCTCTTCGGCATTCGTCGAACCGGTCGCCGCGTGCGAATCGATGAAGTCCTCCAGACTCTGTGTGCTGAGGTCGGCGCCGAACACCAAGTAGAGGTCCTCGCCGTTCTGAAGCGTGTATACTGGTCTATCCTGTACGTCTCGGTCGCCGCCGGCGGCCACTGGGCCGACCATCCCCACCATGGAGACGGTGAGCATAACGGCGACGAAAATCGTCGTAATCTGTGATCGTTCGAGCATTTTGTAGGTCGTGGTCCGTGTCGAATGACTTGTGACGGTCTTTCTTGCTGATTCTCTGCGACGCGAACCATCCTATCTCGGATACAGTCTTTGTTATCAACGCTTTGTACAGAAGAAGGGGTCTGCTACCGTCGCGGAAGGGAGGGAATTAACAGTGGTGAGCGGACCGACGAGTGAAGCGGACGGTTTACGGATAGTTTCAGCCGTATTTCGTCGATTGACCCGCACCTAGTAGGGAAGAATGTATTTCCCACTCGCTTTAATGACCGTCTGTGAGATGCAATCTGTGGAGAAATAGACTGTATAATGACAACTGTGAGTGAACGGAGGTCGTAGGGGAGCTATTTCGCAGACAGCGTAGAGGTAGTAGGACGATCAATCTGCGTCTTATGTCCGTTTCATGTATCATGCATAACCAATTCTTGTGAGAAATATGAACAATATCGCTCAAAGAGCAGCCCTAAACGCTTTTGAGGCGCTCTATTCCGATTCAAACCGAGAATAGCTCTCGAAACCGTGGTTCGGTTTAATACAACAGATTACCGACAGGGCCATCTGGGCAACGCGCCGTGGCATCCGCTCGGATCGGTCGGACGAGTCGCGAAGGATCGTGCGATCGGCCGATGCGACGAAGCGGTTCCGGTGGTCCGCGCGTGTATGCCCAACCGCGAGATCAACTATGAAGCGAACAATCCGATCCACGATTACGGTCGCACTGGCTCTCGGCCTGATGCTCACAATGGGTGCGGGAGCCGCGGCAGCAACGAGCAGTAGCAGCGTCACTCAGACTAATTCCGCTCAGACCATCACTATAGCTGATGCATCCGGCGGCGATGCTGACGCCAGCGGCGGTGACGGTGTCGGCATCGGCGTCGGCGGCGACGGCGGCGACGGCGGCGACGGTGGTGACACTCTCTTGAGCCTATTCTCGGACAATAGCGGCGGTGACGGCGGCAACGGTGGCGACGGAATCGGGGTCGGCGTCGGTGGAGATGGCGGTGTCGCTGTCGGCGGTGACGGCGGATACGCGTTCGCCACTACCAACACTGACCAGCAGAACATCGCCGTCTAACACGTCATACGGACACCGCTCACCGACTACTAGCGGAATATTTTTGACCGTATTCACGGGAGCTTACTTCGGCGAGAATTAGCAAAACAATCCATATTCAGCTACTTGTTCCTGCTGGCTTCGATGATGGACGAACGTAGCGATTCGTTCCTTCTCGTTCCGGGATTTCGATGAAACCGTAAAGGACGTGAACAGACACGAGAAGTAAGACGGTAATCACCGCAACTCACGCTATCGTTTCATCTCTCCCGTGGTATTGAAGACGCACGGTCCGCGACAGCGATCGTGAAATCGCAACTACGCGATCAGCAAACCCGGTCATGAGTGCGAGAGGGAACGCGCTACGGCTATCTCTCGAGTCGACGCTTCGATCACTGGCCATCCGATAATGAATGCGCGGTAAGACCTTTTCAATCGCACGTCGGACCACTGTTTCACGGGTTCTGTGAGGGTGACGGCGGACAATTCGAGATACCGTCAGTGGAACAATATTTCGCTTATATGCAAGCCCCTCTCATTGGAGACGACTGGGTAACACGCATGCCGGGATCGGGCGTGTACACCGCGGAAAGGGGTGTACTCGAAGGGGAGGTTCCCGACCGGCTACGCGTGTGCCCGTGACAATAACCCATGAAACGAACGATCACGGTCATGCTCACACTCGCGATGGCTGTGGGTATGCTGACCATGGCGGCAGGCGCAGTAGCGGCACAACAGGACGCTTCGGGAGGAGACGCTGATGCCAGCGGCGGTGACGGTATCGGCGTCGGCGTCGGCGGAGACGGCGGAGACGGCGGAGACGGTGGCGACTCACTGATCCCGATCATTAACGACCAGAGCGGCGGAGACGGCGGTGACGGCGGCGCCGGCGTCGGCGTCGGTGTCGGCGGCGATGGCGGTGATGCCGACGGCGGTGATGGCGGTGTCGCCTTCGAGGACCTCCTTGACCTCTTCTAGACCCGACGGATAGGCACACGATCATTCGACCATCCGATTTTTCGTCCCTCGGTTCGACCACTACCGTTGCCGCGACCGGTCGGACCGGCGGCGACATCCTCGCGCGGAAACCGATAGTCCAGTTGACCGTCGATCCGGAATTGCTCCAGCGTTCTCACAATAACTCGTCCGCTCCAGCCCACGACGGTTACTCGTCCGCCAGCGTCTGCTCGGCACGTCGGACGATCTCTCGAATCGCGAGCCCGCTCTCGCGGGCGACCGCCGCCGCGTCGTCGTACTCCGCGCTCACGTCGTAGACCTCGCCGTCCGCATCGCTTGCGACTTTGACCGTGACGTCGTACTCCGCGCCGTCTACCTCGAGCGTCACCGTCTCGAACTCCCGCTTGGCGATCCACCGATGGGTCACACCGGCATCGCGAACGCCGAGAGTCCCGGTCTCCTCGGCCAGCGCTCGAGCGACGCGTTCCCGGTCCGCGGGCTTGCAGATGATCTTCACGAGGTGGCCGGGCCGGGACTTCTTCATCGTTGCGGGGAGGATCGACACGTCTCTCGCGCCCGCACGCGAGAGCGACTCCTGTAGCCCGCCCAGTACCTCGGGCGTCGCGTCGTCTAGATTGGTCTCGAGCACCGCGATATCGTCTTTCACCAGTCGCCCGTCGCCGGTTCCGACGAGCGCGCGAAGCACGTTCGGATGGGGATCGAGGTCGTAGCTGCCGGCGCCATAACCTGACGCTTCGATGTCGAGCGCGGGCAGCGAGTCGACGCCGTCGGCGAGGTGGCCGAGGATCGCCGCGCCCGTGGGCGTCAGCAGTTCGGCGTCGACCGGCCCGCCGCGCAGTGACCAGTCGGCTCGCTGGGCGATCTCGACGACCGCCGGCGTCGGGACGGGGTACTCGCCGTGGCTCATCGACACCGTCCCGCCGCCGGTCGCCAGCGGCGTCGTGACGATCCGATCCGGCTCGAGGTCGTGTACCAGCGCCGCCGCGCCGACCACGTCCGCGATCGCGTCGTCGGCCCCGACCTCGTGGAAGTGGATGTCCTCGAGGGCCTCGCCGTGGACGCTGGCTTCCGCCTCGCCGAGCAGTTCGAAGATTGCGAGCGCGTCGCGTTCGACCGCCGGCTCGAGGTCCAACTCTGCGACGATTTCGCGGACCTCGACGTAACTGCGGTGTGGCCCGTGGCCCTCGGCGCGGACGCCATCGTCGTGATCGTGCCCGCCGTGGCCGTGCCCGCTCGCGTGGTCGTCCTCATCGTGATGGTGGCCGTGCCCGCCGTCGCCGGACTCGTCGGTCCCGTGATCGCGTTCACCGTCGGCCGAGTGGCCCTCCGAGAGGAACACGTCGACCGCCGTCGCGGCGATCCCGCACTTTTCGGCGTCGTCGATCCGATACTCGAGGTCGAGGGCGTCCGTGATTGGCTCGAGAACGTCGGGATCGGCGCCGGCATCGATGAGGGCGGCGAGGAGCATGTCGCCGCTGGCACCCATCCGGCCGTCGAAGGCCAGGATTCGCATACCTACCCTGGTGCGTGGAAGCCGCAAAAACCCTCCCCTCTTGGTCGCTCGAGGGGGTGTCGATAGGGCTAAAACCCTCCGAGTCCGGTACATCTTTGTAGCGTCCCGACTTAAGTATCTATGGTATCGACTAGCACAGAAATGTGGGCTAACACAAAACATATCCGCTCACGAATCGGAGACATTGACATCGCCGTCCATCCCTAAATCATGAATGAAGTCCAACTGGAGGTTGCCAAGGCGTACCCGAACGACTCGGGTCGTGGTATCGCCCGACTCGACCCGGACACATTGCTGCATCTGAAGCTCAGTCCGGGCGACATCATCGAAATCGAGGGCGCAGACACTACCGCAGCGAAGGTCTGGCGCGCAGATCGGCAAGACTGGAACACCGACACCGTCCGCATCGACGGGTTCACCCGCCAGAACGCCGATGTCGGTATCGGCGAGCGGGTGACGATCCGCAAGGCCGAAGCGACGAAAGCCGACAAACTCACCCTCGCGCCGCCGGAGGAAGCGTCGGTCCAGTTCGGCTCCGACGCCGCCGGCATGGTGAAACGACAGATCCTGAAACGGCCGGTCGTCGGCCGCGACATCGTCCCGGTGATGAGTTCGACGAACCATCCGTTCATGCGCTCGCCGGGGCAGGCGATCCCGCTGATCGCCGTCGAGACCGAACCCGAAGGGGTGGTCCTCATCACCGAGGACACCGATGTCGAACTCCGCGAGGAACCCATCTCGGGCTTCGAGAAGACCGGGGGCGGGATAACCTACGAGGACATCGGCGGCCTGCAAAACGAGATCCAGCGGGTCCGCGAAATGGTCGAACTGCCGATGAAACACCCGCAGATCTTCAAGAAGCTCGGCATCGAGCCGCCCCAGGGCGTCTTGCTCCACGGCCCGCCGGGCACCGGGAAGACGCTACTCGCGAAGGCAGTCGCCAACGAAACCTCCGCTAGTTTCTTCTCTATCGCCGGCCCGGAGATCATCTCGAAGTACTACGGCGAGTCCGAACAGCAGCTCAGGGAGATCTTCGAGGACGCCACCGAGGAGTCGCCCTCGATCATCTTCATCGACGAACTCGACTCCATCGCGCCCAAACGCGAAGACGTGACCGGTGAGGTCGAGCGCCGCGTCGTCGCCCAGTTGCTGACGATGATGGACGGCCTCGAGTCCCGCGGGCAGGTCATCGTCATCGCGGCGACCAACCGCGTCGACAGCGTCGACCCCGCCCTGCGCCGCCCCGGTCGCTTCGACCGCGAGATCGAGATCGGCGTCCCCGACGAGACGGGCCGCGAGGAGATACTCCAGATCCACACCCGCGGAATGCCGCTGTCCGACGACGTGAGCCTCGGTCACCTGGCCGACGAGACCCACGGCTTCGTCGGGGCCGACATCGAGAGCCTCACCAAGGAGGCCGCGATGAAGGCGCTCCGGCGGTACCTCCCCGAGATCGATCTCGACGAGGAGGACATCCCGCCGAGTCTGATCGACCGGATGATCGTCAAGCGCGAGGACTTCCGCGGCGCGCTGAACGAGGTCGAGCCCTCGGCGATGCGGGAGGTCCTCGTCGAACTCCCGAAGATCTCCTGGGACGACGTTGGCGGCCTCCACGACGCCAAAGACCAGGTCCAAGAGTCCGTCGAGTGGCCGCTTTCGACCCCAGAGCGCTTCGAACGGCTGGGGATCGATCCGCCGGCCGGCGTCTTGCTGTACGGGCCGCCGGGCACCGGGAAGACCCTGATGGCGAAGGCCGTCGCCAACGAGACGAACGCGAACTTCATCTCGGTGCGCGGCCCGCAACTGCTCTCGAAGTGGGTCGGCGAGTCCGAGAAGGCCATCCGCCAGACCTTCCGCAAGGCCCGTCAGGTCTCCCCGACGGTCATCTTCTTCGACGAGCTCGACGCGCTCGCGCCGGGACGAGGCGGTGAAACCGGCTCGAACGTCTCCGAGCGGGTCGTCAACCAGCTCCTGACCGAACTCGACGGGCTCGAGGAGATGGGCAACGTGATGGTCATCGGCGCGACCAACCGGCCGGACATGATCGACCCCGCATTGTTGCGCTCCGGTCGGTTCGACCGGCTGGTCATGATCGGCGAGCCCGATGTCGACGGTCGCGAACGGATCCTCGAGATCCACACGCAGGACACGCCGCTGGCCGCGGACGTCACCCTCCGCGAGATCGCCGAGATCACGGACGGCTACGTCGGCAGCGACCTCGAGTCGATCGCCCGCGAGGCGGCCATCGAGGCGCTGCGCGAGGACGAGGAGGCCGATGTCGTCGAGATGCGCCACTTCCGGCAGGCCATGGAGAACGTCCGGCCGACGATCACCGACGACATCTTGGACTACTACGAGCAGATCGAAGAGGAGTTCCAGGGCGGCTCCGCGGGCGGCCCCGACCCGACCGGTCGCCGCGGCAGCCGGATCGGCTTCCAGTAACGCGAGCGCCGCTTCGACCCGCTTTCGCGTTTCGTTTTCGTCTGATTCGACCCCCGTAGACTTTCGTCGCAGCGTCGCTACCGCTCGTCGGTCGCTTCTCGAGCGCCCTCGAGATGCCGCCGTTCGATCCGAACCTCGGAGGCCTTCTCGTTTGCCGTCTCGGGGTCGTACGCGTCTGCGACCTCCCGAATCGCCCGCATGGAGGCGTCCCTGACCAGCGCCTCGAGGTCGGCCCCGGTGTAGCCCTCGAGTTCCGCTGCGAGGTCGTCGAGATCGATATCGTCGTCGAGTGGTTTCCCCTCCGCGTGGACTGCGAGGATCTTCTCGCGGGCCTCCCGGTCGGGCTCGCCGACGAAGACGTGAGTGTCGAGTCGGCCGGGGCGCAACAATGCGGGGTCGATCTGGTCCTTGCGGTTGGTCGCGGCCAGCACGACGAGGTTGGGGTTCTCCCGCATTCCGTCGAGTTCCGTCAGCAACTGCGAGACGACGCGCTCGGTGACCTCGTGGCCTTCGCCGCGGGCGGCCGTGATGGCGTCGATCTCGTCGAAGAAGACGATCGAGGGAGCCGACTGGCGGGCACGCTCGAACACCTCGCGGATCGCCTTCTCGCTCTCGCCGACGTAGCGGTCGACGATCTCGGGGCCGTCGACGCGGACGAAGTTCACGTCGGTCTCGCCAGCCAGCGCGCGGGCGAGTAGCGTCTTCCCGGTGCCCGGCGGGCCGTGTAAGAGGACGCCGGAGGGGGGCTCGGTGTTCGTCTCCTCGAAGAGCCGGTCGTATATCAGCGGCCACTCGACGGACTCCCGAAGCGTGTCCTTCGCGTCCTCCAGCCCGCCCACGTCCGCGAAGTCGATCGTCGGCGACTCGGCGACGTACTCGCGCATCGCCGAGGGCTCGACGGACGCCAGCGCCGCATCGAAGTGTGTCTTCCGAACTGTCGGATTCCGGTTCCACTCGCTGCGCTCGTCGGTCTCGGTCGGGCGGTCGCGGATGGCGGCCATCGCGGCCTCGCTCGCGACGGCATCTAGATCGGCCCCGACGAAGCCGTGGGTCCGCCTGGCGATGGCGTCGATATCGACATCGTCCGCGAGGGGCATCCCGCGAGTGTGAACCTCGAGAATCTCGTGCCGGCCCTCCTCGTCGGGGACACCGATCCCGATCTCGCGGTCGAACCGCCCGCCCCGCCGGAGCGCCGGATCGATCGAGTCGACGCGGTTAGTCGCGCCGATGACGATGACTTCGCCCCGGCCGTCGAGGCCGTCCATCAGGGTCAGCAGTTGACCGACGATCCGGTTTTCGGCGTCGCCCTCGTCGTCGCGCGTGCCGGCGATCGAGTCGATCTCGTCGAAGAAAATAATCGTCGGCGCGTTCGCTTCGGCGGTTTCGAACACCTCGCGGAGGCGCTCCTCGCTCTCGCCTTTGTACTTCGACATGATCTCCGGGCCGGAGATCGTCTCGAAGTTAGCATCGACCTCGTTGGCGACGGCGCGGGCGATCAGCGTCTTCCCGGTGCCCGGCGGGCCGTGCAGCAAGACGCCTGACGGCGGCTCGACGCCCAGTCGCCGGAATAGGTCCGGCTCCGACAGGGGAAGCTCTATCATCTCCCGGACGAGCTCGAGTTCCTCGTCCAAGCCGCCGATGTCCTCGTAGGTGACGCTCGAACTCGGCGTCGCGTCGGCTGCCTCGACTCCGGAACCGGCATCGGCGGTGGCCGACGGCCCTGCCGATCCGTCGGACTGCCGGTCGCGGTCGGCGGCGCCGCTCCGGTCTCCGCTCGAGCTCGAGGCGTCGCCCGATTTCCCGTGGGGATCGACGAGCCGAACCGTCGTCGAACTCGTGATCCGCACGTCGCCGCCGGGGTCGGTGTCGGTGACCCGGAATGGCTGTTGGTCGATGCCCTCGATCCGGACCTGCTCGCCGGCTCGAACGGGGCGATTGCGTAGTCTCTCCGCCGCGCCGTTCTCGGCGGCCCGCCGCTGGCTCTCGGTGAGCCCCGGCGGCGCGGCCAGCGTGATCCGGGCTGCGTCGACGATGGTCGACTTGTCCTTCGGCCGGACGGTCACCGTATCGCCGACGTGTGCACCCGCGTTGGCGCGGGTGTCCCCGTCGATCTGGATCGCGTCCTCGGGGACCGACGGATCGGCCGGCCACATCTTGGCGATCGTCGTCTCGTCGCCCGCAATCACGACGGCATCGCCGCTCAGGATGCCGAGCCGGCGCCGCGCCGCTTCCGGTATCCGCGCGACGCCGCGACCCGCGTCCCCTTTCTCGGCGGCCTGTACCGACAGCGTGACGCCGCCCGAGTCCGACGAACTCATGTCCGTTCCTTTCGGCCGGGTCGCCTTGAGAATTGTCCCATCGGCGACCTACGGCAGTGAGACTACAGGGCGTTCTCGAGTAACCGATCGATTCCGCGGCGGAGTCGCTCGGAGGCCGACGGTGCCGAGATGCCCAGTCGATCGCCGACCTCCTCGGTCGAGGCCTCCCGCGGGACCGCGAAGTAGCCCGCCTCGCGGGCGGCGACCAGCGCCTCGTACTGCTCGCGGGTCAGCCCGAAGGGCGGATCGTCGGTCGCGGACTCCCGGGTGAGTCGCTCGAGTTTGAAGGTGCCGCCGCGGTCGGTAACGAACGCTCGGTACTCCGCGAGGGCCTCCCGGTCGGGAAACCGCGCCCGCCCCCACCAGCCGTCGACGGTTACGATCCCGCCCAGCGGCGTCGTTCCGAGTTCGACGAACTTCCGATAGATCGGCAGCGGCGGGTCGCGCAGCCTGATTCGGTACGTCGACCCGCCGTCCGCACCGTCGATCGGCGTCTGCGTCTCGACGGTCGGATCGCCCTCGAGCGCGGCCCCGAACTCCTGGTCGGCGTCGTCGACCGCCCGGCAGAGCACGACCGGTCGATCGGGGTCGTCGACCAGAATGCGGTCGATGTAGACCGTGATCTCCGGGACGGCCGCCACCGCGTCCGTCAGCGGCAAGTCGGGCGAGTTGACCTGATACTCGGCGATGAGTCCCATGCATGTGCTTCGACCCCCGCCTTACTTAAATACCCTAGCTGATGAGATACAAGACCATCGGTCACCGGCACATATGTTCGGATCAGAATGGCCACTGACGAGCCACCGATGCAACTCGAGACCGGAATCCGATCGCACAACTACTACCGAAACGCCGTCGAGAAACACTGGGACCCCCACGAGATCGACCTCGAGGCGGACCGCGAGGGGGTCGCCGAACTCCCCGACCCGGCGTTCGAGGGGCTCAAGCAGTCGCTCGCCTTGTTCGGCGCGGGCGAGGAGTCGGTGACGGAGGACCTCGCGCCGCTTGCAGTCGTCCTCGAGGATATCGAAGACCAGATGTTCCTCACGACACAGCTGTATGAGGAGTCGAAACACACCGACTTCTTCGACCGGTACTGGCGCGAAGTCGTCCGTCCGGAGGAAGAGCGCCGCGGACAGGAGCTGTCGTCGCCGACCGACGAGAAGTGGTTTAACGAGCCCTACGACGAGCTGTTCGAGCGCAACGAGCGAGCGATGGCGCTGCTGCTCGAGGAAGACACGCCTGAAAACCGCGCGAAGGCCCACTGCCACTACCACTTGACGATCGAGGGGATTCTGGCCCAGACCGGCTACTACGGACTCACGCTGGCCTACGGCGAGAACGAGCCCGAACTCCCCGATCTGCCGGGACTGGTCGAGGGGCTCAAACTGGTCCGCAGCGACGAAGGCCGCCACGTCGGCTTCGGGATGGCGAAACTCAAGGAACTCGTCGCCAGCGGCGAGGTCGACGCTGACGTGCTCCGCGAGACGGTCGACGAACTCGTGCCGCTCGTCCAAGAGAGCCTGGCGGGCGACGGCGGAGCCAGCGCCGAGGGCGGCCCTGGCCCGAGCCCGTCCGATCTGGCCGACTACGCGTACACGAAACACGAACAGCGAATGCGCCAGATCACCAGCGCGAGCGAACAGATTCCGGACGTCGAGGAACTGACCGAACTCGAAGCCTGAAGGGTCACTCACCGAGTTTCCTCGTTTTTCGCGCGGCGAAACACTCGGAGAAACGCCTTTTGTCGTCCGTGTGCCATCGCGTACTATGGTAGTCCAGACCAAACCCGACGACGCCACCTGGTACGAGTGCGAGACCTGTGGGCTACTGTTCGACGAGAAGTCGGACGCGACGGAACACGAGGACCGCTGCGACGGGGACGATCCGTCCTATATTCAGTGAGGCGTCGCTCGAGTCACCCGAGCCGGCCCCGGTGCTCGGCCGCCAGCTCGCGGGCCGCCTCGAGCGTATGGGTTTCCGTCCAGCGGACGCGGTCGCCGTCGCCGTAAGCCAGCGCGGTCTTGAGTTCGTCCCGAAGGACGCCGTGATCGACAGCCAGCACGGTCCCTGAGCCGTCGCCGAGTTCGTAGACGCCGGGCCGATCCGGCGCGCCCGCGACCGTCTCGCGCTCGAGGTCGCGCCAGGGTTTCTGCAGCGGCATCAGTTCTCGTCGTCCCCCACGGCGTCGTCCGCGCCACCCCCCGTGGTGTCGTCCCCGTTGCCTTCGACGAGTTCGTAGGCGTGTTCGCTCATCTCGTCCTCGGCGAAGACGAAGACCCGCCCGTCGACGACCGAGAGGTCGGCCGCGACGCGGACCGAATAGGCCTCCGTCGCGACGGTGACGCCCGGGAACAGCTCCTCCTCGTCGTCGCGGTCTAGCATGACGCGGCCGACGCCGGTCGACTCGAGGATGTCGTCGTGGGTGTTCCGATCGTTGACGTAGGTCATGACGCCCTCGAGGCCGTCGGGATCCGTGACGAGGACGTGAACCTCCTTGCCGGGCGGGGTCGTGACCGCGTCCTCGACGGGTTCGGGCGGACCGTGATAGAACACGTCCCGGCCGTCCAGATACTCGACGACGACGCCGCCGTCGACGAGGTCGACCCCGATCGTGCTCGGGGCGACGTCGTTCCGTGCGCTCATGGCCGTCCGTTCGGTCGGACCGGGGAAAAGGAATCCGTTCTCGGAGCAGTCGCGCCGCGGCGAGGTCTTCAGTATGGTCCCGCGGATCGTCAGCCGTAAGTACGCCCTCTGAGAGTACTCCCGTATGGACGGCCGTGCTGTCGCACCCGCAGCCGGGACGGTGCTCAACGCGCTCGCGACCGGGACCGGCTCGGCGTTCGCGATCGACCTCGAGACGACGGCGACCGTCGAACTCACCGACGACGGCGAGGTCGTCGGCGAGGTCGCCGGCCAGCCCGAGGCCGACACGACGCTCGTAGAACGCTGTGCCGAGCTGACGATCGCCGACTACGCCGAGCAGGCGGGCCTCGACGAGTCGACGGTCGGGGCCCGCGTCCGAACCGAGAGCGAGGTCCCGATGGCTTCCGGGCTGAAGAGCTCCAGTGCCGCGGCCAACGCGACGGTGCTCGCGACCCTCGACGCCCTCGAGATCGGCGACGCGGTCGAACGGATCGACGCCTGTCGGCTCGGCGTCCGGGCCGCCCGCGACGCCGGCGTAACAGTGACTGGCGCGTTCGACGACGCCAGCGCGAGCATGCTCGGCGGCGTGACGGTGACTGACAACACGGCCGACGCGTTGCTCGCCCGCGAAGAAATCGACTGGCAGGCACTGGTCTACACGCCGCCGGAACAGTCCTACAGCGCCGACGCCGATGTCTCGGCCTGCGAGCGGGTCGCGCCGATGGCCGACCTCGTCGAGGAACTCGCGCTCGAGGGCCGCTACGGCGAGGCGATGACCGTCAACGGCTTCGCCTTCTGTGGCGCGCTCGAGTTCTCGACGGGCCCGATGATCGACGCCTTGCCCGACGTGGCCGGCGTCTCGTTGTCGGGGACCGGGCCGAGCTACGTCGCCGTCGGCGACCGCGAGACCCTCGAGACGGTCCGAGAACGGTGGGACGAGCGCGACGGAACGACACGATTACTGCGGACGCGAACGGACGGAACACGAACGACATGACTCGAGAGCCACAGCATGCGGCGACGGACGGGGGTACAGACGAAGACCGAACACCCGACGAGATGAGCCTCGACGAGTTGCGCGAGGAGATCCGGACGATCGATCAGGAGATCGTCGAACTGATCGCCCAGCGGACCTACGTCGCGGACACGATCGCGGCGGTCAAAGACGAACAGGGACTGCCGACGACCGACGAGAAGCAGGAACAGCAGGTCATGGAGCGCGCGGGCGACAACGCCGAGCAGTTCGACGTCGACGCGAACCTGGTCAAGGCGATCTTCCGGCTCCTGATCGAATTGAACAAAGTCGAGCAACGGGAGAGTCGCTGAACGCCCTCAGTTCACCGCCTTCGACAGCTCAGCCCCCGCCTTGAACTTCACATCCCGAGACGCCCGACTCGCACTCTCCACGTGAAGCACCGGCGCATCCACCGCCACGTGTTTCAACTCAATGTCATACGTCCGCTTCCCTGGCCGCTTCCGAATCCCTCCAGCCACACCACTCGAAAGTACCTCAGACTCGACCAATTCATCGACCGTCCCCGAATCAATCCGCGCCCCACGCCGACCACGCTCACCCGATACCGACCGCTCGACTAAGTCACCGATCCCGTCCCCATCACCGTCGTCGCCGATAGCATCATGCCCAACAGGAACCACCGGCGTCGCTCCAGCCATCGACAACACCGTCACCGAATTCTCGTACAGCGCCGCCTCATCGAGAACCCACCCGCCCGTGTACACGAGCTGGTCATCACTCCGACACTGCTGTACGTACAACAACGCAGGGAACGGATGCGGACACTCCGGCGGCTGCACCATCACCTGTGCGACAGTGAACGTAGGAGCGAGGATATCGGCCGACGGGTCCTCCCCACCCGACGTACGAGCCCACACTCCCGGCCCACACGGGTCATCATCCGCGACGGCAGCACACACCTTCGCTGGCCCACCACCAGTTTCGGAGGGGCGATTGATGACAGCCACCATCTCATCACTCCCTCGAACGATCTGAAGACTACCACCCGTCGCCGTCGGTCCCGTGATGTCTGCCGCCAAGTGAGGCGAAGTCCCACACACCGCACCCGGGTACACAGAAGCATCAGAATCATCACAATCCCCCGCCCCATCCCAAGTGGCCTTCGAATCACCCCACGCGTACACTCGACCCCCGCCGTCAGACTGCCCCGTCACGTACTCGATGAACCGTTCAGGCGTCACTTCCTCCGCGATACTCCCGGCCCCACCCGGAACCTCCGCATCAGGCAGACAGACTGTAAATCGCTCACCAACAATCGGTTTCCCTTCCAGATACGCCAGAAGCGCGGCATCCTCGTCAGCATCCGACACCCCATCCCCGTCAGAGTCATCGTCCGACGACCGCGTCCGGGGCCTGTTACTCCGCGACGAGTTGTAATCCGTCGCCATCACCGCAGCCGACGTGACCCACCCCTCCAACTCGACTTCCCCCGACAACAACCCCGATCCACCCGACAGCGTCGGCGTCAACCGACTCACGTGCGGTCCACCGCGAGCCATCTCAAACGTGACTTCCGTCTCATCGTCATTCCACTCCACACCCGCAAACACCGCCGCGGGCGACGATCCCGTATTCGTCACCGACGACGCCACCCGATTCACACACCCAGCGAGCGACCCAACCGCGCCGGCACCGCCCATCGCGAGGAGGCGACGGCGACTAATGGTATCGTGTGGCACATTACGTGGGGTGCCGGTAGGTCTTCGTGAACTCATAGTGAAATACTGAAAGAGCGGCATAAACATAAGTATAGTTATAATTCTGGTTGGGAGTTTTTCTCTCCAGAAACCAACGACTGGTCTTCTGTGTACAGTCTCCTCTAGTCGAGGGGGTCGCCCTCCGTCTTGTCAAGGACTATCGATCTACTAGAATGTCTAACAAGAGACCGGCTCCCGACGTGAAATAGCAGCAATCGATGCGCAAAGGACGGTACGTTTCCGCCACCTGAACAGGGTGGAGCAACGGGAAAGCAGATAGCACCTCACGCACTGACAACCCTATACGACCGTACTTCGAGGCCATCCCTCTCATGAAGGGCGTGCAGCGCTTCGGTTCGGCGGACCGCCGCTCGTAAGCGTCCCTCACGCCTCACCTCTGGTCAAAACGAGAGGCCGATCGGCCGATCGCTCCGTCTCGAGACCGCACGAGCCGCCTCGGTCCCCAGTACCAGACGACGGCGAGCGTCGTGGCCCCGAACAGGGCCACGAACGCGAGGCTGGCCGGGTCCGACTCGAGGATCGGGAACATCCCCTGCGCCCAGTTGAAGGAGGTGTGAAAGAGGAGCGCAGGGAGGAGGCTCGCGTTCGTGTTATTGTACACCCACGTCATGAGCACGGAGAGCAGCGTGATCGAGACGGCGAAGCCGAGGAACGGCTCGCGGTAGTAGAGCGTTTCGCTCGGCACGAAAAAGAGGGGGAGGTGCCAGACCGCCCAGACGAGACCGACGGCGACGCCCCCGCCGACCGCGGTCAATCGGTCCTGCAGGGGATCGAGTAAGTAGCCGCGCCAACCGAACTCCTCCTGTACCGGACCGCCGAGGAAGAGGATGAACGCGAACGCCACGGGGAGCACGATGGGGTTCCCGGCCCAGGGGAACGACGGGACGGTTCCGGTGAGCGCCGCGACGGCAAGCGATGCAGCGACGACGGCCGGCGCGAGACAGAGCGCGGGGAGCAGCCAGCGCGTCGGATAGTCAAGACTGACGGCACGACCGGCGAGTCGACGAGCGCCCGCGGTGCCATCGACGTACGTGACGAGGACGAACGCGGCGATCGTCGGCCCGAACGCGCCGACTTGCGGGAGCTGGGGGATGCCCTCGAGCAGTCCGGCCTCGCCG
Source organism: Natrinema marinum (assembly GCF_024296685.1). Lineage (NCBI taxonomy): Archaea > Methanobacteriati > Methanobacteriota > Halobacteria > Halobacteriales > Natrialbaceae > Natrinema > Natrinema marinum. The sequence continues at coordinate 1,759,036 of NZ_CP100763.1, read as the reverse complement.
AGCGCTTTCGGCACCCAGACGCCCCACGACCAGCCGAACGTCAGCAGGAGAAATACCGTCACGCCGCGCCGCCCCGGGAGCCCGTCGCCGGTGTCGGATCCCTCGCCTCGCATGCGTTCCCAGTTACAGCGCAGCGACATATAGCCCAGGGCACTGCTTCAGGACGCGGGATTTCCGCGGGTCGCAGGCGGTGCGTCGCGGCCCCAGTCGTTTTCCCTGCCGCCGGGGTTGTCGTTCCCATGGTCCTGCCGATCCGGATGGGGTGGCGACACCTCCTGTTCGCCAACTGGCCGCTCGAGCCGGCAGTCGTCGCCAGTCACCTGCCGCCGGGCCTCGAGCCCGATACGTACGAGGGGCGGGCGTGGCTCTCGGTCGTGCCGTATCGCAACGTCGACGTTCGGCCGCGCGGGGTGCCGGCCGTCGCCGGCTTCGCGTTGCCGGAACTCAACCTCCGGACGTACGTCACCTGCGACGGCGAGCCGGGAGTCTACTTCTTCAGCCTCGATGCCCAGGGGCTACTCGGAACCGTCGGGGCGCGGCTCTTTCACCACTTGCCGTACTACTACGCTCGGATGACGTTCCGAAGCGCCGACGGCGGTATCCGCGTGACGAGCAAGCGGCTTCACCCCGGCGAGCGGCCGGTGTCGTTCGACGCGACGTACGGACCGACGGGGCCGGAATTCACCGCCGAGCCCGGGTCGCTGGCCGCCTTTCTGACCGAACGATACCGCTTCTACACCGAGGACCCCGCCGGTCGCCTCCGGTACGCGGACATCGACCACGACCCCTGGACGCTCCACGAGGCCGACGTGACGGTCCGAGAGAACACACTGTTTCACGCGAACGGCTTCGCACCGCCCGACGGGGAGCCGGTCTGCTACTACAGTCCCGGCACGGATATCGCCGCAACGCGGTCTCGTCGCTGGCGGTGATCCGAACGAACGCTCGGTGCTCGGCGGCCGACGCGAAGAAAGGACGGTACACTGATTTGACAGTGCGTCCAACCGACAGCCGATCGCAGTGAAACTACTCGAGTACGCCGTCAGGCGGGAGTGGCCGCCGGTCGTCGGCGCGGCCCTCTTCGTCTCCCTGTTGGCCGCCGGATACTACTACAATCTCACGTTCGTGCAGCTCGGGCTGTTCGATCTCGGCGTCAATCGCGTCGGAATGACCCACACCGCGGTATCGCTCGGCATGGCGCTGCTCGCGCTGCTGGCGTTTTGCAGCGCCGTCGCGACCGGCGTCGCCCTCGACCGGACCGGGTGGAGCCGCGACCTGCTGGTCAAACTCCGGCTCGTACTCGGGGTCGTCCTCACCCAACTCGTTCTCACCGCCGCGGCGCCGTTCGTCGCCGCGCCCGCCCACTTCTTCGCGTGGATCGTCGTCTGTGCGCTCTCGCTGGGCGTCGGCATGCCGACGACGCTCAGCCTGACGATCGATTTCGTGCCCGTCCGCGATCGGGGCTACGTGGCCGCCGCCGTCGCCGGACTCTCGTTTTTCGTCGCCGCGATCTATCCGCTCGAGTGGTCGGTCGAGGAGTTCAGCCTGGTGATGGTCGCGGCGATGGTCCCGGGGTCCGTCGCCATCGGCGTTCTCGCGTCGGGACGCGTCGGTCTCGTGGAGACGCTCGCCGAGCAACACGAGGAGTTCGGGGTCGGCCGGTTCTGTCGACCCGATCCCGTTCGAACGCGGAGTCTGCCGTTCTGGACCCTCGTCGCCCTGCTGTTCGGCGTCTTCTTCATCGATAGCCTCGGCTTCCTCCGGCTCGTCGAGACGCCGACGTACATCTTCACGTCGTGGCAGTCGCCGGACCTCCGCGTTCGATTGTTCATCGCGTGCGCCCACGTCGTCGGGGCGGCGATGGCGGGCGTCCTCTATACGAACTTCGAGCGGCAGTGGCTGTTCCTGTGGGTCCTCGGTCTGTTCTCCTTTACCCACCTACTGTACACCTTCGACACTCGAGTCGCGGGGGCCGGCGAGCCGCCCTTGCTCCTGCCGTTTTTCTACGTGCTCGCGGTCAGCTTCTATACGACGTTGAACTTCGCGCTGTGGCCCGATCTCTCGACGCCCGAGACGATCGGCACCCACTCCGCGATCGGCCTCGGGATGGCCGGCTTCCTCGCGACCTTTCTCAGCACCGGCGTCGCGCTGTACTTCCGAGCGCTCGAGGTATCGCTGTCCGACCACCTCTCTATCGTCAACGCCCTGGCGTTGCTGTTGTTCGTCGGGCTGGCGGTACTGCTATACGTGCGCCGGATGATCGTCCTTGCACGCGCGGAGACCACATGAGACCGGAACTCATCCCGCTGCTCGTCGTGGCGCTTCTCCTGCTCTCGGCGGGCGGGGCCGAGGTCGACCGGGCCGAGATCCTCCTCGACGGCGATCACGCGGCAGACGACGCGGAACGTGCGGTGATCGTCGGCGACGCGACGCTGACCGTGCCGGCGAACGCGACCGTGTCGGGACCGATCTACATCATCGCGGGTGAGACGCGAATTCGAGGCACCGTCGACGGGGACGTCGTCCAACTCGCCGGCAACCTCACCGTCGACGAGGGCGCGGCGATCGATGACGAACTCCGCCTCATCGGCGGCGAGCGAACCGTCGCGCCGGGCGCGTCGATCGCCGAGCGAACGTCTTTCGAGCCGGTCTCCCGGGACGCTTCGCCGCTCGCGACGGTCGTGACCTTCGCCGTTCAGTCGCTACTCGTGGGGGCGGTGGCGTTCGGGTTCGGCCGGCGGAAGCCGACTTTGCTTCGAAACGTCGGGGATTCGATCACCGACCACACCCTCGTCAGCGCCACCATCGGGCTGCTCGCGAGCGTGACTGCCCTCGCGCTGTTCGTCTTCATGGCGTTTACGCTGATCCTGCTTCCGGTCAGTCTGTTGGGCCTGCTCGGCGGGCTGTTCGTCGTGAGCTACGGCTACGTCGTCTACGGCTACCTTCTCGGCCGTCACCTCCCGTTCGAGCGACCAGGGCTCGCGTCGGCCGCCGGTACCGTCCTCTTTCTGGGACTCCTGCGAGCGCTCTCCTGGCTCCCCATCGTCGGCACCTGGGTCGGACTCGCGCTTTCGGTCGTCGGGGTCGGCGCGACGCTGATCACGTACTTCGGGCTCAGCGAGTTCGAACCCGTCCAGCTACCGAAGTAGCGTGTTCCGCGCGCCCACGCGGAAGTCGGTTGCGCGGTTTCGCTGCCCCTCCTGTGCCCCGTCTCCCTTCTTGCGAAATGGGATCGCTGTCGTCCCTTTATTGACGACCCCGGCGTAGGAAGCGTGGGTCACCATGGTTTCCATTCTCGTTCCGTACGGCACCGGTGAGGGACAGACGGCGAGGGTCGCCGATCGCATCGCGTCGGCTCTCACGGACCGCGGCCACGACGCCACGACGATAGACACCGACGACCTCCCATCCGACCTCTCGGTCGACGATTTCGACGCCGTCTGTATCGGCGCGTCGATCCACATGGGTAAACACCAGTCGTCGGTCCGAGAGTTCGTCGACGACAACCGCGACGCCCTGGCAGCGCGGCCGACGGCGTTCTTCCAGTTATCGATGTCCTCGGCCGTCGACGACGAGGAGCGACGGGCCGAGGCCGCGGGCTACGTCGACGAATTCCTCGAGGAGACCGACTTTCACCCCGACCGGATCGGCCTTTTCGGCGGGGCGCTTCGCTACTCGAAGTACGGCTTCGTCAAGCGGCTGTTGATGAAGCGGATCGCCAGGGACGCGACCGGTGATACCGACACCTCTCGAGACTACGAGTACACCGACTGGCACGAGGTCGAGGCCTTCGCCGCCGACTTCGCCGCGTTCCTCGAGCAGCGCCTCGGCGTGGCTCCGCCCGAAGCTGCCGGCGGCGGAGAACGCAACAAGGCGGGAAGCGATGAAAATGGGGGCGACGGAGACCTGATCGAATGAGCGCGTCTCGAGGCGCGTTCCCGCGGTCGCTCGTCGTCGCGTCGCTCGCGACGCTGGTGCTGACAGTCGTCGCGACGGTCGTCGGGCTGTTCGTCTCCGACTTCTACCGTGACGCGCCGGTGTTGCTCCCCCAACTGTACGGACAGGATCTGCTGACGCTGCTCGTCGCCGTGCCGGCGCTGGCCGCGTCGCTGTTGCTCGCGATTCGGGGGTCGCTGCGGGGATACGTCTGCTGGCTCGGGGTGACCGGCTACCTGCTCTACACCTACGCCTCCTACGCGTTCATGACGGCGTTCAACGAGCTCTATCTCGTCTACGTGGCGCTGCTCTGGCTGACGCTGTACGCGTTCGTCGGGGGGATGATCCGGCTCGACGCGACCGCGCTGAAACGCGCCGTCGGGGAGGGATCGGTTCGCCCGTACGTCGCGTTCCAGCTCCTGTTCGTCGCGTTGATCGCGTTCGTCTGGCTGTCGGAGATCCTCGGCGCGCTCGCTGCCGGGACGGTCCCCGAGAGCGTCGCGGCGGCCGGGCTCGAGACCGCCGTCATCTACTCGCTCGATCTCGGTATCGTCGTGCCGGCCGTCGCGCTCTCGGCGCTCTGGCTCCGCGAGGGGCGGGCGTGGGGATACGCGTTCACCGCGGTCCTGCTGGTCAAGATCGCGACCCTCGGCGGGGCCGTCTCGGCGATGGCGTTTTTCATGGTTCAGGACGGACAGCCCGTCCCGGTGGCCCAACTCGTCATCTTCGGCGGGATCACGGTCGTCAGCGCCCTCCTGCTGGCCCGATTCTTCCTCGCGATGGGGTCGGGGACGGGCCAGTCCCCGCTCGAGTCGACGACGGACGCGAAGAGCGAGGTCTAGCCGCTCAGGGCGTCGTCTCGGGGGACACCGCCGCGTCCTCGATCGGCGCGGCCATGAGGTAGCCGCCGAAGGCGAGCAACCACAGCATCGCTGGGTAGACGATCATTCGCTCCGTTCCGCCGTGGCCGATCGGGCCGAACGCCGCTACGTTGCCGGCGTCACCGATCGCCATCAGGACAACGAAGGCGATGCCGACGACGCCAGCGAATATCGAGATGACCCTCATAGGGCCGGCGAGGCGGGTGCCGCTGCCGATCGCTTCCACGTTGAAAAACAGGAACGCGACGAGCGCGAAGAGCCCGTGCAGGCCGCCGGCGTCGAGCGGGAAGACGCCGGCGCCGATCGCACCGACGCCGGCGAGGACGTACACCGACAGGAGCCACCGACTGCCGTGGGTCCGGTAGAAGGCGTAGCCGCCGATCACGTTCAACAGTCCGACGACGACCAGCGAGGCGTTGAACAGGAGTGCCGTCTCGGCGACGACGCCGAGGTCGCTGATCGCGCCGCCGCCGAAGTCGTAGTCCGGCGCCATCGCGGCCCCGAGCATGATGACGATCATGAACTGCGCCGCCAGAGCGAACAGAGCGAGCCCCGCGAATCGCTGACTGCCATCCCCGGGTGTCTCTTCCTCGACGAGCGATTGCGCTGTAGCCATCGTTGGTCTCCGTCCTACTAGTCCGTCATCGGGTAAAAAACTGCGAGTGGTGATCGGGGAACCCGCCCTTGTTCGGACGAGCCGTCGCTCCCGACCCGCCCGCCACTCTAGGCGGCGATGAAAAACCCGGAACCGGTAACATCCCACGTTTCTTCCACCGTCTCGCCGTAGCACTCGATATGATCGGGTTCGAGACGCCCCACACCGGAGTCGCGCTACGGGACGGTGGATAACGTGACGGACTCGGACCACAAACCGGCCGCCGCCGGCGAGCAAACCCCGACGCCGGACATCCTCGAGTCGGTGATCGAATCCGGCCAACACGAGATGCAGCGCGAACCCGAGGGGCTCCTCCTCTCGGGATTCTCCGCCGGGCTCGACATCGGCTTCGGACCGTTGCTGATGGCGGTCCTGCTCACCCTCTCCGACGGCGGATACGGCGACCTCGGGACGGAACTGCTGCTCGCGAGCGCTTACGCCGTGGGGTTTATTTTCGTCATCATCGCGCGCTCGGAGCTCTTTACCGAGCACACGACGCTCGCGGTGATGCCCGTCCTCGACGGCCGCGCGTCGGCCGGGAACCTGGCTCGCGTCTGGGGACTGGTCTGGGTCAGTAACGTCGTCGGCGGTGCGGTGTTCACGATCTTCGTCGTCGTGCTGGTGCCCGACTTCGGAGTCGCTTCGCCGGACGCGTTCAGTACGATCGCTCACCAACTGGTCGACCACGGCGTTCGCTGGCTGTTCGTCGCCGGTATCCTCGCGGGCTGGCTCATGGGACTGGTTGCGTGGTTGGTCGCCGCCGCACAGGAGACGATTAGCCGGCTGGTCATCATCTGGCTCGTCACCGCCTCGATCGGCATGCTCCACCTCCCGCACTCGATCGCGGGCAACGTCGAGGTACTGTTCGGACTGGTCGTCTCGTCCGATATCACCGTCCTCGACTACGCGGAATTCCTCCTGTTATCCACCGTCGGCAACGCGATCGGCGGCGGCGTCTTCGTCGCCCTCCTGAAATACGGTCACGTGGTCCGCGGCGGCGGTTGAGCGTTGCTCTGACGGTCGAGGCGAGTGAGAGCTGCAAGAAAACGGCCGCTCGAGCCTACAGCGCCGACTCAGTACTCCCAGAGACGATCGATCCGCGACTCCACCTCCGCGTACTCGTCTCGGAGCGCCTCGAGGTCGGTTTCACCGTTCACGTTGATCACGTGGACTTCACCACGGCGACCGCCGTATACGTCCTGAAAGTCGTACACGACGCCGACGACGTCGACGCCGTCGGGCACGTCGTCGCTCTCCTCGAGGAACGCGACCTGTCGATCGACGTTGTACTCGACGAGGTGATTGATCGCGTCCGCGCGAGCGATGCCCTCGGGAAGCCGGTCGACGCCCGACTCGAGGTGCGGCTTCAAGAGCTCGAGGCAGTGGGTGATCCCCGCCGGCTCGGAGACGCCCTCGATCAGGTCATCGTAGGTCGCCGTCACCGCTCCGCAGCCGGTGTGGCCGACGACGACGATCGTCTCCGTTCCCGTATGCGCGACCGGGTAGAGCACGTCGCCCGAGACCGCCGTCCCGGACTCGGTTCGCTGCACGACGCGGTTGCCGATGTTCCCGCACGTGAAGATCTGCCCGGGCTCGCCGTTTCCCCACATCGCGTCCTGCAGTACTCTCGAGTCCGAACAGCAAACGGTGACGACGTCCGGCCGCTGGGACTCCTGTACGTCGTCGAACGCCGACTGGTGGGCCTCGGCGTGGTCGGCGTTGCGCTCGAGCAGCTCGATGAATACCTGTCGCATACCTGAACGAGCGGCGTCGCCGAATATAGTTCCAGTCTTTTGAAAGGGTTCACGGACGAGTTTCGGCGGTGCGGATGACGGTCGGTGACAGAGACGACGGATTGGAAGTGTGGAATGATCGGCGCTCGAGGGTAAGCAGCAACGAACGAACGGTCGTCGGTTTTTTCTGGAGATCGAACTGTTCTGGCGTCTGTTTCGTGTTCCGCACCCTGATGCGGCGCAAGCGATCGGAGACGGGAGCCGTTCTGTCCGTTAGCGAATCGGTAAAACAGGTCTACCGCAACCTATAGCCAAACCGGGACGAGATCGCTGAGAACGCACTACCTCGCTTCGGGCGAACGGTAATACCGTGTTTCCACGTGTCGGGCGGACAATGAGTGATACAGAAAGCTTATTACGGACTTGTGTAAAGAAGCGATTACCCCTACCCGGTGTGAGCTTACCCGTCAGTTCGGGAGTTTGATGCTGGCGGTCGGCTCACTCTCCAGGTGAATTGCGCGCTAACTAATCGAAAAACGAAACTAATACATAACAAATGACAAACGAAACGACCTATCGCGAGAAAGGACGTGCAGTCGTCCTGGCAGCGCTTATGGTCCTCTCTGTTGTTGCCATGTCCGCGGCGTTCGCGGGCGGTGCGGCAGCAGCATCACATTCAGAGGCAGATGCAACGCTCGACGTGGGTAATATTGCTGGAAATGATACCTGGGTCGGACAGCAGGTGAAAATCACGAACATCAGTTCGCCCGCTGACCTGATGCAGAACGGCGAAAGCGTCCAGAGCATTCGTGTCAACAGCACCGCCAACACGGCGATGCTCGACACGAGCTCTCTCAGCGAAGGCCGATACTACATCAAGAGTGATGGGTATGAAACCGGATCCTTCTGGATCAACACCCACGAGATCTCCACCGAGTTCTCGAGTGACTCCGCCCGACAGGGTGACAGCGCTACCCTCGAATACGACGACGTGAGCGACGCGCCTCGTCCGGACGGCGACACCAACGTCTCCGTGACCGGTACGTACGAGGGCGAGGATCTCACTGAGGACGAACTCGGTAACATCTTCGGGAGCTCGGCCGAAGGTGAAGCAAACGACGGCGCAGTCCTGCTCAGTGGTCTCAACCCCGATCAGGACCTCACTGCGTCCTTCGCTAGTGACCAGGACCTCGGTAACTACACGTTCACGTTCGACGTGACCGATACGACGGCCGAGGACACCGCCACCGTCACCGTCGAGAATTCGGTTAGTGAGGATGTCTCCTTCGATAAGACGACCTACACGGGCGTCACTGGAGACAACGTTGAGGTCGGTATCGACCTCACCGCCACCAACGGCGCATTCCTCCAGATCAAGCACGAGGACACTCTCGTCGGCAACATTACGCTCAGCAGCATCGAAGAAGAGGACGTAACTGTCGTCGTTAACACGTACAACGGAGACGTGAAAGTCCTCGACAGCGAAGGTGAAGTCATCGCAACGCAGGCTGACAGCGAAGTCGATGTTGACCAGCTCAGTGGTAACGCGCCGCTGCCAGCAGTCGAGTACGATGTTGAGGCCTATCTCAATCAGGGCGACGCGGACGTCACGGACGCTGCAGTGCTGATCCTCAACGAGCGGTCGACTGACTCGATCAAGACGCACGTTGCACCATCTGACCTCAGCATCAGCGACGATGCTGCGGACTTCCTCGACTCGGCGACCCAGGATGACACCGTCGCAGACGGTGACTACCTGATCACGCAGGTTGAGGCATCCGGTGTTTACGGCTACCTGACGACCAACGACGCCCTGAACAACAATCAGGGTCTCCGTCTCATCTACGAGCAGCAGAACGTTGGCCCGTTCGGACAGAGTAATCAGTTCAACCTCACTGACCTCCACACCAGTGACTACCAGATCCACCAGGACGCCGAGAACGAGACGTTCTACGTGATCTTCAACACTGACAACGGCAACGTGTCGATGGAGGAGGCTCAGCAGTGGAACGCCGAGTTCAAGATCAACGAAAGCAACGAGTACATCGACAGCAGTGACGATGTCCAGAGCGTCGACACGAACGTCGATGTCGAAGCGCCTAACGTTGAACTGAACGGTCAGTTCACCGAGGACGACCAGCTGCAGGTCTCGAACAGCGCCGAGTCTCAGGTCAGCGCTGACACGAACCTTGCACCTGGCACGGAAGCCAGCTACTACATCCGCTTCCAGACCCAGGTCTACGAGCACCAGACCACCGTCGACGCGGACGGCATGATCTCGGCCACGTTCGACTTCAGTGACCGGAGCGCCGGCGAGGAGATCAAGACGGTCCGCATCTCCGCTGCTGGCGAGAAGGCTCAGTCTAGCGGTGTCGTCGTCGAGAGTGGCGACCAGCCCGAGACCACGATCGAAGTCTCCGGCGACGCCCCCGCGACCGTCGAGAAGGGCGCTGACGCCTCGCTCGACGTGAGCGTCAGCAACACTGGTGACTCCAGCGAGTCCGTCGACTACCACGTCACGATCAACGGCGAGGAAGTCGACAGCCAGACGCTCGAGCTCGAGGCCGGTGGCGAGCACACCGACAGCTTCGAGATCAACACGAGCGCCACGGGCGACATCACGTGGGAGGTCCACGCTGGTGACCAGTCCGACTCCGGTACCGTCACCGTCGAGAAGGCTGATGGCGACTCCGGTAGTGACTCCGGCAGCTCCGACTCCGGTGGCGACAGCGGCTCGGACTCCGGTAGCGACTCCGGCAGCTCCGACTCCGGTGGCGACTCCGGTGGCGATGACGGTGACTCCGGCAGCTCCGGCACGCCCGGCTTCGGTGTCGGCGTCGCTCTCGTCGCTCTCCTCGGCGCGGCCATGCTGGCCCTGCGCCGCCAGGACTAAGCCATAGAACCACCGGCCTTCGGCCGGCCCTCAACTTTCGCGGTTTCTTTTATCGGACGCTATACCGGAGAGCGGCAGCGCTCGCCGTTCGATACGAAACTCGAGGCTCAGCACGGATCGATCCCGCTCAGTTCCGACGGTCGCCGATGAACATCTCCCTCGAGCGACCGCAGTAACCACGGTGAGTGCTTGACTACTGGAGACCGATCGATCGCACGAGCGACACTATCGGTCTGGAGTCGCTGACTCGGAACAGCTCGGCGTCTGCCGATGCGTCTCCCCAGTTCGTGGTGATCGGCCAGCACAGGGACAAGCCCAACGGTGCGCACTGACGGCCTGCTGAGGGTTACTACCCGAGCGCGGATTGACCGTTAGCAGCGGCTGTACGGACCAGCGACCGTTGAAAGATCGAGCAGATCGAAGCGGAAGAGCTGCCAGAAGAGCTTTCGATTAGTGCTGCGCGGGGACCGTCTCCTTTCCTCAGTCGTCGGCCGCGGCCGGCTCGGCTTCTTCGGCGCTCGAGTCGGCTCGTTCGAGATCCTCTAAGTATTCGTCGGCATCGAGGGCGGCTTTCGAGCCCATCCCGGCCGCAGTCACGGCCTGCTGGTAGTGGTAGTCGACGACGTCGCCGGCGCCGAAGATGCCGGGAACGTGGGTCTCGGTCTGGCCGCCGCCGTCGCCGCCCTTCGTTTTGAGGTACCCCTCGTCGTCCATCTCAACGCCGGTGTCAGCGAGGTAGTCGGTGTTGGGGGTGTGGCCGATCGCGAAGAAAACCGCGCCGACGTCGAAGTCGAACTCCTCGGTTTCGGGGTCGTCGAGGCGGTCGGTGGGATGGCCCTCGTCGTTCTCGACGAGGGTGACGTGGTCGACGCCGCCCTCCTGAGAGCCGTGGATCTCGATCAGTTCGGTGTTTTTCATGATCTCGATCTCGCCTTCCTCGACTTTCTCGTGAACGCGGTCGATCCAGTAGTCCTCGGCGCGGAACTCCTCGCGGCGGTGGACGAGATAGACGGTGTCGGCGAACTTCGTGAGGAAGGTCGCTTCCTCCATGGCGGCGTCGCCGCCGCCGACGACGAGCATGTCCTCGCCGCGGAAGAACGCGCCGTCACAGGTCGCACACGTCGAGAGGCCGTAGCCCATGAGTTCGTCCTCGCCGGGGACGCCGAGCGTGCGGGCGCTGGCCCCTGAGGCGGCGATGACGGCGTCGGCAGTGTAGACATCCCCATTGGTGAACTCGACCCGGAACGGCTGACTCGAGTTGCCACCGGAGTGCGACGCGTTCCGGTTCGCAGTCGAGCCTTGTTCGACGCGCTCGACGGATTCGATGATACCGTTTTTGAGCTCCGCGCCGAACTGTTTGGCCTGCTCTTTCATGTTGTTGACGAGCTCTGGGCCGCCGATCCCGTCGGGGAAGCCGGGGTAGTTAGCCACGTCGGTGGTCAGGGTGAGCTGTCCGCCGGGCTCGTCGCCCTCGATGACGAGCGGCTCGTTGTTCGACCGGCCGGCGTAGATCGCCGCGGTGAGTCCGGCGATACCGGTGCCGGCGATGATGAGTTTGCGATGTTCGACGATATCGTCGCTCTCATCGCTCGCGATACCGAGCTTATCGTCGAGTTCGCCGGTTTCATCGAGTGCGCTCGTGTCGTCCCAGCCGCCGATCAGTTCGTCGTCGATGAATACCTCGGGTGCGGTTTTGCGGCCGTCTGCGCGCTCGACCATCTCCTCGAAGAGGTCGTCGTCGCCGGTGACGTTGTACGTCTCGTACTCGACGCCCTTGCTGTCGAAGAGGTCCTTGGCCTTCTCGCAGTAGGGGCAATCCTCCTTGGTATAGATCTCGACGCGCGGCTGGTCGCTCATGTCTCTTGGTTGGGATAGAACGCCTAAACCGATTGCGTTCTCAGCAACGCCTCCCTCTTACTGTGACGAGCCGTCGGTCGTTGCTCCCTCGACGAACTCGACCGTGACCGTTACCGATCTCTCCGTTCGGGTCTCGAGGGCCGTCTCGAGCGTGTTCGCGAGCCGTGGATAGGGTCGGTCCGCGGGTCGCTGGACGACGACCGCGACTCTCGTCTCGTCGGTGACGAGACCGCCGTCGTTGAACTCGGTGCGAACCTCGACCAGTTCGAGGTCGTCGTACTCCCCGCTGCTCAGGACGGTCCTGACCCCCTCGTTGACCTCGTTCTCGAAGGCAACGTGCTGGCCGAGGACGACGCCGGAGCCGGCGACGACGACCGCACCGAGAGCGAAGACGACGGCGAACGTACCGATCCGGTCTCTGGAGACGTTCCCGCGGAGCGTTCCGGTAGTCCAGCCTTCGGGCCGGTAGCCGAAGTACCAGAACACGGCGATTCCCGCGAGGAGGACCGAGGCGGCGTTGACCGCGACCAGAACGAAGGCGCCGAGCGCGACGGGTGCGTGGCCCCAGGCGAGCCCGATACCCACCGCGGCCGCGGCCGGGATCAGCGCGACGGCGATCATCACGCCGACCAGCGAGACGGGGATCGCCGTGGCGAGACCGAACGCGCCCGCGGCCCCGGCACAGACGCCGACGACGAGCGCGAGCAGGCCCGGCGATATCCGGTGTTGGACCTGTGCGATGGCGGTGATATCGACGGTCGAGGGGACGACGCCGCTGAACCGGATCAGCCAGGCGAACGCGAAAGCGGTGGCGATCGCGACGGCGAGTCCGAGCGCCAGCGACGAGAGTCCGCTTCGGATCATAGCTCGGTCCTCGAGAACAAGCCCGACGGTCCCCGTGAGGGCAGCGCTGACCTGCGGGGCGATCACCATCGACCCCACGACGATCGCCGGCGAGTCGAGCAGGAGCCCCGCCGTCGCGACGAGCGCGCTCAGAACGGTCATCGCGTAGTAGGTGAGCCGCCCAGGCGTCATGTTCAGCGCCCGCGTGCGTATCTCCTCGCGGGCGACGCTGTCGTCTTCCTCGCTGCCGTTGACGTACCGCTCCTCGAGTTCCTCGATTCGCGGGGTTCGAGCGGTCTCGAGCGAGGAGACGACGACGAAATCGTCCTCGACGCCGGCCTCGCGCAGCGACGACAGGACGGTGTCGACGGCCTGAGGTGGCACCGGGAACGCGACGAGTTCGCCGTCGGTCCCGTCACTGTGCTCGTCGGTCCGGACGTAGTCGAGGTCCTCGCGCTCGAGAACGCGGAGCGCCTCGTCTCGCACGGCGACTGGGACGAACACCTGAATGAGACGCACTGAGAGCCGAGAGGCGACGCTGATTGAAATCTATGCGGTGGCTACCACCGTCCCCCGTCGGTACTGATCCCCCCGTCCGGCCGAACCGGCGGGTCGATCGGTAATGGCTTGATGCACGATCGGCTCCAGCGGCCGGTCGTGGAGAGAACTTCCTCGAGTACCGCGACCGTCCGGCCGGAAACGGCGGATTGTGGAGTTCCGGCGAAGGGTGCGATGCTCGTGGCGGTACTCACCGAGACGACGCACTTACGACTGCGAGCGACGACCTGCAACTATGGCTGCCGATCTCGAGGAGAAGACGGATCGCTACGGTGTATTGCTCGCGGAGGCGCTCGAGGAGGCGACGGTCGCGCCGCCCGACGGGACGCCGATGGCTGAGGCGGCCGCCGACTGCTACGAGATGGCGGCGTCCTATCTCGAGGACGGGAACCACTTTCGTGACCAGGAGGACCTCGTCAACGCGCTGGCGTCGTTTTCCTACGGTCACGCGTGGCTCGATGCGGGCGCCCGCGTCGGACTGTTCGACGTGCCGACCGAGGGTCACCTCTTTACCGTCGAGTAACGGATTCCCGGTAGCGAAACCACACCGCTCGACTCCGCCATCCCGAACGATTAATCACTATGTAACCGGAACCTATAAAACAGGATTTCCAGTTAGTTTATAAAGTAGGCGAAACACTTATATGCGTTACGGTCTTACCATATGTTAGCTGAGGCGTCCGGGTTTCTTCTGGTTACCCCACCCGGAAGCCCCGAGTAACCCACCCGATCCACCATGACAGATACCAGCATCCGAACCTATACGAACGAACGCGAGACCGAAAACGAGGCGGAAACTTCGGTATCCGACGAGCGAGAGCACTGCCCCGAGTGTGGTGGCCGACTGGTCTCCGACGACGAACACGCCGAGACGGTCTGTGAAGACTGCGGCCTCGTCGTCGAGGAAGACGAGATCGACCGCGGCCCCGAGTGGCGGGCGTTCGACGCCGCCGAGAAGGACGAGAAGTCCCGCGTCGGCGCACCGACGACGAACATGATGCACGACCAGGGACTCTCGACGAACATCGGCTGGCAGGACAAAGACGCCTATGGCCGCGCGCTCTCGAGTCGCCAGCGCCAGAAGATGCAGCGCCTCCGCACCTGGAACGAGCGCTTCCGCACTCGCGACTCGAAGGAGCGCAACCTCAAGCAGGCGCTCGGCGAGATCGACCGTATGGCCTCCGCGCTCGGTCTCCCCGAGAACGTCCGCGAGACCGCCTCGGTCATCTATCGACGCGCGCTCGAGGAGGATCTTCTCCCGGGCCGGTCGATCGAGGGCGTCGCGACGGCGTCGCTGTACGCCGCCGCCCGTCAGGCCGGCACCCCGCGCAGCCTCGACGAGATCTCGGCGGTCTCCCGCGTCGAGAAGATGGAACTGACTCGGACCTACCGCTACATCATCCGGGAACTCGGCCTCGAGGTCAAGCCGGCCGACCCCGAACACTACGTGCCGCGGTTCGTCAGCGATCTCGACCTCTCCGACGAGACCGAACGCATGGCGCGCGAACTGCTCGAGTCGGCCCGCCAGGAGGGCGTCCACAGCGGCAAATCGCCTGTCGGCCTCGCCGCGGCCGCGGTCTACGCCGCCGCCTTGCTGACCAACGAGAAGGTCACTCAGAACGAGGTCAGCGAAGTCGCCAGCATCTCCGAAGTGACCATCCGCAACCGGTACAAGGAACTTCTCGAGGCCTCGGATACGGCCGCACCGGCCTGAACGCGGCCGACGACGGTCATCTGTCGCGTCCGTTGGATACGGCGCGGGTGGCACTTTTCGTCGATCGGAACTGCGGCAACGTTTTTCAGCTCCCGTGTGAAAGAGCGTAGCATGGATAAAACGACCGTCCAGCTGCTGTGTCCCGAATGCACGAAAGACTGGCAGACGGCGCCGGACGACCTTCCGACGCCGGCCGAGATGTTTCACTGCCCGAACTGTCACGCCTCTCGTCGTACTGCCGAATTTATGCGCACGGATCGGGATCTCCAGACGCTGAAACAACTCGGATAAGTCGTCGATACCGCATTCGGTTTCGTGGCATCGCCTCCCAGTAGCCACTGTTTAACTCTCCGAAACCCAGGTGTCGGAAGCTGGAAAGAAAGAACGGATTACTGGTGTAAATACCGTTGTACGCCGACCCTATACGCGGGATTGACCTCTGTAGGGAATGCGTTCGAACCGTCTCGTCCGGTGACAGACTAATCAGTCAATACAGGGCGCGTGTTAACGCAACTCAAGATAATAATATAACCCTGCAGTGGGTAGGAGTGGATGGTTATGAAGAAGCAGGAGCTCATTCACCTTCACGGCCTTCTGGCGGAGGTATCCAATCAGTGTGCAGCGTGGGAAAACTGTCAGATCGATCTCGAGGAGTACGAATCCCTCGGAATCCGACCGACATCGATCCACAAATCGAAGACCGATCACAAAGCTGCTGTTTTTGCGCTCGCTGGGGGAATCACGACGAACATGCGGGAAGGGGAGCAGGAAGCAGTCGCCGCAACAGCGGACTGAGACATTCGTCGCATCCTCCGATCGTGCTACAGACACAGTAGTGGTGACACTCCTACCGGGGTACCGCTCGCTCTGTTACTGCTCGTCTCTCGTCCCTCAATCGCCGCTGGCTACACCGTTTCGTCCGCGAGCAAAAGCAGAATCGAGCGTCGTCGTCAGTCGCTCCGTGGATGCTCTCCTATTCGACGAGGTCCTCGAACTCGGGGAGGATTTCTTCGTCCTCGTCGGCGTCGCGTTCGTCGCTCCCGGAGTCCGAATCGCCTTTTTCGTCCGCTTGGTCGTCGTCCGAATCGTCTGCAGCCACAGCCGACTCGTCTTCGTCGTCCTCTTCTTCTAATACCTCGACCGAGTCGACCTCGAGCGGGATGTTCTCGAGGCGTTGGCCGATCTCCTTTCGGGCGATCCGCGAGGCGTGTTCCTCACGCTCGACGTTGAAGACGGTCATCTCCAACTCGAGCGCGACGAGGGCCTCGTCGGCCGCGATGAACGCGGGCGGGAGTTCCTCTCCCGATGGCGAGGTCCGCTCGCCCATGTTGATCTCGACGTAATTTAAGTCAGGGTTCAGCATCTCGCCCGTCTTCGAGATGGCGATACGGATCGCCTCGTCCTCCGTTTCCACGTCGAATACCGGCACGGCAGCTTCGACGACAACCCTGCAATTCATACTGAGACGTAGTATCGCCTACAGTAAGAAGGTTCGCCCCGGAGCGACGACGCCGTGGTCACGCCTGTCGACGGTACGGCGCACCGATCGCCGACCGTCCGGGTTCGAAAGGCAAAAGCCCGCGCCCCCGAAGGACCGAACGAATGGAGACGGGGACGATCCCGGTCGACGACCTCGCCGGCGGACTCGATCTGTATCGAACGCTCGAGAGCGGACAGAGCTACCTCTGGCGACGCGAAAACGGCGAGATGTACGCCGGAACGCCGGCCCCGGGCGTCTGGTACTCGACGGTGGTCGACGGCGACGTACTCCGCGTCCGAACCCGCGACGGGCACCTCGAGTGGGAGTCGACGACCGACGCCGAGCCGACCGTGCGCCGACTGCTGCGCCTCGACGACGACCTCGAGGCGATCGTCGCGGCCGCGCCCGACGACCCGTTGCTCCGCGAAGCGTACGAGGCCCACCGCGGGATGCGACTGGTCGACGATCCTCCCTTCGGCTGTCTGATCTCGTTTATCTGTTCGGCCCAGATGCGAGTGAGTCGGATCCACACGATGGTCTCGACGCTGGCTCGGGAATACGGCGACGCGATCGCGTTCGAGGGCGAGACCTACCACGCGTTCCCGACGCCGGACCAGCTCGCGACCGCGACAGAAGCCGACCTCCGCGAACTTGGGTTGGGGTATCGCGCACCCTACGTCGCCCGGACGGCGGCGATGGTCGCCGACGGCGAAGCGCACCCGGCCGAGGCGCGGAACCTCGTGTACGAGGACGCACGGGAGTACCTGACTCGGTTCGTCGGCGTCGGCGAGAAGGTGGCCGACTGCGTCCTGCTCTTCTCGCTCGGCTTCGACGAGGCCGTCCCGCTCGATACCTGGATCAACTCGGCGATCGAGGAGCACTACCCCAGCTGCGATCGCGGCTCCTACGCCGCCACGTCTCGAGCACTGCGCGAACGGCTCGGCGGCGAGTACGCGGGGTATGCCCAAACGTACATCTTCCATCACCTCAGAACCGGCGAGTGACGATCGCGTTCGTCGTCGGCGTCGCCCTTCTCGCCGCTCGGATGGTCCGCGGCGCTCGTCGGTTCGAAACCACCGACTGAAGTCGGCTAGCAGAACTCCTCGAGCGTCCGCTGATCCCGTTTCAACGGCCGGGCGCGGTAGCCGTGTTCCGTCTCGAGGTACTCGGCGAACGCCTCGTCGAAGCCGTGTTGCGTGTAGACGACTTCGGGGTCGATCGTGCGAACTGTCTCGACGAGTTCGTCGAAATCGCAGTGGTCCGTGAGCGGAAACGTGACGTCGTAGTTTCCGCGATAGCGAAAGGAGTCGTCGACGGCCCAGCCGGAAAAGCCCGCTTTCAGCCCGCATTCGCGGTCGACCGCCGTCTCGACCCAGTCGGCCCGCGCCTGGTTCGACGGGAGGATCACGATCTCATCGGTCAGCCCGCGAAGCGAGTCATACGGTCGGCCGGAAAACGAGAGTCCGCCCTCGGTCGCACGTTCGATCGCCCGGTTCACGTTCCCGATCGTGTCGGAGACGAGGATCTCCCGACGCTCATCTCCGGTCGTGTCGCGGGCGATCCACTGGAGTTTCTGGGCGCGGCCCAGCGAGTAGCCAAACAGGAACAGCGGTCGGTCGTCGTTCTCCCGGAGCCAGTCCGCGATCGCGGCCTCGAGTTCGTCTTGTGGCGGAAACCGGTACTTCGGGAGCCCGTAGGTGGTCTCCACGACGAGCGCGTCCGCCGCGACGGCGTGGGGGTCGAACCCCTCGAGGTAGCACCGGTCCCGAACGGAGAAGTCGCCCGTGTAGCAGTAGCGCTGCGGGCCGTCGGTCACGAGTCGGTCGCGGTCCCCGTCGAGACCGCCGACGGCCTCGAGGTCGATGATCGCGGCGCGCGACCCCACCACGTGGCCGGCCGGGACGAGTTCGATGCCGGGCGCTCGCTCGACGAACTCGAAGGCGGTCCCCGTTCGGGCTTCGGCGATCGCCGCGGTCTCGGCGGAGCAGACGACGGTCTCCGGTGGCGTCCGGAACGTGTGGTCGGCGTGGGCGTGACTCACCACGTTGACCGCGCCGACGGCGCTGCGGGCGTCGGCGACGACGCGAGCCTCGCCCTCGCGCTCGAAGTGGATCCCGTCTCGGTACCGTACGGTCACTGGATCGGATACGGGTTCGAGACACCTCCACTTGTCGCTTCTCGGTCACATGGCCCGGATTTTTGCCCGTCGCGCTCGAGGACTCGCACATGGCTGGTCGAACTCGCGCACACGTGTTCGTCTCCGGGACGGTCCAGGGCGTCTACTACCGCGCGAACACTCGCGAGACGGCTCGCGAGGAGGGCGTAGATGGCTGGGTGAAGAACCTCGATGACGGTCGCGTCGAGGCGGTCTTCGAGGGGCCCGAAGACGCCGTCGAGTCGATGATCGAGTGGTGTTACACGGGTAGTCCCGCGTCCGAAGTTGAGGACGTCGAGGCCGAATACGAGGAACCGCAGGGCGAAGCCGGGTTCGAAATTCGGTACTGAGTCGACGACGGGCCGGCTCGAAGTCGGTTTTCAGCGGCGACCCGAGAGCGCGTCGACGAAGAGTTCGGCGTACTCGAGAAACGAGACGGTCGGGGTCCCGGGCATGTAGACCGAGACCTCGGGCTGGACGAGCGGATCGGGATACGCGTCGGATTCAGTTGGATCCATGTCCTCCGTAGGAATCGACTGCGTTTATACATTCGCAACTATAGTTTCGCAATCGAAAACCAACGATCGTTATAGAATAACTGTGGTGTGACGTTGCCGGTCGCGGCCGGGGTCGGCAGCGCCGGCAACCCCTCGCGGAGGCGGTCCGGTTGGACGAGAGACGGCCGCTGTCCGGATCGTCCGCAATCTTCAACGGTCACCCGGTCGAACCTCGAGTCATGATTACAGGCGAGCGAATGGCCGCTGTCGACGAGAACGCCGCCGCGCTCGGCGTACCGCGAAAGCAGTTGATGGAGTCGAGCGGACACGCTGTCGCCCGCGAGGTTCGGGAAGTCACCGACACAGGGGCTCGAGTCGCCGTCGTCGCCGGCCGAGGGAACAACGGCGGTGACGCGTTCGTCGCCGCCCGCTTTCTGGACGAGTTCGAGGTGACGACGCTGCTGCTCGGCCGGGCCGACACGATCGGCACCGACATCGCTCGCGAGAACTGGGACGCGCTCCAGCAAGCCGAGTACGACACCCGTGAGGTGGTCGACTCGAGCGCCTTCGACCTCCCAGAGGCCGACGTGATCGTCGACGCGATGCTCGGAACGGGGATCAGCGGCGACCTCCGCGAACCGGCGGCGACCGCCGCACGGGCGATCAACGAGGCCGACGCGACCGTCGTGGCAGTCGACGTGCCCTCGGGATTCGACGCCGACGGCGGCGACCACGCGGCCAACGGCGTCGACGCCGACCGCATCGTCACCTTCCACGATTCGAAACCGGGACTGGACGACCTCGAGGCCGCGGTCTCCGTCGCGGACATCGGCATCCCCGCGGCCGCCGAGCGGTTCGTCGGTCCCGGCGATGTCGACCTCGCCCGGCCGACTGGCCGGGACGGCCGACCGTACATCATCGGCGGCGGTCCCTACACCGGCGCGCCGGCACTGGCCGCGCAGGCATCGCTGCGAGCGGGTGCCGAACTGTCCTTCGTCGCTGCCCCCGACGCCGTCGCCGGCGAGATCCAGAGCTACGCCGAGGATCTCATCGTCCAGCCCTACGAGAGCGACCGGCTCTCGCCCGATCGGGTCGACGACCTCCTCGAGACGGCCGAGCGGTACGACGACGTGGTCGTCCTCGGTCCCGGTCTCGGCTCCGCCGACGAGACCCTCGAGGCCGTCCGGCAGTTCCTCTCGTCGTACACCGGCCGGGCGGTCGTCGACGCCGACGCGCTCGCGGTCGTGCCGGAGATCGAGACCGAGGCCACGCTGGTCTGTACGCCCAACCGCCGGGAACTCGCCCGGATGGGCGGTCCCGATACCGACTCGCTGCGCGAGGCGGCCGACGAGATCGAGGACTTCGCCGCGGACCTGAGCCACGTCGTCCTTGCCAAGGGCGTCGACGACGTGGCGACCGACGGCGAGCGAACCCGGGTCTGCCGGACCGGCGCGCCCGGTATGAAAGTCGGCGGCACCGGCGACCTGCTGGCCGGCATCGTCGCGGCGCTGCTCGAACACGCCGACCCGCTCGACGCCGCGGCGGCGGCCGCGTACGTCAACGGCCGCGCCGGCGAGCGACTCGCCGACGACGGCTCGATGGGATTTCTCGCCTCCGAGATGCTCGGAGAGATCCCCGCGGCGCTGTGGGGTGAGAACGATGAGTGAGGACGGTGCGGCCGGCTCGAGCGTCCCGGAAGACGAGGGTGAAGACGCGAACGCGGACGAACTGACCCACACCACCGCCGAAGGCGACGTGCAGATGGTCGACGTCGGCGACAAGCCCGACAGCGAGCGCCGCGCGGTCGCCGCCGGTGAAATCCGCCTGCAATCGTCGACGATCGACGCGATCCGGGCCGACGAGGTCGGCAAGGGAGACGTCCTCGCCACTGCCCGCGTCGGCGCGATCCAGGCCGTCAAGCACACCTGGGAGACGATCCCGATGTGCCACCAGATCCCGATCACCAACGTCGACACCGACTTCTCGCTCGCCGACGACCGAATCGAGCTTCGGGTCGCCGTCGAGACCACCGGCAAGACCGGCTGCGAGATGGAGGCTCTCGAGGGGGTCACGACCGGCCTCAACGTCGTCTGGGACATGGTCAAGGCCGTCGAGAAGGACGACGAGGGCCAGTATCCCGACACCGGGATCGAGAACGTGCGCGTCGTACAAAAGGAGAAGCGACGGGCGTAGCCGGACGATGACGCCACGGACGCCGCTCTGTGACTTGCTCGAGATCGAACACCCGATCGTCCAAGCGCCGATCGGGAGCGCGACCTGTCCCGAACTGGCCGCCGCCGTGTCGAACGCGGGCGGCCTGGGACAGCTCGCGGTGACGTGGCGCGATTTCGAGGCGACGCGCCGCGCGATTCGGGAAACGCGAGACCTGACCGACGAGCCGTTCGCGGTCAACCTCGTCCTCGACGAGGCGACGACGATCGAAGACACCCCGGACCACCTCGCGACGGTCCTCGACGCGGGCGCGCCGATCGTCACCTTCTCGTTCGGCGACGCCGCGCCGTTCGTCGAACGGGTCCACGACGCGGACGCGATCGCGGTCCAGACCGTCGGCAGCGCCGCGGAAGCGAGCCGGGCGGTCGACGCCGGCGTCGATATCGTGGTCACGCAGGGGCTCGAGGCCGGCGGCCACGTCCAGAGCGAGGTGGCGACCACGGTGCTCGTTCCGCGGGTCGCGGACGCCGTCGGCGACGAGGTACCGATCGTCGCGGCCGGCGGGATCGCCGACGGCCGCGGGATCGCCGCCGCGCTCGCGCTGGGCGCCGACGGCGCGTGGCTCGGGACGCGATTCGTCGCGACCGAGGAGTCGCGGGTCCACGACCGCTATCGGGATCGGCTCCGTGAGAGCGACGAGACCGACACCGCGTTTACGACTCTCTTCGACAAGGGCTGGCCCGGCACGGCCCACCGGGTGCTGCGAAACGAGACGCTCGAGCGCTGGGAGTCGGCCGGCCGGCCGCCGGTCGGGGAACGGCCGGGCGAGCACGACGTCGTCGCGCGGACCGGCGACGGCGACCCGATCGAGCGGTACGACGAGGCCCTCGCCACGCCGGATGTCGACGGTGCTATCGACGAACTGGCGCTGTTCGCCGGCCAGAGCGTCGGGCTGACCGACGACGTTCGGCCCGCACGCGTCGTACTCGAGGACCTCGTCGCGGACACGCGCGAAGCGATTTCGGGACTACCGGGCCGAGAAACGAGCGAGCGATAGCCGCGCAAAAAGCGAATTTTCCTCGAACGTCTCCGGACGCCGCCCTCGTTCTACAGGTCCATCCCGCCGTTGACGTCGATCACTTCCCCCGTCACATACGACGAGTCCTCGCTCGCGAGGAACCGAACCACGGCCGCGATGTCCTCGACTTCCGCGAGGCGTTCGAGCGGGATGCCTGCGATGATGCGATCGAGGACACTGTCGGGGACGCTCTCGAGCATGTCGGTGGCGGTAAAGCCGGGCGCGACGCAGTTGGCCGTCGAGCCGCCTTGGGCGAGCTCGAGGGCGATCGTCCGGGTGAAGCCGAACATGCCGCTTTTCGCCGCGGCGTAGTTTGCCTGCCCGAAGTTACCCTGTTTACCGACGACGCTCGAGATATTGATGAGTCGGCCCTCGTGTGCGTTCCAGAGGTCGTCGTAGAACAGCTGGGTGCAGTTGAACATGCCGCCGAGGTTGACGTCCATCACGCGGTCCCACTCCTCGCGGGACATCTCGGTGAACTGCTTGTCGGCGGTGATGCCGGCGTTGTTGACAAGGACGTCGCACTGCCCGAAGGCCTCGTGGCAGACCTCGCGCATGTGTTCGACCTCCGCGCGGTCGCTGACGTCGGCCTTGGCCGCGACGGCGGAGCCCCCGGCGGATTCGATCGCTTCGACGGCCTCGTGTGCCGGTCCCTCCGACGAGCGGTAGTTGACCACTACGTTCGCCCCCTCTTCGCCGAGGTACTCGGCGATACCCCGACCGATACCTCGTGCCGATCCTGTGATTACGCAGGTACGACCATCCATGGACATGAGACGTACGTTCAACGGCCGCCTGTAAATAACGACCCGATAGTTAACAGGGACGTTCGATCGAAACGGAACGGCGAGGGCCATCATCGGGGAGCCACCGCTCGCTACTCGTCACCGCTCTCGAGCCTGGTCGGTCCAGTCTTCGATGCGACTCGGGGAAATCCCCGTTTCGGCGGCGAGATCGGCGATGTCCGCGCTAGCAAGGTCGTCGAACGTCTCGATGCCGGCGGCAGCGAGGTCGTCCGCGTAGGCCTGACCGACGCCGTTCAGTTCGGTGAGGTCGTCGGTTTCGGACTCGACCGCGTCGGCCGCCGCGTCGTCGTCGGCCTCCACGTCCGGTTCGGGCTGGGCCTCGGCACTCGAGGTCGCCTCGACGCTCGAGCCGCCGTCGGCGAGGTCCGCGGTGCCCGTCTCCTCACCGGAGACGTCCTCGGCGAGGGCGGCGTCCGCTCCCGCCTCGGCTGGGGCTTCCGGTTCGCCTTCTGCCTCGGTACCGTCCGACCGCGCTTCGAACCAGTCACAGACCTGCGGCCAGAGGTCCGCGTGGCTCCGCGAGGAGACGGACATCCCGATGTGCCCCGTCGCGAACTCGAGGATCTCCGTGTCCTCGGAGGAGATCACGTCGTTGAACGGCTTGGACGCCTCCGGCGGGATGAGGTGGTCGTACTCGGCGACGATCTGGAGCACCGGCATATCGATCTTCGAGAGATCGACGTGTTCGCCCCCGAGAGTGAGTTCGTTCTCGTAGAGCTTGTTCTCCTGGTAGATGTCGCGGATGAACTCCTCGTAGGCCTCGCCGGCGACGTCGATACCCTCGTCGAGCCAGCGCTCCATCCGGGCGAAGTTCTCGACGAAGTCCTCGTCCTCCACGTTGTCGTAGAATCGGACGTACTTCGTCACGTTGTTCGCGACGGGGTCCATCAGCGCGAAGCCGACGTCTAAGAACTCCGCCGGGACGTTGTCGAAGGTCTCGGTGACCGTCTCGGGGTCGTAGTAGTCGTCGGCCCCCCAGAGTTCGAGGACGCCGCCCTCGCCGGCGAAACAGAGGCCGGCGGCCATCAGCGCGAGGTTCTTCACCTTCTCGGGGTACAGCGAGGCGTACATGGCCGACTTCGTGCCACCCATGCAGTAGCCCAGGATATTGATTGCGTCCTGCCCGGAGCGCTCGCGAACCTCGTCCACGCAGTTGTCGATGTAGCGGTTGACGTAGTCGTCGAGCGACAGCGACCGGTCCAGCTTCGAGGGCTCGCCCCAGTCGATGAGGTAGACGTCGAAGCCGGCCTCGAGCAGCGTCTGGACCACGGAGCGATCTGGCTGGAGGTCGAGGATGTAGGGCTTGTTGATCAGCGCGTAGACGACGAGGATCGGCACGTCGTGTTGCTCCTCGGTCATCGGCTCGTAGTGGAGGAGCCGCAGCTTGTTCTCCTCGTAGACGACCTCGCTGGGCGTCTGGCCGACGTCGATGTTCTCGACCGTCTCGGTGCGCTCCGGCGCGATTCGGCTCTTGTCGGCCAGATCGGCGGTCGCCTCCCAGGCCTGTCGTTGCATGTCCAGTGCGATCGAATAGGGATTTTTCATTCTTCTAAGTGCTCGAGGACGCGGTCGAGTTTCTCCTCGACGGCGTGTTGGCGACGCTCGAGTTCGACGAGGCGGTCACCGACTTCGACGACATCGTCCTCGGTGGCGAAGCCGAGCGACCGGAGCGTCTCCTGGGAGGCCTCGTCGGCCTGCTGCTGGAGTTCGAGCACGTCGCCGACGGTCTCGCCGGTCATCTTCGCGAACGCGGTCGTCGACATGACATCTTTGAACGCCTCGTTGGCCGTGTTGAGCCAGATGTCACGGAACTCCTCGACGTCGACATCCTCGCCCTCGAACTGATCGTTTACTCGCTCGACCATCTGCTGGGAGGCGTTCATCCAGGTCTCGTAGGCGCGGGCGTAGCCCTCGACGCCGTCGGAAATCTCGGAGTCCTCGCTGAGATCGCCGACGGTCTCGGACCAGCTCTCGACGAACCTGGCCTGTGCCTCCATGTTGTCCTCGAGCGCCTCGAGGAACTGCTCGTTCCACTGTTCGACGAACGCGTTCCAGTTTTGCGCCTGGGGTTGTGAATCTGCCATGGGTGAAAATTGACGGTGTACTGTAAAAAGCAGTGCCCCGACTTACGCCGAAACGTCGAGTTCCTCGGCGGCCTCTTCGACGTTCTCGGCGACGGCACTGACGTTCTGTTCGACCTGCTCGTGGGCGTCGAGGTAGGCGTCGAACGACGTGTCGACGACCTCGGCGTAGTTACGAGCGAACTCTTCGTAGGCGACCTCGGATTCCTCGATGGTTTCGAGGACGGCCTCGAGCGACTGGGACTGGGCCTCGGTGGCCGAATCGAAGCCTTCGTCGACGAGCTCGCGGAGTTCGTCGAACTCGGCGCTGCCTTCGGGCATCGACGCCTCGACGGCGTCGAAGTAGGCGTGGATTGCGCCCTTGGTCAGTTCGGCGTTGGACTCGAACATCGCGCCCGAGGTCTCGACGGCGTCGGCGAAGGCGCCGAGTGACGTCTGCTGGGCCTCGAGGGCGTCGTGGGTCATGCGCTGGCTCTGTTCGATGGCGGTACGCTGTGCGTCGAAGACTGCGGTGAATGGGTTCTGGGTCATGGTTACTCGTCTCGGTTGCGTTTGACGGGGACGACGATCGTCTGGACGATATCGCCCTCTTCGATGTCGAGGGCCTCCCGTTCGGGACCGGGAATGCTGATCCGACCGCCGCTTTGCACACGGGCTTTGAACGTCGCGGTACCCATGTTCATCGGGCCGAAGGCCGACGTGTTCTCGAAGGGGTTCGCCGACGT
This sequence comes from Natrinema marinum, assembly GCF_024296685.1. Taxonomy (NCBI): domain Archaea; kingdom Methanobacteriati; phylum Methanobacteriota; class Halobacteria; order Halobacteriales; family Natrialbaceae; genus Natrinema; species Natrinema marinum. The sequence goes on along the minus strand of NZ_CP100763.1, from coordinate 1,732,972 downwards.
CGCCTGCAGCATCTGCTTTACCATCTCCTGCTGGGATTCGGCGACCTGCTCGCCCGCTTCCTGCATTTCCTGGATCCCTTCGGTAAACATCGCGGGCGGGAACCAGAGCGATCGGTCGGAGTCGTCCGTCATCAACAGCGTATTGGACCGCAGCCACAATAAGCCTTTCCACTCAATACCATCTCTTACCATGAGATGGAGTTTGACCCCGCTCGCTGAACTTGGGCGACACCGGTCATCCTGTTGCGGAGTCGGTAACAAAATCCGGTATCGCCGGAAAATGCGCCTGAGATGGCCTGTAAGTGGTTGTTATGGATCGGTATGGTAAGATATGTGGTATTAAAACAGCCAAAGAAGTCATATACACCCCACACTTACCCGCCCGTAGATGGTATACGAGAACACTCGAGGGGAGAACCTCACCGCGATGACGAGCGCGTGGTCGGCGATGACGCGAGGGTTCTTCCGAACCGCGACTGCAGCAAACCGTGCGGCCGTCTCCGCGATGCTCCCATTGGCCGACGGCGAGAGCGATCCGAGCACCGAACGAGTCGCCCCACCGATTCCGTCGGTCGACTACTCCGATCTCGATTGGCAGTTCGACCGTACGGTCGACGACCCCGACCACATCAGCGTCGGCGACACCGTCACCTTCGAGAAGGCCCTGACGGACGAGGATGTCCGGGCGTTCGCCGCGGTCAGCGGCGACACGAACCGCCTCCACCTCGACGAGGGCTTCGCGGCCGACACTCGCTTCGGCGAGCGCATCGTCCACGGCACGCTCGTCTCCGGACTCATCAGCGCCGCCCTCGCACGCCTCCCCGGACTGACAATCTACCTCTCTCAGGATCTCGAGTTCAGCGGCCCCGTCGGCGTCGGCGACCGCGTCTCCGCTCGCGTCGAGGTCGTCGAGGACCTCGGTAACGACCAGTACCGCCTCGAGACGGTCGTCCGCGACGAGGACGACGATGCGACCGTCATCGACGGCGAGGCCGTCGTCCTGATCGACGACCTGCCCGCCGAGTGAGGCCGGCGCGGATCGACCGCGCTCGACCAGGTCTCCGACGGGAACCGGTGCAGTGTTGCTAAGTAGCTCCTCGCGGAACGACCCCACATGACGCTTTTTGGGACGGCAGGAATCCGCGGTCCGGTCGAGGAGGTGTCGCCGTCGCTCGCGCTCGCCGTCGGCCAGGCGGCGGCCGAACCCGGGAAAACGTTCGTCGTCGGTCGCGACGGTCGGGAGACGGGCCCGGCGCTCGCGGCGGCGATGGAAGCCGGCCTCGCCAGCGCCGGGGCCGACGTTCGCCGTATCGGGCAAGTTCCGACGCCCGCGCTCGCGTTCGCCTCGCAGGGTCGACGCGGGGTCATGCTCACTGCGAGCCACAACCCGCCCGCGGACAACGGGATCAAGCTTTTCGTCGACGGCGTCGAGTACGACAGCGACGCTGAACGAACCATCGACGACCGCGTGGCGAGCGGTCAGTCCCAACTCGCTAAATGGCACGACTGGGGCGACGCCGAACGGCTGGCCGTCCTCGAGCGCTACCGCGACGCCGTCGCCTCCTACGTTCGGGAGCGGTTCGGCGGTCGCGCCGAGGGATCCGACACCGCGGCGTCCGACCCGCTCGCGGGGCTTCGGATCGCCGTCGACTGCGGCAACGGGATGGGCGCGCTCGCGACGCCGCAGGTCCTCGAGCGCCTCGGCGCGTCGGTGATCGGGGTCAACGCCTCGGTCGACGGCCACTTCCCGGGCCGCGGGAGCAAACCGACGCCCGAGACGCTCTCGGAGTTCAGCGACTTCCTCGCCGACGGGAGCGAGGTGAGCCACGCCTCGAGTGAACCCGCGACCGGGTTCGACCTCGGACTCGCACACGACGGCGACGCCGACCGGCTCGTCGTCCTCGGACCCGACGGCGACGTACTCCACGAGGACACGATTCTGGCCGTCGTCGCGGCCCGCTACACGGCCGACAGCGACGCCGACGACCCCGTCGTCGTCACGACGCCCAACGCGTCCGCTCGCATCGACGAGCGGGTCCGTGCAGCCGGCGGTCGCGTCGAACGCGTCCGACTGGGCGCGCTCCACGAGGGTATCGCTCGAGAGCGCGATCGCGGCTCGGCGGGCACCGAGATCGTCTTTGCGGCCGAACCCTGGAAGCACATTCACACCGCGTTCGGCGGCTGGATCGACGGCGTCGTCAGCGCCGCGGCCGTCGCCGCGCTCGTCGCCGAGGCCGGCGACACCGAGACGCTCCGAGAGCCGGTCACCGAACGCCCCTACCGGAAGATCAGCGTCGAGTGCGCGGACGACGCGAAACCGGAGACGATGGCCACGCTCGAGACCGCTCTCCCCGAGGCGTTCCCGGAGGCGTCGGTCGAAACGGAGTACGGCGTCCGCCTCGAGTTCGCCGACGCGTCGTGGCTGCTCGTCCGACCGAGCGGCACCGAACCGTACGTACGCCTCTACGCCGAGAGCGACACCGTCGACGAACTCGTCGACGAAGCGCGAGCGGTCATCGAGACGGCGGTCGCGGAGACCCAGTAGGAGCCGACATCCTTTGGTGGTCGCTGGTCGAACCGCTCCCTATGGACGACCTGATCGCGGCCGCTCGCGACGTACAGCAGCGCGCACACGTCCCCTACTCCGAATACCGCGTCGGCGCCGCCCTCGAGACCGCCGACGGCGAGATCTTCGTCGGCTGCAACCTAGAGAACGCGAACTTCAGTAACAGCCTCCACGCCGAGGAGGTCGCGATCGCCGAGGCGGTCAAGCAGGGCCACCGCGATTTCGCGCGGATCGCGGTCAGCTCCGGCCGCCGCGACGGCGTCACCCCTTGCGGGATGTGCCGACAGACCCTCACCGAGTTCTGCGACGACGACCTCATCGTTCTCTGTGACGAAGGCGACGGGGAGGCCCCGAGCGAGTACTCGCTGGGCGAACTGCTACCGAACACGATCAGTCAGGAGACGCTCGAGTAGCGGCCGTCACCGGATCCCCGTTTTCTGGCCGTTCACTCGGTCGACGCCACGCGTTGTCCCGCGGAGACGAACGCCCGTTCGTGGGTCGTCGCCTCGCCGTCGGGGTCGCGAACGCGCAGGTTCGCGAAGTGCACCGGGAGCCCCATCGCGCGGAAGAACGAGGGGTGGTCCTGAAGCTGGAAGTGGAGGTGGGGCTCCGTCGAGTTCCCGGAGTTGCCACACCGCGCGACCGGCTCTCCGCGCTCGACGCGGTCGCCTTCCGAGACCTCGAGGCTGCCCTCCTGCAGGTGTGCGAGCACGCTGTACTCGCCGGTGGCGTGCTCGATCGTGACGTAGTTCCCGCGGAGGTCCCGTTGACGCGGGTCCATCCACCCACCGGCGCGGTGGTAATCCCGGTGGCCGTCGCTCGCTGCGACCACCACGCCGTCGGCGGGCGCGACGACGGACTCGCCGAAGCAGTGGTAGTCCTCGGGGCGCTCGCCGTCGCCATCGTAACTCCGCCCGCGGTCGTCGGTCACGACCAGATCGTAGGCGTACCGCTGGGCGAGTATCCCCCACGAGTGAGAGGCGTCGCGAGTCGGCCCGCCGTTGACGACGGTCCACTCGCCCTCGACCGGGAGCCGGTACGCTACCTGCTGGTCGAATCGCTCGGGAGCGGGTAACCGAAGGCGATACCGAAGGAAGACCGGCACGTGGCCCGTGAGCTGTTTCACGCCCTGCCACTGGACGAACGGGTTCAGTTGGAGGACCACCATCGAGAGCAGCGGCCGCACCCCTGAGGGCGTCCCCATCGTGATCCAGTCGGTCGGCTTAGGAGCGTCGCTCGGCGACGGCACGACGCCTTTGACCATCGGCCAGAAGGCGAACAGCCCGAACAGGTAGAACGCCTCGAGGCGCTCCAGCGACGGAATCAGCGTGCCGGGAACGCCGAGAAAGAAAAGCAGCGCGAGGTTCGTCGGACTCGGCAGCCGGGAGCGGAGGCCGTTCGACCGATCGGCCGACGGTTGGTCAGCCGGCGCGTTTGCACTCGTGTTCGTCATCGTATCCGACGCCACGGCGCGAAATCGCTTCAACGCTCGGCGAACGATATTTCTCTTAGGATAGTGATACGAATCGAATCGACCCGTCCGGTACCCAGCGTCCTGGGCCGCTCGACGGTACGTGACGGCGGCCGCCGCCGAAACGATCACCGACCGGGCCGTGCCCCACTCCTCCCCGTCGCACTCCGGGTCGGGATCGACGTACATCTCGCTCGAGGAGTGCGCGCGTAGCGGACTTGAGTGTGGGGTGTCGAGGCGCCCGGCGGCCGTCGCTGCCCGTGTCCGTCACTCGTCGCCGCCCGTTTCGACCGCCGTCACGTGCCCGCGCTCGTCGACGGTGGCCGAAAGGGACTTGCCCTCGAGCGAGACCTCGAACGCGAGTCGAACCGGCTCCTCGTCGACGACGCTGATCCCCTCGTCGTCGCGGACGAACGGGAACTCCCAGACGTGGTCGTCTCGCAGCGTGAGCCCGTGGCGGCGACAGAAGGCGACGACGTCGGGATCGACCAGCAGGCAGAAGCTCGCCGGGCCGACGATCCGTGCGCCGCAGGAGTCACAGCCGGCGCGAAAGACCGGCCGTGGCGGGCCGTCGACGACGATCCCCGTCTCGATCGGGTCGTAACACTGCGGACAGACCCCGGCCAGCGCCTGTTCGATGGCCTGAAACGCCAGCAGTTCAGCGAGATCGACGATTTCGGGGAGCGTCGCGTCGGCGGCGGCGCTGGGCGGGACGCTCCACTGAAACAGGGCGTGGTCGTTCTCGCAGGCGACGCGACAGCGGCCGTCCTCGCAGGTCGCGACCGCCGGTCGCTCGCAGATCGGACAGTCGCTCTCGAGTTCGGTCGTCCCCATCGAGACGCCGGCCGTGTAGGTCCCCGCGAGGATCGCCGCCACCACCTGCACGCCGGCGTGGGTGAGCCGGTAGCCGCCGTCGGCCTTCTCGACGAACCGATCGCGGAGTTCGTTGAGGTGGTAGCGAAACCGTCCCGAGTCCCGAACGCCGACGCGCCGCCGCAGGTCGGCGAACCCGATCGCCGCCTCGTCGCTCGTCCGGTGGTGGGCGCTCAGTTCCCGCAGGATCGACACCCGGAGCGGATCGCTGAGCGCCGCGAACGCGTCGGCCGGCGCCCGGTGGTCGTCCGGACCTACGCCGTCGCTCGTCTCGCGCTCGTCGACCGCGTTGTCCCCCTGTGGTTCGGTCACGGGTTCGCCTCCGCTCGGCTTCCGTTCGCACGCTCGCGTTCGATCCTCATGTCTACGGCTCGTCCCCCTCGAGAACCTCGCGCAAAATCGTTCGGTGACACCGCTTTTTCTCCGTATTCTCGTAGCAGATCAGCGTCAGCGACTCGCCCGAGGCCAGCCGCTCCTCGAGCGCGACGATGGCCGCCCGCGCGTCGTCGTCCGTCTCGAGGTGTTCACGGTACGCCTCGCCGAATCCGACTCGGTCCCACGCGGCGTTGTGCGCGCCCTCCTCGCAGAGCCCCTGCATCTTCATGTCTTCCTCGGCGTCGCGCATCGACTCGAGCAGATCCGCGGGCGGACCGAGTTCCGGCCGGTTCTCGTCGACGGCCGCGTGGAACCACGACGTGGGCCGGCGGACGACGCCGACGCGCGTCGCGTTCGCCGGCAGGTCGGCTAAATCGTGCTGGATCGCGGCGACGTAGGTGTCCGCGAGCGTCCCCCGTTCCATACCCACAGGACGATCGCCCCGCATTTATATACGGTGGCGAATCGAACCGCCGGTGATCGATGACTCGCGACAGCGAAGACCCCAACGCCGACGTCCAGTACCACCTCGAGATCGGCCCCGACGACGTTGCCGACACCGTGTTGCTGCCGGGAAACCCCGAACGGCTCGAGAAGATCGTCGCGTTCTGGGACGACCACGAGATCCGGGGCCACCATCGGGAGTATCGGACCGCGACGGGTACGTACGAGGAGACGCCGCTCTCGGTCACCTCGACGGGGATCGGCAGTCCCTCCGCCGCGATCGCGGTCGAGGAACTGGCACGGGTGGGGGTCGAGAACTACATCCGGGTGGGGTCCTGCGGGGCGATCCAGCCCGAGATGGCCGTCGGCGACCTGGTGATCACGACCGGGGCGGTCCGCCAGGAGGGAACCACCGACGAGTACGTCCGTGAGGACTATCCGGCCGCGGCGGACGGGGAGGTCGTCTCCGCGCTCGTCGCGGCCGCCGAGCGACTGGGGTACGACTACCACACCGGGGTCACGATGAGTTCGGACTCCTTCTACGCCGGCCAGGGCCGGCCCGGCTTCGACGGCTTCGAGGCGGCCGGGGCGGACGATCTGGTCGACGAGCTCAAAGCGGCGAACGTCAAAAACATCGAGATGGAGGCGAGCGCCGTGTTGACGCTCGCGAACCTCTACGGGCTCCGGGCCGGCGCGGTCTGTACCGTCTACGCCAACCGCGAGACCGGCGAATTCAGAACCGAGGGCGAGTCGCGTGCCGCCGAGACCGCGACGCTTGCGACGCACCTCCTCGCGAAGATGGACGCCGTCAAACGCGAGGCCGGCGTCGACCGCTGGCACGCCGGGCTCTCGCTCGAGTAACGCGGCGATTTCGAGCGCGCTCAATCCCGCATCCGGACGATCCCGTTCTCGAAGACCTTCCGGTTGGGGACGATGTACTCCTCCGAGTCGTCTTCGATCTTGGTGACGAAGAGATCGACCTCCTGGACGATCCCCGTCTGCTCGCCGATCCGGATCTCGTCGCCGATCCCGTAGGGCTGGTTGAGCAGCAGGTAGATGCCGGCGGCGCTCGAGACCAGGAAATCCTTGAACGCGACGGTACCGACGATGACGACGCCGATGGCGTACACCGTCAGGAGGATCAAGAGCGCGAGGACGTGGACGCCGACCTGGCCCAGTGCGATGATGAAGGTGACGTAGAGAACGGAGTACTTGACCAGCTTCGGGATGACCGACACCTCGGGGAGCTTGACGCCCCGCAGGTACTCGCTGACGATCAGTTCGGATTTGTCCGCGACGATAAAGCCGAGGATGAGCACGAGGACGGCGATGAACAGCTGCGGGATGAACTCCGTGACGCGCAGCCAGAAGGCGTCCGTGTCGAGCAGCTGGGCGATGTGGATCGCCGTGAGGACCGCGATGCCGTAGATGAACCACGAACTCAGTCGGGCGACGATCTCGACCGTCGAGGTACCGATCGACTGGGCGGTCCGCTCGAACGGCGTCCCCTCGACGGCTTCGGGCACGCCCGAGGCGGCCAGCAGTTCCTCGTTGAGCCGGCCGACGAGGTAGCCGACGACGAGACCCAGCGCGAGCACCGCCGCCGCTATGACGGCCGGTTCGTTGAGGAACGTCTGCCAGTCCACCATATCAGTACGCCTCCGGATCGACCTCCAAAATGAGTTCTCCGCCCTTGAACGCCCGGACGAGCCCGTCGCTCTCCGAGAGTACGATCGTGATCGCGTTGGTGTCCCGCGTGATCGCACCGCCGGCCATGTGGCGCGCGCCCAACCCCTTCGGGATGTCGACGCCCTCCGCCGACGGCTCGAGGTAGCGGTACGCGGAGACGATCTTGCCGGCGTCCGAAATGACGAACGCGCCGTCGAGCCGCGAGAACTCCTTGAGCATGACGTTCACGATCGGATCGCCGACGTGGACGTGGGACTTCTCGAAGGGGTTGTACGAAAGCGGGCGGGACTTGTTCATCACCTTCCCCGCGTCGCCGACGACGAACAGCGCGCCGACCGGCTTCCCCTTCTGGCCTTTCTGTCCCAGTTCGATCGCCAACTCGAGGACCGCCTTGATAACCTCCGGATCGGCCCGGGACTTGACGAACAGGTCGTAGATCCCGGTGTGAGTCTCCGCGTCGGCGCGGACCCGAGAGACGGTATCGATCCCGTCGCCGAAGACGCTCGTCGCGCAGGCGAGTTCGTCCCCGTCCTCGATCACGCCCTGCTCTAGGGCCCCCTCGAGGCCGAAGCGAATCCGTTCGGACACGTCTTCGAACGCCAGCGGCAGTTCGACGAACGTCTCCGCGCCAACGGCGTTTTCGGTCCCGACGACGAGCACGTCGACGTCGTCGACGGCCGAGAACCGTTCGTAGTACGAGCCACTGGGTGAGAAGAGCACGACGGCATCGACGCTCGCAAAGAGGTCCCCGAACACGTCGTCTAACCCGGCCATTGGTCATACAAGTCCCCCCTGCGTGAATAAGCGTTTTGGAGCGTCTGACGCGCGTCTTTCGAACCCGTATACGCGACGAAACACCACCGCTATCGATCGATTCGATCCGTCGGTCATCGATCGGGCCCGTTGTCGGTCCGACGAGCGGATGCTTCCATCGACCGCTACAACCAGTGTGGTCGGACGTAGTCGGCGGTCGCGAGGTCCGTGGGACAGTGACCTCTTGGATGCCGCCGTCGGTTTCCTGCTACTGGCAGACAACCGACCTCGAGTAGCTGTCGTCGGCCGGTTCGTAGACGCGACCGTGGAGGTACTCATCGCTCTTCCAGTACTCGCTGATCCCGTCGTCCTCGTGCGTTCGATCGCCTCGAGGAATTCGGGGCGGCGATGCACGTGGCCGGATTCGCGGCCCAGCGGACGAGCGACGTCCTCGCGATTCAAATTCGGCACCGGGTGGTCGCCGCTCACGGACCTGTCCGCGGAAAACGCGCGAGACCGGATTCGAACCGAAGCAAGACGGTCGCTCTCGCTTCGCTCGAGCGCTGCGACTTGCAGGGTTCGAATCCGGCCTGCTCTCTCACTCGTTATCTCGCTCCGCTCGAAAACTCGTTCAGTGCGCGGGACCGGATTCGAACCGGCGGACCCCTACGGGACAGCGTCCTAAGCGCTGCGCCGTTGGCCTAGCTTGGCTACCCGCGCGCATCCTCGAGTTTTCACGATTCGAGTAAGAACCTGTCGGTCCGTGCGAGGGCCTCGCTCTGAGTCGTCGATCGACGCTCGAGCGGGTCCGGTCAGTGCTTCACCGGCTCCTCGGGCGACCAGTCCGGCGGGACGATGAACGTCACGTGTTCCGAGTCCCGGAGCTGGTGGAGTTCCGCAGCCTGTTCGGCCAGCGACCGCTCACGATAGGGCATCTCGAGCCCGCAGCCGGTACAGACGAGTTTGCAGGTTGGCTCTTTCATGGCGAGGGTGGCGAACCGACATCGAACGATGGCATCGCATGGTCCTTCGGTCGACGGCGGGTTTAGTAGTCGTCTCCTAGTGAAATCGACCGAGAACGGCCACCTCGCCGACTCGTTCGTATCGAAACGTTGCCCGTCGTAGTACGCCATTGGCGACCGCCGACGCGCACCTGGGAGTCCACTGCCTGTCGGCCCGACCGACACGGTGTCGCGACCGTACGTTTATGCCGACCGATCCGATATCGGAAGGTATGCACAGCGCCCGGGATCGCGTCGAGTACGAACCGTGGCTCGAGGAACTCGAGACCGTCGCCGACCGGCTCGAACTGTCGTCCGAGGCGCGGTCGTGTGCGGTCGATCTCTTCCTCGCCGACGTTCCGTCGTCCGATCGCTCGAAGCGGGCGGTTCTCGCGGCGAGCCTCTATGCCGGCTCGCTCGTCGCCGGCGACGGCCGCACGCAGGGGGCCGTCGCCGACGCCGCGGATGTCTCTCGACTGTCGATTCAGTCGCGCTGGAAGGACCTCCTCGAGTCGGCGGGACTCGAGCCCCCGCGCTGGTAACGATCTCGTACGACCGACCGTTTCAGCCGATAGTGCCGCGCTTATTGCGTGTAAGATGGAACTATGCGATGAAAATGGCGACTCTCGAGTCGTTGGAAATATCCGGTCGCAACGGCCGTTGGTCGGGTACGCCGACCGCGTGCCGGCCGGTCGCTCGGTCACGCCGCCGGTCCTGCGTCGGTCACCCGTCGACGACGTTCCCGTGTTCGTCGATCTCGCCGTTGACGATACGCGTACTCGAGATGATGTCGTCGTCCTCGGCCAGCACGTGCGGGACGACGACGACCTCCAGCGGATCGTGACCGTTCTCGCGGCGAATCTCGTTGATCCGCTTGCCCCCGCCGCGCGTCTCCGGCGAGACGACGAGGTAGTCGAACTGCGGTTCGGTAGCGATCCCCGTCGGTTTCTCGAGCTTTCGAACCTCGAATTCGCGGTCGTGGTCGACCGCGATCGACGCGAGTTCGTCCTCGAGGTCCGCCTTTCGGTCGTCGAACGATCGAACGTGCCGTTCGACGGCGCGCGTTTTCGGCGCGAGCTCGTCGCTGGTCAAGCCGACGGTCACGTCTCCGAGTTCGAACGCCCGTTCGAACAGCCGTCGGTGGCCGTCATGTACGGGGTCGAAGGTCCCACCAAGCGCGACGTCCATACCCCACGTCACATGCGCGGTGCGTATAAAAGGGTCGAATCGATATATTTTCTCGCCGGGCGGCGGTGCACGCTATCCGAACTCTGTTGTCGACGATCGTCGAAACTCCCCTTCGCATTGTTTTTAGTAGTCGCCCGCAGTGTCCCCGATATGGGATTAGACGAGGACGCATTGGAGTACCACCGGACGGATCCACCCGGAAAGATCGAGATATCGACGACGAAGCCGACGAACACGCAGCGCGACCTCTCGCTCGCGTACTCACCCGGCGTCGCCGCGCCGTGTCTCGAGATCGACGAGGACGAGACCGACGCCTACACCTACACCGCGAAAGGGAACCTCGTGGGCGTCGTCTCGAACGGCTCGGCCGTTCTCGGGCTCGGCGACATCGGCGCGCAGGCATCGAAACCCGTCATGGAGGGGAAGGGCGTCCTGTTCAAGCGCTTCGCCGACATCGACGTCTTCGACATCGAACTTGACGAAGCAGACCCCGACAAACTCGTCGAGGCGGTCAAGATGATGGAACCGACCTTCGGCGGGGTCAATCTCGAGGACATCAAAGCGCCCGAGTGTTTCACCGTCGAGGAGCGCCTGCGCGAGGAGATCGACATCCCCGTTTTCCACGACGACCAGCACGGTACCGCGATCATCTCCGGTGCGGCGCTGTTGAACGCCGCCGATATCGCCGGCAAGAGCCTAGAGGAGCTCGAAATCGCCTTCTCCGGGGCTGGCGCGAGTGCCATCGCGACGGCCCGGTTCTACGTCTCGTTGGGTTGCAAGAAGGAGAACATCACGATGTGTGACTCCTCGGGGATCATCACCGAGGCCCGCGCGGCGGAGGGCGATGTCAACGAGTACAAACAGCAGTTCGCCCGCGACGTGCCCGAGGGCGGTCTCGCGGACGCGATGGAGGGCGCGGACGTCTTCGTCGGCCTCTCGATCGGCGGCATCGTCAGCCAGGAGATGGTGCAGTCGATGGCCGCCAACCCGATCGTCTTCGCGATGGCCAACCCCGACCCCGAGATCGACTACGAGGCGGCCAAAGACGCCCGCGACGACACGGTCATCATGGCCACGGGTCGCTCTGACTACCCCAATCAGGTCAACAACGTCCTCGGGTTCCCGTTCATCTTCCGCGGCGCGCTCGACGTTCGGGCTACCGAGATCAACGAGGAGATGAAGGTTGCCTGTGCCGAGGCGCTGGCCGAACTCGCCCGCCAGGACGTGCCCGACGCGGTCGTCAAAGCCTACGGCGACGAGCCGATCCAGTACGGTCCCGACTACATTATTCCCAAGCCAGTCGATCCCCGCGTCCTCTTCCGCGTCGCGCCGTCGATCGCCGAGGCCGCGATGGAGTCCGGTGCCGCCCGAACCGAGATCGACTTAGAGGCCTACGAGGAGGAACTCGAGGCCCGCCTGGGCAAGTCCCGCGAGATGATGCGTGTCGTCCTCAACAAGGCCAAGAGCGACCCCAAGACGGTCGCGCTCGCGGAGGGCGAAAACGAGAAGATGATCCGCGCGGCCTACCAGATTCAAGAGCAGGGGATCGCCCTGCCGGTGCTGATCGGCGACGAGGACGAGATCCGACAGACCTCGGCGAACCTCGGCTTCGATTTCGATCCGACCGTCGCGGACCCCTCGGTCGGCGACTACGAGGAGTACGCGGAGCGACTCCACGAACTCCGCGCCCGCAAGGGGATCACACGAAGCGAGGCCGGCGAACTCGTCGAGCGCGACTCGAACTACTTCGGCAGCGTCATGGTCGAACAGGGCGACGCGGACGCGCTTCTGACGGGGCTCTCGCATCATTATCCGTCGGCGCTGCGGCCGCCCCTGCAGGTGATCGGCACCGACGAGGATGTCGACTACGCGGCGGGTGTCTACATGCTCACCTTCAAGAACCGCGTCATCTTCGTCGCCGACGCGACGGTCAACCAGGCCCCTGATGAAGACGTGCTCGCGGAAGTCACCAAACAGACCGGCAAACTCGCGCGCCGGTTCAACATCGAACCCCGCGCCGCACTCCTCTCGTACTCGAACTTCGGCAGCGTCAACAACGAAGGTACCCGCAAGCCGCGCAAAGCGGCTGCCATGCTGCAGGACGACCCCGAGGTCGACTTCACCGTCGACGGCGAGATGCAGGCCGACACCGCCGTCGTCGAGGACATCCTCGAGGGCACCTACGGCTTCTCGGAGCTCGATGAGCCCGCGAACGTGCTGGTCTTCCCGAACCTCGAGTCGGGGAACATCGGCTACAAACTGCTCCAGCGCCTCGGCGGGGCCGACGCCATCGGCCCGATGCTGGTCGGGATGGACAAGCCGGTCCACGTCCTCCAGCGCGGCGACGAGGTCAAGGATATCGTCAACCTGGCCGGCGTCGCCGTCGTCGACGCCCAGCAGGAGTAACGCGTGAGCGAGCCCGCCGCTCCTCGAGACGGTGACGCCGGTCGGGACGCGCGATCGGATCGGCATGCCGACGACGCGGCAGCCAATCGTGTCCGCTCCGAATCCGATCGGGACCGCTCCGGAGCCGGCGGTGCTCGAGTCACCAGGCGGACGCTTCTCGGGGCTGCAGCGACGGGCGGAGCCGTTGGTCTCGCCGGTTGCACCGCCCGTCAGTACCGAGCGCCGCCGGACTGCGGACCCGTCGCGACCGCAGCCGAAACCGCGGCCGGCTACGTCCCGCTCCCGGCCGACGACGAGATCTCGATGTTCCGCCGGGGCTTGCGACGGTACGGCTACTACCCCGACGAGACCGTTCCCGACGCGGTCCGCAAGGCGTGGTCGTTCCCGGTCAACCGCATCGGCCACACCGCGGCCAAGTCGACGCCCCGGCCGACGCCCGACGGCGAGACGATCCTCATCGCCGGCGATACGGGGATCATCCACGCCGTCACGCCGACCGGCGAGCACAGGTGGCGACTCGAGACGGGTGCCGGCCGGAGCCTCGGCTTCCACGGAACGCCGGCGATCGTCGGCGACACCGCTTACATCGGCGGCTACGACGGCGAACTCTACGCCGTCGATATCCCGACCGGCGACATCGTCTGGCACACCCGGACCCGCGATTTCGGCGACGCGATCGCGATCGGCTCGAGTCCGGCGTACGTCGATGGCTCGCTGTACGTGCTCACCGAGCACAAGAACCCCGCCAGCGGCGTGCTCTGGGAGGTCGACGCCGCCACCGGAAACCCGACCTGGAGCGACGACCGCCTCTGGGGAATGCCCCACCCCTCGCCCGCGATCGACTGCGAGACCGGCCGGCTCGTCACCGGCTCGAACGACGGCGTCGTCTACTGCTGGGAGTTCCCGAGCCTCGAGTTCGCGTGGTCGTTTCAGGCGGGCGGCGAGGGCGGTCCCGACGGCGACCCGATGGCGGGCGGCCGCTTTCGCCTCGGCGCGCAGATCAAGGGGACGATCCCGGTCTACGACGGCGCGGCGTTCGTCGGCTCGTGGGACGGCCGATTCTACCGGCTCGACCTCTCGGACGGCAGCGAGGAGTGGTCGCTCGACACGGGTAACGTCGTCATGTCGAATCCGGCGATCGACCCCGACTCGGGAATCGTTTACATGGGCGGCGACGACCACTACGTTCGTGCGTTAGACGCCGCGAGCGGCGACGTGCTGTGGGCGACCGATGTCGGTGGGCGCGTCATCGGCTCGATCACGGCTACCGCCGAGTCGATCCTCGTCGGTTCCTACGATGCCCACCTCTACGCCCTCGACAGGGAGACCGGCGACCGGCGCTGGCGTGTCGAAAACCGCGGCCACGTCACGGGCGGTGCGATCCCGCGCGGCGATCGGATCTACTACGCCGAACGCGGCGTCTTCTCGAACTACTACGACGAGGACGAGGAGACGGTGCTCGAGGAACCCGGCCAGGCCTACTGTTTAGTGCCGGACGAACGAGCCGATTCGGAGCGCTAGGGAACGCCGATCCGGGCCTCGAGCGTGGTGCCACGATCGACCCCACCAGTGACGGCTCGCTCGAGTTCGGTGCGTTGCTCGTGGACATGAAACACGCCGCTCGGAAAGAGTGCATTCAAGTACGCGCCGGCAGTGTGGTCGGATATGCAAGATCAGGGACGCTCTACGCGCAAGCGAACCGGTGGTCGATTGAAGAACGTTCGAAAGCGCCGCAAGGACGAACTCGGCCGACTGCCGACGGAGACTGAGGTCGGCGAGCCGCGCTTCCGGACCGTCGACGTTCGGGGCAACGGCACGAAGACCCGCGCGCTCTCGACGGACGTCGCGAGCGTCAACAAGGGCGACGAAACGGTCTCCGCGGAGATCGAAGACGTCGTCGAGAACGACGCCAACCCGAACTACGTCCGCCGGAACATCATCACGAAGGGCGCCGTCATCGAGACCTCCGAAGGGCAGGCTCGCGTCACGTCTCGTCCCGGCCAGACCGGGCAGGTCAACGCCGTCCTCGTCGAGTAACTGGTTTCGACCGCGGTTTCGTTTTCACTCGTCGCTAGTTACGACCCCCCGAGCACGACGATGTTACCGTAGTCGTCGCCGTAGACGAGCGTCCCGTCGGCCACAGCCACCGACCTCGAGACCTCGTACTCGGCGTCGTGCGTCCAGCGGTTCGAGCCGTCTTCGATGTCGAGCGCGTGGACCATCGCGTCCCAGGTGCCGACGTAGAGGACGCCGTCCGCGACGGTCGGCGACCCGCCGACGCGGCCGACGTCCGCCTGCCAGCGGCGTTCGCCGGTCGCTGCGTCGAACGCTCGGATCAGGCTCCCCCGCGTGTAGACGGTGTCGCCGACGACGGCCGGCGTCCGAACGGTCGCGGTGGCCGTCGCGGTCCACAGCTCGTCGCCGGTCGCGGCCTCGAGTGCGTAGAGCGTGCCGTTGTTGTCCCCGACGTAGACCGTGCCGTCGACCACCGTCGGTGCGTTCGGCCCGCCGCCGTTCTCGACCCGGAATTTCCAGCGCTCGGATCGATCGGCGGTGTCGATCGCGTAAACGTAGTCGTCGTGACTCTGGATGTAGACGGTCCCGTCGGCGACCGTCGGCCCTCCTGCCACCGGCCCCGCGGTTCGGAACGACCACAGTTCGGAGCCATCGGTCGATGACCGCGCGTACAGCCGGTCGTCGCCACAGCCGACGTACAGCGTCCCGTCGGCGAGCACGGGACCCGCTCGAGTTGGCGCTGGTAGCTCGACCATCCACACGGGATCACCGGTGATCGCGTCGACCGCCTGGAGCGATCCGGCTCCGGTTCCGACGAAGACCGTTCCGTCGACGACTGCCGGCGGCGTCGAGATCCCGCCGCCGGTGTCGACGGACCACTCGAGGCTCCCGTCCGCGAGCGAGATAGCGTAGAGCGAGCCGTCCAGGCTCCCGACGTACGCGACGCCGTCGCCGATAGCCGGTTCGGCGGCGATCTCGTCTCCGGCGGTGTGCGAGCCGCGGACTGTCGCGGAAGCGCGGGGGCCTCCGCCGGTACCGGCGGTGCCCGTGTTCGCCGCGTCGTACTGGACTGTCGGCCACTCGGTGGCGGTCCTATCGACGCCCGTGCCTTCCGTCTCGCCGTCGTCAGGTCCGTCGCCGGGACCGCTTTCGACGACCGGATCATCGGAACCCGTCAGCGTCGTGCAGCCGGCGATCGATACTGTAACGCTGCCCCCTACCAGCCCGAGGACGGACCGTCTGTTCGTCCGTTCGCTAGTCACAGCGGCCGTCTCGAGCGGAAGTACTTAGCTTGTCTGAACGTTCGGGAGCAGCGGAAGATCAGGGACGGGGAGCGGCCTTCTGCAACGCCGTCTCGGCGATGTTCCCGCCGTAGTCGGCGCTCCGGGACAGCGAGTCGACGATCAGCCCCAGCGATTGTGCCTGTGCCGGCTCTAAGTCGCGGAGTATGTCGTCGATCCGTCGGGTGTGTTCGTCGATCTCGAGGACGGCTGCAAGGGCGTCGTGGCCGAGTCGGTTGGCCTCGTCGGCGTCGTCGGCGAACAGCGCGTCCATCGAGCCCTCGAAGACGGTCGCGGCTTCGGCGTGGAGTCCGTGGATAGCGTCTGCGACATCGGCGGGGAGGTCGTCGAGTTTGAGCGCGATATCGCTGATCTTGACGGCGTGGTCGGCGATCCGCTCGAGCTGGCGGGCACTGGAGTGAAAGTCGAAACAGTCCTCGCGGGAGACGCCCAACTCTTCGACGGCCCGCGGTGAGCGCAACGTCGCGCGGAAGATCCGCGAGACGACGAGCCAGAGGCGGTCGACGTCGTCGTCGCGCTCGATCACGTCTTGTGCGATGTCGTCGTCGTTCTCGATCAGCGCCGTCACCGCGTCCTCGAGCATCGATTGGGCGATCAGGCGCATGCGCGTGACGGCGTTGACGATCGACAGCTCGGAAGAGTCGAGTAAGTCCTGAATGACCACGCTGTCGCTGGTCTCCTCTAACACCTCGACGCCGACGAGCCGCTGGGTCGCATCGCGAATGGCGCTGCGTTGCTCGGTCGTGATACGACCGGCCTCGAGGCGGATGATGTCGAAGCCGCTGACGTACATCGTCATCACAGCCCGTGTCAGCTGTTCGTCCGCGAGTCCCGAGACGTCCAGCGTTCCCTTCTGGCGTCGCGTATCGCGCTCGGGTGTCAGGAGAAGTTCGTCCCCTTCTGGATAGAATTCGACCGTCGTCCCGCTGCTGACGTCGTTTTCGGTCGCCCACGTCTTCGGGAGCGAGACAGTAAACGTCGACCCGCCCGTCACCTGAACCTTTCGCGTCTCCATGCGCCCCGATTCCTACTGCAACAATATAAATCCACTAGTCTATAGAGAGATACAGATCGTCCTCCTTGGTACCCCTATGTCCGTTTTATGGGCATTTTCGGTATCCATCTGTTCGTAATGCTCAATCGATAACTGTTACCAAACATATATCTATATAGTTGGCGAAAGTCTCTGTCTCTACCGCAGCGTCGACCAGCGATCGGACGACAGCCACCGCCTGGTCGGACCGTCGAACCCGCCTATCGAGCGTCCTCGAGATCGACGAACGCGCCCACGTCAGCCGACAGCCAGGTAGTCACCCGCTCCGCTTCGGAGCACTCTCGGGGGACGACCGTACAGCGGTCGGGCCGGTTCTCGTACTGCACCACGACCGACTCGAGGGCGACGTCGTCGCCTGCGTACTGCGTGGCCGCTGCCAGTCGTTGTCGGGTGGACCGATCGTCGTAACCGCCGGTGGATCCGTTCATGAGTTTCGGGTCGCGTACGTGGAGCCACCCACGACGCGTACTAAGCCGCTGCTAATTGTGATATTGAGCGATCCATACCAGTGCTGGGGCCTCCGTACGAGGGGGTCGCCGGTCGGACGTTTCCTGCCGAACGATGGGGTATCAATCGGGACGGCGGTCGACCGCCCGCTCACCCCCAGAGATCGCTGTCGCTCAGCGCGGCCCGCATCAGCGTCTCGTGAACGTCGGTCGACGAGCCGCCTTCCGCTCGACACCGGTCGTACGTTCCGTCCGACCGCATCACCCACCTGTTCCGATCGTCGGCGAGCAGCGTCTCGAGGATCCCCTCGAGGCGGCGCTGGAGTCGCGGCTCCTCGATCGGCGCGATCGCTTCGACCCGATTGTCGAGGTTACGGGTCATCCAGTCGGCAGACCCGATGTAGTAGCGGTCCTCGCCGCCCGCCCGGAAGTAGAAGATCCGCGAGTGCTCGAGGAAGCGACCGACGACGCTGTAGACATCGATCGTCTCGCTGACACCCTCGAGGCCGGGCCGGAGTCGGCAGATGTCCCGCACGACGAGGTCGATGTCGACGCCGGCCATCGACGCCTCGTAGAGTTCGCGGACGATCGCGGGGTCCTCGAGCCGGTTCATCTTGGCGACGATACGCGCCTCCTCGCCGTTTCGCGCACGCTCTGCTTCGGCGCGGATGAGTTCGACGAACCGATCGCGCATGTTCCCCGGCGCGATGAGCAGCTTTCGATAGTCGCGGTACATCGAGTGGCCCGTGAAGTAGTTGAATAGCCTGACGAGGTCCTGACCGACATCGCTGTCGGCGGTCAGTAAACCGAGATCCTCGTAGCGCTTCGCGGTCTCGGAGTGGTAGTTGCCGGTTCCCACGTGCGAGTAAAGTTGGACGCCGTCGTCTTCTTCGCGGACGACCAGCGAGGTCTTCGTGTGGGTCTTGTAGCCGATCGTCCCGTAGGCGACGTGGATCCCCTCCTCTTCGAGTTTTTTCGCCCACTCGAGGTTGTTCTCCTCGTCGAAGCGAGCTTTGAGTTCGACCATGACGGCGACCTGTTTGCCGTTTCGTGCGGCCTCGAGCAAGCTCTCGATGACCTGTGAGTCGCTTGCGGTCCGGTAGATCGCCGCCTTGATCGCGAGCACGTCCGGATCGTTCGCCGCGGCGTCGAGAAAGCGCTGGACGGTCCCGTCGAAGGAGTGATAGGGGTGGTGGACGAGCACGTCGCCCTCGCTGATCACGTCGAACACGTTCCGGCCGTCCGCATCACGCCGGCCCAGCCGCGGGTGGGGCTGTGGGGACCACTCGGGGAGCTTGAGTTCGGGCCGATCGAGGTCGGTCAGGTCGGCGAAGTCGCGGTAATCGAGCGGCCCGCCGAGGCGGAATACCTCTCTGTCGTCGAGGTCGAGTTCGCGCATGAGGATCTCGAGGATCTTCTCGGGTGCGTCGGGTTCGATCTCGAGGCGGACGGCGGTCGCGAACCGTCGCTCCTCGATGACCTCCTCGATCATCTCGATCAGGTCCTCGGCGACCTCCTCGTTGCGCCGGACCTCGGCGTTGCGCGTCACCCGGAACAGGGCGGTGTCGACCACCTCGACATCGGGAAAGAGCAGATCGAGGTTCGCCCGGACGACGTCCTCGAGGAGGACGTACCGCGTGTCGTCGCCCAGTTGGACGAACCGGAGCTGGTTGCGCGGGATCTTCACCCGCGAGAAGGTCAGCTCCGCGCCGGGCCGCTCTCGGGTGAGGACCGCGAGCGAGAGGCTCTGGTTCGAAATGAATGGGAACGGATGGGCTGGGTCGAACGTCAGCGGAGTCAGCGTCGGCAGAACGGAGTTCTCGAAGTACTCGCGGAGCTTCCGGCACTCTGTGTCCGCGAGATCGTCGTAGTCGACGATCTCGATCCCGGCGTCGGACAGTGCCGGTCTGATCTCCTCGCGGTAACACTCGGCCTGGCGCTCGAGCAGCGGACGGGCCTCCTCCAGAACTTCCTCCCACTGCTCGCGGGGCGTGCGGCCGTCCGGCGTCTCCTCGGTGACGCCGGCCGCGATCCCCTGTTTCAACCCGCCGACGCGCTTGCGGAAGAACTCGTCTACGTTCGTCGTGACGATCGCGAGGAACTTCACGCGCTCCAGGAGCGGGTTCTCCTCGTCCAGTACCTCGTGGAGGACGCGCCGCTGGAAGGCGAGTTCGCTGAGTTCGCGGTTCAGATAGTACGACGGATCCGAAAGGTCGATCTCGTCCGTCGCCGGGCGCGAGTCGTCCGCGGCGACGACCGGCAGATCGATCGTCTCGGGGTCCGCCACCGCGTCGACCGGAGGATCAAACTCGCTCTCGTCGAGTCCGTCGGACCGTCCGGTGCGAGCGGCAGCGTCGGCGTCCGTCGTGGCTGGCCGCTCGGTCGCGCCGTCTCGGCCTTCGGGGCTGGACTCGTCGTCGGACCCGGACTGGAACGCGAACGTCGCCTCCTCGTCGGCCGCCACGTCGTCTTCTCCGTCGTCCGGTACCACTGGCTCCTCGTCGGTCGCTGTCGAGTCTCGTTCGTCCATTCGGAATCCCCCGATTCAGTCCTCGAGCGCGACGATCTTCTCCGACGAGCGTTCCTCGTGGTCGGCACCCGGAACGCTCAGGAACCGATCCCGGCGAACGTCGTAGGCCGTGAGACGGCCGCCGTAGACGCAGCCGGTGTCGAGGCCGACCGCCCACTCCCGATCGACCGGTTCGGCGAGCACGGTGTGACCGAAGAAGACCCGCGGCGGTCCCTCGTAGCTCTCGAACCAGAACGGGCCGTCGTAGCCGTCCCCGTTCGGCGAGCGCATCGTGAGCACCTCGTCGTCAGCGTGAGCCGACAGCGGCCGGCTCGGATCGACGCCGCCGTGGACGACGAGCCCGCCATCCCAGGCGATCGCCGTCGGCAGCGACTCGAGGTACTGTAAGTCCACCGCGTCGAGCGCCGGCAGCGAGGCCTCGCCCTCGATCAGCTTCCGCTCGTTGTTTCCGCGGACCGAAATCAGCCGCGACGACCGCCTGACGCGGTCGAGCACGGCCTTGCTGTCGGGCCCCTTTCGCACCAGATCGCCGACGAACACGACGAGATCGTTCCCGCCGAGATCGAGCCGGTCGAGCAGCGCCTCGAGGGCGTCGGGACAGCCGTGGACGTCGCCGACCACGTAGACGTCGCCTCGGCTCTCGAGGGAGAGCTGCCGATGGTCGAGCGGTACCGGATCGTCGGACGCGGGGGTATCGATCGTCACGTGTTATGCGTCGGGACTATTTGGGAAGACGGGATAAGTCGTTTATATGTTCGCTATACCGTCCTATATAGCAGCGTATAGTCCGCGGAACCGGCTACGCGATCCGGCCGGCGCGCAATACTCGGCTCGCACGCACCGAGACACCGGAGTTCTTTAGGGCAGGCGACCCAGGCAGAGGTATGCACGTCGTCGTCAACGCCGCCGCGAGCGCGGACGGCAAACTCTCCTCGCGTCGGCGCGAGCAGATCGCCATCAGCGGCGCGGAGGACTTCGCGCGGGTCGATCGGCTCCGGGCCGACAGCGACGCCGTCGTCGTCGGCGTCGGCACCGTCCTCGCCGACGATCCCCACCTGACGGTCAAAGACGAGACACTGCGTGCCAAGCGCCGCAAGAACGATCGGCCCGAAAATCCGGCGCGGGTCGTCGTCGACTCGAGCGGCCGCACGCCGACCGACGCCGCCGTCCTCGACGACGCGGCGACGACGTACCTCTGTCTGAGCGAGGCCGCATCCGTCGACCGACGCGCGGCCCTCGCCGACCGCGCGGCACTGATCACGGCGGGCGACGAGCGGGTCGACCTCCTCCCGGCGTTCGCGGCGCTGCAAGAACAGGGCCTCGAGCGGATCATGGTCGAAGGCGGCGGCGAACTCATCTTCTCGCTGTTCGAGGCCGGGCTGGTCGACGAACTGCGCGTCTTCGTCGGCCCGAAACTCATCGGCGGCCGCGACGCGCCGACGCTGGCCGACGGCGACGGATTCGTCGCGGAGTTCCCGTCGCTCGAACTCGCGGAGGTCGACCGGCTCGACGGCGGCGTCCTCCTGACGTGGCGCGTCGCCGACTAACGCTTTCTACTCGAAGTCGGGTTCCCGGTCCTCGACGAACGCCGCCATTCCCTCGCGCTGGTCGTGCGTGCCAAAGAGGCTCGCGAAGGCGCGCTTCTCGTAGTCCAGTCCGCTCGTCTGCGAGCCCTCGAGGCCCTGGTTGATCGCCCGTTTCGCCGTCTGCATCGCGAAGGCCGGCTGCGCGGCGATTCGGTCGGCCAGTTCGGCGGCGACCTCCGCTAGGTCCTCGTCGGGGACGACCTCGCCGAACAGGCCGGCCTCCGCGGCCGACTCGGCGTCGAGCCGTTCGCCGAGGAAGATCATCCGGCGGGCGGTTTCGTCGCCGACCAGGCGCGGCAGCCGCTGGGTCGCTCCCCAGCCGGGGATGATGCCCAGGTCGATCTCGGTGTTGCCGATCAGCGCGGACTCGCTCGCGACTCGCAGATCGCAAGCCAGCGCCATCTCGCAGCCGCCGCCGAACGCGTAGCCGTTGACCGCCGCGATCGTCGGCGCGGGGAACGCCTCGAGCGCGTCGGCCACGTCGTGGCCGAGTTCGCCCCAGTCCTGTGCCGCTTCGGCCGAGAGATCTTGCATATACTTGATATCCGCACCGGCGATGAACGCGTCGCCGGCACCCGTCAGAACGAGCGCGCGGGCGTCGTCTGCGGCTTCCGCGAGCGCTTCGCCCATCGCCTCGAGCGTTTCGACGTTCAACGCGTTGAGCGCGTCGGGGCGGTCGACAGTCAGCGTCGCTACGTCGTCGTTCCACTCGAGTCGGACTGTGTCCCAGGACATGTGCCGGCGTTCAGCGGCCACGGTGAAAGGGGTTCGGACCCCGGTAGTCGGGGCCGATCGGCGGCCACGGGTACCCACCCGTCACACCTTTCCTCGCGCGCGGCCTACGAACGGCCATGGAACGAGCAACGTTCGGCGGCGGCTGTTTCTGGTGCGTCGAGGCGGCCTTCGAGGAACTCGCGGGCGTCGAATCGGTGATCTCGGGGTATGCCGGCGGCCATACCGAAGATCCCAGCTATCGGGCGGTCTGTTCCGGCAAAACTGGTCACGCCGAAGTCGTCCAACTCGAGTACGATCCCGACGACGTCGCCTACGAGGACCTCCTCGAGGTGTTCTTCACGATCCACGACCCGACGACGAAAGACCGCGAGGGCCCAGACGTGGGCTCGCAGTACCGGTCGGCGATCTACGCCCACAGCGACGACCAACTCGAGACTGCCCGGGCGTTCGCCGCGGAACTCGAGGCAGAGGGCCTCTACGACGGGATCGTCACCGAGATAGAGCCCCTCGAGACGTTCTACGAGGCCGAGGAGTACCACCAGAACTACTTCGAGAAACAAAGAGCGGCAGATGGAACTATTGAGGACGCCTACTGCGCGATGCACGCGGCCCCGAAAGTCGAGAAGGTCCGAGAGAAGTTCAAGGAGAAGGTGACAGCCGAGAACTAACCATCTCCTTCACGGATTTTCGCTGCGTCCTCGTCGTTTTCTTCACTTTCCTCTGTTTCTTCTTCCGTATCATCGCCTTCGAACTCCCGCTTATGGACTAATTCCTCCATACATACATCGAAGAACCGCTTTAGTCCCTCACTCTTAGACCAGCCCGAACTCGATAACGCCGGGATGAAAACTTCATCCAGCCAGCGCTCATAAACACGATTGTTCAGGTCATTCATAAGTCGTAACGTGATTAGGCTTCCTGTGACGTTTTTCCCATCAAGGACGCTTCCGTTCCACGCGGCTTCCGCGAACAGCTGTTCGCGTGGTGCTTTAGGGTCTGGGTCCGTATACGCCAGAACTTCGACTGCAGTTAACCGGACGGACACTGAGATAGCGAGTAAAACCGCGAGAGCCATCGCTACCAGTGGTGGTGCAAGAAGTCCCGCTCCGGCGACCGCGAGCGCCAAGACAGACTCTCCATCGGAAAAGTGAGATTCGGTCTGCCGCCAGTTCTCCTCAACTTCCGCCACGAGATCCTCGTGAGATGCTTCAATCTCAATGTTCTCGGAAACGTATTCGGCTATCCGTCCTACGTGGTCCTCGCGCCACTTCCTCGCATCCTCTACGCCGATGATTCTGTCGAATATCCACCAATAGGCCCGGTGTATAGGTGCGTATCTTCCGATACTCCCAACGAGGCCCGCGAGCCGCGAGAGCGGCCCAAGAATCAAAGACGCGATAACATTTCTTATCATGTTGTAGTATTATTACTATTATTGGCGAAGTCTTCTACTGTCCTTCCGGCAGAAAGAAAAATCCATAACTGCTGTGGCGAATTTTTTCGGAAATCATTTGATACCGGCTTTCTCGGATAGGTTCGCTGTTGTTCGCTCATGTTCATCTACACATGACTGTCTTCTACACTGAACAAAGTTTGATGGCTTGCCATCGAAAGGTAGGAAAGGTGTATCCGTTTCCTTAGCCGCCCGCTCAACGGCTATAGAGTCCGGTTCCCCATCATTAATCCATCTTATGGATTAGACACGTACTGTATGTGATACGGAGAGACGATGGCGAGCCGAATAAGATCGACGACCGCCGAGATGGATCTGGTCGCGGCCGATACCTAAGCCAAAAAGGACGACAGCGACGCTGACGACGATAGCGATGACTGACGCCGGTCGACTGCGAGTTCATCATGGAGAGAAATGTTATTTATATCAAAATTTCTCCCGTCCCATGAGATGGTTTCACAATCGGGGTCAAGGATAGATCAAACGGCGGAGACTTAACAGTGAGGCCGATATGAGATGACCAACGCAACATCAGACCGGTTCCCCACCGCCGGGGAGCGACTCCCCGAGATCATCCGCGAAGTCAACCACGCCGACGACGTTGAGATCCCCCCAGACGCCATCGACGCCGCCCAACAGCTGGCCGATGTCGTCGGTGGCGAACACGTTGAGTGGCCGCTCACGTCGCGTGGGGGCGGTCCCGGCGTCGTCGCGACCAGTTGCATCTACGTCGCCGATTACGCCGTCCGCGGCGAAGGGCGGGTCACACAGGAACGCCTCTGCGAACTCGCGCCGGGGTCGCACCCAACCGTCCGGAAATACTACCGCGACGTACCCGCGGTGTTCTTCGAGCACTCGACCACCTCCGATCGCCGCCACCTCGATCGCATCCCGATCGACTATAACGGCCCAGACGTGAGCGTCCTCGACGTGCTCCGCGTCTTCAACGCCGCCGAACGCGCCGGCATCGGCATCCGGAATATCGACCTCGGCGCCGAACCAGCCGCCATGCGCAAACTCGCCAACGCACTCGAGGAGGTGCAAGTGTGATGGAGGTTGGCAAACCGGTGATGTTCGACCCCGCCCCGCTTTAGATGTGGTTACAACGGCCCCTCCCCCGCCGACGAAACTGAATCCGGCTGGTTCTGCTGACCTAGTCACATTATATTCAATATTCCGGTGATAGATATCAACGCCGTCGATCACTGGAGTCCGCTCGTGCCCGGAACAGCGACGACGACGAAGACGATGGCGAGTCGGACGAGATCGACGAGGGCTAACCGCGAGCCCCAGTCGAGCGTGATCTAATTCCGGGTTAGACAAGCCGCGGATCGCTCGGGATCTCGTCGCTTTCGAGCAGTTCGTCGACAGCCGATTCGTCGTCGAGCCCAAGCCGGCGGCTCGCTTGCCGCCTGAGCGCGTTGCTATGCTCCGGCAGCCGGTCCGATACCGTCCGGGATTTGGCCAGCGTCTTCCGAACTTCTCTCGCGGCGGCGGGATCGTCACGCTCGAGATCGGCCAGCGCGTCGGCGGCCGACGCCGGCTCGTCGTCACCGTCGCCGGCCTTAAGCTCATCCTGCGTCGGACGCGTCGTCTCCGGGTTTTGCACGAGTGCATCGGGCTCCGAATCTGATTCGGCGAGCTGCATCGCTAACTGCTGGACGCTGAGGACCGACGCATCACGCACGCCCGTCGAGGACACGGCGGGCTCGAGCACGTCGCGAATCGCGTCGAGCGTCTCCGCAGCGACTACGCGTGGTTCGCCGTCGCACCGCTCCGCCGCGACGAGAAGGTCATACTGCTGTTCTGTAAGCGTCAATGAATCTTCAGACATGTCTGGTTGAAGTGAAACCGCAGATAGTTCGCGAGCAATACGAGAGAAACGCGTCGCCGAACGCGGGGGTCCTGCCCGCGATCGGAGCGCGTCTATGACTTCCGAATCGAAGACTGGCCGCTTGCGGCCGCGGTCTCGAGACCGCGCTTGAGCAGTCACTGCTCGTAGGGACCTGACCGTCTCGAACGTGGCCGCTCGAGGTCATCGGTCGCGTGGTCATTTCTCGGCTCCCGTCGCCGCCACGAACGCCTGCACTCGCTCGAGGTCGTCCATTTGCTCGAGTTCGGAGATCGGAACCCGCTCGACCCGCCGGAGATAGCGCGTCGCCAGTTCGGCGACTTCCGCGATCGATTCTCTCTCTCGGCGGTACGTCTCCGCCGGGACGATCTCGACGCCGTCGTCGCTCGGCAGGATGACGACGTTCTCGGGATCGTGGCCGCGAGCCAACAGGAGACCCTTCGCGTAGATCGCCCAGTCGTCCGCGTCGAACGCGTCCGTGCCGTTGCCGTCGGAGATCGTCTCGACCAGCGCCGCGTTGAGGTCACGCTCGTCCTCCGATACCGACGATACGTCGGCCGGCTCGATTCGCGGCCGGTCCGGTCGGAGTGGCTCGTCGTCAGTCATCCGCGGTCCTCCCGTCGTCGGCGATCGCCGCCTCCGATCGCGACGTGAACGTCGACGCTCCCGTGGTTGACCGCTCGATTCGAGCGCGTCGGGCCGGATCCGCCGCCGCACCGGCTGATAAGTCGGCGAGCGTCATATCGGGGCAGTCGATACACGAGCGAACCCGGCCCGCGTCGTCGCCGAAGACACGGGCGAACTGGTCAGAGACGTGATTTCCGCAGTTCTCGCATTCACGGGTCATCGTCGTCACCTTCGTCGTCGCGCTCGAGATAGCGCGCCCGGAATCGCCGGGCGAGAAGCGTCCGGCTCGCTGGCTTCGCAAATCTCAGCCGTTTCGCGGCGTCATCGGTCCCATCGATCTCTGCCGCCGCGAGATCCGCGTACGTTCGCGCTACCTCCGCCCGATTCGCCGATCGAAGATCGTCGGAGGTCGGTTTCGCGCAGTCCCACTCCCGCGGCTCGTCTCGCTCCCGAGAGCGCCGCCGGACGTTTCGCGTTCGCCGACGGCCGGTCACGTCGTCCGAGTCGGCGTCACTCATCGTCATCGTCACCGTCGGTCACGTCGTTCGAGTCTCCCGCGGTCGCGTCGGGGATCGCTCGCCGAATCGTGATCGTGCCGCCGCCCGACCCGAACGCCGATTCGTTAAGGATCTCGTAGTCGGCAATCTCCGGCCTGTTACCCGCGTCGTCGACGCAGATATGCGATACCGTGATATTCCAGTCGCGTTCGGTCTGCTCCAGTTCACGGATCCGCTTCTCGAGCGACCGCGTGCTCGTGCTCCGTCGCGTCATTCGCCACCACCTTCGATCGCGGAGAGGCGCTCGTCGAGTTCTTCGAGTTTCTTATCATTTAAGCACTGACGACGAACGTTCACGGCGTAGGCCAGCGTCTTGACCCACCCCTGCCGGACGCGCTCGTTTTCCGGCGATCGAACACGTCCGCTCTCGATCTTCCGACGGGCTTCCGCGATCGCTACGTCCAGATCGTCGAGAATCGCATCGTAGTTGTCGGCGTCCGTCGCGTCGATCGCCGAGCCTCCCGCGGTCGCGTCTGCGTCGGCGTCCGTCGCGTCGTCGGCGTCGGCGCTCATCGCCGCCCACCCCGTGGGTCGGCAACGTCGCTCTCGGTGGTTCCGGCCGTTTCCGACCGCGTCGTGGCCGATCGCCGCTCGTCTATCTCCCGCTTATCCGCGGGGGCGTCGCCGCTCGGCTCGTTCGCGTCGGTTTCCGTCTCGCCGACGGCGTCCGTGGCGATTTCGAGAGTCCGAGCATATGACCGAACGTCGTCGGCGATACTGTCCGGCACGAGAATAACGCGGTGAGGATCTCGGTGAGGATCGTCAGATGGCATAGATATACAGATTGGGTCGCTGTATCGCGGTTCTTGAACGTGTCGTATCTCGAACCGGACGGTCAAAAGGGTTTGGTTCTCACATATATGGGCTCGCGTAGCGGGCGATCTTGCCAACGGCCGCGTCGGCCCGCCGGGCGCGCCATTATGACCGGAGTTCCGCCGAGCCGTTCGTCGCTGCTCGCGTATTCGTGCTAAAGTACCACGACGCGATCCGTATCGCGTCCGGGTTCGCCATCACCGTCTCCGGCACGTCCAGCGTCGACGGCTCGAGATCGTCGGTCGACTCGTCGGCGTCGCGGTAGGCGTCGGCGATCACGAGTATGTCGTCGGCGTCCGTCCGCGCCGCCGTCTCGAGCGCTCGAGCCCCTTCCTTCAGATACGCCGCCGGAGGGCACCCCGCGTCGTCCGGCCCGTCGCCGAGCCAGTACCACGAGCCCGTCTCGTCTACCGCGATCGGCTCGACCGTGACTTGGTGGCCCCGTCCCACGGTTTCTTCTTCCTGCCAATACGTTTTCACGTCTTCTATTGGTATGTCGGCAGCGTCGACGCCGAACAACGCCGAATGCGGATGTCCCACGCCGTGTTTCGTCGGCTCGAAACACGTTATCGACGGCGGGATCCCGCCGTCGAGCCGCCGCCCCAGCCATTTCCGGAGGTTCGTCACGTCGTCGGTTAGCTCCGCCGCCCCGTCCGCGATGCTCGGGAATCGCGACGGCTTCGTCGTCCCCGTCAGTATCACGCCCCGCTCGTATTTCTCACCCGCCCGATCGAACGCTTCCGACAGTCGTGCTCCCGGCTTTCGCGCCCGAGCCCGATCCGTGAACCGCGTCGGATCCGGCTCCTCCAGATCACCGATCCCGGCTCGGTACGCCCCGAGCGAACCGATTAGGCACGCCCACGTCGTCGTCTCGATCGTCTGGCGACGCGATACCATTCCTGCCGCTCTCGATTTCGCCGTTGAGCGCGACGCCGTCGACTGCGGAAGCTTTTGCACACTAACGGTATCAAGCGACGAATGCAGTGCGGATTCGTCGATCGACGCCCACACGAGATCCGCCGCCGTCTCGCGGTTTTCGAACGTCGGTTCGTCACCGTCGTCATCGACGACGACCGAGTGTGTCGCCGTCGGACGGACCACATCGACTCCCGACAGCCGCTCACATTCGCGTCGAGTCCACCGCCAGTCGGCGTCGCCCGACTCTACGTCCCGCCCGAAGACCACACGGGCGAGCCAGACGATCGGCTTGCCGTCTCCCGATCTCTCGTCTCGGAGGAGCCGCTCGAGTCGCGCCGACTCATCGCCACGGGGTTGCTCGGCAAATCCGGAACTTCGTGATAGGGCGGGACCCTGACATCGTTCGGATGGCTGATACGCTTCCGCGAAGTCGTCGAGCCGATCTTCGACCGGCCCCTTCCACAGATCGGAGAGGATCGGGCGGTCGCCGACGCGGTCGGCTCCCCAGCGCCAGTCTGTGAACTCGGTGTCCACGAGATGCTCGTACCGATCCACCCAGAGCATCTCGTATCGATCTCCGAGATCCAAGAACGAGTCGAGCACCGCGAATGCGTCGTCTTCGCCCCAGCGAGCCGCGAGCATCGACGCCCGGATCTCGCAAGCGTACTCGAGATCGTCCGTCTCAAGGATTTTTCTACGTTTTTCGTAGAGTTTGCTGGTGCCGCAGCGGGGACACTCCGTTTTCTCCGGGTGGGCACGTTGGATGTCAATGAGCCAAAACCATTCACAGTCGGAACAGCTGACAACCGCGACCCGTTCGTGTTTATCGCTTGCTCTCGTCGTCGCCGCGGTCATCGCCGCTCACCGTTCTGTTCAACCGAGTCTTTGAGTCGATCAGCCGTTTCGATCGCAAACTCGGCGAAACCAGCCAACGTCGTTACATCGATCTCCCGGTCGAACTCGCGATCGAAATCAACGTCCTCTGCGATCCTTCCCGTTGCGTCGAAGAACACACTCCACGGGATCGGCCGCAGTCCCGTCGCGCGCTCGTAGGCCGCCTTCGCTTCTTCGAGTTGCTCGTAACTGATCTCCTGTTCGTCGGCCGTGCTATCGACCGCTTCCGCCATGTCAATTGAAATATCCATTATAGATAGTATGTACTGACCCGTTCCACGTCGGAACAGGCGATTCACGGCCCGACAGATCAGAAAGCAGACGTGCGTTCTGTCCTCCACACCGATCGATTTACGTCGATAGGTGACGATGAAAGAATCGCACGACCACTGGTCTTAGTCGGATCGTGGCTTAGCGTAACTGCCGTTGCCGCAGAAGCTGGTCCCTTCTGCGGCGTTCATTCGGATTAGCTTATATCAGATATATCATTTATCCTTGAGTTCCAAGAGATGGTGCGCGATCCATTCACAAGGGAGGTCGCTCTCAGTGAGTTGCTCGAGAGCCTCGACCTCGGCGTCCGAAAGATCGAGCTCCGTCGCTAACCCGATCACGACGTATCGACCTCCTCGAGCGGATGGATTTTAAGAACGATCCAGTCTCCATGCTCGAGTCCGAATTCTTCCCGGATGTCCTTCGGTATCGTAACTCGACCGCGATCTCGTAGACGAGTCGGCGTCGTGCGACCCATATCTGGGTTCGGGCGGAACTGTCTATAAAGCCGCTGATTCTTCCAACTATTTTCCGTTCTCCCACTTATGAGGCGAAATATTAGTTGAAGTAGGTGATGGTATAGGTGTTCTATAGTGGAACCCCTAGAATCCCACGACCAGAGACTGCCCTACCACGGGGGTTGTAGCGGTGGCGGTGGCAGGGGATATAGATTCGACTGCCGAGCCAGATTTCCCTACGCGGATTCGGATTTCTCGAGCAACGCCTTCTTGACTTCGGGATCGTCGAGCAGTTCATCGACGATCTGGAGTTTCTCGACCGTCTCGGCATCGTCTGCGTCGACTTGCTGATAGGAGTTACGTACGTCCTCGTTGGCCCGTTCCATCATCTTCTCCGCGTCGGGGGTATATTCGAGTCCGCAATACGGACAGAGCCGTGCGTCCGCGGGTGGATTTTCTCCGCAGCGGGGACATACTTCCGGCGTGAGCTCGCTCTCCGCTTCGTCGACTTCGAGGTCGAACGCTTCGCGCGCTTCGCGGATATGATCGCTGTCCTTGAGATGTGCGTACGTGGACTCCATAACGGTACTCTCGTGTTTATGTCCGATCTGGTGCTTGATTGCCGACTCGTCCATCCCACGACGGAGCGCGATTGTTACGAAGTTATGACGAAGGGCGTGAGGATGCGTAGGCTTAGATTCAATTGCGGGGTAATCTTCGGCTGCGCGTTCGGATAATCGTCCGACGATCGCGCCGATGGTCGTTGGATCGAGCATGGTTTTCGGATCCGGTCCGGCGTACTTCGGCCGCCCCACGAATACGTAGGCCTCTGGATCATCGGGTGCTGGATGTTCGGTACTAAGATACTGCTTGAGGGTCGCCGAGGATAATAGGAGGTCGCGCCATTTGCCGTTCTTCTCGGCCTCTTTTAATCCAGTCGCGTCCCCGTTTAACCGGAACCGGTCGTTCTCGAGCTCGAGATCCTTGATTCGGAGCGTTCGAGTGGCTGTGTTCCGTTGACCGGTGTAGATCAAGAAGTCGAAGAGTGCGCGGTCCCGCATACAGTCGGCCGCGTCGCGCATCGCTTGGATTTCCTCGCGAGTCAGCATATCGGCTGGATCGACCGCCTTATCGTCGATCTGGAATAGCGTAATGTCCTCGGAAGCAACGCTGACATCTGAGAACACGTAGTAGAACTGGCGGAGCGCGTTCTGATAGATACGAATAGTTCCTTTTGAGAGTCCATCGTCTTTCACGTTCTCGAGCGTCCCGTCGTGAAAGCCCTGCATGACCGTGTTTAGTTCGGTCGCGCTTGTATCGGTTAGCGCAACGTGTGGGGCGGTTTTCTTTAATCCCGAGAGGTAGTTCTTCAGGGTCGTTTCCGATTTCGTCTTCTGTCCATCAGGCGTATCTTCGACGAGATTTTCTTCGTCGTAGGCGTCGGCCATCTGTAACATTCGCTCGGCATCTTCGGGATCTTCGTAGGCTGGAAATTCCTTCGTTCGTCCGTTGGTGATCTCGAACTCGCCGCCATGCCGATGTTCACGGACTCGCTCTCGGGTGTCCTCGTACTGCTGTGAATAGCTCCGGGCCATGCGAACAAGACGCGCGCTGGCCGAGAAAGTATTTCGGTCGGTCACACGCGGATTCTTCGAGAAGAATCCGAACGACGCCTACTGTACGATGCACGCGGCCCCGAAAGTCGAGAAGGTCCGCGAGAAATTCCGCGAGCGCGTCGCCACGCAGTAGCCACGAGAACGGCGGGATGCACGGACCGCTCGAGTCGCTGACCGTCGTCCGAGCGATCGGTTACCGTTCGTACCGCCTGACGCGTCGTGATGGACTCTGAGGAGGCGTGTTGCAACTACCGCCGGCCGACGCGATGCGGCGAACCGTCGTCTCGAAGAGATGCAGCCGCGTACTGAACACCTGTCCATCGGTGCTGAACAGGTAACACTCGTCGCGCTCGAGCGACCCGCGCGTGAACACGATTATCGTCGATCGAACGCGGTTCGGCCCGAGTTCGGCGCGGACGACGTACCCGCCGTACTCGTCGGGCCGCGTTAGTTCCGGAATCGTCCTGCCGTTGGGTAGCCGCAGCAGCTGGACGGTGATCGGTGCCGGGAGCCGGTCGACGACTCGAACGGTCAGCCCCGGCCGGTACTCGTGAATGGGTACTAGCACGGGTTGCTCCGGTTCGGGTTCGTTCCCTCCCTCCGAAGTGGAACCGTCGGACAGGCGTGTCTCGGTGGTGGCCTCTCTCCTCTGGTGTGCTTCACGCGGAGCGCCATCGGCCGTACCGCTGGTTCTCGGACGACGGTTCGGTACCACGCTCGAGGAATCGATGTCGGCCGCTGGACCGTCCGGCTCGTCCGATCCGCTCGATTTCTCGTGTGTCATGCGTCAGTAATATGGCGGTATTCGCTTTCGTCGGCTCCTCCCTCGACGATCGCTGTTCCGCTCGTCGACACGGTACGTCCGCAAGCAACAACGACGCGCCGTTCGAGCCGCCGGCGACGGCGATCGGAGCTATCGACTGCGAGTGTGATAAAAATAGGTTCGAGACGCTACTCTATCGACGTGGAGATGAGATTCAGCTGGGTGCTGAACATCTGTGCGTCTTCCCCAAGCGTCGCGGAGTCGCCGCTACTGTAGCTCTGATCGCGGGTGAACAGGAGGACGGACGGTGCCTGGGGCCCGTCGTCGGTCGAGTACCGGACCACGTGACCGGTGTACTCGTCCGGTTGAGAGATCTCCGGAACGGTCTCCCCGTCTGCGGTCTGAAGAATGCTCACCGTCGTGCTCGTTTCGAGTTGCGAGACGACGTCGAAGCTCTCCCCGGCTTCGTAGTTGTACGTGAACACCAACACTTGTCCGTCGTCATCTTGTACCATCGTTATTCACCTCCGTTTCCAGCGGCCGTCTCGTTGCCGTTGCCGGTATCGTTTCCGCCGTTCATATCGCCGCCACCGTTACCGCCGCCACCGTTACCGCCGCCACCGTTACCGCCGCCGCCACCGTTACCGCCGCCGTTACCGCCGCCACCGCCCAGCGACGTGTTCATGAGGTTTAGATCGGCGCTCAGCACCGACGCATCGTCGCCGAGCGTTCCGCTGTCACCGGAACTCAGACTCGTCCCGCGCGCGAACAGGAACGACGTGATACCCGATTGCTGGCCGATATCGTATCGGATGATGTGTCCGTTCCACTCGTCGGGCTGGGAGATCTCTGGCACCGTTTCCCCGTCCAACTGTAGCACATCGACTGTCGTGCTCGCCTGAAGTTGGGCGAGAACGTCGAAATCCGCACCCGGATAGAGTTCGCTCGCGAATACCGCTACTTGATCTTCCTGTGCACCGACTGTGGCCGTGCCGAATGCGCCCGTCCCCAGCGTCAGCGCGCCCGTCGCGAGGGCGCCCTTCGCCATGAACGACCGCCTCGAGTCGCCTGTCGTTTCTTGTTCACTCATTATTCTCTCATGCCCCATCAGGGACGCTAAGACGTTAGCTGAGGTGTCGAATAAACGCCAGCGACTGTTCCTTTCCGTATCAGTTAATTTAGCAGGACGGGGACGCACTGCGAGTGGTTACTTTCGATAAAGCTTCAGCAGCCTCTGTTTACGGTCTGGAGGCGACTTCGGTTGCAGATCCTTCCATACTCGAAAGAACTTATTGATACGGATATAACATGATTGCCGCAGTACCGACATTCCTGCCGGTCTGACTCGCCGAGAGAAGTATCGAATTGCGTCGACGGTTCGGAGCGATAATAACTGAGGTGAGTAACAAGCACGGACGGGGGTTAGCGTGGCCTCACGGCTGCTTGACATGCGACGGCGAGATAGTCCGCTTGTACCCGTTCGCAACAGTCAGTAATCGTAACCGGTCGACCGGCGCGATCTGCTTCGTCTAAACCGATCGTATCGCCTACCGAACCGGTCGCAACGGTCGGCTGCGACTCGAGCGAAAAGAACGTCTTTCGGACGACCGGTCGAAACGGAAACGAGCGAAAATACTGCTTGATCGGAGCGTGCGTTCCGACAACAGTCAGGCGGGCTGAGAGGCGACCGTCGGACGACCGGTAATCTCGCCTATCGTTCGATGCGTTCTTACCGGACTCTCACGGGTGACGAAAGCTATGCTTGTGTTGGAACTCACCGTAACACGGCGGCCCGTTCGCTGTCCGAACCGGCACACGACTCGCGAACGCGGCGACGGGAATCCTCGTTTCCGATCGTGTTCGGTTACTAGCTCGTTTCGGATTCGAGTTCGAACTGATTGTTTTCGGAGACCGTGTTGAGGACGATACTCGTGTTCGACTGGTTGATGTCGGGATCGGTGATCAGACTCTTGATCTGATCGTTCATGTCATCCGTATCGGTGAACTTCCCGATAGCGATCACGTCGTAGTCACCGGTCACCTCGTAGACCGAGATCATCTGGCTGTGATCTTTCAGCGTCTCGGTGATCTCGGGCAAGGCGCTCCCCTCGGCTTTGAGTTGCATGATCGCGGTCACGTCGTAGCCGACGGCATCGTAGTCGATCTTCGGCGTGTAGCCGTTGATCACGCCCGATTCCTCGAGATCGGAAAGGTGGTTAGAGACGGTGGTGACGGAGACATCGAGTTCTTCCGCGAGGCTGCGAAGGCTCGTTCGACCGTTGTCGATCAACTCGTTTACGAGATCATCATCCAAGTTTTCGTAGGTCATTGTGTACTATATATCGCTCGCCGTATTAGGAGGTTACGAATATCCAATTATGGCTCGATCAACTGCGAGGTTTGTATCGAACGTCGGTGGTGGCCTACTGCTCGATCCGAAAGTGAACCGGTGCAGTCGCCTCCCGGACCCGGTGTCGACCTCGCCGCGGCCCGTTCGACGATCGGTCGCTCAGCCCCCTAGCAGGGCCCTGAGTCCGCCGATGACCAGCTTGTCGACCGACCGCGCCGCGATCTCGAACGACACGAAAAAGACGAGCAGGAGGCCGACCTCGGTGGGCACGAGCACGTCGATGTCGGCCACCTCGACGACGCGAATCAGCGAGACGACGGCCTCGAGCGCCGGATCGTACGTCCACGCGGCGATGAGACCCCCGACGGTTGCGACCGCCAGCGACAGGAGCAGTCGGCCCACGGACGGCCTCGAGCGTCCCGACCGTCGGGGGCGGACGGCCGCGTGGGTGACGATCCCGAGCGCGGCGAGTTGTCGCCGGAGCTGGTCGAGAACGGTCACGAGCAGGACGACCCAGAGGAGCATCGCCAGTCCCAGCCCGATCAGCGACGGCGACACGTCGGGAAGCACTTCCGTGAAGACGGCCACGATCGTCGGCGTCGCCCGGTCGACGACGAGATAGAACAGTCCGTAGCCGAGGGCGGCGTCGATCGGGCCGTAGGCCGGAAAGGCGAGTTCGCTCCCGGTGTCGGAGCGGTGACTCGAGTCGTTGGCGGCGCTCATACCATCCGGGAGACTACACGCGACCATCAAGGCGTGTGCCGTGTCTCGAACTGCGAGAGACCGCTTCAGCCACGCGAGGCAAGCGGACGCGGCGGGTTCGTTCGGGGGTTCGAGGGACGAGAGCCGACGGACGCCGATGTCGTGGCCGGTAGCGTACTCGCTCTTTTCGGAACTGCTGGTGTTGTCGGCGTCTGAAACCGGACGAGGCGACGCCGTCGCAGGGGCCGTCAGAACTCCCGAGTGATGTCCGACCAGAGACTCAGCCCAGGCGCGTGGTCAACATCGACGCGCAGCTCGTTGGCGTCATCGAAACCGATCGAGATTCGCTCGAGGTTGGCGACGTACCGGGCCTTCTGATGGCGATCGCGCTGGACGCCGGCGGCCTCCTCGACTAATCCGGCTTCGGACAGCCGATCGAGTTTGCGGTAGGTCGTCGAGAGCGGCCGGTCGGTCGCCTCGGCGACCTCGTGGACCGTCATCGGCTCCTCGAGCACCGCGATGATCTCACGACAGTCGCCGTCGTCGAGTGCGGCGACCACGCACTCGAGATCGGGCGCGTCGTCCGACGAGGGGAACTCGAGTGACATCAGGTGTAGCGACGTTGGGAGCGAAGCCTAAAGACACGTTTGGTTACAAGTGTCACTGGAACGGCACCGATCGGTACGACGGCGCGCGCCGGCGGTCGAGTGGGGCAACTACATGTACGATCGAGCCGACTGCCCGCGTATGAGCGACGATCGGACGCCGGAGTCCACGATCGAGAGCACGCCCGGTCAGGGGCGGACACCGGAGGCAGAGCGCATCGAGCCGGCCGCACCCGAGGAATTCGGCCTCGTTCAGGTCTGGTGGGGCGACGGCAAGGGGAAGACGACCGCGACGCTCGGCATGGGGATGCGCGCCGCCGGCCACGGCTACCGGGTCCACATGCTTCAGTTCATGAAAGGTGGTGCCGCGAGCGTCGAGGCCGTCCGCGGCGAGTACAACGCGATCGCCGCCCTGCCGGGGATTAGCTACGAGAACCTCGGCCACTACGGCTGGCACGGCATGGCCGACGGCAGCGACGAGGCCGACCACGAAGCGCAGGCCCAGGCGGGCCTCGAGCGCGCACGGGACCTCCTCGAGGCGGCCGACGAGGCCGATCTCGGCGAACCGATCGATCTCGACGCCGAGCCCGAAGCGGGGATGCACATGCTGATCCTCGACGAGGTCCTCTACGCCGCCGATCGCGGCCTGCTCTCGGCGGACGACGTGCTCGATCTCGTCGACGCGAAGCCCGACGACCTCGAGTTGATCCTTTCGGGGAGCCACGCCGAGCCCGACTACCTCGCGGACCGCGCCGATCTAATTACAAACGTACGGAAAGTGAAACATCCGATAGACGACGGCCAACGGGCGCGCCGCGGGACCGAGTTCTGATTACCGCACCCATCGTGGCCGCTAGGCCCCGGACTCGAGAATCGCTGCTGCGTTGTCACTACTATCCTACCAACACAGTTATTATCAGCTTCTGAGAACGGTTCGACGTTCAATGGGTGTCATTCGGGTCGACGGACTGCGGAAGTCCTACGGAGCCGTCGAGGCAGTCGCCGGAATGGATTTCACCGTCGAGCGCGGGGAGCTCTACGGGTTCCTCGGGCCGAACGGTGCCGGGAAGACCACGACGATTCGGACGCTGACCGGCCAGATCCGGCCGGACGCGGGCGAGGTTCGCGTCCTCGAGACCGATCCGGTCGCCGAACCGATCGAGACGCGCCGGAAGGTCGGAATCCTGCCGGAGCAGGGGTCACCGCCGAGTTTCCTCACGCCGCGGGAGTACTTCGAGTTCGTCGGCGAGGTACGGGACCTGCCGGCCGAACGGGTCGCCGACCGGACTGACGACTGGGCGCAGCGCCTCGGCTTCGAGAGCAAGCTCGATACGCTCCACACCGACCTATCGCGCGGGCAACAACAGAAGGTGATGATCACGCAGGCGTTCCTCCACCAGCCGGACGTGGTCTTCATCGACGAGCCGCTGGCGAATCTCGACCCGCTCGTCCAAGAGCAAGTCAAACGGTTCCTCGTCTCCTACGCGGCCGGCGACAACGCCGTCTTCGTCTCGACGCACAACATCGACGTCGCCGAGGAGATCTGCACCCGCGTGGGGATCGTCGCCGACGGACAACTCGTCACCGAGCGGGCGCTTTCCGATGACCGGAGCGACGAATCGCTGCTCGAGCTGTTCCTCGAGCGCGTCGAGGGCGAGGCCGCGCGGGACATGCCGACGCTCGAGGCGACCGACGGGACGGGTCCATGACTGGGACGACGGACCCGACGGGGCCTGCCGGCACGACCCGTTCCGGATCGGGAGCCGGGCTCTCGACGCCGCGGCTGCTCGCGATCCTCTTTCGCGAGGAGTGGCGGATGCACACCGAGCTGTTCGGCGGCTGGCGCTTCGCGGCCTTTCCGCTCGTCATCGCCGTCCTCGCGGTGAGCGCCACCGTCGCGCTGGTCGAGACCGGCACCGCGCCGGAGACGGTCGTCGGCGGCCTCCACGCGCTGGCGCTCGGGTTCGGGCTCTACAGCGGCACCGCGGGCTTCGCCGGCTCGGACATGCTCGAGAACGTCTTCGGGAAGCTCTCCTTGCTACTCTCCTCGTCTACCACGCTGCCGCTCTCGCGGCGGCGCTTGCTCGGCGTGTTCCTCCTGAAGGACGCGCTGTTCTACGGCGTCGCCTTCGTCTTGCCGATGGCGCTGGCGAGCGCCGCGCTCGAGCCCCTCTCCGCGTCGACGCCGCTCTCGGTCCTCCTGTTCTGGCTGTCGCTCTGTCTCGTCTTCGCGGCCGGGATGGCGACCACCGTCGCGCTGATCGCCGTCCGAACCCGGGGCGCGCCGCCGTGGGCCATCGGGCTGGCGGTCGGGACCGCCGTCGTCGCTGGCTGGGCGACCGGGAGCCTTGGCCTCGTTCAGGCCGTCCTCGTCCCGATCGACGGTCCTGTGACCGCCGCCGTCGGGCTGGCACTCGGCACCGTCGCCGTCGCGACGGCGTCGCTGGCGGCCTACGATCCGACGTACGGCCGTCCCTCGCGGACGGCGACCGATCGCTTCGCCCGGCTCAGTGGAGCGCTCCCGCTCGAGAACGCACCCCTCGTCACGAAGACGTTGCTGGACCTCGCCCGGTCCTCGGGCGGCGTCTGGAAGCCGTTCGTCTCGGCGACGATCCTGCTCGCGCTGGTCGCCGCGCTCGTCGGCGTCGTCGACTCGATCACCGGCATCGCGCCAGCGCCGGGGATCTTCTTCGGCGGCGTCCTCGGCCTCTCGGCGTTTACGACCTACAACTGGCTGACCCAGTTCGACTCGCTCGAGGCCTACCTCACCTACCCCGTCTCGGTCGAGGACGTCTTCCGGGCCAAGCGGATCGCGTTCGTCCTCGTCGGCGCGCCGGCGGTCGCCCTCCCCTACCTCGCGGCCGTGGTCTGGTTCGACGCGACGCTCGCGGACGCCGCCGTCGGCGCGGTGTTGCTCGCCGGCTACGCGCTGTACTACTACGGCCTCACGGTCTACATCGCCGGCTTCGATCCCAACGAGTTCCTCTTCGACGCCGTTCGGTTCGCGACCTTCACCGTCGGCGTCGCCGTCGCGCTCGTCCCGACGCTGGTCGCCGGCTTCGTCGTGGTGCCTCCGCCGCTCGAACTCGTCGCTGCGCTCGGACTCGGCGGGGTCGTCATGGGGACCGTCGGGATTGTCCTCTCGAGTCGCGCCGGGCCGCGCTGGGACGCGCGGTACAGAACGGAGTAACGTCTTCGGGGACGCCGAATTTGTCCGAACCTATCGATCGGGTCGCGGTGCGGTTTCGTATCGCACGATCTCGTCCGTTTTCTTGACTCGATCGTAGAGGCCCTGTTGAAATCCTCAAACGGTGATAGGTTTCAGCACCCGCGCTGAATAGAGGAAGGCGTATCGGACATTTGACTTTCCGGCATTCGGTGTTACGTACAGCGGGTGCTGGTACCGACGTCGGATACCGTATCGGTGAACCCACTGGTTGGGCCAGGATAGACCTTGTACCGAATACTGGGCCGAGAGATGATGCGTCCGCGAACGGTGGTCGAGAACGCGAGACAATCAGTAGCAGGCCTTTTCAGCTGGAAGCCCATGGGATGGACATGGCTACTGAAGCGACGTTCACGGTTCCGTCAGACGAGTTCCCGCTGGGGACAGTGTTCAAGCAATTGCCGAACGTGACGGTCGAGCTGGAGCGACTCGTCCCCGCACAGGGGGTGGTGATTCCCTACTTCTGGGTGCGGGGTACCGAAGTCGACGACATTGTGGGTGCGTTCACCGAACACCCCGGCGTGAAGGAGATTCGGGTCATCGACTCTGTCGAGGACGAGTACCTGTTACGCGTTGAGTGGACGATAGACTACGACGACGTGCTAACGGTACTGGCGGAGACAGGAGTTCCACTGATCGAGGCCACCGGGACAGACCAACAGTGGACGTTCGAAATCCGCGGCGATGCTCGAAGTGACATCGCTGCCTTTCAACGACGCTGTCGAGAGCTGGACATCCCGGTCTCGCTAACGGAGCTGCACGCACTCACGCCCGTCGAGAAGCCGACCGAAGCTATCCTCACTGACACTCAGCTAGAGGCGCTGGTGCTTGCCTACGACCGGGGGTACTTCGAGTCCCCCCGCGAGGTCACGTTGGAAGCTCTCGGTGAGGAACTCGGCATCTCACAGCAGGCCGTCGGCTCCCGTCTCCGTGGAGGGGTCAAGCAGGTTCTCGGCAACACGCTCTCCGCCACCACAGTCCGACCTTAAGTGGATACAGAACCGGGCTGTATATGAAAAGGGTAGAAGGTCGGTTTGTATATGAAAAGGGTAGAAGGTCGGTTTGTATATGAAAAGGGTAGAAGGTCGGTTTGTATATGAAAAGGGTAGAAGGTCGGTTTGTATATGAAAAGGGTAGAAGGTCGGTTTGTATATGAAAAGGGTAGAAGGTCGGTTTGTATATGAAAAGGGTAGAAGGTCGGTTTGTATATGAAAAGGGTAGAAGGTCGGTTTGTATATGAAAAGGGTAGAAGGTCGGTTTGTATATGAAAAGGGTAGAAGGTCGGTTTGTATATGAAAAGGGTAGAAGGTCGGTTTGTATATGAAAAGGGTAGAAGGTCGGTTTGTATATGAAAAGGGTAGAAGGTCGGTTTGTATATGAAAAGGGTAGAAGGTCGGTTTGTATATGAAAAGGGTAGAAGGTCGGTTTGTATATGAAAAGGGTAGTAAGGTCGGTTTGTATATGAAAAGGGTGTTAAGAAGGTCGGTTTGTATATGAAAAGGGTAGAAGGTCGGTTTGTATATGAAAAGGGTAGAAGGTCGGTTTTGTATATGAAAAGGGTAGAAGGTCGGTTTGTATATGAAAAGGGTAGAAGGTCGGTTTGTATATGAAAAGGGTAGAAGGTCGGTTTGTATATGAAAAGGGTAGAAGGTCGGTTTGTATATGAAAAGGGTAGAAGGTCGGTTTGTATATGAAAAGGGTAGAAGGTCGGTTTGTATATGAAAAGGGTAGCCTGATTGTCTCCCCGGCATTTGTGTGATGATAATGAATACAGATTCGGCATTCGAGGCACTCGCGCACGAACAGCGTCGTACACTCTTGCTCGCCCTTCTCCAATCGAATCCGCAGGACGCAGGGTTTGAATCCCCCACAGGACACTCAGTGCTGACCGACGCCGAGCAGCGAGTGCAGACCGAACTGTATCACGTCCACTTGCCAACGCTCGAAGACGACGGCTACATCGAGTGGAACGAAAAGACAGATCAAATCATCAAGGGGCCGCAGTTCGACGAGATTCGGCCATTGCTCGAATGTATCGCGTCCGACGGCGCGGAGTGACGACCGAGAGATGATTGCTTTCGTACGCGTAGTCGCATACCATACTATACATGAGTCCGTCATCACCCACTTCATCGGCCAATGCGTGGAGCCACGCCGTAATCGAGGCTGTCGCCAAGGAGATGAATATTCACCCCACTGAACTGCCCGAGAAACTATACGACGTGATCGACCCCGGCTCATTAGATTCGTTGTTCGCAAACAAAAATCCGACAGGCGGCACTGTGACGTTCACGTACTGCGACTACACAGTCACTGTCACCGCAAACGGCGACGTGAGTCTCGAAAAATAGCGGGTCATCCGGCGCTACGACGCCTCCCGAGACGGACACCCGCCCCATACGCCACACACGCCCTCGATGCCGTCGTCCGTCTCGCATTCGTTACGCAGCTACGTCTTCGCACTGGCAATCTCGGTATCTCATCCTGGTTGGCAAGTAGGCATATCCCGGGGTTCTTGTCCTGTTCGTCCATATCCCGCGTATTCGTCGCCGCAGTCTGAAACAACTGGTAGGGTCACAAGCCCATTCTAACAGTTGCTCAACGGTGAAGTTGAGCTTGGATCACTGAGTCCTGCAGAGTACACCTTCTCTATTCAGCAGTCCGCTCCTCTCAGAATCACAGACGCTCGTACTCATCGCGTGAAATTTCGAGGGCGTGTTCCACGTTGTGAACAACGCATTTGATGACGAGTTCACGGAACTGCTTCCACCAGAGTCGTGAACGGACGAAGGCACCGTACTTGCGTTTGAGCCGACAGTTCACTGTCTCATTCTGACTACGCTACCCGTAGAGATTGGCGTCGAGCCGAGCGTTCCACGCCTTGTGGAGCGACGAAAACGTGCGGTGCTTGATGAGCGGACGAACACCTTCCTCATGGGATAGTGTGCGAATCTTCTGATCGTCGTACCCCTTGCATCGAGGAGAACCTCTACCCCACCAGTGTTCCGCTTAATGAGCGACGGCGCAATCTGCGAGTCGTGCTTCCTGGTCGTCGTCACGTGCACATCGAGGATCGCATTCACTCTCGTGTCCACGAGAAGTGTGACTTTCAACTGCTGAATCGTCAACTTCGTTCGCTTTGTGTAGTGCTTCGAGGCGTGACTGCAGTCGAAGCCGGAGGCGTCAATCCCGACGACACCGTTGGTCGGGAGAAGCGTAACGGAGAGGTTGAGGAGAACCCGCCAGACAGCCATATTGAGCCGGTTGAACGCTTTACACAACGTCGAATCCGAGGCATCTCGATGAGTTCGTCGAGAAGCATCCGATACGTCGTGTTCTTCCGCACTTTGAGGCAGGGCAAAACGATGTGTTGGTGGAGTGTGTACCGTCGTTTCGAGAACTTCGAAGAGTATCGAGCGGTTGCTTGACGAGCAAAGTGATACGCCTGC
Source organism: Natrinema marinum (assembly GCF_024296685.1). Taxonomy (NCBI): domain Archaea; kingdom Methanobacteriati; phylum Methanobacteriota; class Halobacteria; order Halobacteriales; family Natrialbaceae; genus Natrinema; species Natrinema marinum. Next base: position 1,689,985 of record NZ_CP100763.1, on the reverse strand, counting down.
TCAACGAACTGAAGCAACTGCGACTTTGTGAGGACCTGCATTCAGTCAAACTACTGGTCAATCCTGTAACTCCCTGAGGATTTCAACAGAGTCAAAATGCTGGCTCTGTTGAAATCCTCAGAGAGATACAGGTTCGTCTAGTAGTCTGACCGGATGGAAGCCCTCCCGAAGTTGCGGCTACTCCGGTTCGTTGAGCAAGCGATGCACTTGGCTCGGCGATCCGTTGCTCGCTACTCCTCGAAGTTCTCGAAACGACGATACACACTTCATCAACACATCGTTTTGCTCTGTCTCAAGGTGCGGAAGAATACGACGTACCGAACCCTGCTTGACGAACTCATCGAGATGCCTCGGATTTGGAGCGCCCTCGATCTTCAGGAACTCCCCTCTCCTTCGACGTTGTGTAAGGCGTTCAGCCGGCTCGATATGGCGGTTTGGCGCGTTCTGCTCAACCTTTCGGTCACACTGCTCCCGACCAGCGGTGTCGTCGGGATCGACGCTTCCGGGTTTGACCGTAGTCACGCCTCAAAACACTATACGAAGCGAACGAAGTTGACGATTCAGCACTTGAAAGTCACGCTTCTCGTAGACACGAGGTCGAACGCGATTATCGACGTACACGTGACGACGACACGAAAACACGACTCGCAAATCGCACCGTCACTCATCAAGCGAAATACCGGGGAAGTAGCGGTTCTCCTCGGCGACAAGGGATACGATGACCAGAAGATTCGCGCATTAGCCCGTGAAACTGGTGTTCGTCCGCTCATTAAGCACCGCGAGTTCTCGTCTCTTCACAAAGCGTGGAATGCTCGGTTGGATGCCGATCTCTACGGACAGCGCAGTCAAAACGAGACGGTAAACTCTCGCCTCAAACGCAAGTACGGTGTGTTCGTCCGCTCACGGCACTGGTGGAAGCAGTTCCGTGAACTCGTTGTCGGCTGTCTCACTCACAACATCGACAAGGCACTCTGAACGTTAGATATAGAGTCTACCGGTCACATTTCATCGAACGACCACTTTCCCTTAACGCTGTGTATTGAGAGGCCAGCGTTGGTGGTTTTAGAGGCGGTCACGCGGTCGTGGACTTGAACGCGGTTGAAATCTTCTCGACCTGCACTCGCATTGTAACAGCCTGTCGTCTCCTCGTCCTCACCCCATGATGGGCTACAAACTCCGACGACATAGCGTACCTCTTCGTATACTTGTTGGAGCTCATTATGTAACGATTCAGAAACTACGGGGGTAGAAGGGGATTCAAATCGGTTCTGCCAATCATCGTGTAGCCAGTTGATTTGAGGCGAGTCGGAGCCGGGTGGATTGCTGAGGGTGACGGTCATAACCGATTCACTATGCAATTGGTTCCCTTCTCGGTATCTTGCCTCGATCGATTTTTCTTGGACATATCCTGTTGCGGGAGTTAACCACAACCAAGCACCGAGTCCACCCAAAGCGGCAACTCCAAGTGACCCAATGACAGTACGGCGGGAGGGCATATTTGTACCGTATTTTCTATAGACAGTTGTGGATTCTGATCGACAACTCTGATGAATACGCACACCTACCTAACGGCGATTCCAGCGAGACAAATGTTGGAACGACAGGATTTCAACAGAGCCAAAATGCTCTATATCCGAATTCAAACGGCTGTTTTCAATATTCTCGCAGACGCGGATCGACTCTTTACTTGGCATACTGAGAACGAACTCCGAGACTGTGTCGATCCGCTTCCGTAATGGGCGAGTACGGCGTCCTGCACGAACGGAACGCCAGCAGGGCGACCAAACCGATAGGACGATACCACCGGCCGCGCGAACACTCTCCCAACGCGGATGACCAGAACGCTTCTCGTCGCCGGAACCGCGAGCCACGTCGGCAAATCGACGGTCGCGGCCGGCCTCTGCCGACTGCTCGCCGACCGCGGGATCGACGTCGCCCCGTTCAAGGGCCAGAACATGAGCAACAACGCCCGTGTCGTCGTGCGGCCGGACATCGAGGGCCAACAGCCTGTCGAATCGGACGACAGCGATAGCGGCCAGTGGGGCGAGATCGGCGTCTCGCAGTTCGTCCAAGCTCGAGCGGCCCGCACGACTCCAACCACCGACTGTAATCCAGTCCTGCTCAAACCGCGCGGCGACGGCGAGAGCCAGCTGGTGGTACAGGGAACAGCGCACGACCACGTGCCCGCAGGATCCTACTACGAGGAGTACTGGGAGCGAGCGCGCGAGGCGGCCGCGGAATCGTACCGCAGACTGGCCGCGGACAACGACGTGATCGTCGCCGAGGGCGCGGGGAGCATCGGCGAGATCAACCTCCACGATCGGGACCTCGCGAACGTCGAGACCGCCGAATTCGCCGACGCGGATATCATTCTGCTGGTGGACATCGAGCGCGGCGGCGCCTTTGCCAGCCTCTACGGCACCATCGAACTCGTCCCCGATGCGCTTCGCGAGCGGATCGTCGGCGCGCTCATCACGAAGTTCCGGGGCGATCCCTCGCTGCTCGAGCCCGGTATCGAGGAGATCGAGTCCCGAACGGGCGTGCCGATTCTGGGCGTGTTGCCCTACGACGATCCCGGTCTCCCGGCGGAGGACAGCGTCGGCCTCCCCGGCAGCGAAGAACGGGGCGTCGTCGGCGACGACGACGGCGTTCCTGCGGATCGGCAGATTCGGATCGCCGTGCCCCGACTCCCCCGCATCTCGAACGCAACCGACCTCGAGGCGCTGGCGGCCGAGCCGGGCGTCTCGGTGGTCTACGTGCCGGTCGACGGCAATTCCGCTTCGCCGCTCGCGGGCGTCGACGCCGACGCGGTCGTCCTGCCGGGCACGAAGAACACCGTCGACGACCTGCTGGCGCTACACGAGGCCGGCTTCTCCGAGTCGCTCGCAGCCTTCGACGGGCCGATCGTCGGCGTCTGCGGCGGCTATCAACTGCTCGGCGAGCGGATCACCAACGCCGCGCTCGAGGGAACCGGCGACGCCGACGTCGTCGAGGGGCTGGGACTGCTGCCGGTCGAGACTCGGTTCGATGACGACAAACGCCTCGAGCAGACCACCGTCCCGGTCGACGGCTCGGCCTCGCCGCTCCTGTCGGGGGCCGACGGGACCGCGTCGGGCTACGAGATCCACGCCGGCCGGACCCGGGCGCTCGAGGACGTAACGCGGCCGCTGGGTGACTCGAGCACGGCCAGCGGACAAGTCTTGGGAACCTACCTGCACGGCCTATTCGACAACGAATCGGTGCGGACGGCGTTTCTCGAGGCCGTCGCGGCGAGCGCGGGGATCGATCGGCCGGCGCAGGACGACGCCGAGCCGTCGGCGGCGCCCGAGACGGACGGCAATCGCGGGACACCCTACGACCGAGCGGCGCGGCTGGTTCGCGAGAACGTCGATCTGGCGGCGCTGGGCGAACCGTTCGGGCGACTCGAGTAGCGGACCCGAAAGGGAGAGCGCTATGCCGGTCCGTCGCGGTAGGTACCGAGCAGTTCCTCGAGGATGATACACTCCTGGTCGGTCTCGTCGTAGTGGGTGTCGATGAACCGTTCGGCGGCCTCGTAGTCACCGCGCAGGCCGTGTTTGCGGACGTTGATCACCGCGTCGAGAAAGAGGGTCCCGCCGTCGGCCCCGAGCGCTTCGGCGTGGTCGTGCTCGCTGATGTCGAGTTCGGTCTTGATCTCGTCGAAGTTGAAGGTCTTTACCTCGTGATCGGAATCGAGTAAGGTGAGAACGTACTCCGCGGAGAACCGATAGAACTCGGATTTGCTTTCGAACATACCGTCGTCGACGAGCTGGTCGATCTTTGCGACCACGTCGTCAGGGTACCTGACGGTATCCTTCGCCATGCCGAGGTATTTCGGCCGCTCGTTAATTACTGTTACGGAGACCTGTCCGGAGAGCTACGTATCGGGCGCGTCCCATCGCAGTGCGCTCGGTCGGTCTCGAGGCGTATCGAGTCTCGAAACGGAACGAACGTTAAAGGGACCGGACCGGATTCACTCACACGAGTCACCGTGATCGATGCGTACTGGGGTGTTATCCTCACTTCCCTCCCGTGGTGGATCGCAGCGCCGCTGGTCCAGCTTGCGGTCCTCGTCGCCGGGATGGCCCTGGACGAGACCTACGTCAATCGAACGACGGTGTTTACCGCCGCGATCGCGGTACACGTCCACGGACTGGTCGCCGGCGATGTCGGTCTCTTGGTGGGCCTCTACGCCGACCTCGGGCTGATCGTGGGCGCGTACGGGCTCTACACGTACGTCGTCGACGCGTACGTGGGTGCCGCCTTTCGACTGGTCGCGTTCTTCCTCTACTCGCCGCTGTCGGCGTTTCTCGTCATCCTGACAGCCGGGCCGACGCTGTTCGGGATCGAGCCGCTGTTCGTCCCGGCGCTCGCACTGGCCGGCTACGCGAATCTGCAACTTCGGGAGTATCTCGCGCCGAGCGACCCCTACTACTTCGGCCCCGAATCCGAGGCAGCGTTCGAAGCGGCCGTCGAAGCAGCGTCCGAGGCCGGCGCGGACGGCGATGCTGACCGGAGAGCCGATGAAACGACGGGAGACGGGACCGCTGCGAGCACCGACGGCTCGGCCGTCGCGCGCGACGACGGGGAGATCGACCCGCCGGGTGCCGAGCCGGCCGCGGCTGGCGACTCGAGCGAGCGCGGTATCCTGCCCGAGTTCATGCGTCGGTTGTAGCGGCCGGTCGCAATGGGCGGCCCGACCGACGAACCGCCAACTCCCTGCAGATTTATTATTTCCGTTGCCGAATCGGTGACCGGCATGGTCGACGAAGCCGAACTCCGTGAGCAGCTGACCGACGCGTTCGAAGACGCCGACTACCCGGTCTCGGGGCCGATGGAGCTTGTGCCGGCGCTTCCCGACGGACCGAGTACGACGTTCGAGTCCGGCGAGTTCTCGATGACGGCGATGGAATTAAACGCCAAGACCTCCGGCGGCGAGTTCCCGTACGACGACGTCGAGACCCTCGTTGACGACCTGCTCGCGGAACTCCGCGAACGCGGCGAGCTGTGACCGATAGTCGCCGGCGGTGAGCCGTGAGTTCAGTACGCCCGTGGGGGATTCGATCGTCGGACGCAGTCGTCGACCGAAACGCTGACCGGCGGACAGTATCTCTCGATCGATCTGCCGGTTTCGGCGGGTGTGGGAACGATTCGATCCCGAACGATGTGTTACCGCACAACCAGCAGGCTTTTATTCTGTGGCAGTGTCACGACACAAAAGGAGCGACTGCGGACGGGCCTGAGAAACCGTGCGGAGGGGGAACGAAGACGGATGACTACACCACACCGAGCGAAACCGATCGTCATCGTGATCGACGCAGCGGCAGATCAGAGCTATCTCCGGACGCGACTCGAGGGTGCGATCGATCGCGACGTTCGGACCGTTCCCGCGCCCGAGGTGCTCGAGACCATCGGTCGACCGACGGACGACGGACCCGGGGCGTCGACCGACGGTGCATCGCCTCGTGGGGAGCCCGACGAGACGGCGGCGTCCGCCGACCGCTCGCCGCCGGCTCCGGCGTCCGGCGAGGATCCGGATACGATCGTACCCGGCGCCGTCGTCGTCGAACTCGACTGCCCGGGCGAAATCCAGACGATTTTGCAACGCGTTCACGCCCGCATGCCGGCGGTGCCGACGATCGTCGCCCCGCGAGAGGGAAGCGAGCGGCTCGCGACGGTCGCGCTTCGGGCCGATGCGACCGAATACGTTCCGACGGAACGCGACGAGGACCCGATCGACCGCATCGTCTCGACGATCCGCTCGCGGCCGGCGTCGGACGGCGACGGCGGACAGTACCACCGGATCCTTGCGAACGAACTCCCCGACGAGGCGTTCGTCATCGGCGAAGACGGGACCTACCTCGAGGCGAAGGTGCGGCCCGATTCGGCCGACCTCTACTCCGTCTCCGCCGACGAGTTGCCCGGGACCACGCTGGCTGACGCCTTCCCCGATCAGGTGGCCGCGAAGCTTCAGGACTGTATCGATCGAGCGATCCGGACCGAGGACGTGCAGTCCGTCGAATACGAGGTAGCGACGACCGACGGCTGCCGGCAGTTCGAGGGTCGCGTCGTTCCGATCGAACAGCGGATCCGCGGCCGACGGGCGGTCGTCTGGCTCGCCCGCGATATCACCGAGCGGGTCCAGCGAGAACGCAAGCTCCGATCGCGGCAGGATCAACTCGAGACGCTCAATCGGATCAACGCCGTCGTTCGGCAGGTGATCGAGACACTGGTCGAGGCGCCGGCGCGGGACGCCGTCGAGCAGGAGGTCTGCGAGCAACTCGTCGACTCGGAGCTATACTGTGGCTCGTGGATCGCCGAACGAACGGGCGACGGACGGCTCGCCTATCGCACCGGTGCGGGCGAAGCCACCGCCTCACTGGACCTCGTCGGCGACAGCACCGTCGGCTGTGAGTGTCCGGCCACGGAAGCGGCACGAACCGGCGAACTCCGCACGACCAACCGGATCCTCGACGACGAGTTCGTTCCCGAACCGGTCAGGGAGGCGGCCCGCGAAGACGACGTGCGATCCGCGATCGCCGTGCCGATCACGCACGAGGACGCGACCTACGGCGTGCTCACCGTCCTCGCGAGCCGCGACGACGCCTTCAGCGAGCGCGAGCGAGCGGGCTTTCGCCTGCTCGGGGAGACGATCGGCTTCACCATCATGGCGGTGAAGAACCGACAGCTGCTCTTTGCAGACACCGTCGTCGAACTCGAGTTCCGGATCGACGACGGCGCAACGTTCTCGTTCGATCTGTCGGCGGAGTACGGCTGTACCTGCGAGCTCGAGTGGGCCGGCAAAACCGCCGAGGGTCGCAGCTTTCAGTACGTGACTATCGAGGACCTCGACGGCGAGACGGTCCTCGAGGAGGCGATGGCCCACGATTCCGTCGAGGAGTGTCGGCTCATCTACGACGGGGAGGAGGGCTGTACGATCGAGATGCGCCTCTCGGAGTCTGGCGTCCGAACGCTCGCGAACCACGGGGCGACGATCCGTGACGTGACGGTCGAAGACGGCGTCGGGAACTGTCTCGTCGAGGTGCCACAGAGCGCCGACGTGCGAGAGATCGCGGAGGCGCTGACCCACGTCTACGAGAACACGCAACTGATCGCCCGGCGCGAGGTCGACCGCCCGGTTCGGACGGCCGCCGAGCGCCGAAACCGGATTCTCGACCGGCTCACGGACCGCCAGCTGACGACGTTGCGACTCGCGTACTACGGCGGCTTCTTCGACTGGCCGCGCGAGAGCACCGGCGAGGAGGTCGCTGACGCCATGGATATCTCGCCGCCGACGATGCACCAGCACCTCCGAAAGGGGCTCAAAGCCGTGCTCGGCGAGTTCTTCGAGACCGACGAGTATTGAGCTCGACACGGGAACGGACAGCTGCAAGGGCCCGATATCGATCGCCGGCGGCCGTCACTACTCCGACCGCTGGCGAATTCACGTCGGCCTGATGGTCACGATTTCTTAAAATTCATCCATATGAACCCGAGCGACGATGGCGGTGTCGCGTCCGCTTTCACCGACGATGACGATGAGCGTTCGGACGCCGCCGTTAGACCGGGTATCCCGCCCGGATGTCGCATGGTAACCCGCCCGTTCGAGACCCTCTACGTCGGGTCCGACGGCCGGTATTACACCGACTGGCAGGTCCGGGAGCGCCACCGAACGGGCGAGTGGCGGCTCTGTGTCCGGCAGCGACGACCCGACCGACGGCTGGTCGAGACCGGCGACGGTGCGCTCGTGTTGCTCACGCCGACGGACGCCGACACGCTGCCGGCTGGCGTCGAGATTCGCGTAGCCGACGGCCGTGCGCGCGTCGTCGATACTCGCCGTCGGTCATCGGAGTAGCGCGATCGCGTGCTGGCGTCGGTATCTCGATGCCGGCCGCGGTCAAGCCACCGAACCGGTGGGCGATTTAACGCCCGTCCATGTTCACCCGCAGGCTCTGGGAACGGACGTGAGACTCCCCGTGCATGAAGCGACGCGTGTTTCTCGGGACGCTCGGCTCGGCGGCCTCGCTCGGCACGCTGGCGTACACTTCCCGTCGCTCCGCCGAGACGCTCGCGGTCCGAGTCTGGCTCTCCGAGCGAGCCGCGGTCTACGACGGGGTCGCCGCCCGCATCCGTGCGTATCTCGAGGCGATGCTCTCGCTCGAGCACTGGTCGCTCGAGGTCTCGATCGGCGGCGCCGTCGCCGTGTCGACCGAAGATGCCGCACGCGTCACCAGCCGCGGCGAGTGGCCGATGGCCGTCGCGTCGGGTGCGCTGGGTCGGCGCGATATCGAGCCCGTTTCAGACGTTAATCTATTGGTAACCGACGGCAGCATGGAACACGCGCCGACGGGATACGGGTTGCCCCACGTCGCCTCGGTCGGCGGTGCCCGACACATCGCCGACCTCGAGCCGTTCGACGAACTAGTGACCGACCGCGACCGCTCGGTCGTGCCGAACACGACGCCGGCGCGAACGATGCAGGTGCTCGTCCACGAGGTCGGGCACGCACTCGGCCTGAACCACCGCCACGGCGTCGCCTTCCTGTACGACGGTGCCGTCGTCGCGACGCCGATGCTCAGCGCCTACGCGTGGGACCCCGCGTACGACCGCGACCGGTTGCACTGCGGGACCCCCATTCCGTCGGCGGCGGATCGGCCCCGCAAATTCAGCCTGGCCTTTTCGTCGTGCGCTCGCCGCGAACTAGCGGCCTACGACGGCGGTCTCTCCGTCTAAGGGCGACGCCTCGTTCGTCGGAGACCGGCCGTCGATACGAATTCGGCTCGACTCGAGAGCCGTCACTACTGGGCGGTCGTGGTGGAGGGCAAAATCGGCTCACGTCGCATCGCCGTCGAGGGACGCGGAGCGAACGCGGGCGGAGTCCAATCTTGGCGTCGGTGCGGTTACTCCGTGTCTTCGGTTTCGTTCTCGCCGCGGGCGAAACTCGCCTGCGCCTCCCCCTCTTGTTCGGCGCTGGCGGTTGGCCCTTCGATAAGCGACTCGAAGTCGTCGGCTTCGTCGTACTGATCGCGGTACACGAGCGCGGCCTTCCCCATCGACGTGATCTCGTAGAGGCCGGACCGTTCGGCGGGCCCGATTTTACGGACGAGTCCGTAGTCCTCGAGCACCGGCAGTCTGGTGTTGATGTTCTTTCGGCTTTTCCCCGTGTGCGCTGCCAGATTGGTCGCGACGTTCCGTCCCTTGTCCTCGAGCGCCTCGAGGATCAGGAAATCAGTTGGCTGTCTGAGTTTCACTCTCGTTCACTCTCGTACCTGACCATATTTCCAGTGGTAACTAATACTTTCGGCTCGAAACGGTGTATTAGTAATGGGCATTACCGTAAGTTAGTTCCTGTGGTCGCGGTTCAAGTCCCGTCGCTACTGTATTTCCGTGGGAACCGTGTCCCTCCGACTCGATCGGTCGATCAGTTCCGTGCCGGTCGCCTCGAGCCACGAGAGAAACGACGCCACGTCCGCGGGGTCGCCGAGCCGATAGGAGGCTGCCGTCGGATCATCGTGTCCGACGCGAACGCCGATGCCGTCGGGTTCGACGGCCCGAAACGCCGACTCGTCGGTGACGTCGTCCCCGACGTAGACGACGGCCGTCTCCGGCGGCTCGTCGGCGGCGATCAGTTCGACCGCGTTGCCCTTCCCCCACGGGAAGTCCGGCCCGAACTCGAGGATTCGTTTGCCCGTCGAGAGCTCGAGTTCGTCGTCGCCGAACCGGTCGACGACGCGCCGCGTCAGCCGCCGGACGACGCCCTCCGCGGCCGCCGGCACGGACCTGAAGTGGACGGTTCCGGTCAGACGCTTGTTCTCGACGCGGGCGTTCGGCACGCTCGCGAGCGCCGTCTCGAGGGTCGCACAGATCCGTTCGACCGTGGCCGCGCGCTTGCGCGCCACCGGATGCACGGCAACCGCACCGTTGCGGACGAGTTCGAGTCCGTGGTTCCCCGCGTAGATCTCGGGACCGTCGATCCGCCCCCGGACGTCGGCCAGCGCTCGGCCGCTGACCACCGCCGTCGTTACCCCTGGCGTGCGCGCCAGCGCGGTCACCGCCTCCCGGTTGCGGTCGGTCGGCGCTGCGGCGTCTGGCTCCTCGACGATCGGCGCCAGCGTCCCGTCGAAGTCCAGACAGACGAGGAGGCCGGCGGCGCGCTCGAGCGTCGCCCGAATCTCCGGTATCCGGTCCTCGAGGGGGGCCGGCGGCGATTCGGTGCGTGTGCCCGCCATCGATTACACGGGTGGGGTCGGCTCCGTGGAATCCGGCCCCGAACCGGAACTCGGTTCGCCCTCACCGGAGCCGTCGTGAACGCGACGGATCCAGTCGAACTGGGTGTCCATCCACGCCTCGATGTCGCCGGCGAAGACGCGCTGGCGCAGCGTGTTCATCCGCCGTCGGCGCTCGTAGGCCGTCATCGTGAGCGCGTGCTCGAGTTGGCCGGCGAATCCGTCGGTGTCGGTCGGATCGATCGTCAGCGCGTGCGAGCCGAGGCGCTCGTGTGCGCCGGTGCGATCGCTCAGCACCAGCGTGCCATCGCCATCGACGCTCGCGGCGACGTACTCCTGAGCGACCAGGTTCATTCCGTCGACCAGCGGGCTCACGACCATCAGATCGGCGTGGCGGTAGAGCGCACAGAGGTCCTCGCGGGGCAGCACGTCCTCGGTGTAGACGATCGGCCGCCACTCGGCGGTCGCGAAGCGGCGGTTGATCCGCTCGACCTCGCTGCGGACGTGCTCGCCGTAGCGTTCGTAGGTGTCGATCTCGGTCCGCGAGGGGGTCGCTTTCTGGAGGAACGTAAACTCGCCGCGCCAGTCGGGGTTCCGCTCGAAGAACCGCTCGATGGCCGCCAGCCGCTCCGGGATTCCTTTCGAGTAATCGAGGCGGTCGAGTCCCAGCCCGAGCGCCGTTCCGTGGGGAATGCCGTACTCCTCGAACAGCGATGGGAGCCGATCCGTCTCGACCGATCTGGTATCCCGGTCGTACGATTCCGCGTCGACGCCCATCGGCGTCGCGACGACACGGGTCGTCCGTCCGTCGTACCGGACCGTCCGGTCGGCGCGGTCGACGGTCGCGCTCGGGACGTATCGCTCGACACAGTCGAGGAAACAGTCGACGTAGCTCTCGACGTGGAAGCCGAGCAGGTCGTTACCGAGCAGTCCCTCGAGGAGTTGCACGCCGGCGGGGCAGTGCTGATACGTCTGCGGCGTCGGCCACGGGATGTGCCAGAAGTGGGCGACGGTCGCGCCGTCGGGGACCGACTTCTGGACCAGCCGCGGCGCGAGCGCGAGGTGGTAGTCCTGTAGCCAGATCACCGAGTCCTCGTCGGCGTGGTCGCCGACTGCGTCGGCGAAGCGCTCGTTGACCCGCCGGTACCACTCGAAATCCGTCGGTCGATCCTCGATCAGGTCGGGAAAACCGTGACAGAGCGGCCAGAGCACGCGGTTGCTGAAGCCGTAGTAGTAGGCGTCGACCGCGTCCTCGGAGAGGTCGAGCCGGTGGAGCGTGTAGGCCTCCTCGTCGGGCGGCACGGCCACGCAGTTTCGGTCGTCCGCCACGTCGAAGTCTGCGTCGCCGTCGCCCCAGGCGATCCAGGTTCCGTCGGTCTCCTGAACCACGGGGTCAAGCCCGGCGGTCAGGCCGCCGGTCGGTTCGTCGACCGTGATCGATCGCCTCGCGGTGGCCGACCGCGCACCGCCGTCTGCCTCCGTCGGCGGTTCGCCGTCGGCGTCGGCGCCGTCCGAGCCCGCGGATTCGTCTTCGTACTCGTGACGGTAGGGTTCCCGGTTCGAAACCACGATCAGCGAACCGGGGCAGTCAGGGCCGTCGATCGCGCCGTTGCCGAGCCGGCCGCGTCCGTCGCCCCGTTGGTGTCGGTTGTGTACGGTCGTCGACGACAACCGCTCAGTATCTCGCATTCGCTGCAACAAGACAGCCTCCCCACTGGTTGCTTCGCGGCCTGCGACCGCAGGGAGTCTAATATGCTCCCGCTGACGGCCGCGAAATCCGAACCGTTCCGTGCGGTGGACGGTCCGGCGAGCGATACCCCAACCGGAAGACCGGTAATTCGCTCCTACCCGCGAGGCTCGAGTGAGGGTACGGCTGGCCCGCCTCTCGCCGTCGTCGCGACCAAACGTTGATTGTCCGCTCGAGCGAACCGTCAGTTATGAACGCCCCGTTCGAGCGCCGGCTCGCGGCCTGTCAGCGGCGGCTCGCGGATCAGGGAGCCGATCTGGCCGTCTGCTTTCCGAGCCCGAACCTGACCTATCTGACCGGATTCGCGGAATCCCCCTCCGAACGCCACCTGTTGCTGTTCGTCCCGCAAGCCGGCGAGCCCGCGCTCGTCGCGCCGTCGATGTACGACGACCAGCTGTCCGAGCTGCCGGTCGCGGATCTCGAGGTCCGCCTCTGGGCCGACGCGGACGAGCCTCTCGAACTCGTGGCGGCCGTGCTCGAAGCTTGTTCGCTCGGTGGGTCCGACCCCGCGACCGTCCTCGTCGACGACCGGATGTGGGCCACGTTCACGCAGGACCTGCGTGCGCTGTTGCCCGCGGCCGAGTTCGGGCTCGCGAGCGCCGTCCTCGAGCCGCTGCGCGTTCGGAAGGACGAGGTCGAACTCGCCGCACTTCGGCGGGCCGGCGAGGTCGCGGACCGAGTCGCGCTCGAGATCCGCGGGCGCGGGACGGACCTCGTGGGAACGACCGAGGCGGACCTGGCGAGCGAGATCGACCGGCTGCTCGCCGCCGAGGGCGGTATAGAGCCCGCCTTCGAGACGATCGTCGCCGCCGGCCCGAACGGCGCGCGCCCGCACCACCACCCCGGGTCGCGCGAGATCGAGGCCGGCGATCCGATCGTCCTCGATTTCGGTGCGTTCGTTCCGGCCGACCTCGAGGTCGGAACGGGCCGATATCCGGGCGACCAGACGCGGACGATCGTCGTCGGCGAACCGCCCGCCGAGTACGAGCGGGTCCACGAGACCGTCAGAGCGGCACAGGAGGCGGTGATCGACGCCATCGAACCGGGTGTGACGGCCAGCGAGATCGATCGCACCGCCAGGTCCCTCATCGAGGACGCCGGCTACGGCGACGCGTTCGTCCACCGAACCGGCCACGGCGTCGGTCTCGAGGTCCACGAACCGCCCTACATCGTCGACGGGAGCGATCGCGAACTCGAGCCCGGCATGGTCTTCAGCGTCGAACCGGGGATCTACCTCGAGGGCGAGTTCGGCGTCCGGATCGAGGACCTCGTCGCGGTGACCGAGGACGGAGCCGAGCGACTGAACGACACGCCGCGAGGCTGGCAGACCGGTCGATAGCGCGCGGGCGGCGACCTTCGACCGCCGTCAGCGTCGGCTCCGACCGAACCGGAGCCGATCGGCGCCGCTCGAGGAGTCGATCCGACGGCGAGAACCGGTTCGCCGGCGACGAGTCCGCTTCGCCGGCGTCAGTAATAGTAGAGCTCGAGTTCGTGGCCGCAGTTACGACACTGCGTTTCCGTTCCGAGGAGGGGGTTGGAGTCGCGCTCCGCGTGGATGCCGGGTCCGGGCGGCACGGACGCGGCGATCGTTGCTTCGCACTCCGGGCAGCCGATCTGCATATCTGGTTGACCTGTACTGGACATGCCCCGAACGTAATCCGCGGTCCCGGTTAGTTATCAGAACCGTACGGCGCTGCTAGCACTCGTTTCTCATCCACGGCTCACGGTACGCTCGAGTTTACGCGGTGGAACGGCGAACGAAACGCCGAAGCTGCGCCGTCCCGCCGGCGGCTACGCTGGTGCTCTCACAGCACCGGTACGTGCCGCGGTCTCTGTCCGAAACTCGGTGAAACCGTCCCGTCCGTCGCGGTTCGTCAGACCGTGTAGGTCACCGGCTCGAACTCGAAAAACGCCGTCTCGTAGCCGTCGTGGCGGGCCACCTGCGGCGGCGTGTCGACGGTGATCGTGACGTGATCGCCGGCGGCGAGGTCGTCGACCGCGAGCCCGTAGTGGTGGCCGTACTCGCCGTCGAGCGTCTCCGTGAGCGCTCCCTCGGCGACGACCGAGCCGTCGCGTTCGACGGTCGCGGACAGGGACGTGAACGGAACGATAAGATCGTTGTACGGCGTTCGGGGAGAGACCGCCAGGTAAGCGCCCCCGTCGGTGAACCGGGCGGCGTCGGACGCGAGCGCGGGAAGCACCGCGTCGCCGCTGCGTTTCGTCCCGAGCAGTTCGCCGGGGAGGTCCTCGACCGGGGTTCCCCGTCCCATCGGTCGGCCGCCGGAGTCGTCCCCGTCGTGGTTCATCAACGGCAACGCGTCGCGGCTGCCGCGCTCGCTCTCGTCGATCGTCTCGAACGAGAGCCCGTTGATGTCCGACCGCGCATATTCGAAATCGATCTCGAGCGTCGCCCGCGAGCCCAGCCGGTCCTCGAACGCGCCGGTCCGCTCGAGCGCGACGGGACCGGCCGTGATCCGGGCCGTGTACTCGCCTTCCCCCGGCAGCCGGACGTTATCGCCGTAGTGAAAGCCCATCCGCTGGGAGAGCATCGGCCACAGCGAGGAGACGCCGATGTCGACCGGCGAACCGTCCTGCAGGATCTCGAGGCGCGTGTTCACCGGCAGCACGGTCTCGGTCTTGCGGTCCCAAAGCGAGAACATGAGGTGGAGGCTGTCGTCGGTGTCGACCTCGACCAACTCTTTCCCGCCGCTGACGATCCAGAAGCGGTGCGGAAACGTGTAGGTGAGCATGGCGGCGTAATCGCCGTCGGTCGCCATGCCGTACATGCCCATCTCCTCGCGGGAGGCCGGGAGGTAGACGGCGTCGGGCCGATCCTCGACGAGCGGGGGGTTCGCCCAGGCGGATTGCTCTTCGAAGCCGAGCCGCTCGAGACAGCCGGCGAGCCCGACGGTGCCGGCGGCTCCGGCTGCGGCTGTACCACGGAGGAAAGACCGGCGGTTCATCGGCGGATCTTGGAAACGGGCGACAAAACGCCTGTTGGTTCGGGGGTCGAACGCCGCGAGTGCGCCGACTCACAGTCGGCTCGCGGTCGGAGCCGACGGACCCGCTTCGTGAAATGAACCAACGAGCATTTGATCGGGGGCTCCCTCGAGTTCGATATGAACCGGCGGACGTATCTCGGCTCGCTCGGCGTCGCGGGGCTCGCGAGCGCGGCCGGCTGTCTCGGCGACGCGCTCGGCGGAAACGGAAGCAACGACACCGAGACCGTTCTCGACCCGCCGGAGTACGAGCAGGGCGATCCCTCGTATCCGATCTACGGCGATGAGTTCCCGTCGTTTTCGATCCGGGACCCGCTCAAGGAGGAAGCCATCACGCTCGAGCACTTCGTCGGGGAGCGCCCGTTCGTGATGACGCACATCTACACCTCCTGTCCGGACGGGGCCTGTCCCACGCTGCTCCAGCACCTCCACCGGATACAGGAAGACGCCGCCGAGACGGGCTATACGGACGACGTCGGGCTGGTCGCGATGACGTTCGATCCGAACCGCGATACGCCGGAGGCCCTCCGATCGTTCGCCGCGCAGATGGGCATCGACTACGAGGCCGAAACTTGGCACTTCCTCCGACCCGAGACCAACGAGGACGCCAAATCGATCATGACCGACACGTTCGGGCTCCCACTCCGGCGGACCGAGGAGATGCCGAACGCGAACACGTCGACGAGCGAATCGACGAACTCGTCGTCGGGCAACGAGTCGATGAGCCACGACCACGGCGAGTACATGTTCACGCATTTCTCGCTGGTCACCCTCGTCAACGACCGCGGGATCGTCGAGCGAGCGTATCCGAGGGCCGCTACCCAGAACGAACGGATCAACACCGAAGTGATGGTCGAGGACACGCGCACGGTCGTCGGGGTCGATAGCTAACGATGCGCCGACGCGAGCTCCTCGCCGGACTCGGTGGCGCGGGCATCGTCGCCGGTGCCGGCGCGCTCGCGGCCACCGGCGGGAATCTCGACACCGGCGGCTCCGGCGACGGCTCCGACGCCGACGGGTCGTCCGGGCTCGTCGGGAAGCAGTTCGACCCCCTCGAGATAGAGACGGTCGACGCACGCGGGAGCGAGGCCGGCACCGTTCAGGTGCCGGCGCCGGGACAGCCCACCTTCGTCGACTTCTTCGCGACGTGGTGTACGCCCTGCGAGAAACAGATGGACGCGCTGGCGGACGCACACGCTCGAGTCTCGGACGACGTCGTCTTCCTGTCGGTGACTAACGAACCGTTCGGCCGGTCGATCGACGCGTCGGAGCTCTCGACGTGGTGGCGAGAGCACGACGGAAACTGGACGATCGGCCTCGATCCGACCGCGAAGCTCACGTCCCGGTACTG
This sequence comes from Natrinema marinum, assembly GCF_024296685.1. Lineage (NCBI taxonomy): Archaea > Methanobacteriati > Methanobacteriota > Halobacteria > Halobacteriales > Natrialbaceae > Natrinema > Natrinema marinum. The sequence goes on along the minus strand of NZ_CP100763.1, from coordinate 1,673,644 downwards.
GGCGAGCCAGTATCCGGTCGCCGTCGCGGTCGACGCCTCGGGAACCCTCCGGTGGCGCGAGACGGGAATCAAAACCGCGGACGAACTCGTCGCCGGCATCGAGCAGGCCGTCGCGGCCGGAGGCGAGTAGGATGGTCGACGCGGCGCTCGTCGGCTCGGCGATCTTCGGCCTGACGACCGGCATCGGCACCTTCTTCTCGCCGTGTGCATTCCCGCTCCTGCCGGGATACGTCGGCTTCTACGTGAGCCAGACCGACGGCGAGCGCGCGTCGCTCGGCGGCGCACTGAGCCGGGGACTGATCGCCGGCCTCGGCGTCCTGCTGACGTTTACCGCCTTGCTCGGGGCGGCGTTCTGGGTCGGCTACTCCGCGCTCTCGTCCGTCACGCTGTTCGAGGTGGTCGCTGGCGTCGTTCTCCTCGTGTTCGGCCTTCTGGTCGTCACCGACCGCGCGCCCTCGTTGACCATCCCGCTCCCGAAGCGGCGCTCGAGCGTGTTCGGCTTCGCGATTTTCGGCATCGGCTACGCGCTGGCGGCAGCGGGCTGTGTCGCGCCGGTGTTCTTGAGCGTCGTCACCCGCGCGCTCTCGTTGCCCGTGGTCTCGGCGAGCGTCCTCCTCGGGACGTACGTCGGCAGCCTCGTCGTGCTCATGATCTCGCTGACCGTCGCGACGGGGATGGGCCTCGTCGCTGGCGCGGGGCGATTGGCGGCCTACGCCGGCCCGCTCAAGCGACTCGCGGGCGCGGTCATGATCGTCGCCGGTATCGGCCAGCTCTACCTCGCGATCGTCGTCCTCGAGGTAATTCAGATACCATAATCGCAGCTGAATTATAGTTAATCCAAATTGCCAAGGGTGAGTGTTTATCGCCGGTCGGGCACCAGTACGGATCGTGAGCCGACACCGCTGTCCGAGCTGTCTCGAGAAGGCAGGCGAAGAGGTCGATCGATCGCTGATCGATGCCGGGTTGCAGCGGCAGTTCGAGTGTCGACGCTGCGGGCATACGTGGACCGTCGTCTTTTGAGCGCCGTTCCGAAGGGTGAAAAACCGGCAGGCAACGGCAGGTCTGGGATGTATGCGCCTGTCCGACGAATGGGGCGAGTAGCGATGTATCAGGATCTGCTGCTCGCGACGGACGGGAGCGACCCGGCTCGTCGAGCGACCGACCACGCGGTCGAACTGGCGGCCCAGCTCGATGCGACGCTGCACGTGCTATCGGTGTCCGAAGAGGGGCCCCAGGCCGAGGACACGGAGGACCGGTTACGCCACGATCCGGAAGACGAGGCCGCGAGGGCCGCCGAGGAGGCCGCGGAGGCGGCTGCTCGCGAGGGCGTGGAGGCGACGACGGAGATCCGTCCGGGCGTGCCCCAAGAGCAGATCGTCGACGTCGCGGAGGCGAACTCGATCGATATGATCGTCGTCGGGACGGCCGGCCGATCGGGGCTCGATCACCTGATCTCGGGGAGCGTCGCCGAAGAGATCGTCCGAAACGCGCCGGTGCCGGTGGTCACCGTTCGGGACCAGTCCTGACTTCCGCCGTCAGGTGACGGCGACTCGTACCACCGTACTGGGTACTGATACGGGATCGATACGTATGCAGCGAGACTGCAAGTCGGCCGCCGTCGTGTCCGGGTCCCTCGTTCGCGGTCCGGGCCGCTCGGCGCTCGGTCCGCCGGACCGACAGCGACACATGGACGCGTCGAGCGAGCAGCGCCACTCGGGACCGCACACCCGGCCGGCGGGAATCGGTCGCTCGGTGGTGGCACTCCGATGAGCGACGGTGCGACGACGGTCGTCGGCGACGCTCCGCGCGTTCTCGTCGTCGGCGACTCGAAATCGGCAGACGACGCGATGGCCGCCCTCGAGGCGGGGTTCGAGGGCGGGTCGCTGCTCAGGGCGCGGTCCGTCGTGGCCGCCGGCGAGCGCCTCGCCGACCGCGAGGTCCACTGTCTCGTCTGTCCGTACGGGGCCGCGGACGCCTCGGCGGCGACATCGACCCTCGAGCGCTTGGCCGACCGCGCCGACGGACGACCGATCGTCGCCGTCGCCGACGAGGACGAGGCCGACCGGGCGCTCGAGGCCGGCGCGAGCGATGTCGTCGACCGGCACGCGTCCGAGGCGGTGTTTACGGCGCGCGTCAGGACCGCCGCCGAGCGCGAACGCTATCGCCTCGCAGCGGCGGACGCGCGCCGCCGTTCCGGCTCGATCCTCGAGCGCGCCGACGCCGTCGTCTGGGTCGTCGACGCCGACGGGGCGGTCGCGTACGCGACGCCCGCGGTCGAGTCGCGGCTCGGATACACGCCGGCCGAACTCGAGCGGGCGTCGCTCACTCGGATCGTTCATCCGGACGACCGTGAGGCGGTGACCGAGACGATCGACGCCGTCGCGGCGGCACCCGTCGGGACGACCGAGCGCGTCACCTGTCGGCTCGGCCGCGCCGACGGCACCTGGCGGGTCTCGGCGCTTTCCTGTACCAACCGGCTCGCGGATCCGGCCGTCGAGGGAATCGTCATCACGGACACGGGCGCTCCGGCGGCCGACTCGGCCGTTGACGACGCCGTACGGGCCGGAATCGATCGGCTCGAGGACGCCGTCTTCGCGATCGGCCCGCGGGACGAGCTACAGTACGCGAACGCGGCGGCGCTGTCGCTGTTCGCCCCCGGCGACGGCCGCGAGGCGGACGCCCGCTCCGATCGCGGCCCCGGCCGCGAGATTCCCACCGGAACCGTCGTCTGGGATCTGTTGCCCGACGGCCTCGCCGGCGCGCTCGCCGATCGGGTTCGCGAGGCCCGGGCGACGGAGTCGATGGTCTCGTTCGAGGCGGCCTCCGACTCGTTCGAGCGACCGCTCACCGTCGACATCCACCCCGGAGCGGACGGCGTCTCGATCCGCGCCAGCGACCGGGGCCCCGACGCCGCGGCCGCGGCGGACCGGGATCGGCTCGCCCTCCTCGAGTCCGTCGTCGACGCGCTGGACGACGGCGTCGCCGTCCTCGAGGACGGAACGGTGCGGCTGGCTAACCCGGCGCTGCGGGAGCTCGCCGGAACGGACGACCTCATCGGCCGCGACCTCGCCGCGCTGTTCGACGCCGACCTCGCGTCGGCGGTCCGCGAGCGGGCGCGCTCGCCGGTCGTCAGGTGGATGGACCCCGTCTCCGGCGACCTCGCGATCGACGCCTCCCGGCCGGTCGACGTGTTCGTCGCGCCGCTGTCCGACCCCGACCGAACGCTCTGCGTGGTCCGCGACCGGCGTGGCTCCCCGGCCGCCGCGCTCGAGACAGTGCGCCGAACCGCCCGCACCCTTCGCGAGGCAGAGACGCCGTCGACCGTCCGCTCGGCCGTCGTCGACGCCGTCCGGGAGTACGCCGACGCCGATCTCACCGTCTGGTATCTCGCCAGCGACGACGGCTTTCGACCGGCCGCGATCGCGGCGGCGGAGCGCGTTGCCGGGGGCGACGGGGAGTCGATCGAGCCCCCGTGGATCGACCCCGAGGGGACGCCGCTGGCCGACGCGCTCGAGGACCGGTCCCCGACGATCTACGATCGGGGCGCGCTCCGGCGGCTGTTCGGTCCCAACGGCCTCCGCGCGGAGCGGATCCTGGCCGTGCCGATCGCGGCCGACGGCGTCGTCCTCGCGACCGGTACGGAGCCGCTGGCCTTCGAAAGACTCGATTTCGCCCCGATCGAGACCCTCTCGGACGCCGCTACCGTCGCGCTCGCTGGCCTCAAGGACGCCGCCGATCTCCGAGCGTGTCGACGCGAGCGTTCCCACCTCGAGGCCGTCGCGGCCCGGACGGAACGGCTGTGGGACGCCGAACGGTCGATGCTGAACGCCGAGACGCGCGCGGACGTCGAGCGATTGCTCTGCGAGGCGGTCGTTTCGCTGACGCCGCTCGAGTCGGCCGGCGAGATCGAACTCGTCTGGGTCGGCCACGCTGACGACGGCCGCGAGGCGGTCGTCCCGACGACCTGGGCCGGCCGAGACGGCGCCTTCCTCGAGTCGACGGCGCTTCCGCAGGACCGGGAGGGGGCCGAGCCGACGGGGGTCGCGGCGGCCACCCGCGAACCGACCGTCGTCGACGATCTCGCCGCCGATTCACCTCGTGGACCCGACTCACGCGCCCGAGCGACCGACGCCGACACGGACGAAGCGTGGCGGCAGCGCCTCCTCGAGCGCGGCTTTCGGTCCGCGCTGAGCGTTCCGGTCGCTGCGGGCGAAGTGCGCTACGGCACGCTCACCGCGTACGCGGACCGGCCGTCGGCCTTCGACGAGCGCACACGGCGCGTCTGCGCTCACCTCGCGGCCATCGCCGGCGCCGCCATCGCCGCGATCGAGACGACCGAGGCGTTGCTCGCCGACCGAATCACCGAACTCGAGATCGTGCTCCGAGACGATGCGGAGCCGCTGTCGGCGATCGCCCACCGGCTCGGTAGCCCGCTCGACGTTCGGGCGGTCGTTCCCCGATCCACCGGTGGTTCGACGGTCTTCTGTGCGGTCGCGGTAGCCGACCCGGACGCGGCCCGCGAGTCGGTCGCGTCGGTCGCTGCCGTCGACTCGGTGTCGGTCGTCGGCGGTGGCACCGACGATGCGGTCCTCGAGATCGCGCTGACCGAACGGACCATCGCTCGAACGGTCGCCGATCGCGGCGGCGTCCTCCGATCAGTTTCGCCGGTGGACGACCGAACCCGTCTCACGATCGAACTCGGGGAGCCGATCGCCGTCCGGCCGTTCGTTCGGGCGATAGAGCGGACTTATTCGGGGGCGGAACTGATCGCGCGCCGGGAACGGGACCGGCTGCCGCGAGCGACGCGCCCGTTCGATCGACTCGGCGAGCACCTCTCCGAGCGCCAGCGGCGGACGCTCGAGGCGGCCTACTACGGCGGCTTCTTCGAGTGGCCCCGCGAGCACACCGGCGAGGAGGTCGCCGACTCGCTGGGAGTCTCCCAGCCGACGTTTAGCCGTCACCTCCGACTGGCCCAGCGGAAACTGTTCGCGCTGCTGTTCGACGACGGCGCCGACGAGTGACTCTCTCCGACCCAACCCTGCTACCGGTAGTCCGTTCTTACCCGACTTTTCCACCGAGGTACAAGCGTATGTAATCGGGTAATAGACTGTTTCCGAGTGCCGCTACACCGGTCGAACGACTGAAAGATGAATACATATTGGTGTCAGCGTTGGAAACAGTTCCGTATCTAGCGCGCACGGTCATGTTCTCGGCACCTAATGAGCCATTCAATGAGTGCGTCCGAGGTAAGACGAGATTACGACGGCCGATCGATCGGCTCGCGGGTGGTTCGATGAGCATCGATATCGCCGACGCCGAGGACCGGTCAGACGCCGTCGCCGACGCGGACGGTGATCGGGCGGGGATCCGATCTGTGGCCGACGGCGGGATCATCGCCCAACTCCGACTCGATCATCCGGACCTATTCTTGCGGCCGACGCTCGAGCGCACCGCCGACGTGACCGTCGAACCCGACTACTGGACCGCCGTCGACGCCGATCGGACGCTCGTGTTCGTCACCGTCTACGGGAGCGATTTCGACGCGTTCGAGACCGCCCTCTCGACGGATCCGACCGTCACCGACCCGGTCCTCGTCGATCGCTATCCGGACCGACGAGTGTACCGCGTCGCGCTCGCCGACCGGACCGTCACGTTCACCGCCGCAACCGCCGACGTCGGTGGCCGCCTGCTCGAACTCTCGAGCTCCCGCGACGGCTGGCTGGTCCAGCTTCGGTTCCCCGACCGCGATCGTCTCGTCGCTTTCAACGACTACTGTCGAAACCGAGATGTCTCCGTCACGGTCGACCACCTCCGTGTGTCCGACGACGGGGACGACGCCGTCGTCGCCCTGACCGAGAAACAACAGGAGTTACTCGCCGTCGCCCACGAGGAGGGGTATTTCGACGTGCCGCGTGGCATCTCACAGGACGAACTCGCCGATCGGCTCGAGGTGTCGAAATCGGCCGTCTCCCAGCGGCTGCGGCGTGCGATCGGCGAACTCTGCGGCTCGACACTCGCCTGAACCGCGGGCTCGCGCCCGGTTTGGGGTGGCGCTTCTCCGTCCGATTTAGTACCCGTTTCTCGCGCGTGCGGAGACAGTCCGAAACAAAGAACAGCGTTGGCGACCGCGTCAACCCAGTCACGGTCGGGAAGCGCACCGATGGCCGGGTGTCGGCGGCTCGCACCGACACGCCGTCGGAGAGCGCTAGTCGTCCGATTCGTCGTCTTTCATCGAGCCGAGCTGGGAGACCAGCTCGTCCGTCGAGACATCGGACTCGAACGACATCTCGCCGTGGTGCTCGTGCTCGTGGACGTTGACGGCCTCTACGTCTTCGTCGTCGGTCGTCTGCTCTTGCTGTTCGGACTCGTCGTAGCTACCAAAACCCATACTCCGTGTCACCCCACCCATTGCAAAAGGTGTGGCGATTCGGTTTCGTCCGGGCACACGCCTCCCGCCGGTGTAGGGTTGGAACGGCCGCCGGCGAGGTCTACGTGCGTTCGAGCGGTGATTACCGCCAGTATTCGACTCGCTGTGTGCCACGCAGCTGTTTCGTCCCCATACCGTTGATTGGGCCGTGACTACTGGTCGTTCGTCGTTCCGTACTCGAGTCAGGATTCGCTGTTCGTTCGCCGTACTTTTCCCCTGACTGTGATAGTTCCCACGAGCGGGGCCTCGAGCGCCGGAATAATCGACTGGTCGTGTTTCAGTGAGCGTCTCTCGAGCATCGCGTTCCGAAACCTGCCGTTCGCGATCACTGCCAGCCAGCAGCCGAGTACACGGTGGCTACAGGGTTCAGTAGTCCGTCTATAGTAATGGGTTCGGGAGGTTTGAATTTCGCTCATGGTTGCGTACCGTCTGCCATCTCGAACAATCGCCACGAACCATCAGTCCGCTTCGTCAGTACTCTCATCCCGGTCGGGAGCCAGTCGAGTCGGCGTTGCGGCCGCTGCGGGAGCGGACGCCCCGAACGGACGAGACGAGCATCCCGAGCGACCACTCGGGCGGTGATTCTCCGATGTGTGGCATTATCGGCCGCGTGGGTGACGGCAACGCTCTCGAGCCGTTGCTGACCGGGCTCGAGAACTTAGAGTACCGCGGCTACGATTCGGCCGGCGTCGCCGTCCAGAACGGCTCCGGCATCGATGTCGAGAAACGCTCCGGGAAGGTCGAGGAGTTGAAGGAGTCGATCGGCGAACCGCTCAAGGGCGAGGTCGGCATCGGGCACACCCGCTGGAGCACCCACGGGCCGCCGACCGACGCGAACGCGCACCCGCATACGGACGAGAGCGAGGACGTCGCCGTCGTCCACAACGGGATCATCGAGAACTACACCGCGCTCAGAGAGCGCCTAGCGGCGAGCGGCTACGAGTTCACCAGCGACACCGACACCGAGGTCATCCCCCACCTCGTGCAGTACTACCTCGACGCCGGCTACGATAGCGAGACGGCGTTCCGCCAGGCGATCGACGAATTAGAGGGCAGCTACGCCGTCACCGCGATGGTGTCGGGCGAACACGTCCTCTATGCGGCCCGGCAGGGCTCCCCGCTCGTCGTCGGCATGGAAGACGGCGAGTACTTCCTCGCCAGCGACGTGCCGGCGTTCCTCGAGTACACGGACAGCGTCGTCTACCTCGAGGACGGCGACGTGGTCGTCGTCGACGAGGACGGCGTCGAGTTTTCCGACCTCGAGGGGAACCCTGTCACCCGCACGCCCGAGACGGTCGACTGGGACCCCGAACAGGCCGGCAAGGGGGAGTACGACCACTTCATGCTCAAAGAGATTCACGAGCAGCCGACGTCGCTGGCCCAGGCGATCGAGGGCCGAATCGATCCGACGAACGGTCGGATCTCCCTTTCGGACTTCGAACCGGGGACGTTCGAGGGGATCGAGTCGGTCCAGTTCGTCGCCTGCGGGACCTCCTATCACGCCGCCCTGTACGGCTCGCTGACGCTCAACCAGGCCGGGATTCAGTCCACCGCGCTGCTGGCCAACGAATACAGCGTTTCGGCCCCGCCGATCGACGACAACACCCTGGTGATCGCGGTCACGCAGAGCGGCGAGACCGCGGACACCCTGAGCGCCCTCCGACAGGCCACCGCCGCGGGCGCGCGGACGCTGACGGTGACCAACGTCGTCGGTTCGACGGCCGCCCGCGAGGCCGACGACGCCCTCTTCATTCGAGCGGGCCCGGAGATCGGCGTCGCCGCGACGAAGACGTTCTCCTCGCAGGCCGTCATGCTCACGCTGCTCGGTCAGCGCATCGCCGCCGACCAGCAGGGCGAACCGCCGGCCGACCTCGAGTCGCTGCTGCCCGAACTCGCGTCGATGCCCGGCGCGATCGACGACTTGCTCGCCGAGTCCGACGCGGAGACGATCGCCGAACAGTACGAGGACAGCCAGTCGTACTTCTTCATCGGTCGCGGCCTCGGCTTCCCCGTGGCGCTCGAGGGGGCGCTGAAGTTCAAGGAGATCACCTACGAGCACGCCGAGGGCTTCGCCTCCGGCGAACTCAAACACGGCCCGCTGGCACTGGTCACGCCCGAGACGCCGGTGTTCGCGGTCTTCACCGGCGAGGAAGACGAGAAGACGCTGAAAAACGCCGAGGAGGCCCAGACTCGCGGCGCGCCCGTCATCGCGGTCTGTCCGGAGGGTCACCCGGCCGTCGAGGCCGCGGACGAACACCTCGCGATCCCCGAGACCGATTCCGACCTAGCCGGGCTGCTCGCGAACGTTCAGCTCCAGTTGGTCTCGTATCACGCCGCCGATCTCCTCGATCGGCCGATCGACAAACCGCGGAACCTCGCGAAGAGCGTCACGGTCGAGTAGGGCAGTTGCCCCGATTTCGTCTTTTTCGCGCTCCCGTCGAGAGATGGCTCTCAACGAACGAAACGTTTGACCCGATCCGGACTCGAATACGGGTCTCGAGGCCGCAGGACGCGAGACCACCCCCGTAGTCTCGGAGTCCACACGGCGTCGTTAGAGAGCGACCCGTACTCGAACGATGTCGGAATCGAACGTGGAGGGTTACTGTGGCGATCGAGATTCCGGTATCGACGCGACCGGAGTCGTGGGTATCGACCGATACCCTCCAATTCGACTAGGGGTTCGCCGCGGTATAAAGGCCACACTTGATAGCTACGGGCGGTGCGGTCGAGCGGCTCGATTCGCGAGCGCGAACCGACGCCTTACCGATCCCGTTCGACGGTCTCGCCCGGGTTCGTCGTCGCCTCGGTGCTGAGCTTCAATCCGGGGGAGAGACTCGAGTTGATCCCCGTCTTGACGCCGTCGCCGGCGACGACGCCGAACTTCCGCCGACCGGTCGACACTCGGTCGCCTTTGACAGTAAATCGAACGTCGTCGTCGTCGTGACGGAGGTTCGCGACGTTCGTTCCCGCGCCGACGTTGACGTTCCGGCCGAGGACGCTGTCACCGACGTACGAGAGGTGGCTGACCGAGGTGCCCCGCGAGATCACGCTGTTTTTGATCTCGACCGAGTGGCCGATCTCGGCGTCCGGCCCGATCAGCGTCGCGCCACGCACGTAGGCGTTCGGCCCGACCTCGGCGCCCTCGCGGATCAGCGCCGGTCCCTCGATCACGACGCCGGGCTCGACGGACGCGCCGTCCTCAACGACGACATCGCCCTCGAGGTGGGCCGAATCGCTGACATCGCCGTCGATCCGGCGCTCGAGGGCGGCGAGTTTCCACTCGTTGGCCTCGAGCAGCTCCCACGGTCGGCCCACGTCGAGCCACCGCTCGAGGGTCACCGGCGTCACCGCGTACTGGTCGACGACGCGTGCGAGGACGTCCGTGATCTCGTGTTCGCCCCGTTCGCTTTCGGGCACCTCGAGCCACTTGCGGGCGTCTTCGGGGAAGGCGTACGCGCCGGCGTTGGCGAGGTTCGTCGGCGGATCGGCGGGTTTCTCGACGATGTCGGTCACGGTCCCGTCGGTCGTGCTCAGGACGCCGTAGTTACTCGGTTCGGCGACTTCGATCGCACAGACCGCTGGACACTCGGCGAACAGCCGGTCGACCGCGGCCGGATCGTAGAGGTTGTCGCCGTTCAGGACGGCAAAGGGGCCGTCGATGTGATCGCGGGCGGCGTTGACCGCGTCGGCCGTTCCTGCCTGGTCCTCCTGGACGGCATAGGAGACCGGGACGCCACGGTACTCGGTATCGAAGTAGTCACGGACCGTGTCAGCCTCGTAGCCGACGACCAGGACGATCTCGTCGGCCCCAGCGTCGACGGCGGCGTCGACCGTGTGGGCAGCGAGCGGTCGGTCGGCGACGGGAAGCATCGGCTTCGGACGGGCCGCAGAGAGTGGTCTGATCCGCGTGCCTTCACCTGCCGCGAGAACGATGGCTTTCATCACCGCTACGTACCTCGATCCGGTGGATAATTATACAGCTGTTACACCGGTGTCGCGTCCGGCGACCGCCTCGAGTCCCGTCGGCCGTGGTCGAGCGATTCCGAAGCCGATGCCGTTCACGTACGACCGTCGACTCGAGTCCTGGCGAGCGGGTCGCTCGAGCAGTCGGTCACGACCGCTATCACGAAGACAACGAGTTGCCCCGAAATTCCGGGGGTGCAATACCATATTACCCGGTCGAAATATCGTATTTCTCACGAACGAGGCGTTGATACTCTCGATACGCGGATTGTCAGCTCACAGTGATATTCCCGGCCGAAACTCGCGACTACCGCTCGCGCCAACGGTTATGCTGTCTATAGTAAATACCCTTCTGTCGCTACGGGTTGGTGATGTCGACGGACCCATCCGCGAAGTGGACGCCAATGTCGTCCCGGCAACAGACGAGCGCCCCCCGATGTATCAACTGCGGTAACCAAGTGACCCGCCAGTTCGCCCGCGTTTTCGGAGACAATCGCGATGTCGTTCACGCCTGTCCCGACTGCGCCACCTACCGCGAGATGAAGACCTCCGATTTCATCCCCAAAGAAGCACGATAGCGACGCGCTTCACCGTCGATCTCGTGCCGTTCACATCGTCGTTCTCAGCGAGTCCGGCCGCCTCCGAACCCGGTTCGGCTCTCCTCAGGCGTTCGGCGTGCCGATCTCCGTGATCACGGCCTGTGCCTCCTCGAACAACGCGTCGGCGTCGGTCGCCGAACGCGCCTCCGCCGTCACTCGGATCAGCGGCTGCGTGCCGCTCGCTCGGAGCAAGAACCAGCCGTCGTCGGTTTCGACCCGAACGCCATCGAGCGTATCGATCTCGTCGTATCGGTCCCGCACTCGCTCGCTCGCTTCGGCCATTACCGCCGCCTTCTCTTCGACCTCGAGCGACGTGCGCCGGATCGGATACCCGTCGATCTCGCCGACGAGCGCCGAGAGCGGCCCCCGTTCGGCGACGAGTTCGGTCAGCTTGCAGGCCGCGAGCGGGCCGTCTGGACAGCGCGTCTCCTCGGGCCAGATCCACGCCCCGCTGGGTTCGCCGCCGAAGACCACGTCGGACTCCGTCGTTCGCTCCGCGACGTAGACATCCCCGACCTGCGTCCGCGTCAGCGACGCGCCGACGCCGGCCAGCGCGTCGTCAACGGCGAGGCTGGTGTCGACAGGGGCGGCCACCCGTTGCCCCTCTCCTGCCGCCTCTCGAGCGAACAGCGCGAGCAGCGTGTCCTTCGGGACGAACATCCCCGTCTCGTCGACCGCCAGCATCCGATCGGCGTCGCCGTCGTGGGCGATCCCGAGGTCGGCGTCCGTCGCCTCGACGAGCGTCGACAGTGTCTCGAGCGTTTCGGCGGTCGGCTCACTCGGTCGTCCCGGGAACGAGCCGTCTTCCTGCCCGTTGAGCGTGCGCACCTGACAGCCGAGGTCGTCGAGGACCGACGCCGTCACGCCGCCGGCTCCGTTCCCGATATCGACGACGACGCTCAGTTCCCGCTCGAGATCGACGGCCGCCCGGAGCGTCTCGGCGTGGTGGTCGCGAACGCCCGCTCGGTGGCGGCGGTCGCCGACGCCGTCCCAGTCGGCCAGGTCGTACTCCTCTTCGCGGAGCCGGCGCTCGATCGCATCGCGCTGGTCGGGCCCGAACGCCTTCCCCGACGGATTCCAGAGCTTGATCCCGTTGTCTTCTGCGGGGTTGTGCGAGGCCGTCACGACGATTCCCGCATCAGCCTCGAGATGCTCGATCGCGCGAGCGATCGTCGGTGTCGCCTCGACGCCCACCGTGAGCGCGTCCGCACCGCACTCACACAGGCCCGCGACGACCGCGTCGACGAGCATCGAGCCGCTCTCCCGAACGTCGCGACCGACGACGACGCGGTCGTATCCCTCCGAGGCGACCGCGCGGCCGACCGACAGCGCCAGCTCGGCCGTCACGTCGCGTCCGACCCGTCCGCGAATACCGCTGGTTCCGAACATGGGGAACAGTGAGGCGGCCGATCGCCTTACTATGCACGGGTTACTGGCTCCGGAGACCGACCGCGTCGTGATTCTGGCGGGCCGTCCCGCGTCGGTCCCGCGAGCATCGATCGATGGCCGTTTCCCGCCACCGCTGACCCGGGCACCGACCCATCGCCCACATCGTTAGTTTCCGCCTGCATTTCTGAACTGTCGGTGCCGTATATGTGAGACACTGCGGTAGTCTCGAGCGAGAATGATGTCCGCACCGCACGCGTTTCGATCGCAGTCGCCGGCAGCCAAGCGAGGTCGAGAGCGATGAGCGCGACCGAGACGGAACCCGAAGCCGAGGGATCTGCCGACGCGGCGACCGACGAGGCCAGCGGCTCGGCCGACGCCGCCCTCGCCGACCTCCCGCCCAGCGCGAAACTCGTCTACAAAGTCCTCGAGTACGAGCAGCCGCTGACCCAGGAGGGGGTCGCCGCCGAGACGCGGCTGTGCCCCCGGACCGCTCGCTACGCGCTCGGCAAGCTCGAGGATCACGAACTGGTCACCAGCCGGGTCTGTCTCGAGGACGCCCGGCAGTCGAAGTATCGGATCGCGGAATAATGGGGCCTTTCGGACGGAACGTCGAGGATACGCGCTACCGGTGTTTCTGATACTGATCGACTAGCAGGTCGATCCCGAACGCGCCCGACGTGATCTCGTAGTGGGTCTCGAGGCGCGGGTTGAACTTCGCTTTGTATCGGTTGATGCTCGGGACGCCGGCCCCGACGAGGTCGTACTCCGCGATCCCGTCGCGGAGGCCGTCGCGCATGACGTGCCAGTCGAGCAGGTCGTTGATCGCGATATCGACGTCCGCATCGGGCTTGACGCCGCCTTGCCAGCGATACCGCCGCCGATCGGACTCGAGGACGAGGATCCCCCCGAGGAACTCGCCGTCGACCCGGCAGACGTAGGGCCTGATCGCGCCGTCGGGCAGTTGCTCGTAGGTCGATCTGGCGAACTCGCTGCTCAGATGGAACGGTTGGCCCTGGCTCTCGTACCGTTCGCGGACCTTCCGGACGATCCGCTCGACGTCGTCTCCGTCGCCCTCTTCGATCGTGTAACTCTCCTCGTCGGCGTTTCGGATGTTACTCCGCGCGTCGCTGCTGAATCGCTTCAGCAGCTCCTCTTCGGTGCCGTCGAGGTCCACGATGTACGTGTGACACGGCTCGACGTCGTACTCGTTCCAGACGAACGGGCGGATATCGTCGAACTCCGCGGTGACGAACTTGCTGTACAGCGGCGAGAGCTCGTCGTCGATCCACTCGAGACAGCCCTCCAGAAACCGCTTGATACGCCGGTCGGCCTTGCGCTGTTTGAGCTTGTCGACGTTCAACAGCGCGGGACCGAGGTACGACGTCCACGAGTGTGGCGCGGGGGAGAAGACGCCGGTGACCGGACCTCTGGTGTACTCGAAGATCGGAAAGATACCGACGGGCTCCTGTCCCTTGAATCCGGCGAGTAGATAGGGTGTTGTTCTCGTATCCTCGGCCTGCAGCCGGAGCGCTTCGGCCCGGAAGAACGGGTTCGAGCCGTCCGATCGGTCGACGTAACGGTTCCACTCGTCGGCATCCACTTGCGGATCGAGGGTGCGTATTTCGATGCTCATAGGTATCCCAGGTCCGAGAGTCGATCTTCGACGGCACCGTCGTCGGTCGCCGTGATCGGGGCCGGTTCGTAGGCCGGATACGGTTCCTCCGTGCTCCCGTCGATAATCGGGAGCGGGCCGCCGTCCATCGCGGCGTCGATCGGCACGTCGAACAGCGAACAGATCGTCGGCGCGATATCGAAGATCGTCGCGTCCTCGAGCGCGGCCGACTCGTCGAACGCCGAACCGGCGGCCGCGACGACGCCGGTGCGCTTGTGATTCCACGGCTCCATCGGCTCGCCGAATCGGCCCGTTCCGAGGTCGGCCGAGATCGCGTTGTCGAACCCCGCGGGAACCGTCACCACGTCGGGAGCCAGATCGACGTGTTCCCCCTCGAAGTACGTCTCTCTGGGTTCGACGGCGTCGAACACCGGTTCGCCGTCGGGCGTCCGGACGGCCGACAGTTCGTCGACGAGCTCGTCGCGGACGCTCTCGTACGCAGATTCGGAGACCTGCCCGTTCGGCTCGCGGCCCTCGAGGTTGATGCGGACGCCGAGTTCACTCTTCGAGCGGACGTAGGCCCGCGACTCGGGGAAGTCGACCTGTTCGCTCGCCGCGCGGATCATATCGTTTGGCACTCGCGTCCCGATCGGCTCTTTGAGTCCGACGCGGTCGAGCGCGCTCGCGACGCGCTGGGTCGTGATCCCGAACTTCGCCGCGACGTTCATCGCCCGCTCGAGCGCGCTCTGCTCGCGGTTGCCGGCCTCGGCCCCCTCGAGCAGGTCGTTCTCCCAGGCCTTCGACCAGGTCGGCATCCCCTCGCCGCCGCTCTTGGCGCTGACGTAGCCCTCGTCCCGGAGGAACTCGTTGACCCGGAACTCGGTGCCGGTCACTTTCCCCATGCCGTGGTCGCTGACGACGAGGACGTTCTCGGGATCGGTCCGTTCGATGGTCTCGCGGACCTGTCGGTCGACCTCGCGATAGACAGCTTCGATAGCCCGCTTGTCGCCGGGGCGCTCGTGAAACACCGAGTCGGTCTGCTGGAACTGGACGAACCCGAACTCCGGGTCGAACCGTCGGGTGAGATAGCGAAACGCCTTCCCACGGAGCTCGACCGTCCGTTCGTACCCTTCGATCGATCGGTCCGGCTCCGGACTACGCTGTGGGTAGAGCCAGTAGTCGCCGCCACAGGCTACTTTCACGTCCTCGAGGATTCCCGTCGGGTGACAGTCGGGGTCCTCGGGGGCGGTCAGCCCCGGAATCAGCGCCCCGTCGAACGCCCGTGCCGGGTGGGTGACCGGAACGTTGACGACGACGCTCGTAACGCCGTGTTCGCTCAATAGCTCCCAGATCGGTCGCGCCCGCACGTGCGAGGCGTTGACCACGTCCCAGTCGTAGCCGTCGAACGAGAGGAAATCGTAGACGCCGTGCTTACCCGGGTTCTTCCCGGTGTACAGCGACGGCCAGGCGCTCGCGGTCCACGGCGGAATCTGTGACTCGAGCGGTCCCGCCGTCCCCGTCTCGAACAGCCGCTCGAGGGTGGGAAGATCGCCCGACTCGAACAGCGGCTCGAGTATCGGCTGACACCCGGCGTCGAGCCCCACGACGAGCAGACGAAGGTCTTCTCCGTCGGTCGAACCTGCCATGGACGCGGTGTCCGCCCCCTCGTGCTTTGTTATGCAACTGCTGGCCGGCTGTATGCTTGCACTGTCGGCGATAAGTACTGGATAGTGGATTCGAACGCCGTCGTCTCGGCGATCGTAAGTGGTGATTGACGCTCGTCCGTTCGGAGTATTGCCACTATCACTAAGGCGTCGGTCGATACTGTATTACGTCGATGATCGTTCCCACTGCGCCGTTCACGCCTCGACCGAAGCCATGATCACCGCTACCCCCTCCGTGTTCGACGCGTCGGTCTCGCGGTCGGGGGCACCCGGTATCGGCTCGTTCGTCGACCAGCACGCCCCCGATGTCGCGTACACGTACTACGGCGCCGGCAAGGTCGCGCTCCGGGACGGCCTCTCCGGGCTCGTCGAGCCCGGCGAGAACGTCCTCGTCCCGGCCTATCTCTCGCCCGCCGTCGTCGAACCGTTCCACGAACTCGGCCTCGAGTCGCGCTTCTACGCGATCGAACCCACGCTCGCGCCCGACTTCGACGACCTCGAGCGGCGGCTCGACGACGACACCGCCGCGATCGTCTCGGTCAACTACTTCGGCTTCCCCCAACCCGGCCTCGAGCGGATCGCGTCTCTGGCCGACACACACGACTGTTACCACGTCGACGACAACGCGCACGCGCCCCTGAGCGTCGACGAAGGAACGCTGCTCGGGACCGTCGGCGATCTCGGGATCACGACGCTGCGAAAGCTGCTCCCGGTCCCAGACGGCGCCATCCTCTACTGTGCCGACGACGAGGTCCGCGAGGCGTTCGAACCGTCAGCGCTCGCCGGCCCCGCCGATCGGATCGCGGCCACCGACTGCCGGTTCGTGGCGTCGTCTGTCGCCGAAACCGTCCTCGGGGCGAGCCAGTCGCTCCATCGGTCTGTCGAGGCGTTCCTGGCCAACGGCGCGGACGACCCCGCGAGCGTCGACCCCGAAGCGCGGTACGAAGCCGCGAAAGTTCCGATGTCGAGGCTCTCGAAGGCCGTCGCCGACGCCGCGGAGCCGGACGCGATTCGAGCGACTCGGCGGGAGAACTTCCGGACCTGGCAGCGCGTGCTCGACGACCGAGACGACGTGACTGCGCTCTACGACCGGCTTCCGAAAGGAATCAGTCCCTACGAGTTCCCCGTCCGCGCGGACGACCCGGCGGCCTTCCAGTCGACGCTCGCGGATTGTGGCGTCGTCGGCGCTCACTCCTGGCCGATCCTCCGCGAGTCGGTACACGGAAACGAGGCCTACGAGACCGCCAACCGGCTCGCGGACGAAGTCGTCACGCTCCCCGTCCACCAGGGGATCGAGACGTCGGCGATCGAGGCCGTTGGCGATCGACTCGACCGTTGAGCCGCCGCTCGATCGAGACCCGAGTCACCCTCGGCGGTCACTCGGCCGCCGCGGTCTCGGTCAGCTCCGCGAGCAGGTCGTCGCTCAACCCGTAGGTCCGTTCGTCTGTCCGCTCGAGGACCCCCTCCGTCCGGAGCTCCGAGAGGAGACTCTGGACCGCGACCGGCGATCGATCGACCGCGGCGGCGACGGGTTCCGTCTCGAGTGGCCCCTCGCGGGCGAAGACGGCGAGCACGTCGCCGGCCGTCTCGACCGAGCACCGCGATCCCTCGCACGCGCGCCCCACTCGCTCCTCGAGCCACGGGACCTCGAGGAGATCGGCGAGGTCGCGCTCCTCGTCGGCGACGACGAATCCCGGCTCGTCGGTCGGGTCCATCTCTCCGTCACCGTCCGACCCGTCGGACTCGCCCTCGCCGACCGGCGTGTACCCGTACTCGTGTGCCTCGCCGCCGGCCTGGACGATTCCCGAGTCGTCGGTGCTGTCGTCCCCACCGCCAGCCTCGGCCTCGCCGTTCTCCCCGTCCTCGCCGGGGTCCAGATACGGCCGCTCGCGCTCGAGGTCGCGGACGATCCCGCGAAGCTGCTTGTTCTCCTGTTTGAGCTGTCGGAGTTTCCCGGCTCGCGCATCGAGTTCCTCCTGGAGGTCCTCGATCAGTTCGTCGCGAGCCTCGAGCGTCTCGCGGAGGTCGTCGCGTTCGCTCTCGAGTTCGGCGATCTCCTCGTGAAGCCGGCGCAGGTCCTCGCCGCCCCCACCGGGCAGTTGCGACTGGACTGTCTCCGTGTTCTGTAAGGCGTCGGCCATCTGTCTGGCCGCACTCGAGACGTCTCGCGCGGAGGAGAGTTCGTCCTCTAAGGTCTCGATGCGCTTTTCTTTCTTCTCGAGTTCATTCTCGAGTTCGTTGATCCGATCCTGTTCGCGGTCCTTGCGCTCGGAAATCTCCTGCAGATCCCCCACGAGCGCATCGGAAACCGACTTGAGTTCGGGGCGCTCGAAGTCGTCGAGGCCGGGCGTCGCGCCGGCGTCGAAGGTCCGCTTGCGGCGGAATTGGATCTTCCGCACGTCGACTTCGGTCCAGTCGGTCTGGACGAACGCCTGTCCGTCGTCGAGATCGGCGACGAGTTCCGAGTACTCGGTGTCGATGATCCGGCCGACGACCTTGGTGTCGTTGTCCCAGGTCAGCCGGTGCCAGACCAGCCAGTTGGCCTGCGTGATGAAGTCCTTCTTCACGTCGGCCGGCCGCTGGCTGATCCCCAGAATGCCCAGCCCGTGTTTCCGGCCGCGCTTGCTGATCTTGATCAGCAGGTTCCCCGTCTCGCCGACGCCGCCGCCCTCCGGAATGTACTCGTGGACCTCCTCGACGACCAGCAAGAACGGCTTCTTCAGCTTCTTCTCTTTGACGAACAACTGGCGGGCGACCTCCCGGAGCAGTTCGTCGGCCACGTCCTCGTCGAGGTACCCGGACACGTCGAGGATGACGGGGACGTTCTCCTCGAGCGCGATCGTCGCCATCTGTTCGGCGTGTTCCGGCCCGATCTGAATGTCGCACTCCTCGTCGGCCCCTGCGTGGAGCATCTCGTACTCCTCTTTCAGCCCGTAGTACTCGCCGTCCGTGTCGACGATCAGGAGCGGGTAGCCGGCCTCGAGCAGTTCCTCCGCGATGACCGACGCGGTGTTTGACTTCCCCGACCCCGACTTGCCGGTGACGAACCCCCGGCCGGTGAGCAGTTCGACGACCGGTAGTTTCAGGTTCGCGCCGTCGGCCGTTTCGCCGACGAGGATCTGGCGCTGCGTCGGTTCGTCGCTCACCGTCGCACCACCTCGAATACGCGCGATTCGTTCATACTATGAGTACAGTCCGAACACGGAACCTTGAATATTGGCCTCGGCTCGAGTTCGGAACCGGCCGGCACCTCGAACCGATCAGTCCTCGTCCCGCTCGACCGTCTGCTCGCGGACTGTCATCCCCTTGCGACCGAGATGCTGGAGCTGTTTCCGCGCGAAGTCCTCCTCTCGAGTCCCCCGCGTCGCCAACACGTAGACCAGCGCACCGCCGGCCGGACGCATCGTCCGGCCCGCTCGTTGTGTCCCCTGCCGGCGGCTCCCGCCGAGCCCGGAGGCGATGATCGCCAGATCGGCCGTCGGCAGATCGATCCCTTCGTCGCCCACTCGAGAGACGATCAGGAGGTCGCGCTCGTCTCGGCGAAATTCCTCGAGCAATCGGCGTCGCTCGTGGTGGGGCGTCTCGCCGCTGAGGAAGGGGACCTCGAGCGCCGCCGAGAGGTCCCGCCCCTGCTCGAGGTAATCGACGAAGACCAGCGCCTTCGAGTCGGGGTGGGCCGACAGCAGGTAGCGGACTTCGTCGACTTTCCCTCGGTTTTTCGCGGCGACGCGGTACTTCTCGCGGCCGTCGGCCGAGCCGTAGGCGTTTGCCTGCTCGTCGTCGCCCCACGGGACGTAGCGGATCTCGAGTTCGGGTTCGGCGACGAACCCGGCCTCGAACAGCGCCTCCCAGTCGGTGCCGATCGGCGGGCCGACGAGGGTGAAAATTTCGGTCTGACGATCGTCTTCCCTGATCGGGCTGGCGCTGAGCCCCAAGCGATGTTTGGACTGCAAGTGGGTACTCCGCCGGTAGACGTCCGAGGGAACGTGCTGACACTCGTCGAAGATCACCAGCCCCCACTCCCGGTCGTCGAACAGCGAGCGGTGGCGATCCATCCCCGCGATCTGGTAAGTTGCGATCGTCACCGGGCGCACCTCCTTGCGGCCGCCGTGGTACTGCCCGACCTGGTCGGCCTCGAGCGAGGTGTACTCGAGGACGGCGTCGGCCCACTGGCGCGCGAGGTCGCGGCTCGGCACGAGCACGAGGGTCTCGCCCTCGACGTGGGCCATCGCGCCCATCGCCGCGACGGTCTTCCCGCTGCCCGGCGGGCCAACGAACACGCCCTCGCCGGCCTCGGCGAAGCGGTCGACCCACGTCTGCTGGTAGTCCCGGAGCCGGACGCCGAGTTCGATCGGCAGCGCCTCGCCCGAGGCGAGTTCGCGGTGGTCCTGTACCGGGTAGCCCGCCTCGTAGAGGATACGCTTGATGGCGGCCTCCGACCCCTCGCGGACCCAGTCTTCGGTCTCGGAGATCGGTGCGTGGACGTGTTCCTCGTCGAGTTTCTGCCGGGCGACGTTGCCCATAACTTCGGGGCTCTGGGCCTCGAGAACGGTGTACCCCTCCTCGTGCGTCGTCAGCCGGAACTGGTGGGCGCGGTCCCACTGGCTGTGGACCCACTCCTCGAGCCGTTCCGAACGCTGGCCGAGCGCCTGCCGCATCGTCCGGGCCAGTTCCTCGAAGGAGTCGTGGGGCGTCCCCCAGACGTCCTCCGGGCGGACGACGTAGCGATACCCCTTCTCGCCGTTGGCGTCGGCCAGATGGGCGAACTGCGAGAGTTGCGCGCGTGTGAACTGGTCGGGTCGGTCGACGATTATTTCGCGGCGCTTCGGGAAGACGACCACCCGCTCGCGGTCGGTGAGGTCCTCGAGTTCGCTGGGGTACCAGACCACGGGATCGGTCGACACCGAGAGGCGCTCTATGCTTCCGTCGTCGGCGAGGGCTTCGAGCCGGTCGCTCGTTTCTTCGTGGGGGACCTCGAGGGCGCGGGAGACGGCTGCCGCCGTCAGGACGGGCCGGCCCTCGCGCTGGCTGGCGTCGTGGAAGTCGGCGATGGTGAACTCGTCGGCGCCGTTCTCGTCGGCCGCCGCGCCGGCGTCGGTCGCCTCACCGTCGGCCGGGTCGGCGGACTCGCTTCGCTGCTCGTCGGCGGGCGTCGAAGAACGTTCGTCGGTCACTGCGCGGTCGTAGCGGCGGCGGGAGTATACCGATTTCGCTCGGCGGCCGGACTCGAGCAGTTACCCTCGCTCGGTGCCCCTCGTTCAGGACGTTCGCTCGATGGCGTAGATGTAGCCATCGTTACTGCCGAAGTAGATCGTGTCGTCGGTGACGACGGGCGTCGAGTGGACCGCGTTGCCGGTTCGGTACGTCCATAATTGCTCCCCTGTCGACGCGTCGAACGCACGGAGGTGCCCTCGGAGGTCGCCGACCATGACGGTTCCATCCACGACGATCGGATCGCAATTGATCGTCCCGATCGGTTTCTCGCTCGTCCAGCGAATATTTCCCGTCTCCGTCTCGAGTGCGTAGAACGTCCCGCCGTACGTCCCGAAGTAGACGGTTCCATCGGAGATGGCCGTCGAGACTGCCAACATAGAGGCGTCCGTCGCTGAGAACAGGCGACGCAGACACGCGGCCGTCGGTCTGGTACCGCCATCTGAGCCGTTCTCGATCGAGTTCCCACTCGTCGGATTCGCCGTTGAAGCTCACACAGCCGGCGCTGGCGGTGACGAGTGCAGGAACCGTTAGAAGCGTCTCACGTCGATATTTTTCCATCCGTTCGTGGTTGTGGTGTTGGTTTTATGCCGTTACTATTCTATTCTTGTGATATCTCACCGTCGAACGAGAAGAATATTCCGGCACGTGATCCGAGCAGTTCGGGAGGATCGTCTATCGGGTTCAGGTACACGGAAGCTCTGTCGACTCTCTCGATTACGAGTGGGCTTTCTCGTACCCCTCGAGCCCAGACAGCTATATCTCATCCGACGGCGTTAATCCCTCATATGTATCGCGCGATCCTCCCGGAAGGACAGATCGTCTGTGAGCGCTACGAGCACGCCGACAACGGTCTCGAGCTGTACGACGGGGACGACCAGTTCCTCGCGTTCGTTCCGTACAGTAACTTACACGCGCTGCTCGACGAGGAGGTCTACGAAGAAGACGACCGGTCGATCATGTAGCGGGCTGCTGGTCGATCGCCTCGAGCTGTTCTCGATACCGGTTGCGAACGGTGACGACGGTCGTCTGGGCGGTGTCGGCGACGGCCCGCTGTGGGATGGTCTCGTCACAGAGGAGACCGGCGGCGTAGATGGCGGCGGCGGCGAAGCCGGTCGGTGACTTGCCGGAGTGGAGCCCCTGTTCGGTGGTTCGATCGATGATCTCGATGGCTTTGGTTTCCACGTCTTTGTTGACGTCTAGCTCCGAGCAAAAGCGAGGGACGAACTGCCGGGGGTTCGTTGGCTCTAAGTTGATGCCGAGTTCGTCCGCGATGTAGCGGTAGGTCCGACCGATCTCGCGTTGCTCGACGCGGGAGACGGACGTTACTTCCTCTAAGCTGCGCGGAATCCCTTCCTTTCGGCAGGCGGTGTAGAGCGCGCTGGTCGCGACGCCCTCGATCGAGCGCCCGCGGATGAGGTCCTGCTCGAGCGCCTGGCGATAGATGACGCTCGCCGTCTCTTTGACGGGCTTGGGAACGCCCAGCGCGCTGACCATCCGGTCGATCTCGGAGAGGGCGTACTTGAGGTTTCGTTCGCCCGCGTTCTTCGTTCGGATCCGCTCCTGCCAGACGCGCAGGCGATGGAGCTGGCCGTGCTTGTCGGCCGACATCGAGTGTCCGTTCGCGTCCTTGTTCCGCCAGTCGATGGTGGTCGTTAACCCCCGGTCGTGCATCGACTGGGTCAGGGGAGCACCGACACGCGACAGCTCGTCGTGCTCCTGGGCGTTGAATGCCCGCCATTCCGGCCCGTAATCGATGGGATCTTCGCTTAGGACCAGGCCACAGTCCTCGCAGACCTGCTCGCCGCGGTCCGGATCGTGGACGATCGTGTCGGTCTCGCAGTCGGGACACAGGCCAGTCTCACCCTTCTCTGACTGTGATTCGCTGCTCTGTTGATCGATGATAGACCGCGTCATCAGTAGCCGGACGAAACCGTGCCGGCACTGTAAGGGGTTCACATGGTTTCGCGGGAAACACCGACTTACTGTGGCGTTGCTCGCGCGAGAATCGAGCCCAGAAAATCGAACGACTCGACCGCCGCGTGCCTCGAGCGAGCATCCGCGGCGGCCGCGTCGAGACCGTGTCCCATCGGTCGCGTCAGGGTGAAGCGTCCGGTCGACGGTCGCTTCGCCCCATCGTGGTCAATGTCCACACGCCACATGAAGGGTGCCGATCGTTGTGGCGTCTCGACGACGTAAATCGTCCGTTCATTGGGTAAATCGCTCTTTCGCGTGTGAACTGTCGTTCGACTTTATACCGGTTCCACCGAACTGTGGGTACCAGTGCCGTCTTGTTACGCAGTCCGCCGACGCTCGACGGCGTCCGGTCACCCGGGGTGGAACCGACGTACGCCATCGGTACGTTCGCACAATCGATCGATACCGCGCGGCCGTCCGACCGGCAGGAACCGGTCGAGAGAGCGACGAAACGACCTCGCCGCTCCCCCGTCCGGAAGTCGCTCCGTACCCGCTTTGCAGACGGTGCGAAACGTGGTCGTGTTTAAGAGTATCTCTGTTGGTGTACAACCTGGTGTGTCAATCGTGATTTCGACTCGCCGTTCGAACGTACAGCGGTCGCCGTCGTGCCGAGATTCCGGTGATACCGGCTACCGGGCTCAGGGATCGGCGAACTCGAATGGCAACGCTCCGACCGGAGGCGCTGCATAATGTCCTCGATCGATACGTCCCTCCCGGACGAAATCGCATCGGTCGCCAACGCCGATGAAGACGAACGTCTCTCGAAGGACGTCATTTTCGAGCTCCTGAAAAACCGACGATGGCGAGAAGTCCTCGCATACTTGCTGGAAGCCGACGAAACGGTCACGCTCGGTGAACTCGCCGAACAGATCGCCGCCTGGGAGAACGACACCGACGTCAACGCGCTCAGTTCCGACCAGCGCAAGCGCGTCTACGTCGCCCTCTACCAGACCCACCTCCCGAAGATGGACGACGCCGGTATCGTCGAGTACGATCAGGACCGCGGTCTGATCTCGCTGTCGGACAACGCCGACCTGCTGATGATGTACCTCGATACGGACTCCCATCGACAGGACCGGTGGGACCGATGGTACGCCGGCGTCAGCGTCACCGGTGCGTCCCTCCTCGGGGCGGCGTTTTTCGGCGTCCCCGTCCTCTCGGCCCTTCCGATGCTCGGCCTCGCCGGCACCGTCATCGTCGCGTTTCTCCTCCTCTCTACCGCACACGCCGTGACGAACCACCGACGCGAACGCAACGTCGACGGCAAACTGTCTCGCATCGAGTGAGCCTTCGACGGCGGCACTGATCGTCGTCCGCGTCGACCGTTCTTGCGACAATCAGCCGCCTCGAGCGACTGATCTGTACCAATCCTCCACCGCCGGTACGTCTCGGATCTCACGTTCGCTCACTTATCCGGCTCCTGAGAAGGGTTTTTATTACCTGAATCCATACTGTCGAATGGCTCCCGACGACCGTCATCCAGTACCGGAACAGTCGCGTGCCAGCAGCTGTTCCAGGCGCGGGAGCCTCCTTCTTACGCGGCCGTCACCCTCGCTGACGGCAGCGACCGGTTACGACACAGCGTCGCGGCCCGAAGCCGGTAGCCCTCGACTGGGGGCGGTAAACGCCGACATTACAATGCGGGTTACTCACTCGTGTACTGACATGGTTGGTGTCACCGGCCGAACGACGAGGTCCGACGATGGGACGTTCGCCGCGTCGCTCGAGCCGCTCGTTCACACGGAGCGCTACGAGCGCGAGATCGTCCACGAGTCGTCGTCCGCTGCGATCGGCACGACGGCCTACCCGGAGTATCCGATCCGCGTCGTCGAAGACGAGGACCGCTGGGTCTGCCTCGAGGGCCGGATCTACGACCGGCCCGACGCGGTACTCGAGCGCGAACTGCTCGAGGTCGCGGCGGATGTCCTCGCGGCCGACGGCGACGAAGCGTTCCTGACGGAGTGGTTGCTCGAGACCGACGGCGAGTTCCTGCTGGTCGCCGTCGACAAGGACAGCGGTCGGCTAGGGCTGCTCAACGATCCGCTCGCCCGGCTGCCGACGTACTACTTCCACGACGGGGAGTCGTTCCTGTTCTCGCGGGAGCTACGCTACCTGATCAACGAAGCGCCGATCGAGGGGTTCGATCCGATGGGCGTCGCCCAGTGTCTCCTCTTTGGCTACTCGCTGGGCGATCGAACGCTCGTCGAGGGGGCCAACCGACTGCGCCCGGGGACGAAACTCACCGTCAACCCGGACCGCGGTGCAGTCACCGAGACGGCGCTGCACCGCTTCGACTTCGGGGAGCCGGCGTACGCCGATCGGAGCCGATCGCGAAACGCCAGCGAACTCGTCGATCGATTCGAACGAGCCTGTCGAAAGCGGTCGGGACAGGGTAGTCACGATGTCGTTTCGCTGAGCGGCGGCCTCGACTCTCGGTCGGTGCTCGCCGGCTACAACGCCGAGGGGATCCCGACGACAGCGGCCACGATGGCCTCCGACGAGTTCGTTCCCCCGTCGGACGTCGAGATCGCTCGGGAGCTGGCCAACGAACTCGAGGTCGACTGGCAACGCTACGAGATCGGGCCGCCGAACGGGTCGGACCTCGACCGGATCGTCAAAACGAAAAACGGCCAGATCGGACTCCTGACCTCCTTCATACTCGAGTTCTTCCGCCAGCTCCGCGAGGAGTACGACGCCGGCCTCACGTACGTCACCGGCGACGGCGGCGACAAGGTTCTCCCCGATCTGACCCCCGCGCGGCCGCTCGCCGACGAGGCGGCCCTGGTCGACTACGTCATCGACGAGAACTCGTTCCTCTCGCTCGAGCAGGTCGCACGAATTACCGGGCTGTCGGCCGAGGCGATTCGGCGTAGCGTCCGCGACCGGCTTCGCATGTACCCCGAGTCCGACCCCGCCTCGAAGTACGTCCACTTCCTCGTCTACGAGCGGGGCGTCAACTTCCTGTTCGAGGGCGAGGACCGCAACCGCTTCTTTTTCTGGAGCACGACCCCGTTCTACTCGATCGATTTCTTCCGGTACGCGATGAACTGCCCGCCCGACCAGAAGGCCCGGTACAATCTGTACCGCGCCTTCCTCTCGGAACTCGAGCCGGCCGCCGCGGCGCTCCCCCACCCCGACTACGGCGTGCCCGTTGCCTCTACCCGTCACGAAGCCGTGGCGTTCGTCGACGATCTGCTCTCGCGGTATCCGCGCGTGTTCGACGCGGTCCGACCGATCGTCAAGTCGATCAACGGCCTCGAGACGGGCTCGCAGCTCCGGCCGGATACGGTCGACTGCATTCGCACGCAGGTCGAGCAGTGCGAGGCCGTCGACGACGTGCTCTCGACGGACGAACTCCACGCGTTCCTCGACGCCCACGCGGACCACGACCGCACGTCCGTTTACCGGCTCTTCGCGCTCACCTCGTTCATCGACGACGTCCACTCCTCGCAGAGCGTCCTCGAGTCGCGTCGTGACACCGTATTCGGCTGACTGTCCCGTCGGAACGAACGTTGTCACCTGAGTGTTCGGATATCCTGTCGACCACGAAACGGATCAGGTCACGAATCGTACATCGACGTACTGTCCCTCCGTTCTGACAGTAGAAAATTCGAAACTATCTTTCTATCAGTATCATAATTGGCGCAGAGATAGTGCCTCACCCTGAAGTCTCCCGATTTTGTATATAAGATCCCGTGATAGAAAATCCATGAGAAAGTGAACAATATACCACGATATAATTATAATCACGAAATCTTACTGATAACGAGGGAGGAAAGTTTATGGTTCGGTAGTGTTCTCTCTCAGGTCGCATGGCACGCGACGAACCGGTACGGGACGGTGACCGTCCCGTCGAACCGACCACGAGTGACGACGAACGAACTGACGGCGGAACGATCGATCGACGGTCGTACCTGAAACTGGCCGGGGTGACGGCGATCGCTGCGGGCGTCAGCACCGGCCCGGCGAGCGCCGCCGGCGACTACGACGTGATCGAGGCCCGCGGGCAGACGATCCGCGTCAGTTCCGGCCAGACCTGGGAGAACAAGCTGATCGATCTCGGCAATGGCGGGACCATCACCATCATCGCCAAGGGAACGAACTGGACCATTCGAAATATCGGGTTTCGCGGCACCCTCGGTGCGACCGGCACGGCCCCGAACAGCGGGACTGTCTTCGGCATCGCCGACACCGGCGGTAACACCTCCACGCTCGAGAACATCTACTGGGGCCGGGGCGACCCCGACCGGCCCTCGAACGAGCGGCCGCTGTTGATGTGGGTCGACCCCGACCACAGCGGCCGTCTCGAGGTCCGGAACGTCAACTTCGGCCACGCCGGTTGCAACGGAATTTACGGCTCCGCGCCCGCGTACAACGGGAACGGCGGCTCGATCCACATCGACAGCTGTTACACCTACGACACCCATCACACGGGGCTCCGCATCGGCGATAACGGCTGTACGATCTCGAACTCGGTCGTCTACAAGAGCGGCACTCGGGCCGCGAGCCGCGGCATCTGGGTCTGGGCGGGCGACTACGGCGGCGGTGCCACGATCGAAAACACCCACGTCATTACGAACGGGACCGGCGGTGGCGTCGTCACGCACAACGGCCCGTCCGTCTCCATGGATCAGGTCCACACGGACGACGGCTCCGGCACTCACGGTAGCCCCGAGCATTTCGTCCCCGACGGGGTCCCGACCTCCCCCGAAGCGGCCGCGAGCGCCGGATCGACGTCCGATTCGCCCTCGAGCGGCGACGGCGAGTCGGACCTCCCAGCGAACACCCTCACGGTGACGGGCACCGGCGAGCCGACGGAGTACTACGTCGAGGCGACCGACGAACTCGTCGACGATCCGAACGTCGGCTCGCTCGAGAGCTACGACTCGATCGACGCCACGAGCGCGACCGGCTGGGTGACGAACACGTCCCACGTCGACGGCTACCGGTTCGCCGGCGACCTCCACGAGGTCGCGTTCCGTCAGGGCTCGGCCCACGTCGAGGTCAACGGCGAGACGATCGACCCCGACCAGTACAACGGCGATCAGCCGACCCTCGAGAACACATTGCTGGTCGACGGGGTCGGCACCTCGGGCGGGACGCGCTACGAGTTTGCGGTCTCCGGGGCCGCCCAGAAGGCGACCGTGAAGGGAGCCACGATCGACGGCGAGGACACCGTCGACGGCGGGATCATCACCGGGAGCGTGGCCGGCTGGCGCGACGGCTTCAAGTTCAGCGGCGAGTTGACGGACCTCACGCTCGACGGCGACGCTCGCGTCTACGTCAACGGCGAGCAGGTCGACCCCGCCGACTACGGCGACGAACAGCCACACGTGCTGACGCTGGTCGGCGACGGCTCGAACGCCAGCTACGAGCTCACGGTCGACGGCACGATCGATACGGTCGCGGGTGACGCCTCCGAGGAGTACGCCACCGTGCTCTCCGACACCACCGTCGAGGGGTCGATCGAACGCGACGCACAGCGGTTCCGGTTCTCCGGTGCGCTGACCGACGTGACCTTCCGCGAGGGCACGGCGCACGTCTACCTCGACGACCAGCGGATCGATCCCGATGACTACAACGGCCAGAAGCGCCTCCCGAACGCCATCGTGATCGACGGCTCGGGCACGGACGGGCAGTCGTCGTACTCCTTCGCCGTCGACGGCGAGGTCGTCACCGCGAGCTACCGAGACGCCTCGGTCGATCCCGGCGACACGGTCGAGGGCACGGCCGTCAGCGGCAGCGTCGACGACGAACTCGATGCCTACTGGTTCGACGGCGACATCACGGACTTCCGCCTGCGCGGCGACGCGACCGTCGATGTCGAGTACAACGTCTAGCGTTTTCACTCGCACCCGGACTCCGCTTCACTCCGTCTTTCGATCGCATTCGGTCGGGGTTGGTCCGTTACGACTCGACGGTCCGTACGGAGCGTCGGCTGCGGATGGCTCGGTTGACGGCCGATCGAGCCCTCCGACCGACTCGAGCGTCCCGCGACGAAGCCGTTCGATATCGCCCAACTGGGTGTCGGTTCGTCTGTGACTGCCGTAGCGGACGAGATCTCGGATACCGCTTCGCGAACTTACGATTGTGCGCGGATGAGGTCGTCGCGAAGAGCGCTGTGTTGTGCCGTCCGACGAGGAACGAGAAAACCGAGTCGCGTTACTGGTCGCGCGCGTTGTACTGCACGTCGACCGTGGCGTCACCGCACAGGTGGAAGTCCGTGATGTCGCCGTCGAACCAGTAGGCGTCGAGCCAGTTGCCGACCGCGCCGCGGACGGCCGTCCCGTCGATCACGTCCTCGGTGTCGATCGACGCGCCGTCGTAGTTCGACTGCACGACCGTCCCGTCGACCTCGAAGGAGTAGGCGCTCGGCCCGTCGGCCTCGACGCCGTCGACCACTATCGCGTGGGGCAGCATCTTGTGGTCGCCGTACTCGCTCGGATCGATCGGCTCGCCGTCGACGGTCACGTCCGCCTCGCCGTCGGTGAACGTCACGTCGGTGAGCGCCCCCGAGAACCGGAACGTCTGGCTTCCGTCGGTGAGCGAACTCTGGACGGTCGACCCCGAGACAGTCGTCGCGTCGGCGGTCGGCGCGTCGTCGGAGACGAGTTCGACCGCGCCGTCGACCGTGATTTCGTAGCTCGTTGGCGTGCCCCGACTCGCGACCTCGAGCACGTGGGGTAGTTGTTGGCCGTAATCGTCGGGGTCGACCTGCTCGCCGTTGACGGAGACCGTTCCCGGGCCGTCGACGGTGAGATTCGTCAGTTCGCCGTCGAACCGGAAGGCGTCCTTCCAGTCGGCGACGCTGCCCTGCACGAGCGAGCCGTCGATCGCATCCTCGTCGTCGATCGACGCACCCTCGTAGTTCGAACGCTCGATCGCGCCGTCGACGCTGAACTCGTATCGGGTCGCGTCCTCCGGACTGCCGTCCACGAGGAGGACGTTGGGGAGCTGAACGCTCTCGTCGTCGGTCGATTGGTTGGTGCCGGTGGCGCCGGAGCCGCTCGATGCGGCCTCCTCCGGCGAGGTCGGGACGCCGTCGGGGATCGAGAGGTCGGGATCGCTCGAGACGTCGTTCCCGATGCTCACCGTCGAGCCACTGGCCCGATGGATCTGGCCGCGGTAGCCGCCGCTCCGGAAGTCGACGCTACCGGGCGAGCCGTTCGCGCCGGCGACGAGCGCGTAGGGGTACGGCCCGTCCGCGAAGTGCGAGTCGCGGATCGTCACGGTCCCGCCGTTCCAGACCCAGACGGGGCGGCCGTTGGTCTCGCCGTAGCCGCCGTAGCCGCGCCCGTAATCCGTGTTGTCGTTGTAGGCGACGCAGTTGACGATCTCGTCTTCTGCGCTGCCACACCGGAAGGTCGTGACGCCGTTGTTCTTGCCGAAACAGTTCTCGAAGCGGACGCTGCCGCCGTAGGGCGTGTTGGAACAGTAAAAGCCGTTGTTCGGGTAACCCTGGACGTTACAGTTACGGAAGGTGATGTCCGCCTGACTGCCCCGGTGCATGAAGACCGCACCGGGACCGTGAACGAAACTCGAGCCCTCCTTCGTCGCGCCGTCGCCGAGGTAGACGTTCTCGACGAGGATGTCTCCCGGGCCGGTGTCGATCGAAATCATGAACGAGTCCCCGCGGTAGAGGCCCTTGAATCCGATATTGCGGATCGTCGAGTTCGCTCCCTCGACGTAGATCAGGAAACCCGCGCCCGTCGTGAGGTCGATCAGTTTGTTCTCGAACGTCTCGCCGCGGCCGACGCGGATCGTCTGCCCGCGGGCCTCGATCACGTCGTAGTCGTCGTCGGCGCTCGCGGCTCCCGTGAGCGTCGCCGCCGCGGTCGTCGCACCGGCCAGCTTCATGTACGATCGCCGGTGCAGTAATCCGTCGTTACCGCCGTCGTCGGCCGCCTCCCCGTCGTCGGAGGCGGTCGACTCGTCATCCAGTACCGAAGAGTCGCGTGCCATGCAATCGGGTAATTAGATACTAACGGCATAAACTTTCCGCATTTCTGTACCTAAAATTTACAGACTGTATCTATAATCGGTACGAATGGTATAATATTGAATGACTATTTTGGGAACAACAAGACGCATATAAAATTCTCTCCGCGGCCAGCTCGGGGCGCGAGTTCAGTTTGGTAATACAGAATTACCGCCCGAGAACCCTCGGAAGCACGAAGTCACAGGTTTCAATCCCGAGTAATTCGGTATTACCGGCCCCGGAACCCGACCGAGCCGCTGTTCGTCGGTGTCGTCGGGGTCCAGTGGTCGATGCAGTCGAGGGGGACCGACGTCGCGCTCGAGGGCGCGTGAACGATCCGCTCGAGTCGAAAACAGACGAAACGCGTACGCGTGCGCATCGAAACCGAAAAACGCGACCGGGGCGGCGGCGAGTCGGAGGGTCGGTGGAGGGCCGGTGGAGGACCGGCCGGGTTCGGCGTGGTGGAGGAGTGCGTCAGCGGGGATCGGTCGGGGAAGACCGATCGGAGGGGAATCGGTGGAGGGGAGCGTCAGCGGGAACCGGGTCGGCGAGCGGTCGCGGCAGCGGGGATCAGTTCGAGCCGCCCGATGCGGCCTCTTCCGGCGAGGTTGGGACGCCGTCCGGGATGAAGGGCTCGGGGTTCGTACCGACATCGGTGCCGAGTTCGACGTTCGAGCCGGCGTGTTCGGCGATACCTGCTGTGTCATCGTAGTCGCTTTCCGTGACGACGACTTCCGTCGGTTTCCCGTTCGCGCCGGCGACGATGGCGTTGTTCTGCCCGTTCATCGCGATCTGGCAGCTCTCGACTTCGATCGTCCCGGGAGCCCACGCCCAGATACCGCGGCCGACGTAGCCCTCGCTCCCGTCGACGTAGATACTCGAGTTCGTGACCTTGCTGCCTTCCGTGGCCAGTCGGAAGTGCGAGACGTAACAGTTCGCGGCGTAGCTGCTGTCGATATGGACAGTGCCACCTCCCTTGCTGCCAGGCGCGGAGCCGTAGATCGCGTTGTCCGCGAAGTTCTGGATGTTGACGTTTTTGTAGTCGATGTGCCCGGAGTGGTCCGGGGCGACCCAGAAGGCGGTCTGGCCGTGCCCGTTCGGGTTACTGTTGCCCGTGCTCGAGCCGTCACCGAGGTAGACGTTCTCGACGGTGCTCGTCCCGCCGCTCACGTCGGCGACGCCGAAGGTGGCGGTACCGGTGCCGGACGTGTTCTCGCCTTTGAAACCGACGTTTCGGATCGTCCAGTCGGTGTCGCGGGCGGTGATGACGATGTCCGCACCGGTCGTCATGTCGATCAGCTTGTTCTCCCAGGTCTCGCCTGCGCCGATGGTGATCGTCTGTCCCTGGGCTTCGATGACCTCGTAGTCGTCCTGGGCCGCGACTGCTCCGGCGCCGCCGAGTGCGGTCGTCGCCGTCGCCACCGCGGCGAGCGAGCGAACGTAGTTACGGCGGCTTAATCCAGAGTTACGACCTGTAGTCGGAGTGGAATCCGTCTCGGACGTACGGGGGTTCTGCGCCATACATCTCCGTAACTCCGTCTTACGCTCATAAACTTTTTCTTGCCATCATGGCTTAAATTTACAGACTTTGTTCCCGCCAGTGGGAAATATAGAACAATGAATCGGGGATGGTTTCCGAATATATGACTGTCTCGATATCGCATCACCCGGCACATAAGCTCGTATTTGCGACGGAAATACGAGCGTATCGCCGGAGAGAGACCGAGCGAAAGCTGTTTCCGGCGACCGGGCTGTTTCCGGGACGAACGCTCTCCCGCTACTGTTTCAGAGGGTCACGACCGTCGTTTCCATCCAGTAATAGACTATTACCCCGCAATTTCGGGCAGTGGCGCCATCGTGACCGACGGTCAATCGGCTCGCTCGAGCGAGCGAGACCGGCGACGGATCCGTGACCGTCGCGGCGTGATCATCCGTCAGGCTGGGTGTGGCTGACTCCGCGTCCGATCGCCGACGGCGACCGCTACGGCTCGCTGTCGACCGCGTACATCGTGAACTCGTCGTTCGAGATCACCTTGTTCACGGTCGGCTCGGTCTCGAGCCCCTCGACTGCGGCTGCGTCGTAGTTGAGCTCCTCGTAGACCCGCAACTCTCTCGTCCTGTCCCACTCCGTGACGACGAAGTAGTACTCGTCGGTGGGATAGGCCCCGCTGTAGTTGCCGGCCGAGAACACGGTGGCGTTGACGGACCCGGTCGCCGTCGTCGCTCCGCTGAGCGTGTCCCCGTCCGCGAGGCCGTTGATACCGTGATCGTACCGGTAGGGGTCGTATCCCATGCCCGCGTACGGGACGCCCTCCGCTCCGTGTTCCAGCCCGTCTTCGTAGCCGCTCATCATGCTCTCGGTCACGTGCTGGCTCGATCTGTAGATCAGCGGTGACGAGAACATCGTCATCAGTCCCAACACGAGACAGGCGCCCAAGACGAGCGCCGTCACCGCGTTCGCGCCGGGCGTCGAAATCGTCTTCGAGAGTCCGCCGACGAACTGGGCCAGGGCGACCCCCGCGAGGATCGTTACGAGGACGTAGATGAACCCCATCTGGCGGAACGCCATCTTCGGCGTCCCGAGGAAGTAGACGAGGAACATACCGAACAGCGGGAACAGCGCGAGTGCGACGTAGTTCACGTACGACTTGGCTTCCGCGTCGAGGCTCGAGCGACCGAGCCAGACGACCAGAATGAACAGGCCGACGACGAGGGCGACGATCGCCTTGTCGAGGAACATCTTTACGAAGATCTCGGAGAGACTCCCGCCGATCTCGGTCAACGACGATCCTTGCTGGTTGACCTGCGCGCTGCCGCCGATATCCGCCGAGAGCAAGCCGGTAGCGAGGGCGACGGCGGCCCGCCTGAATCGCTCGTTGCCGAGCGCCCAGAGGGCGAACAGCCCGCCCAGTGAGATCGTGTGGACGTAGGTCGTCGGGTGCTCGAGCATCGGGTGATCGTCGTAGCGTCGGCGCGCGAGGAACTGGACGGCGCTGATCGCGCCGATGAAGACGACGACGTTGAACATCTGCTGGGGGTGGATCAACAGGAGCGCCAACCCGGTCAGGAAGATGAGCGCGCTGAACGGGGAGACGCCGAAGGGGAGTCGCTCGATCGTTGACCGCCGCCGGAGGTAAGCAACGACCGCGAAGACGACCGGGGGCACGACGAACAGGGCGTTCGAGTTCGTGTGGACGGCCATGAAGGTCGCGATGTTGTTGACGGGCAGCACGATCCAGGAGACGATCGCGGCGAGCCCGACCGCCAGCCCGCCGCCACCGATATCGCGAACGACGAGCGGGACGAAGATCACGAACGGGACGAACAAAACGACCATCGCGACGAGAAGGGCGCGCTCGACCGATACGCCGCCGAGGAAGTGTAGGGTCGACGCGATCGAGTGCAATCCCGGATAGAACAGCTCGTGGGGTGCGGTGGTGCCGGCGACGATGTCACGCGTCCACCCCAGATGGCTGAGCGCGTCGCCCATCCCGGCGAAGTAGTAGTTCCGGATCACCGGGAGGCTCGCGATGGCCGTGACGGTAAACCCGCCGAGGCCGATGCCGAGTCCCTGCTGGCGGCCTCGGCAAGTGAGTGACGTGCCGACGGCGATCGCGAGCGCGAGCGCGAACCCGAGCCAGGCGGTCGTCGGCGTGCCCGCGTACACGGACGACTCGTAGGCCGTCGCCGGGTTCGCCCGCGCGACGAGGAGCGCGATCGCGACGGCGACGAACCCGACTGCGACCGTCGCGTTCAGCGTCGATCGTTTCATGGCCGCTCACCGGATCGCTCCGGGTCCATCCCGACATGCATGTGTTGGCCGACTCCTCGCCGCTGACGCCGTTTGTTATACAGCTCCTACCGTCGAAAGCAGATCGTAGCGCGGCTGTAGCCGATCTATGCCGTCCCTATGCCGTCCATATAGTCAGCTATCGGTTGATTTCTCCTTTCGTGATCGATCAACGGTTCTGATGATTTTTGTAGCGGGTAGTGGTCGGTCCGATCGATCAACCCACACGCCACCTATGTCATCGATACTCATCGACCACCTCTCCACCGACGACGGCACCCTCGAGTGTTCGATCCGCGCCTCGAGCGACCTCGAGCGGTTCTTCACCGACGAACAGTTTCGAACCGAGTACGACGTGCCGATTGCGGACGTGCCCGACGGCGTTCTGGCGATCCCGGTCCTCGCGCAGGTCTGTCCGGTCGCGTGGGCCAACGGGGCCGATATCTACGTCGACGAGGTCGACGCGACGTTCGCTCGGGCGCTCGAAGATGTGAAGGCATCGCTGTGCGAGATGCACGACTTCCTCGAGGGCGGCACCCTCTACGCGCGCCGGACGATCGATCCCGACCCCGAGTCGGGCGACGAGAGCGGCCTGCTGTTCACCGGTGGCGTCGACTCGACGTGTTCGTACGTCCGCCACCGCGAGGCGTCGCCGACGCTGATCAGTATCCGGGGCTGGACGATCACGCCGGACGCGGCCGACGACGGGAAGTGGGACGCCCTCCGGACGCGCGTTTCGAGCTTCGCCGACGATCACGGCTGCGAGACCGCCTTCGTCGAGTCGAACATGCTCTCCTTCCTCGACCATCCCATGCTGTTGGCCCACTACAAGCGCTACGTCGACGGCGGCTGGTACAGCTCCGTGGGCCACGGCCTCGGCCTCCTCGGGCTCTGCGCGCCGGTGGCCTACGCGCGCGGGATGGAGGACCTCTACGTCGCCGCGACCCATTGGGACGGGATCGACCTCGAGTGGGGCTCGAGACCCGATATCGACGATCACGTCCGGTGGGCCGGCACGCAGTGTCACCACGACTCCTACGACCTCACCAGACAGGAGCGCCTGGACGTCATCGCCGACTACGTCCGCGAGGAGGACCCGAACCTGCAGCTACAGACCTGCAACGACCGGATGGACGGCAACTGCGGCGAGTGCGAGAAGTGCTACCGCACCGCCGTTGGCCTCCGGCTGGCCGGCCTCGAGCCGGCCCAGCACGGCTACCCGTTCTCAGACGCCGACTACCGCGACCTCCGGCGCTCCTTGGAGCGCGGCGACTGGGTGCTCGGACAGGACGAGCGCCACATGTGGGCGGATATTCGTGACCGCGCGCGCGAGACCGAGCCGGCGACCCCGGCCGAGACGGCGTTCTTCGAGTGGCTCGAGAACGCAGATCTGGGCGAACTGATCTCGACGTCCGGTCCGCCGCTTACCCACCGACTCCTCCGTGCCGGGGCGCGGAACGCGCCCACCAGCGTCTACAACACCGCCTATCCGGCCTGGAAGACGGCGAAGACAGGACTGCGACTCGTCCGTTCCGACCGGTAGCGTCACCGACCGCAGTCGGCCGCTTTTCTGGGTTCGAGTGTCCCTCGAGCCATCGCTCTCGCGGAGTCCCTCGAGAGCTGGCTCGATCGAGTCGTGATTCGAACTATAGTTTAGGTATTTCTCAACCGATACCTACCGGCAAACTCATACTTGGGAATAGAATATCGACAAAGCTCATTTCAGCAGCTCTATCGAGTTACACCGGCACCTTTAATTGAACAGTCTGTCAATCGTGTCTCGATGGCACAAGCCACGGAGCGATTACGTCGGTACCTCGAAGACGAACTCGAGGCCTGTTGCGACGAGGACGTCGATCGGCGACTCGAGGAACTGAACGCGCTCGAGGCGACGATCGGCCGGGAGCGGATCGACGCCGAACTCGAGGTGCTGTCGGCGCTGGCAAACGAGACGCGGTACTCGCTCGTCCGCGCCCTGGTGGCGGCGGGAACGGAGCTTTGCGTCTGCGAGCTTCACGCGGTCGTCGACGCGAGCGAGAGCGGGGTCAGCCATGCCCTTTCGGCGCTCGTCGACGCGGGACTCGCCGAGGGCCGGAAGGACGGTCGCTGGAAGAAGTACCGGGCGACCAACCGGGCGGTGGCGCTCGTGACTGTCCTCGAGGGGAGCGTGACCGATGTCTAACGCCGATGCGCACGAGCACGGCCCGGACTGCGACTGCGAAGCCTGCGGCGACCCGCGGTCGATGGACTTCCTCGACAGGTACCTCACCGTGTGGATCTTCGCGGCGATGGTCGTCGGCGTCGGCGTCGGCCACGTCGCGCCGTCGGTGACCGGGCCGATCCGGGATCTCCACCTCGTGGAGATCGGACTCGTGGCGATGATGTACCCGCCGCTGGCGAAGGCCGACTACTCGCGGCTCCCGACGGTCTTTCGCAACTGGCGGGTGCTCGGGCTGAGCCTCGTCCAGAACTGGCTCATCGGACCGACGCTGATGTTCGGGCTCGCGGTGGTCTTTTTCAGCGGGCTCGTCCCCGGCCTGCCGGCCCGTCCCGAGTACTTCCTCGGCCTCGTCTTCATCGGGATGGCCCGGTGTATCGCCATGGTGTTGGTCTGGAACGAGCTCGCAGAGGGGTCGACCGAGTACGTCACCGGACTCGTCGCGTTCAACAGCCTCTTTCAGATCCTCACCTACGGGGTGTACGTCTGGTTCTTCGCGCTCGTCCTGCCGCCGCTGCTCGGGATGGAGGGGCTCGCAGCCGAAATCACCGCGTTCAACGTTTCGCCCCAGCAGGTGTTTTTCGCCATCGCGGTCTTCCTCGGCGTCCCCTTCGCGGGCGGGATCCTCACCCGGTACGTCGGTACCCGAACGAAGGGCAAAGCGTGGTACGACGACGAGTTCGTCCCGACGATCGAGCCGCTGACGCTCGTGGCGCTACTGTTTACGGTCGTCGTGATGTTCGCTACGCAGGGCGAGACCATCGTCGCCGCGCCGGCCGACGTGCTCCTGATCGCCGTCCCACTAACGATCTACTTCGTCGTCATGTTCCTCGTCAGCTTCGGGATGGGTCGGGGGATCGGCGCGGACTACTCGACGACGACCGCGATCGGCTTCACTGCCGCCTCGAACAACTTCGAACTCGCTATCGCCGTCGCCGTCGCCGTCTTCGGCGTCGGCTCCGGCGTCGCCTTCGCGACCGTCGTCGGCCCGCTCATCGAGGTCCCCGTCCTGCTCGCGCTCGTCAACGTCGCGCTCTACTTCCAGCGACGGTTCGACTGGCGGGGCCGGACGGCTGACGGCCTCGAGCGAGCGACCGGCGACCCGACGACCGACGACTAACGAACCATCATGAATTCCGAACGCACCCACCGGACGACGACCGACCGAACCGAGACCAACAACAGCACCGGCGAACGCACTACCGACGGCGTTCGAACACCGAGCGGGGTGTCGCCGTGAGCGACGCGAGCAACGAGAGCGACGACCGCGTCCGGCTCGCGTTCGTCTGCGTTCAGAACGCCGGCCGCTCGCAGATGGCCACCGCGTTCGCCGAACGCGAGCGCGAGCGCCGGGGCCTCGAGGACCGCGTCGAGATCCTGACCGGCGGCACGCACCCGGCCGAGGCGGTCCACGACGAAGTGGTTGCGGTCATGCGGGAGGCGGGGTTCGACCTCACCGAGCGCACGCCCCGTGAGATCTCCTCGGCGGAACTGCGATCCTGTGACGCCGTCGCGACGATGGGCTGTTCGACTCTCGAACTCGGCGACGCGGAGACGACGGTCGATGTCCGAGACTGGGCGCTTCCCGATCCCGACGGCGAGGATACAGCGCGCGTTCTCGAGATCCGCGACGAGGTCGAACGCCGCGTCGTCGCGTTGTTCGACGACCTGTTCTCGGCCGACTGAGCGCGAGCGCCGTCCCGTCTCCGTCGGAACGGTGGCAAGGACGTGCCACCATATTTTTCTCTCCCCCTCGTTAATCTCTCCCATTGTATCCGATGGACCCGGAAACCGGCGATATGGCCTCGGTCTTGCTCGAGTTCGCGCGGGATAAACTCGCCGTCGTCGACGACGCGGGCACGTACGTCTACGTTACCGAGGCGAGCACGTCCATCCTCGGATTCGAACCGGCACAGCTCGTCGACGAGCCCGCGCTCGAGTACATCCACCCGGCCGACAGACGAGCGGTCATCGATCGGTTCAGCCAGATCAGCGCGTCGACACAGACCTCGGCGACGGTCCGGTACCGCCACGCCACCGAGAGCGGCGACTGGGTGTGGCTCGAGAGCCGGTTTACCGATCCGCCGGACGACGCTCTCGACGGTTACGTCGTCAGTTCGCGAGACATCACCGAACGGGTCGCCGCGGAACGAGAGCGCCGCGACGCCGAGAGCCGCCTCCGAACGATCGCCGGGGCGGTGGGCGATGTCCTGTGGATGTTCAACGGCGACTGGACCGAACTGCTGTTCGTCAATCCGGCGTACGAGGACGTCTTCGGCCTGCCCGTCGAGGCACTCGAGGAGGATCCGCACAGCTTTCTCGAGGTCGTTCATCCCGACGATGTCGACTGCATCCGGGAGGCGATGGCCCACGCGTCGGCAGGGGAATCCGTAGACATCGAGTATCGGGTCAATCCGAAGACGGACTACAGCCGTTGGGCCTGGGTCCGGGCGGTCCCGGTCCTCGAGGACGGCGAGGTCGTCAAGATCGCCGGCTTCACCCGCGATATCACCGATCGCAGACGGCGGGAGCGCCAGCTCGCGGTCATGGACAACCTCCTTCGACACAACCTGCGAAACGATATGGCCGTCATCATGGGCAACGCGGAGTCTATCGCCCGAACCGCCGACGCCCCCGCGAGCGAACGCGCCGAGACCATCCGTCGACAGGGACGCGAACTCCTCGAGAGCACTGCCAAACAGCGCGAAATTATCGAGCTGCTCACGGAACGGGCGACGCCGGAGCCGATCGACCTCGTTCAGGTCGCCTCCGACGCGATCGAGACGATCCGCGACCAGCATCCCGCGGTGACGGTCGAGTTGACAGCCCCCGACGCGGCGGTCGCCTGGACGCTCCACGAGATGGAACTGGCGGTGATCGAACTCCTCGAGAACGCTATTCAGCACAATCCGAACGGGCAGCCGACGCTGTCCGTGTCCGTCGACACTCGCCAGGACCGCGTCGAACTCACGATCGAGGACAGCTGTCCGCCGATTCCTGAGGTCGAGTTCCGCGTACTGACCGGTGACTGGGAGATGGACGATATCTACCACACGTCCGGGCTCGGGCTGTGGCTGGTCTACTGGGTCGTCGACCTCTCGGATGGCCACATCACGTTCGAACGCACCGAGACGGGCAACGCGATCACCGTCTCGCTGCCGCGCAAGCGGTCGTAGTCGCGGCGACGGCCCCGTCGTTACTCCATGTAGCCGAGACCCTTGAGCCGATTCTCGACGTCGTCGAAGTCCTCGTCGACCTCGCCGTCGGTGTCGGTCTGAGCGACGGCCGTCCACTCGACTTTCGTCTGGGCCGGCCCCGCCTCCTCGTCGAACGCATCGAACAGCACCCGACCGTCGGTGTTTTCGGGTACCGGCTGGCCGATCCCGTGGAGCAGCGTCGGGGCAATGTCGACCACTCGAGCGCCGCGGAGCGTCGCGTCGGCTGCGATCGAGGGGCCCCGACAGAGGACGATCCCCTCGCTGCGGTGGCTCGCGTCGTAGGTCCCGGTGTCGCCGAGCACGGAATCCGAGACCGCGCTGCGCGATTCGTAGGTCCCGCGACCGCCGACGACCAGATCCGGCGACTCCTCGTCGGTCGGGAACAGCTCGTCGCCGTCGAACACCTCGAGCAGGGGGTCGCCATCCGAATCGGTCGCCGACTCGAGGGCAGCCTTGATGTCGGCTTTCACCTGTGGCACCTCGCTCGGCGAGATGATCCCGCGGTCGAAGCGCTCGGTGTCGTTGATGTACAGGTTGCCGGTGTCGTGGACGAACGCGACGGTCCGGTCGAAGTCGACGTCGTAGAGGGCGTGATCGCCGGGGATCTGCTCGGCGACGGAGTCGACGAGTCGCCGGGGGAGCGACTGGACGAGCGTTTCCTCGGTGATTCCGACCCGGCTGAGCGCGCCGGTGATCGAGTCCTTGGAGATGCCCAGACTCGCGAGCGCCCCGCGGGTGCCCTCGTCCTCGCGGCGGAACAGGTAGCCCTCGTTCTCGAGGATGCTGTTGACGTAGACGAGTTCCTCGATCGGCCCGAAGCCGTGGTCGGAGACGACATAGAGGTCGGCCGCGTGCTCGTCGGTGTAGTCGATGACTTCGCCGACGATCTCGTCGAGTTTCTTGTAGTGGGCCAGTAGTTTGTCCATGTCCCAGACGAGGTGCTGGAACCGGTCTGGTGCGGTGTAGACGAAAAAGAAGAGCTGCCAGTCGTCACCGGCCCGATCCATCTGAAGCTCCATCAGTTGCCGCCGCTTTGCGAGCATTTCGTCGACGGCGATCTGGAAGTCGTCGAGCCGATCGGCGTACTCGGGGTAGTCGAGACTGATCTCGTAGTCGGGGATCCGCGCCTCGATCTCGTCTTGCAGGTCCGGCGGCTGTGTGAACTGTCGGTCGGTCGAGGGCGTTATCATGCCCGTGACCATGGTGCCGTCGATCTCGCTTGCCGGATACGTCATCGGCACGTTCCCGACGTGTGCCGGTCCGAGCTGATCCCAGAGGGCCGGTTGCGCCAGATCCCGGCTCGTGTACATCTCGTGGCTATACTCGGCGGAGAGATTCTGGAAGCCGTAGAGCCCGTGTTTGTCCGGCCAGACGCCCGTCGCGATCGACGGCCACGCCAGCGGCGTCGTCGGCGGGCGGGTGCTGTCGAGTGGCCCCGCTGCACCCTCCTCGCGCAGCCTGGCGAAGTTGGGCAGTTCTCCCTCGTCGCTCCATCGCTCGATGAGTCTCCACGGTACGCCGTCGAGTCCGAGCACGAACGCCCGCTCGGAGGGGGTTGTAGATCCGCTCATGATTGTGTTCTGAGACGTCGAAGACGCCTGCTATCACGCAGGTCGGTCGATGAGCGTTTTGTTATAGAGAGGTTTCACGCGCCAGTCGACGCGAGCCGGTCCCGTTCGGTCGCGTTAACGCGCTGGCCGACTCCCATCCACCGCTGTGGCGGTCGTACGCCGCCCGTGCGACCGGCCGCGTCCGGTCGGGGCCACAACAAGTAACCCATAACAAAGCCATCCAAACGCGACCGTCCCGATATGAGACGCGTTCAACTGTGGTGGGATTCGTGGGCAGCGTCGTAATCTCGCTCGACGCCGAACTCGGGTGGGGCTTTCACGACCTCCCCGAGCCGCCGGCCGAACGGATCGAATCCGGCCGTCGGGGCTGGAACTCGATGCTCGAGTTGTTAGCAGAGTTCGACGTACCGGCGACGTGGGCGGTCGTCGGCCACCTCATGCTCGAGGACTGCGACGGCGTACACACCAAGCATCCGGCACCCGAGGGCTGGTTCGAGCGCGAGCGAACCGACTGGGCGGACCGAGAGGATCTCCGGTTCGGCCGCGATCTCGTCTCGGGCATCCTCGAGTCCGACGCCGACCACGAACTCGCGAGCCACTCCTTCTCGCACGTCCTGTTCGGCCGCCCGGAGACGGACCGCCAACTGGCCGTCGCCGAACTCGAGCGAAGCATCGAGATCGCGGCCGACTGGGGGCAGTCGATCGACTCGTTCATCTACCCGCGCAACGATATCGGCCACCGCGACGTGCTGGCCGAGCAGGGCCTCACCGCCTACCGGGGTCGATCGCCGACGCGAGACGGCGTCCGCGGCGTCTTCGACTCGACGATCCGCGACCGGTCGATGCTGGTCGAGCCGACCGTCGACGAGCACGGGTTGGTCAACGTCCCGGCCTCGATGTTCCTCTTCGGGTTCGAGGGGCGAGCGCGGACCGTCGCGGAGTCGATCTGGGAGGATCCGATGGTCGTCCTGGCCCGCCGCGGGATCGACGAGGCGGCGCGCACCGACGGGCTCTTTCACATGTGGCTGCATCCGAACAACCTCACGCACGAGCGGGACGACCGGCGCATGCGAGCGATCCTCTCGCACCTCGAGCGCCGACGCTCCGCGACCGACCTCACCGTCGAGACGATGGCAGCTGTCGCACGTCGGACGGCGGGACCCACGACCGTTAGCGAGCAGGCGACGCCGACCTGGAGCTGACGGTCGGTGCGGCGGCTGACGGGCCGCCGTCTCCCGAATGGTGGCGCTACTCGCCGCCGCGTGACGGTACGGCGACGATAACAAAGCACGCAGCCAGCCCCTTTTCGGGCAGATGGCACTGACGCTTCTGGATCGGTGGACCG
The DNA here is from genome assembly GCF_024296685.1 of Natrinema marinum. Taxonomy (NCBI): domain Archaea; kingdom Methanobacteriati; phylum Methanobacteriota; class Halobacteria; order Halobacteriales; family Natrialbaceae; genus Natrinema; species Natrinema marinum. The sequence goes on along the minus strand of NZ_CP100763.1, from coordinate 1,630,682 downwards.
ACTCGAGTGCGCTCTCGCTTGGCGTCCTCGGTGTCGGGAACATCGGCATGGTACACTTGAAGTCGGCGCTCGCGATGCCGGACATCGAAGTCGTCGCGGCCGCGGACGCCGTCCCCGAGAACCGCGACCGAGCGGAGCGCGCCGGCGTCTCGCGAACGTACGACGACTACGCGGCGCTGCTCGCCTCCGAGGAACTCGACGCGGCGGTTGTCGCCCTCCCTCCCTTCCTCCACGCCGAAGCCGTCGAACAGGCGGCCGCGGTCGGCGTCGACGTCTTCGTCGAGAAACCGCTCGCTCGCTCGACCGAGGAGGCCGACGCGATGCTCGAGACCGCCCGCGAGGCCGGGATCGCCATCGGCGTCGATCACACGCTGCGCTACCAGCCCGACATGGCCGGCGTCAAGGAGGCCTACGACGACGGGGGCGTCGGCCACGTCCCTTACGCCTCGATTACCCGGCTCAACGACGGCCCGCTCGGCCGGCCGCCGGCGCGCGATGCGCCGCCCTCGTGGCCGCTCGATCCCGACGCGGCCGGCGGCGGCTCCTTGTTCGAACTCGGCGTCCACTGTTTCGACGTCCTCGAGTGGCTGTTCGGCGACCTCGAGGTCCGGGACGCCGCGACGGGCAAGAGCCTCGAGACCGACGTGGAAGACGCCGCGACCGTGCTCATGGAAGCCCCCGAGACCGGGACGACGATCACGCTTCACTGCGGCTCCTACCAGTGGGAGCAACTGCCGGAGGTCAACACCCGGCTGCGCCTCGAGGGTGTGACGGGCACGATCAGCAACAAGGATCACATGCCGGCGAACTTCTACGCCGGCGCGGCGACGTCGGCTCTGAAGAACGTCGCCAGCCGGTTTACCCGGGAGGAACCCGACGTCTTCGGCCCGTCGTTCTACCTCCAGGCTCACTACGACGCGCTGGCGGACTTCTGTGATGCGGTTCGCGCGGACGAACGGCCGCCGGTCGACGGCGCGGACGGCCGACGAACGCTCGAACTCGCCGAAAGCGCCTACGAACTGGCCGCCACGGACGACGGACGCGCGCTCGAGGCTCCGGAGGTGACGCTATGAGCGCCACGGGAGAGGGAATCTCGACGGACAACGCCACAGACGCGACGCGAGTCCGCGCCGTGGGCGTGGACGCCGCCCGCCGCGGCGGCTGGACGCCCGATATCGAGGCGCGCATGGCCGCGCTCGAGACGCCCGTCCGTGAACTCCTCGGGCCCGATATCGAGTCGCTCGCCGCGGCCGACCGGATCACCCTCGTTCCCGACGCTCACTACCCGTTCCACCCCTCGACTGGAACGGTGACCGATCCGGCCGTGGTCGGCTCGCTCGTCGCCCACCTCGAGCGCGAGACCGACGCCGACATCGCCGTCGCCGGCGCGAGCGACGACCGGATCGCGTTCGGCCGGACGGCCGCGTATCTGGGCTACGCGAGCCTGCTCGAGCAGTTCGACGCCGATCTCGTCGATCTGGCCAACGGCTCCCGGACCGAGCACGTCGACACGGTCGACGGCCGTCCGACCGCGCTTTCGGTCCCCGACCGCCTCGCCGAGAGCGCCGTGGTCGTCGTCCCGTCGCTGCGGCCCACCGAGGCCGGCCCGGTCGCGGGCGCGATGCGAACCCTCGCCGGAGTCGTCGACCGCGACGGTGATCCCGATCGGACGCCCGTCGCGGTGACTCGCGCGGTCTCGCCCGATCTCGCCGTCCTCGACGCGACCACCGCCTACGACGGCGATCCGGTCTCGGCGAACGCGCTCTTCGCCGGCTTCGCTCCCGCCGTCGACGCCGTCGCGACCTCCCTGCTCGGTCGTTCGCCGGAGGCTGACGCGGCCCTCGAGACGACCCGCGGTCCCGAGGCCGAGCCGGTCACAGTGGCAGGAGATGTCGATTTCGATCGGCTCCGAGCGCGAATCGGTGACGGCGATCTGCCGCCGGCCGACGAGACGCATCCCGCCGTGTCGGCCGCCTACCGTGTGTACGCCGCGGTGGCCGGCGACGCCGTTCCGCCGCAGCTCGAGGGGAACCGATGACCGAGACGCGCACGGCAGCGGTCACCGGCGCGACCGGGTTTCTCGGCAGCCGGCTCTGCGACCGCCTCCTCGCGGACGGCTGGGAGGTCCGCGGGCTTAGCCGACCGACCTCGGATCGGAGCGGTCTCGAGGGCGTCGACTGGCACGTCGGCGACCTTTTCGACGACGAGACGCTGCCCGACCTCGTCGACGGCGCCGACGCGGTCTTCCACCTCGCGGGGATCGGCCTCTGGAACGCCGGCCCCGAGACCGTCCGGGAAGTGAATCGGGACGGCACCGAGCGCGTGCTCGAGGCCTGCCGCGAGGCCGACGCGGGACGGGTCGTCTTCACCAGTACGTCGGGGACGCGCCGCCCGCAGGGCGACAGCGATTTCGCCGACGAGACGGACGTGGCCGAGCCGATCGGGGCCTACCAAGCCTCGAAGGCCGAGGCCGAAGAGCTGGTCGACCGGTACGCCGAGGGAGACGGCGACGCCGTCACCGTCCACCCGACCTCGATCTTCGGCCCCGGCGACGAGGAGTTCACCGCCCAGTTGCTCGCGATGGGCGTCGAGCCGACGATGCCCGCCCACCTCCCCGGCGGCCTGAGCATCGTCGGCATCTCCGACGTGGTCGACGGCCTGCTGGCGGCCTACGAACGCGGTAGGACGGGCGAGCACTACATCCTCGGCGGCGAGAACCTCACCTACAACTGTGCGGTCTCGCGGATCAGTAACGCCGTCGACGGCTCGCCCGCGCGGATCCGCGTTCCCGCGACCGCGATCCGGGCCGCCGGTCCCGTCGCCGAGGTCGTCGACGCCGTCGCCGATCGCCGACTGTTCCCCTTCGACCGGCAGATGGCCGACCTCGCCACCCAGCGGCTCTTCTACACGTCGCGAAAGGCCAACGAGGAGTTGGGCTACGAGTACCAGCCGCTCGAGGCGCATCTGCCCGAGACGATGGACTGGTACCGAGCGGAAGTGCAGTAATCCTCGACCGTCGCCGATCCCGCCCGTTCCAGCGCAGACAGGCGGTGATACTTCGCGGTTCCTCTTCGTGTCGACGCCCCCTCGGATCGGCAGGTACCGAGCTTACGCGGGTGCAGGCGGATGGCGCGCCGTCTCGATCCAAAAGTCTTCGATGGCCTGGGCCATCGAGTCGAACTCGATCGGTCCAGTCGGTTTCGTCAGATACGCGTTCGCGTTCTTCTCGTAACTTTTCACGATGTCCTCTTCGGCGTCCGAACTGGAGAGGACGAGCACCGGCGGCGGTGGATGCTCAAGTTCTTCGTCGAGCGCTTCGAGCACCGTCAATCCGTCCAGCCGCGGGAGGTTCAAATCGAGCAGGATCAGATCGAGCTGACTGTCTACCTCCCCTCGCTGGCTGCGGTGCATGTAGTGTGCCGCCTCCGCCCCGTCGGTGACGACGTGAAACCGTACGTTCTTGTCCGTGGACTTGAACGCCTCCTGGGTGAGGCGGACGTCACCGGGGTTGTCCTCCACGAGCAAGAGCTCGACCGGTTCGCCGGGGGTAGAATCTGCCATGTCTCTCTTTCCCGACCGACCGGTGTAAGCTCCGTTCCTATACAGATGGGGACTCGTTCGGCGGTCAGCGCCGCGGAGAGTCAGGGGAGTCCGGGTTTTCGCAGCCGTCACTCGAGCCGGCCCGCGATCTCCACGCGTTCGGTTTCGTCGCTCGCTTCGGTCTCGATCACCCGCCCCGCCACCCGCTCGTAGACCTCGAGCATCCGTTCCGCCGTGCGGTCGATGCTCACCTCGCGGGCCGCCTCGCGGCCGTTCGACCGCTCGCCGCGCTCCAAGACCTCGAGCAGTCCGCGGACGAGTTCCTCGTCGGTCGCGGCCACGACAGACGGATCGACGCCGGCGAGCCGTTCCCGAACGTCGCCGACGTCGACGGCGACGACGGGGAGGTTGCAGGCCAGCGCCTCCTTGACCGAATTCGGCGAACCTTCGCTGTGGGAGGTCAACAGGAGGGCGTCGGCGGCGTTCATATAGTCGGAGACGGCGTCGTGGTCGACGCCCGAGACGGTTCGCAGTCTGACCGGGCGCTCGAGGAGGTTGTCGACGACGGCCGTGACGCGCTCGGCCCGCGGATAGTTTTTCACCTTTCGAGCGGGCGAGTACGGAAAGAGCACGTCGTACCCATCCTCGTCGTCCCAGCCGACTCGTTCTCTGGCGCGGTCCTGTGGCTCCGGTCGGAACTTCTCCAAGTCGACGCCGTCGGGGATCACCGTGCAGTCCCGGCCGAGGACCTCGCGCATCTCCTCGGACATGACGACGACCTCGTCACAGAACGGCGCCGACGCCCGACTCACGGGCGCGACGGGACCGTGAACGTCCGAGCCCCACAGCGAGAGGACGACCGGTTTGCGGACCTGCGCGAGCGCCATCGGCGCGGTCAGGCCGTAGTGGGCGTGGACCAGGTCGTAGCCGTTCCCGGCCTCCCTGACGACCTCGGGGACCGTTCGGAGGTAGTCCGTCGGCCCTCGAGCGGTGTCGGCGTCGACCTCCCCGGCGACGGACAGCGTCGAAAAGGTGACGCCCCGCTCCTCGAGCGCGTCGATCTGCTCGGTCATGAACGGGGCGTCGGCGTTCGCCGTGACTGTGAGGACGTGCATCTCGAGTGGGTGGGGAAACGAGTCGAGTGCGTTTTGTTATCCGCCGGGTCCCCGCGAGTTTTCTTCACGTACAACTAGATGTGCGGGCGGTACAGTGCGATTTCCGCCCGATCACCGCCGTAGTAATGCTATTACAAAGGGTCGACGGCGGGTAGTCGGGGGCGATGCGGATCCTCGTCTTGGCGAACACGCCCGCACACGTCCACCTGTATCGAAACGCCGTCGACCGCCTCGAGGCGGCGGGCCACGACGTGCTCGTGCTTACCCGGGAGTACGCCTGTACGACCGACCTACTCGACTACTTCGATATGCCCTACCGGGTCTACGGCGACCACGGAACGGAGCGGTTCTCGAAACTCCAGTTCGCTCGCGAACTGGGGGGCCAGTTCCTCTCGATCGGAACCCAGGCGGTCCGGTTCGATCCGGACGTCGTCTTCGGTCGCGGCCCCTACGCGGCCTACGCCGGCACGCTCACGCGGACGCCGGTCGTCCTCGTCTTAGACGACGAGCCCGGCGATTTCAACCACACCGTCTCTCGCCCCTTTGCCGACTGCATCATCTCCCCGGAGGTGACGCGTCGCGATCTCGGCGACGACCACTACACCTTCGACGGCTTCAAGGAGTGCGCCTATCTCCACCCCGACGTGTTCGAGCCGCGAGGCGACGTCCGCGAGTACCTCGACGTCGGCCCCGACGAGCCGTACGTCCTCGTCCGGTTCAACGCCCTCGACGCCCTCCACGACGCCGACCTCGAGGGGTTCCGGCCCGAACAGCGACGCGACCTGATCGAACGGCTGAGCGAGGAGGCGACGGTCTTCGTCTCCGACGAGGGCGGCGACATGGACCTCCGCGAGCTCCCCGCGCGACCCTACGATCTCCACCCCGCGCTGATCCACGACGCGATGGCCGAGGCCTCGCTGCTGGTCGCCGACACCGGGACGATGGCCACCGAGGCCGCGTTGCTCGGCACGCCCGCCTTCCGCTATCGCGGCACCGACGACCACGAGTACGGCGAGTTTCGTGAACTCGAGCGCGCCGGCCTCGCCGAGCAGTTCGACGCCTACGACGCGGTCCGCGATCGTTCGCTCGAGATCCTCGCCGACGACGAGGCGGGAGAACGGTGGCAGCGCCGTCGGCAGGAGTACGTCGGCGACCTCGTGAACCTGACCGATCTGCTCGTCGACGTTGCTCAATCTCGCGGGACGGTCGAGCGACTGGATCGGTCGACCAAGCGGGTGCTCCAGCCGCGGTCGCGGTCGACGTAGCCGTCGTCGCGCCGACGGCGGCACAGCGGACGTAAAAATATCATTGAAAATAATGTTGTATCGGCGGTCACGAAACGCTTATACCCATCTCCGGAAAAGGTCCGACAACCCCCCGTTCTATGAGTCTCTCCACACTGCTCAGTGAACTGCTCACCGGATCCGAGTCCGAATCGGGGACGGAATCTCCCGCAGCAGCGCCCGAAGGCGGCGATGGTGCGCGGTCGGTCACGGTAGTTCACGAGTGTCGCGATTGCGGAACGAACGTGTCGGCCGACACGACCCGATGTCCGGCCTGCGACGGCGACGATATCGTCACTCACTCGATCGACTGACGCGGCGCCCGCTCGTCGCTCACCGCTTCGAGACCCCGCTCGCGTTCGGCGGTTTCGTGTTCGTCCCACGGCACCTCGAGATCCTCGTTCGCCTCGGCGTCGAGCCGGATAGCGGTGCCGAGCGAGATCAGTCCCAGCAACACGGCGACGAACGAAGCGACGCCGCCGGAAAAGCCGTCGTTTCCACGCGCCGCTCGAGCGGCTGCGCCGGCCAGGCCCGACACTCCGCCGGCCAGTCCCGCGGCCCCGGCCCCGTAGTAGAGGATAGCCGGGTTGAACGACCGAACGAGGTACCGCGTCTTTAGCCGCCAACAGAAGCTCTGGAGCAGCAAGGTGGAGACGAACTTGATGAACGGCACGTACTTGATGCTGCTCTCCTCGTCGCCGTAGACGGCCGTCATCGGCACGTCGGCGACCCGACAGCCCGCCACGTTGAGGTGCGTCAGGATGTGGTTGAGGAAGCCGTACTGGTCGGTGATCTTCGAGAGGTCGAGTCGCTCGATCGCGTCCCTCGAGATGGCGGTGTAGCCGTTCTGCGGGTCGCCGATCGACCAGTAGCCGGTAGCGAACTTCGAGAGGCCGGTGAGCATGGCGTTACCGACGAACCGGAACGTCGACATGTCCTCGCGGTCGTCGGGGCTGAGTAGCCGGTTGCCCTTGGCGTAGTCCGCCTCGTCCTCGACGACCGGATCGAGGATACGATCGAGAATCTCGGGGTCCATCTGGCCGTCGCCGTTCATCACCGCGACGACGTCCATCCCGTCGTCGGCGGCCCGGCGGTAGCCGGTCTTGACCGCCGCGCCGTAGCCGCGGTTCTCTTCGTGGCGGATCGGGACGACGCGCCGGTCGTCGCCGCCGTCGGCTACCGCGACCGCTGGTTCGCTTCCTTCGGTCCCGATCTCGGCGTTGACTCGCGTCGCGACCCGCTGGATCACGTCCCAGCTCTCGTCCGGCGACCGATCGTCGACGGCGTAGATCCGGTCGACGAACGACGGCACCGTCTCGATCACGCGGCCGACGAACGCCGCCTCGTCGTAGGCGGTGACGACGACGCCGATCCGTTTGCCCTTATACATCCGTGCCTCCGTCGGTGGTCGCGTTCAGCGTCTCTGGATCGTCGCGTTCGATCTCTCCCACGCCGTCGCTATCGCCCCGCGGCGGCCGGCCGTCGCGCGAGCCCGCGAGGTCGTACTCGCGATGTCGCGTCCCGGTCAGGTCGACCGCGTCTCGGCCGTCCACGACGATCATCGGCTCGAGGCAGTCCCACTCGATCCGGTCGAACTCGTCGTGGGGTGTGACGACCACGGCCGCGTCGAACGTCTCGTCGGGCAAGTCGTCGATCTCGACGGGTCGCGCGCCGTACTCGGCCGGATCGACGAGCGGATCGACGCCCGCGACGGCCGCGTCCCGCTCGTGGAGTTCGTCGATGACGCCGAGCGCCGGCGAGGCGCGGGTCTCCTCGACACCGGGTCGGTAGGTGATCCCGAGGACGGCGACCGACGCGTCCGCGAGGGCGGTCCCCTCACCGGCGAGTTCGCGCTCGAGGCGGTCGACGACGACGGCGGGCATCTCGTCGTTGACTCGCCTGGCCGTCTCGGTGACGGCCATCGGCTCGTCGGTTCGTCCGAGCAGGAAGTGCGGGTAATAGGGGATGCAGTGGCCACCGACGCCCGGTCCGGGTTCGTGGAGTTGACACATCGGGAGGTCGTTGGCCGTGTCGATCGACTCGCGGACCGAGATCCCGAACTCGTCGGCGAGCCTGCCCAGTTCGTTCGCCAGCCCGATGTTCACGTCGCGGTAGATCCCCTCGAACACCTTGACCGCCTCCGCGGTCGTCGCGTCAGAGACGGGGTGGACCTCGTTGTCCGAGAGCTTGTCGTAGACGATCTCGGCGGCTCGAGTGCTCTCCGAGTCGACGCCGCCGACGACCTTCGGATACTCGCCGCGGATGTCCCGTAGCGCCGTTCCGGAGGAGGTCCGCTCCGGGCAGAACGCGAGCCCGAACTCGTCGGGTGCGAGGCCGCTTTCGCTCGCGAGATGGGGCTGCAGTACGTCCCGGCAGGTCCCCGGCGGCAGCGTCGACTCGGCGATCACCAGGTCGCCGGGCGAGAGGCCGGCCGCGATGTCGTCGACGACCGACTCGACCGTCGTCAGGTCCGGCTCGTTCTCGTCGTCCAGCAGCGTCGGGACGATGATCACGTGGATCCGCGCCGTCTCGGCCGCTGCCGGCCCGTCGGTGGTCGCCGCCAGCCGGCCCGCGTCGACCTGCTCGGCGACGAGGTCGTCGAGCCCCGGTTCGCCGAGGACGTGGCTCTCGCAGCCTTCGATCGTCTCGACGACGGCCGGGTCGACATCGACGCCAGTCACGTTCCCCGTCGTCTCGGCGTAGACAGCCGCCAGCGGGAGCCCCATCTTGCCGAGGCCGTAGACGGCGACCGGTATCTCGCCGCTCGTCAGGCGCTCGCGCTGCCGGTCGGCCGACAAGCTCGAGCCGTAGAGCCCCGCAGCGTCGCCCTCGAGCGGGTCGGTCGCGGTCTCGGACATCAGACCTCCACCTCCCGTTCTGCGGAGTCGCCGTCGGTCTCGGCTCCGTCGGCCTCGTCGTCGCGCCCCTCTGGCGGTCCCAGCGCGAGCCGATCGATCATCCGGACCGTCTCGAGGGCCCGAATCCCGTCTTCGGCGGTGACTTCCGGTTCGGAGCCGGTGCGGACGGCCGCGACGAACGACTCGAGTTCGTTCCGGAGCGGCTCGCCGGTGTCGACGCGCGGGCGCTCGACGACGCTCTCGTGGCGGTACCGCGACTGGCCGTCGTCGGTGAGATACTCGGGGTAGGAGTCGCGGTGGATCAGCACCGACTGCTCTAAGTAGTCGACCTCGACGAGGCACTCGCGGGCGGTGACGGTGAGTTTGCGCACTTTCTTCTGGGTGACGCGGCTGGCAGTCAACGTCGCGACGACATCATCGTACTCGATGGTCGCGGTGGCGTACTGTCCGTTTTCGGTCCCCGTCGCGGCGATCGAGTGCGGCCGCTCGTCCAAGATCGAGCCGACGACGTCGACGTCGTGGACCATCAGGTCGAAGACGACGTTGCCGGGTGCCGTTCGATCGATCGGCGGGCCGAGGCGTTCTGCCTCGACGCCGATCACGTCCAGGTCCTCGATCACCTCCTCGACGGCCTGTACCGCTGGATTGAACCGTTCGATGTGGCCGACCTGCAGGACGAGCCCCGCTTCGCGGGCCTGCTCGGCCAGCCGTTCGCCCTGCTCGACCGTCTCGGCGATCGGTTTCTCGACCAGGACGTGGACGCCCGCCTCGAGACAGGTCGCCACCGTCTCGTAGTGGGCGTGGGTCGGGACGGCCACGGTCACCAGATCGCAGCGCTCGAGCAGCGTCTCGAGGTCGACCGGCTCCGTTTCGTACTCGGCGGCGACGCGCAGGGCGATCTCGTCGTCGTGGTCGGTGATGCCGGCGAGGTCGACGCCGGGGAGTTCGGCGTAGACGCGCGCGTGGTTTTCGCCCATCGAGCCGACGCCAATGACGCCGGCCCGAAGCTGTTCGTCAGTCGTCTCGTCTGCGGTATCTGTGCTCATTGGTTGGCGAAGTGGTCGCGTACTGCTCGGACGACGATCCGCCGGTCGCGCTCGGAGAGGCCCGGGTGGACGGGCAGGGAGAGGACCTCCTCGGCCGCTCGCTCCGCGTGCGGGAGCCGCGCCGCGGCCGTGCTGACCGTCTCGTAGGCCGGCTGGCGGTGGATCGGCGTGTCGTAGTAGATTCCCGTTCCGACCTCGCGCTCGGCGAGGCTCGCCTCGAGAGCGTCCCGGTCGTCGGTCCGGACCGTGTACTGGTGGTAGACGTGGCGGGAGTCGGTCGGCTCCGTCGGCGTCTCGAGCGGGAGGTCGGCGAGTCGTTCGTCGTAGAACCGGGCGTTCTCCCGGCGCGCGCGGTTGAACGCGGGCAGGCGCTCAAGCTGGGCACGGCCGATCGCCGCCTCGATGCTCGTCATCCGGAAGTTGTGCCCGAGAGCGACGTGGTCGTAGCCGCCCGTGCCGCTGACGTCCCGGCCGTGGTTGACGTAGCTCGCGGCGCGGTCGGCCACGTCCTCGCGGTCGGTGACGACGATGCCGCCCTCGGCGGTGGTCATGTTCTTCGTCGGGTAGAACGAGAAGCAGGCCACGTCGCCGAAGGTGCCGACCCGCCGCCCGTCGATTTTCGCGCCGTGGGCCTGACAGGCGTCCTCGACGACGAACAGGTCGTGCTCGTCGGCGAGGTCACACAGCGCCGGCATGGCTGCCGGCAGGCCGTAGAGGTGGACGGGAAGCAGGCCGACGATGTCGTCGCGCTCCGTGAGGACCCGCTCCACGTCGGCCGGGTCGAGCGTGTACGTCTCGGGATCGATGTCCGTGAAGACGGGTTTGCCGCCGGCCAGTCGAATCGCGTTCGCGCTCGCGACGAAGGAAAACGGCGAAGTGATCACCGCGTCGCCGTCTTCGAGCCCGACCGCCTCGAGCGCGGCGTGTAACGCGGTCGTCCCGTTCGCCGTCGCGACCGCGTCGTCGGTGCCACAGTAGGCCGCGAATTCGTCCTCGAAGGCTCTGACTTCCGGGCCGTCGGCGAGCCGTCCCTCCTCGAGGAGCGACTGGACGCGCTCGAGGGCGTCGGCGCTGAGTTCGGGATCGGCGATCGGGACCGGTCCCGCCGCATCGGCGTCGAACTCCGCGTCGGTGGTCGCGGTCCCGGTCCCGCCGTCCGTGCTCGCCTCCGTCCCGCCGTCGGTTTCGGGGTTCCGTTCGGCGTCAGTCATGCGATTTGATTCTCCCCCTCCAGCGGGTCCGGCAGCGTCTGGACGGTCGCCGGCGTGCCGACGGCGAGGCTGTCGGCCGGCACGTCGTCGGTGACGACGGCACCGGCCGCGACGAACGCGTTCTCGCCGATCGTCACACCGGGCAGCAGCGTCGCGTTCGCACCGACGGACGCGCCGTCCTCGATCGTCGGCCCCTCGAGGCCAGCGTCGGTCCGGATTGGGTACTCGTCGTTGGTCAACACCGCGCCGGGCCCGACGAAGACGTTGTTTCCGATCGTCGTCTGGGTCGGGACGTAGACGTTCGTCTGGAGGCTGACGTGGGAGCCGATCGACGTCTGACCATCGATGACCGTTTTGGTCCCGACGAGTACGTCGTCGCCGATCGTCGTTCCCTCGCGGACGAGCACGTGGTGGCCCGTCGCGAAGCCGTCGCCGATCGTCACGTCGCCGTAGACGATCGAGCCGGCCCTGATCGTCGCATCGTCGCCGATCCGCGTCGGTTCGTCGAACTCGCCGTAGCCGACCGTCGCGTCGCCGTCGATCGTACAACCGTCGCCCCGGACGACTTCCCGCACCGCTTCGCTCATCGCGGTTCACCTCCGCCGCGGTCGCTCGCGGTCCCGCTCGAGCGAACGCGACGCCGATGGGTCGTCGTTCGCGTCTGCACCGCTACTCGGCGTCGTAGTCGGTCGCGTATTCCTGTCATAGTGAATCGATACCCGCGTGGGCAGTCGTGCTGATACAGCCGGTAACGAGGCTTTGTTATCCCCGCCCTGAGGGGTCCGTAGTCGCGAACTACAGAAACGGTGAACCCGAGCGGCGCTGCCGGCCGCGGACGGCACCCTTCTGGGTATATTCGAACGAGTGATCCGTTCCGCCCGCTGAAACATCTCATTCGGTGTCTATCACGCGTTCTAACAGGTATAACGCCCTTTCGCGCAGGTAGCCGAGTGATAGTAAAGGGCCACAGGCTGGCATACGATGCTGTGAGGTATCCGACCACACCCGGGAGACGGGACCGGGACCCGATACGACACCACGAGGGCAGCCATGGCTGACAGCGAGCTCACACAGGCAGAGCTATTCGACGTATTCAGTAACGCACGGAGACGACGCGCGGTCCAGTATCTCAAACGACGGGGTGGTAGCTGCGACCTCGCGCCGCTCGTCGAGCAGGTCGCCGCCTGGGAGAACGACATCGAACCCGACGACGTCACCCGAACTCAGCGCCGGCGGGTCTACATCTCCCTCTACCAAACGCACCTGCCGATGCTCGAGGACCACGGTATCGTCGACTGGGATCCGGACGGCCACGAGATCGAGTTGCTCCCCAGCGAGGACCAGTTCGAACCGTACCTCGACCGCCAACTCGAGGGGGATCGATCGTGGCACCGCTTCTACGCGAGCGTGACGGCGGTCGGCGTCGTGGCCTTCGCACTCTCGTCGCTGGCCGTTGGTCCGCTGTCGGCGGGCCTCGCGCCGATCGTCGCCGTCGGCCTCTGTCTCCTCGTTCTCATCCTCGCGGCCGTACAACACCTCTCGCGTCGCCCTGGGACGACGCTTCCGTTCGGCTTTGCGAGCCGATAACCTGCCGTCTCCCTCGTTGACCTCCTGTCGGCCGCCGCGATAGCACCGCATCGGCCACGACCGACCGTTCTTGCCCGTCTGACCGTCGGTTCTAGGTATCGAGCGACGGAGTGTGACCCGATTCGAGTGTGGAGGCCGACCGAAGAACTGAACGCATCAGGCTAGGGCGCGCGGAACGGTCACACGCGCCGACAGCGGCTCGGGCGCGACGAAATGTCGCGACGGGGTTACTCGTCCGTCACAGTGACCCAGAAGTGGGTGTCCTCGATCGCGTTGTCGATCGTCGGGTCGTCCGGGGGTTCGCCCTGGTACAGCAAGACGGTGATTCGGACGGTCTCACCGGGCCCCGCCGTCGGCGTGACCGACCGTCGGCCGGTCCCCGTCGATCCGTCGTCGACGCTCGCCTCGATCCGCCGCAGTTCCGTCCGCTCGACGACCTCGCCGTCCGACACCGCGTGTTGCTGAACGACGACGGTGTACTCGCGCTGTTCGCCCTCCTGGTTCTCGATCGAGAGGATGAACGGCACCGACTCGCCCGGCTCGATGTCGCTCGGCAGTCCGCCGGCGACCATCTCGCCGTCCTCGTCCTCGCTGTAGAGCGCGAGTTCGGTGAATCCGCCCGCCGATGCAGGCATCAGGAAGCCGACGAACAGGGCGCTGACCGCCAGCCCGATCGCGAGGACGAGCACGACCGACGAGACCGCCACGGCGCCGGTGTCGTCGCCACGGAGCCGCTCGAGGCCCGCGGTCAGCGAGACGGTAAACCGCTCCCCATCGGGAACGCGAAGCCGCCGGACGGCTCCGAGCTGTGCGGTGAGGACCGTCACCAGCGTCAGCGCCGCCGCGACCGAGGTGGTCGTCAGCCCCCACTCCGTGAACGGAAGGGCGATGGCGATTACCGGGACGATCGCCAGCGACAGGACGAACGCCAGCCCCGCGCGTTCGATCGCGTCGATCCCGCGGGGACGGGTGACGACGGCCGCCGCCGTCGAGGCCGTTTCCTGCGCGGGCCGCTTGTCGGCCGGAAAGAGGACCGAAACGACCGCATACCCCGGGAGGAACAGGGCGAGTGGGAACGTCACGAACAGCCGCAGACTACTGTCGGTGTCGAACGTCGTCACGATCGCGGACGCCAGCAATGCGCCGATCGAGACGGCCGCAAGATCGAACGGGTACCGTCGGACGATCCCGATCCCAGTCCAGGTGTTCGTTCGATGACTCATCGACGATACACCGACGTTCGCTGCGCAGTGCGCCGTCTCCGTGCGAACAATACGGATGCCATTCTCGTTGCACCGATACACTCATCGGTGCTTTGTTATGGCCGAGTTACCGACACGACCGACGACCGACGCGACCGCTCGAGTCGCGGCCGTAGCGGCGCCGAAAGCGTGGCTCTCCCGGACCCGGCGCTGTGGCTGCTGACGGCCGTCAGAAGTCGATGTACTGGGCCTCCCACTCCCGACGCTCCTCGATCTGCCGTCGGCCGGCGTCGGTGATCGCGTAGTAGTTGGTTCGCCTGTCGAGTTGCCCCTTCTCGACCAGCTCCTTGTTGACGAGCGTATCCAGGTTGGGATACAACCGCCCATGATTGATCTCTGAGCTGTAGTACTGTTCGACCTCGTCCTTGACGGTCTGCCCCGACGGTCGGTCAGCGCCCGCGATCACGTAGAGCAGATCGCGCTGGAAGCCGGTCAGATCGTGCATTGCTCAATCACACTGACCGTTCCAGTGAGTGGATATTTGTTATCCGTATCATACAGCAACCGACGCGCTCGTTCACACGGTATTACTCGAGAGAAAGATTCTATTCGACGGACAGTCGCTCGTCGACGAGAATCCGCCATCGATCGACCACGCTCCCCCTCTCCGGTCGATCTCGGTCGGTGCTCGCCGGCTCGAGCGCTCGGTGACTGTTTCCTGACACACTCGCGCGGCTTAGTCGTCGGGATCCGAGACGACGACCTCGATCCCGTCCGCGCCGATCCGGACGCGGAGGACGTCGGCGGTCGCTTCGTAGGCGGTCGTATGCGATCCGTCGTCGTCGAACCGAACGCACTCGGCCAGCAGGTCGCTCTCGAGGAGATTGTTGATTCGCCGGTAGACGGTCGCGGACGAGCTGTCGGTTCGGCTCGTGAGTTCCTTCGCCGTCTTCGGTCCCTCGCTCGTCGCGATGAGGATCGTGCGGGCGCAGTCGTCCCCGAGGACGTCGAGCTGGGCGGCGGGGTTGGGCGTCGATTCCGATCGCGTGTTACTCGCTTGCGTGGACATGATCGTAGTTACTCGTTCGTGACGGGCAGGCTCCGTTCGCTCTCCGAGAGAGGTGACGTTTCGAGACAGTCGGTAGTGGGGCCACCACCGTTGCGGGTTCCACCGTACATTCGCGCACACCGATCGGTAAGCGATAGTGGTATTTTATAACGATGTACCTTATTCGCAGTCTCTACGTTGTTACACGGCGTAAGTTCGTATTTCGCTCGAGAAACTACAGGTTTCGACGGTTCACTGGCGGGATCAACTCCGCGTTTGAGCGCGGACCCCGGGATAAGACGACTGAATTCGGCTTGACAACCGATGGCGGTCAATCCCCCTCCCCCATCCGTCAGCGCTTCTGCCCTGTGAGATCTGGCGGAAAGCGGCTATTTCTCGGTTCTCAGGCCCGCTCTGGGGCTGAACGGTCAATGTCCTTTATTCGGGTTTGCTCCCCTCGATACGATGATGCCCGGTCGAGTGATCCGCCGCGGTGGCACCGCGCCACACCGATTCGTCACAGCGGGCGACCGCTGATCGGTCGGCGGCACGCGGAACTCGGCCGAGTATATCCCCCAACCATGAACTCCCACCAACACGACTGGAAACCCATGGAATCGTCGACAGCCGGCGCACGGTGTCGAAACTGCGGGACCCACGTCACGCAGCAGTTCGCCCGTGTTTTCGGCGACAATGGCGACGTCGTCCACGGCTGTCCGTCTTGTACGACCTATCGAGAGATGCAGTCTGGCGGTCACCTCCCCGGTGACTGACGGCCCGACCCGTCCGTAGACACGAATAGTGACGCTCGTTTTCGATCGCGTTCGGCAACGGTGAGCAGCCGGTATGCTTCCCGCTCGAGCACTGACGCCACACCGCTGGCAGCCCTTCGAGTATCGACACGTCGTGAATACGCTCTGGTGTATGCTGTTCCTACGATCGTTCGCGGACCCACGGTATTCGACAGTCGACGCTGACGACGACGTAACCTGCAAAAGTTAAAGTTAGTGGTGGGAGAAGTATGTCGACATGGTCGTTGGTGGTGGACTGTCCCTCGAGAACCGGTGCCCTATCTCTCTGATCGATGTCAGTTCAAACGAACAGGACTGAACCGCTCGAGGAGAGTGAGGTGTTTCACATCCTCGGTAACGATAGACGCCGCGCCATCGTCCAGTTGCTCGCGGACGAAGGCGGGCAGGTCGACGTCTCCGACGTGGCTAACGAGATCGCCGCGACGGAGTCCGACACCTCACCCGTGCCGAACAATCTCTACAAGAGCGTCTACGTCTCACTTCAACAGACACATCTCCCCCAGCTACAGGAAGACGCCGTGATCGAGTACGACTCGGATGCCAAGACGATCCAACCGGGTCGTCACTTCGACGAGGTCCTGCAGTACGTCGACGGCCACAACACCGATCACTCGCGACTCCTGCAACTCCATCTCGGTCTCTGCCTCCTCGGACTCGCGGTCATCGCACTGGCCGGGCTCGGCCTTCCGGGCGTCTCGAGCATCGATCCGGTTTTCGCGAGCGTGCTCTTTTTCCTCGCCGTCGCCGCCAGCAGTCTCTACCAGCTCCTCGGCTAGCGTTCGGACTCGGCGGCTCGGGTCAACACGACGCGACGGCGACGCCCGTCGCCAGCGCGACCACCGGGGGTCTGCTGGTCGTAGCGTCGTCACCGTCTCGGCAGGCGACCGTTCGAAAAAACACCGTCAGTACGACGGCGAGAAAAGACGCGCTGTCCGTTGAGCTCTCCTGATTAGCTGAGCGCCCCGATCGCGGCCGGGCTCTCGTTGAGACCGTCGCCGGTCTCGTTCTCGGTTTCGGTTTCGTTACTTTCGCCGATATCGGTGCCGGTGTCGGTCGACTCGGTCAGCTCGATCATCGCAACCTCGCCGGACTCGTCGGTCAGCACCATGTGGATGTAGTCGCCGGGCTGGAGGCCCTCGGTACTGACATCGAACTCGACATCCTCACTCGCACCGGCCTCGAGCGTCAGGTTCTGTGCGGTGATGAGGTCACCGTCGAGACGGAACTGAACGGCTTCGGTCCGCTCCTGATCCGTCGGGTTCTCGATCGTCGCCGTTACGGTGATGTTCTCACCGATGGTGGCGTTGTCGGGTGCCTCGAGATTGGTGACGTTGAAGGAATCGGCTGTCTCCGGTTCTTCGTCCGTCACATTGTCTTCCGTGACGTTATCTTCGGTCACGTTATCCTCGGTGACGTTGTCGACCGGTTCTTCGTCCGTCACATTATCCTCGGTGACATTGTCAGCCGGTTCTTCGTCGGTGACGTTGTCTTCGGTCACGTTGTCGACCGGTTCTTCGTCGGTGACGTTGTCTTCCGTGACGTTATCCTCGGTGATGTTGTCCTCCATCGAAGGCGGCTCTTCGGTGACGTTCTCGTCGAACGGCTCTTCGTCGGTCACGTTATCAGCCGGTTCCTCCTCGGTGACGTTATCTTCCGTCACGTTGTCTTCCGTGACGTTATCCTCGGTCGGGATCTCGTCGGTGATGTTCTCCATCTCGTCCGGGAGGTCGTCGGGGCTGATATTCGGACTGACGACGAAAACGTAAATACTCGCGTTCTCGACGTTCAGGTTCTCGATGGTGGTGTTTTCGACGGTGACGAAGATCGGCCGATCACCTGCGTCGATCGGCAGCTCGTCCATCGGCTCGTCGATCGTCACGTTGTCCTCGATCGGCTCTTCGTCGGTGACGTTCTCTTCGTCGTCAGTGACGTTGTCGACTGGCTCTTCGTCGGTGACGTTCTCTTCATCGTCGGTGACGTTGTCGACTGGCTCTTCGTCGGTGACGTTATCGACCGGTTCTTCGTCGACCGGTTCCTCGACCGTGACGAAGGCATCGTCGATCACCGGTTCACCCTCGGCGGTGAGGAACGGTCCGTCTTCTTCACCCTCAGTCTCGACGAAGTCGTACGTCTCGTTGTCGTTCGTGTCCTGGTGCGGCATCGCGATCAGCGTCTCGTCTTCCTCGAGGGGGTCGTCGAGCGTGATCGTGATGTTCTCGTGCGTTCCCGCCTCGAGGTAGTCGGAGACACCGATGACGCTCCCGATAACGTTGCCCTCGAGCAGGCTGCTATCGTGGATCGTCACGAAGCCGGCACTCGGCAGTGTGGTGTTCGCAACGACGACTGTCTCGCCCTCGGTCGTCTGGTTGTCGAACGTCACGGTAGCCTCGGCCGGCTCTTCTTCGGTGACGTTGTCGGTCGGTTCTTCGGTGACGTTGTCGACCGGTTCGTCGGTGACGTTGTCAACCGGTTCTTCGTCGACCGGTTCGTCGGTGACGTTGTCAACCGGCTCTTCGTCGACCGGTTCGTCGGTGACGTTGTCAACCGGCTCTTCGTCGGTGACGTTGTCGGCCGGCTCCTCCGCGACGGCGTCCTCAACCGTGACGACAGCCTGGTCGGTCACCGGCTCGCCGTCAGCCGTGAGGTACGGTCCGTCGGCCTGACCTTCGGTCTCGACGAAATCGTACGTCTCGTTCTGGTTCGTGTCACGGTGTGGCATCGCGATCAGCGTCTCGTCTTCCTCGAGGGGTTCGTCGAGCGTGATCGTGATGTTCTCGTGCGTTCCCGCCTCGAGATACTCCGACGTTCCGATGACGCTGCCGATGACGTTCCCCACGAGGAGGCTACTGTCGTGGATCGTCACGAAGCCCCCGCTCGCGAGCGTGGCGTTCGCGACGACGACCGTCTCGCCCTCGGTCGTCTGATCGTCGAACGTCACGTACGCGGCCTGGCTTCCGTTGTCCGCAGTCTCGTTTTCTAGTGCAGCCTCGTCGTCGGTGACGGTCTCGTTATCCGTCACGTTCTGTTCTACTGTCTCGTTTGTCTGTTCGTACTCGTCTTCGCTGATCTGTGCGCTCTCGTCGACGGCCCCACTGCCGGATGCAGCGGTGACCATCGCCCCGCTCGAGCACACGAGCATCAGCGCGGTGATCACAACGAGTACCTGTTTGCGTGCGTTCATGGTTGCCCTGAAGGCATCTGCGTCGTCGTCGTTTCGGAGGATAAAGCGGCGGAACCATTACGCTGAGAAATCGGATACTACGGTCCAGCGGCGGTGTATTCAGTGAGACGTTCGTTCGCGGAAAACAACGGTTGTTGATAGGAACGGTTCCGCGCTAATCGTCTGTCGGCTGTTCGGGCGACTTCGACGCCGTCGGCTCGTGTCCCGGCAGACAGACCAGGTTCTCCCGCCCGAGCCTGAGTTTCGTGATCTGGCCGTCGTCCTCGAGATCGGCGAGCAGCCGACTGACCTTGGCTTTCGACCAGTCGACGGAGTCGACGATCTTCGATTGCTTCATTCGTCCGCCGTTGTCCTCGAGTAGTTGGCGGACCAGCTCTTGATCGGTGACGAACTCCTCGCGGGTCGGTTCCGTCTCGTCGGCCCGCGCCGACGGATCCTCGTATCGGTTGCGGGCGACGAGTACCCCGCCGAGAAGCGCTAGCGCGATCATGCCGGCGAGCGCCGCCAGGTGTGCACTGCCGTCCAGTTGGAGCGGCCGGACGAGTTCCGAGACGAGCTCCGGCCGCGGAGCCGCGACGATCGAAGCGGCGGCCGCGCCACTGGTCGATGGACTGGACGTCTCGGTGACCGTTGAGACACGTCGTCGGATGCTCATGGCTGTTTGGGGGCTGTGGCTACGTGATTCATGTCCTGTACCGTCGTGACCGCTCTACAAATTGTTTTTTATAACCCATCTGCTGTTATGATTCCGCCTGTCTCTCGTCGTATCCATACCGTTCGGTTGCCGAATGGGTTGCTCCGGCTGGCCGGCCGCAGACGGCTGCGTGCCGGGCGGTGGAACCGCGGCAGCGCAGGTCGCGATCGGTTCGGTAAGATACGTCTCAGTCATGGTATAGGCGGTCTTTGATCGACGATCCGAATAAACTCGACCGTACGTTTGTAACGGTTAGCGCGGATTCGCTCCGGATTCAGCCAGTAAGGAAATACTTCACTGACCCTCATCGAATCGAACACGAACGATCGCGATCGTCGAGCGGCACCGCGTTCGACCCGTCTTCGAACCGACACAGCGGTCTGCCGTCGACGGAATGTGCGGATTTCGTCGGCTCGACCGAGGGAAATCGCTAGCTATACGACTCGCTTTCGCGGTTCGGCTCCGAGACAGCGCCGGCGTCTCGCCTGCCGGTTCCCGACGAGTCCACGAGCGATCGGATCCCCGACTCGAGACCGATGCGGGCGTCGAACCCGAGTTCGCGGCTCGCCTTCGATGCGTCCGCGCCGCTGTGTCTGATGTCGCCGGTTCGCGGTTCGCGGTGGACGATCGGCGAGGCGGAGCCAGTAGCGTCGCGGATCGTCTCGGCGAGGGCTTCGATCGTCGTTCGCGTCCCCGTTCCGATGTTGTACGCCTCGCCTACCGCGTCGGTCGTCGCGGCGTGCAGGTTCGCTCGGACGACGTCGTCGACGTGAACGAAGTCGCGGCTCTGCTGGCCATCCCCCTCGATCGTGATCGGCTCGTCCGCCCGCGCTTGCTCTATGAACGTCGAAATGACCCCGCTGTAGGGCCCTTGCTGGCGCGGGCCGTAGACGTTGAAGTAGCGTAGCGCGACCGTCGGGAGGTCGTACAACTCCTCGTAGAGACGGGTGTACTGATCGAGCGCTAGCTTCTGGACGCCGTAGGGAGAGGTCGGGTTCGTCCTCGCCGTCTCGGACACCGGCAGCTCCTCGGGGTGGCCGTAGACCGCCGCGCTCGAGGCGACGACGACCCGCGCGTCCTCTTGGCGGGCCTGCTCCAAGAGCAGGAGGCTGGACTCGAGGTTCGTCTGATTGCTCCGACGCGGTTCGTCGACGCTTTGGGAGACGCTGACGACCGCGGCGTGGTGAAAGATGAGGTCGACGCCGCGGGCCGCCCGCTGGAGCGCGATCGGGTCGCGAACGTCGCCGTCGATCACCGTTACGTCGTCGGGGAGGTGGGCGGGGTCGCCCGTCGAGAAGTTATCGAGCACGCGGACCTCGTTGTGCGGCGTCAGGGCGTCGACGAGGTGGCTGCCGATGAAGCCCGCGCCGCCGGTTACGAGTATCGTTTCGTCACAGATCGCTGGCGTGTCCATCGCTCGGCGCTACCAGCACCTCGCTGTTTAGTATCCGATTCGTACCCCTGCGTATTCAGGCTCGAGGCGACGGAAGGCGCTGCTTACAGCGTTGGTTGCAGTCGTCTCGAGCGAGGTCATGACGGGCCGTAGCACGACCGACGACTGTCGACGCCAGGCGGTTGTGGTGGAACGGACAGACGGCGCTCGGTGGCCGTTCCGATCCGCTCGAGGGCAGTCGATTATTGCGCGTACCAGCGATCGTCGATTCGGCTTTTCGGGCGATACGGGCGACTGCAAACGTTTTGCGATCGTGGCGGCAAAGAATCGCCACACCCGCCCCAGCCGATTCACTCGTTCACTTCGTTCTCTCGTTCATCCATCGGAAGACACGATGTGTCGTCCGAACCGTTCGCTCACAATATTCGCGAAGACCTCGCACGGAGTCCGTGGTCGTCCTCGCTGGTGCTCGGCCGACCATCAGCGCGCGCCACCGCGGAGCGGGCGGATCGACGAGCGTCCGAGCAGTTTGGGGAAGCTATATGCGCGGCCCTCGGCAACTCCACGGCAATGACCGTCGATCTCGTCGTACGCAACTGTACCGTCGTCACGCCCGCGGGGCGGACCCCCGACGCGGGCGTCGCCGTCGAGGACGGGACCATCGTCGCCGTCGGCCGGAGCGACCGGCTCCCCGATGCAGATCGCGTCTTCGATGGCGAGGGGAACGTCCTCGTGCCGGGCATCGTCGACTGTCACATCCACAACCGCGAGCCCGGCCTCGAGTACAAGGAAGACTGGGAGTCCGCGACGCGGGCCGCGGCCGCCGGCGGCGTGACGACCGTCGTCGGGATGCCCAACACGGACCCGGTCATCGATCGGCCGGACCGCCTCGAGTTGAAGTTCGAACGCGGCGAGGCGTCGGCCCACGTCGACTTCCAGAGCTACGCCGTCGTCACGAGCGAGAACCTCGATCTGATTCCCGACATCGACGAGGCCGGCGCGCTCGGCTACAAGGTCTTCCTCGGCTCGACCGTCGGCGACGTGCCGCCACCAAGCGACGGCGAGATCATCGAGGCGATGGAGCAAATCCGCGAGACTGGCAAGCGGCTGGGCTTTCACGAGGAGAACGGCGAGATCATCGATCACTACACGGAGCGGTTCCAGTCCGAGGGGAGAAACGAGCCGATCGACCACTCCCACTCGCGGCCCGTGATTGCCGAGCGGGAGGCCGTCGAACGGATGATCACCTTCGCCGAGGAGACCGGTGCGAAGATCCACATGTTCCACGTCTCCTCGGGCTCGGCGGCCGAAGCCGTCGCCCGCGGTAAAGACCGTGGCGTCGACGTGACCGCGGAGACGACGCCCCACTACCTCTGGTTCACCGAGGAAGTGATGCGCGAGAAGGGCAACGTCGCGCGCGTCCAGCCACCCATCCGTGACGCTGACGAGCAGGAGAAACTCTGGCAGGTCGGCATCGACGACGGCACGATCGAGTGCATCGCCACCGACCACGCCCCCCACACCCCCGAGGAGAAGAAGGTCGACGACCCGTTCGGCAACACCTGGGAGGCGATTTCCGGCTTCGTCGGCCTCGAGACCGAGGTGCCGGCCATGCTCACGTTCGTCGACCGCGGCCGACTCACGATGGAGGAGTGGGTCCACCGCCACTCGGCGAACCCGGCTAAGGTCTGGGGGATGTACCCACAGAAGGGGTCGCTGCAGGTCGGCACCGACGCCGACTTCACGATCGTCGACCCCGCCCTCGAGTGGACGGTAGACAGCGCCGATCTCCACTCGAAAAACTGCGTGACGCCGTTCGAGGACGAGTCCTTCCGCGGGAAGGCGGTCGCGACGGTCGTCCGCGGCGAGGTCGTCGCGGAGGGCGGCGAGGTCGTCGGCGAGTCAGGCTACGGGACGCGCGTGGACGTCGACTAATCGGCCGCTGGAGTGTGGAACGACGTTCGTCGTGACCGTTTTCAACTCGAGAAAGTAGCGGTCTGATTATATTCCCTATCGGTTCCATCGCATTCCATACGGATACAGTGCCATGACCGATGCAGACGCCACCGCTGATGCCGACGATCGCGAGACGGACAAGACCGCCCAGCTCAGATCGGTGTACCTCTCCGTGACCGACGGCGACACCGACCCGGTCGTCGAACCGCAGGAGGAGGACTCCACAACGCGTGAGATTCGCGAGGAACGCGCCAACGAGGTTATCGGCCCCGCGGAACACCACGGACTCGACGACGCGATCGACGATCCGGAACCGGCCGATTAGAACGATAGCCGGCGTCCTCGGCTCACTGCCTTCCTATTCGAGGTCAGCGCCGACCGCGTCCTCGATCGACGAAAAGCCGTCGCGCTCGAGCAGTTTCACCAGCCCCCGATTGATCCGCTTCGCCGTCGACGGGCCTCCGTAGACGAACCCGGTGTACAACTGGACGAGCGACGCGCCCGCCCTGATCTTCTCGTAGGCGCTCGTCGCGGAGTCGACGCCGCCGACGCCGATGATCGGTAACTCGCCGTCCGTGTACTCGGCGAGCGTGCGAATGACTTCGGTCGATCGATCGGCGATCGGCTTCCCGCTGAGTCCGCCCCACTCCTCGCGGCGGGACGACGCGAGGCCCTTGCGGCTCGTCGAGGTGTTGGTCGCGACGATGCCGTCGAGGTCGAACTCGCGGACGATGTCGACGAGGTCGAAGATCGCCTCGTCGGGCTCGTCGGGGCCGATCTTGACGAGGATCGGCACGTTCCGATCGTTTTCGGCCTCGAGCGTCTCGAAGATCGCTCGGAGGTGGTCGGGCGAAGCCTCGTCGAACTCGTCGGGCGTGTTCGGACAGGAGACGTTGACCACGACGTAGTCGGAAAAGGGCGAGAGCCGATCGAAGACGCGCCGGTAATCCTCGATCGCCTCGCGCTCGCTCGAGGAGTTCATCTTGCCGACGTTCACGCCGAGAGGGATATTCGGTGTTCCGTCGCCCTCGAGCCGAGATTTGACCCGTTCCATCCCCTGTCCGTTGAAGCCCATCCGGTTGATCATCGCCTCGTCCTCGAGCAGACGAAAGAGGCGTGGACGGTCGTTACCTTCCTGCGGGTAGGGCGTGACGGTGCCGATCTCGACGAAGCCGAAGCCAAGCGCCGACAGCGCGTGGGTCACTTCGGCGTTCTTGTCGAAGCCGGCGGCGACGCCGACCGGGTTCGGAAACGTCGCGTCGAACAGGTCGACCTCGAGCGCCGGGTGGTCGTACCGGTACGCGTAGGAGAGCGCCGCCCGCGTCGGCCGCGTCGACTGGGCCGCCCGGAGCGTCCGTTTGCCGAGGTCGTGGGCCGTCTCGGCCGGCAACTTGAACGCGAGGGGGCGAACCCGCGAGTACAGCGTCATTTGCTGGTAGTCCGAACGGCCGGCAAGTAAACGTCTCGAAGCGCCGACGCGAGCGCTCCCGAGCCCGGTCCCCGCGTTCAGAGCGACTCGAGGAGGGTCCCCACGTCGTCGACCGACCGCAGATCGTCGAGCGCCGCGAGCGCGTCGTCGACCGCGATTGGCCCCGGCGCGTACTCGGCGCACATCCGGAACTTCTCGTGGAGTTCCTCGACGGAAAGGGGATCGTCGTGCGTCCCCGGCGGTCGTTCCTGCGTGCGCTCGTGTGTTTTTCCGTCGCGGGTCGCCACCGCGACGCGCGCGGCGTTCGAGTCGTACGGCAGGTCGTCGTCGACGACCAGCGAGACGCGCTCGCGGACGGTCTGGACCGCCGGCTCGTCGATGGTGTCCTCCTCGAACGCGGACAGGCCAACCGAGCGACGGGCGATCGCGCTCCCGATCAGGTACTGCATCGAGAACTTCGCCTCGAGGCCCGTCTCGGGGTCGTCGTGAGCTAACGCGTCGGCCGCGCCCTGCGATGCCGTCACACGCACCGTGTCGATCTCCGCTGGCTCGAGGGCGCGGTCCTCTGTGAGTCCGATCGCCGCGTAGATGGCGGCGTGGGTGTAGTAACAGCAGGGATACTTCTTCACGTCGATGCCGTCCTCGCGGATCGCCCACCGCTCGCCGAGATCGGGCAGCGCCTCGAGGTCGGATTCGCCATCACCGCGGTAGAGGTCGAAGAAGCCGCGGTGACCGTCGATCGCCGCCGAGTTGGCCGTCGCGCCTTCGGCCGCGAGCAGGGCTGTGGTCGTTCCCGAACGGGCGGCCTGGCCCGCGTGGATCGGTTTGGTCGTCGTCCCGAAGTTGCGCTTGAGCCCGGCCGGCATCGAGGCGGCAATCGAGAGCGCGTTCGCGGTGCGCTCGGTCGAGAGATCGAGCAGATTGGCGACGGCCGCCGCGGCACCGAAGAGGCCGATCGTCGAGGTGGCGTGCCAGCCCCCTTCGTAGTGGCCGGGGCTGATCGGCCTCGAGAGGTAGTTCTGCGCCTCGAAGCCGGCGACGAAGGCCGTCAGTAGCTCCAGTCCGGACGCCCCTTCGCGCTCGCCGACGGCCAGCAGGGGGGCGACCATCGGCACGCTCGGATGGCCGTCCATCGCCGCCAGTGCCACGTCGTCGAAGTCCAGCGCGTGGCCTGCGGTCGCGTTCGCGAAGACGGCGTCGGACAGGGGCAGTCGCTCGTCGCGGCCGAGAACCGTCGTCTCGCCGGCATCGCCGTCCGCGGTCACGGCAGCCGTCGCGATCCCGCCCGCCTCGGCGTCCGCGCCGGCGAGCGTCACGCCGACGGTATCGAGAACCGCCCGTTCGGCGGTGCGAAGCGCCCCGTCGGGAACGTCGTCGGCCGTGAGCGCGGCGACGAACGAGGCAAGGTCTTCGGTCACTTCGCTCGAGGGGGAGCCGGTCATCGCGGCTCCCTCCGAGGCCCACGCGGATAACCGTTCCCGCCGGTCACGGCGACCGACGCTCTCTCGAATTCCGTTCGGGCCGATCGAGCGGCCCGCCGACGCTCAGACCACATCGTTCTCCCGGAGCGCGTCGATCTCCTCGCTCGAGTAGCCGAGCGCGTCGAGCACCTCGTCGGTGTGTTCGCCGAGATCCGGCATCGGCTCGGCCGCGAACTCGAGCGCGTCGGTGTCGATCGGATTGTCGACGTACGGCACCGGGCCGTCCTCGGTCTCGAGTTCCTTCACGAGGTCGAGATGCTCGGTCTGGGGGTGGTCGAGCACTTCGTCTAGCTGGTTCACGTCGCCCCACGGGATGCCCGCTTCGGCCAGCCGCTCGGCCCAGTAGTCACGCGGCCGCTCGGCGATCAGGTCCTCGAGCAGCGGCTCGAGCGTGTCGCGGTTCTCAACCCGGCTCTCGTTGTCCGCGAAGCGCTCGTCCGCGAGCAGGTCGGGGCGCTCGAGGACGGCCTCGCAGAGCAGTTCCCAGTGGGCTTCGCTCAGGATGGCGAAGTTGACGTACTGGTCGTCGGCCGTCTCGTGAGGGCCGTAGGGGGTCAGCAGGTGGTGGCGCATCCCGATGCGTTCCGGCTGCTCGTCGTTGTGCCAGTACTTGTGGGGGAAGTAGCCGAGCCACGAGAGCATCCCGCCGAACATCGTCACGTCGAGTTCCTGCCCCTCGCCGGTGCGCTCGCGGTGGAACAGCGCGAGTAGCGTGGCGATCGTGCCGTAGGTCGCAGCGTTGATGTCACAGACGCTCAGGGGAATCTTCGCGGGGGCGTCCGGCGAGCCGTTCATCAGAATGAGGCCGGTCTCGCCCTGCATGACCATGTCGTAGGCCTTGCGATCGCTGTAGGGCCCGCTCCGACCGTAGCCCGAGACGTTGAGGTAAATGACGTCCTCGTTGCTCTCGGCAATATCGTCGTAGCCCACGCCGAGGCGTTCGACGACGCCCGGCGAGTAGTTTTGGACGATCACGTCGGCCTCCGCGGCGAGTTCGTGGAAGATCGCGGTCCCGTCCTCGCTTTTCAAGTTCAACTCGACGCTCAGCTTGTTCCGGTCGACCCAGGCGTGGGCCGACGAGTCGCCGTACACCACCGAGTCCCAGTGGCGGTTGACGTCGCCCACGTCCGGCCGCTCGACCTTGATTACCTCGGCGCCGAAGTCACCCAGCATGCGGGTACACAGCGGCGCGCTGACTCCGCTCTCGAGGCTCACGACCGTGATATCGTCGAGCGCGAACACGGCTAGAGGTCCTCCGGCTGCGTCCCGATTCCCTCGAGCCAGCCCGGCGGCTTCGCCGCGGAGGGCTCGGCGTACTCGCGTTTCAACACCATTGGCGTGCGCTCTAAGCTGAGCACGAGGTCGCCGTCCTGGTTGTACGCCCGCAGTTCGGTCTCGACGATGCCGACGTGATCGCGGGACTCGAGTTCCCGCTTGCTCAGGACCTCGCTCTCGGCGAAGATGGTGTCGCCGTGGTAGACCGGGTTGTGGTGGCGGATGTCGTCGTAGCCGAGATTCGCCGTCGCGTTGACCGAGATGTCGATGACGCTCATCCCGACCGCCAGCGCGATAACGAAGGTGCCGTCGACCAGCCGCTCGCCGAACTCCGTCTCCTCGGCGTAGGCCTCGTTGAAGTGCATCGGGTTGAGGTTCATCGTCACGTTGGTCATCCAGACGTTGTCCGTCTCGGTGACCGTGCGACCGAAGGGGTGTTTGTAGATGTCGCCCACGTCGAAGTCCTCGTAGTAGCGGCCGTGCCAGCCCTCTACCAGTCGCTTCTCCGTCGCTTCCTCCGTTTCGGTGTCGTCAGTGTCGTCCGTCATTGGCGTGAATCGTAGATTGGTCGGGTCGCGGGGTACTCGTCGATCAGTACGAACGCGGCAGGCCGAGTACGTTCTCGCCGAGGTAGTTCAAGGCGAGTTGCTGGGTGATCGGCACCAGCCGCGTCAGGCGGGCCTCGCGGAAGTAGCGCTCGACGTCGTACTCCGTCGCGATGCCGAAGCCGCCGTGGGTCTGGACCGCCGCGTCGGCCGCCTCGTAGGCCGCGTCCGCCGCGAGGAACTTCGCCGCGTTCGCGTACGCGCCCAGGTCCACGTCCTCGTCGGAGGCCGCCCGGTCGGCCGCGTTGTAGGTCAGCTGCTTGGCCGCCTGCAGCCGCGCGTAGGCCTCCGCCAGCGGGTGCTGGATCGCCTGGTTCTTCCCGATCGGGCGGTCGAACACCTCCCGGTCGGTGGCGTATTGGACCGCGCGCTCGAGCGCCAGCCGCCCGAGGCCGAGACACTCGGCGGCGATGACGAGCCGTTCCTCGTTGAGGCCATCTAGCACCTGATAGAAGCCGTTGCCCTCGACGCCGATCAGGTTCTCCGCGGGGACGCGCAGGTCATCGAACCAGAGCTCGAAGGAGTGGACGAAGTCGCTGGCAGACTTGGGGATCGCCTCCATCTCGAGTGCCCCCTGGTCCATCGCGTCCTCCAAGTCGACGAGGAACATCGAGATACCGCGGGTCCGTTTGTCGACTTCCTCGAGCGGGGTCGTACGCGCGACGAGGACGATGTAGTCGGAGACGTCGACGCGGGAGGTCCAGATCTTCTGGCCGTTGACGACGTACTCGTCTCCGTCTCGTTCTGCGCGCGTCTCGATCGCCGGCGAGTTCGAGCCCGCGTTGGGCTCGGTCAAGCCAAAGGCCTGGATCGACGCCTCGCCGTCGGCGACCTTCGGGAGCAGGTCCCGTTTGATCTCCTCGCTGGCGTACTCGACGATGGGGACGGAGTTGTAGACGCCGCCGTGGACCGCCTGTGCGGCGCTGAACCCGCCGCCGTTGGCGGCAATCTCCTCCATCATGACGACGGTTTCTTGGGTACCCATTCCGGCACCGCCGTACTCCTCGGGCAGTAGGATCCCCATCCAGCCGTGGTCGGTCAACGCGTCGACGAACTCGCGGGGGTACTCTCCCTCCTCGGCTCGCCGACGCCAGTACTCGTGATCGAAGTCAGAGCAGATGTCGCGGATGCTCGAGCGAACGAGCCGTTGGCTCTCGGTGAGCGAGACCGCATCCCGTAGGAGTCGTGCCATTAGCAGATCCTCTCTCAGGTCGGGAGAAAAGCGTTATGTCATGATGTATACCACAGGTCCCGATCGAAGAAACCGATAAAATCGGCACAGAAACTTCTCTACGTTCATTTGTACGTGGGCGGTCATTCAAACATATAATAATATAAATAATCGTACTGAGGTGGTGCTGTATCGGTTTCGGAGCCGACGAACGAGGATCGGATCGACGGACGAGACGGGGCCCTCATCGTCAGCGGATCGCCGTGACGACACGCAATCCTCACGCGTCGAACCGGTCTGCGACTCGCTCGCGAAGCACCGTTTTCTGGACTTTTTCGCCGTTCGGTCCCTCCGTCGTCGGGAACTCGTCGACGAACTCGAACGCTTCGGGGACCTTGTAGTCGGCCACGCGGGAATCGAGGAACTCCTCGAGTTCCCCCGCGTTCACCTCGTCGTTCGCGGGGACGACGAACGCGACCGCTACCTCACCGTGGCGCGGGTGGGGCGCGCCGACGACCTCGCACGAGCGGACATCGGGGTGGTCCTCGACCGCCGACTGGATCTCGCGGGGCGCGACGAGAAACCCCCGAACTCGCAGGGCGTCGTCGAGCCGCGAGCGGTAGTAGACGTAGCCGTCCTCGTCCATCTCGGCGAGGTCGCCGGTGTAGAACCACCCCGACTCGTCGAAGGCCGCCGCGGTCGCCGCTGGCTTGCCGAGGTAGCCATCGGCGAGCAGATAGCCCCGGATTGCGAGTTCGCCCTCCTCGCCGGCCGGCAGCGCCTCGCGGCTCTCGGGGTCGACGATCTTCGCCTCGATGTCCGGGTGGATCGGCGGCCCGCCGACACGCTTGCGCCGCGCTGCGGGGTCGTCGGGATCGCCGACGAAGATCTGGCTGTTGGCCTCCGAGAGCCCGTAGGGCTGGACCACCGGAAAGCCGACCGTCGATTCGATGCGCTCGAACAGGGCCGCGTCGAACCCCTTGCTGATGAAGCCGACGACGCCCGTCTCGACCGTCTCGACGCGCGACGGATCGAAGGTCTCGTGCTCGAGCACCCGCTCGAACATCACGCCCAATCCGGTGAGGTAGGTCGCGTCGTGGTCGTCGACCAGCCGGATCGTCTCGCCGGGATCGAAGTGCGTCTGCGTCACGAGCGTTGCGCCCGTCGCGAGGACGCTGAAGAGGGTATTGTAGCCCCAGATGCCGCAGAACGGCAGCGTCGCGACGGCCACGTCCTCGTCGGTCACGCCAAGGTGATCGGCGACGTGCGCCGAGTGGTTCAGCAGCGACCGACTCGACTGCAGACACCCCTTCGGATCGCTCGTCGTGCCGCTGGTGTAGAAGATCGCCACCGGGGCCTCCGAGTCGGTCGCGGGCTCGAGTTCTCCCCGGTCTCGCGCTCGCCCCGTCTCGCATACGTCGTCGTAGGTCCGTAGCGCCGACAGTTCGTCGGAGGGCTCGAGGCTCACGACCGCCTCGAGCGAGGGGATCGAGTCGGGGTCGAACGCGTCTGGCGACTGCGCCGCGACCTCGGGGACCGCGGTCGCGAGCATCTCGTGGTAGTCCCGGTCGAGCAGTTCGTCCTCGGTAACGAGGACGCTCGCGCCGGAGTCTTCGAGCATGTACTCGAGTTCGTGGGTCCGGTAGCGGGTGTTGACGGCGACCATCGCTGCGCCGAGAGCGGAGGCCGCGAGTTGGCAGGCGATCCACTCGGGACGGTTACCGAGCCAGACCGCGATCACGTCGCCCTCGGAGACGCCGAGATCGGCGAGTCCGCGGGCGAGTGCCCGCGTTTCGGCGAGCAGATCGTCGTAGGTCCACGTCGTTCCCTCGAAGACGACGGCCCGCCGGTCCGGGTCGGTCGCCGCGACCGCCGCGATTCCCTCGTAGATGGTCTCGTCTGGCCACGTGAGCATCGGTACTACGCGTGGTATCGGAGACCAGCGTCAAAACGGTTGTGCGCCGGCGGGCTCAGTCGCCGGCCCGGACCCGCTCCGCGTTCGGACCGAACTCCGCGGCGAGCAGGTCAGGCACGTCGGCCGGTGTTACATCGGAGTACCAGGTGTTTCGCGGCTGGATCGTGACCGCGGTGCCGTCCTCGCTACACAGCCCCAGACACGAAGTCGTGCCGACGGAGACCGCCGTCCAGAAGGCGTCCCGCTCGCGCAGCCAGTCTTTGACCGCCGCGACGGTCTCCTCTGCACCCGCCGCGCCGCAACTC
Organism: Natrinema marinum; assembly: GCF_024296685.1. Taxonomy (NCBI): domain Archaea; kingdom Methanobacteriati; phylum Methanobacteriota; class Halobacteria; order Halobacteriales; family Natrialbaceae; genus Natrinema; species Natrinema marinum. Next base: position 1,599,575 of record NZ_CP100763.1, on the reverse strand, counting down.
GCGTACTCGGAGTCGCGGTCGTTGGTACAGACGAAGACGTGGGCCTCGAGGCGCTCGCGGTGCTGTTCGGTCCGCTCTCTCATGGACTGGTCAGCAGTTCGTCGCGCCGTTCGGCGGCCGATCGAACGCCGGCTTGCGTCTGGAACCAGCCGAAGCAGCCGGCGACGAGCGCCCAGAGCGCACCCTGACTCAGGACGGTCAGACCCCGGAAGGCCGTTGCGAGGTCGGCCGGCACCGCGCCGGCCGCGACGATCGTCGGCGCCCCGAGCGCGGTGAGGGCCGCGAGCGCGACGATCGGAACCGCGGCCGCAACGGCTCCGAGCGGGCGACTCCGGGCCGAGACGCGGTCGTAGCCGTAGATCGACGCCGCGGCGACGACCGCGCCGACGGCCATCATCCCGACGTAGATCGCGATCCGCAGCGTCGGGGTATACGCCTGCTCGGCCCCCGGCGTCGTCGGCGGGAGAACGAGCCACGGCGCAACTGAGACGGTGAAAAAGCCCGCGCCGGCCAGCACGTAAGCCTTCGCCTTCCCGCGGCCGGGCAGTGCCGGCTCGAGGAAGTAGAACGCGAGCGCGAAGACGCCGCCGAGCAGGATGCCCCAGAGGACGCCGCCGCCGACGCTGACCGCGGCGGTCGTCGCCTCGGTCACGACGGGGCCTCCGTCGACGGCGGCGTGGGCGTGCTCGTGTGCGTGGTCGCCGACACCGCCCTCTGCGACCCCCTCCATATAGCCGATCAGCGGGTTCGCGACGAGCGCCATGTAGGCTCCGTAGGCCAGCCCCGCGATCGATCCGGCGAGGACGCCCCGCTCGAGGTAGTCGACGACCATCAGTGACAGGCGACGCCGGCCGCGTGCCGGAAGTTGTGCATGGCGTCGTGGGCCAGCGGTTCCTGCAAGAACAGTAGCGTGAATGAAAGCGCCGCGGCGAAAGCGAAGACGGCCAGCAACTGGCCCGTCGTGAGGTCGTCGCGTGCGGTTCCGATTCGATCGTGAACGGTATCAGTCGTGGTCATGCAAGTCAGCTTTCTCTACTGAAACTCGGGTTGTAAAACTACCGGTCGATCGACGCCGTCGGCGAACTCCGCTCTCGTCGAACAGGCGACGAAAACGGAACGTAAATGTCACAAATATCCCGGCAGAATCCGTCGGAATGCGTGACTGCTGGCGGATAACGAAATCGTTTTCCTACGGCTACCGTTTCACTCGACTATCAACGAGAGTCATGTACATCCACCAACGGTCACCCGGAGGGAGACGCCGTGGCGGTTGAACGCCTGCTCGTCCCGCTGTCGGACACGGTGACCGTTCGGCAGACGGTCGGCCACGCCGTCCGATCGGGCCTCGAGCGCGCCGACTCCCTCGAGTGCCACCTCGTCGTCGCGCTCCCCTACGACGCCGACGTGCCCGAGAGCGCGCGCCACCGCGAAGACGCGGACGACCTGCTCTCGCGGGCACGGAATTGGGCCGAAGAGGACGCCAGCGATGCCGACGTCACGATTGAGACGGCGACGCTCGGCGCCGACGAGTACCTCTTCGGTCCGCGGGACTACGCCGAGATCTTCGACGCCTACGCGGACGATCACGGGATCGACCGCGTGATCATCGATCCCGAGTACCAGCCCGGCGTCTCCGCCCAGTTGCTCCAGCCCCTCGAGCGCGAACTCGAGCGCATCGGGCTGGCCTACGACGAGGCACCGGTCGATCGACCGGCCCGTCGCGGCCGGCTCGTCGGCGGGACGGAGGACTTCGACCGACTGTTCGCGACGTTTTGGATCTCCTATGGCTTCTATCTCGTCTTGGGCGATCCGACCTACTGGTTCGATCTCGTCACCGGTGCGGCCGTCGCCGCCATCGTCTCCGTCTCGCTCGCGCAGGTGACGTTCTCGGTGCCGCTGGACCGCGTCCAGTCGCCGATACGGACCGTACGATTCGTCCTCTACATCCCGTATCTGCTCTGGGAGATCCTGAAAGCCAACATCGCGGTCTCGGCCGCGGTGTTGCGGCCGTCAATGCCGATCGAACCCACGCTGACGCGGGTCAACGCTCGCGTCCGGAGCGGCCTGCCGCTGACCGCGCTGGCAAACAGCATCACGCTCACCCCGGGAACCCTGACGGTCCGGGCCGACAATCAGGAGCTGCTGGTCCACACGCTGATCCCGGCCGCTCAGGAGGACCTGTTCGACGGCGGCCTCGAGCGCGGCATCCGCTTCGTCTTCTACGGTCGGGAATCGGCGGCGATCCCCTCGCCCGAGGAGCGCGACGAGGCCGAGGTCGTCGGGGGTGAGGAGCTGTGACGCCGCCGCTCGCGGACGTCTTCCTCGCCGCGGCCGCGGCGTTCGTCGTCCTCGCGATCGTGTTACTGTACCGCGCCGTCGTCGGGCCGACGACCCAGGACCGGCTGCTGGCGGTCAACGTCCTCGGGACGAACACGGTCGTCGTCCTCGCGCTGCTGGCCGTGGCGCTCGACGAGCCGTGGTTCCTCGATGTCGCCCTGATCTACGCCCTGTTGAACTTCCTGATGTCGATCGCGATCTCGAAGTTCACCGTCGAGCGGGGTGGCGTGCTGTGATCGACGCGCTTCGCTTCTGGGTGGCCGTCGCCCTCGTCGCCCTCGGCGTGTTCTTCACGTTCATCGCGGCGGTCGGCGTGATCCGGCTTCCCGACGTTTACGCGCGCACACATACCGCCTCACAGGCGGACACCCTCGGCGCCGGGCTAACCCTCGCCGGCGTCGCGGTTGCGCTGGGCTGGCAGCACGCGACGGTCTACACCGTCTTACTGCTGTTTTTCGTCTTCATCACGAACCCGACGGCGGCCCACGCGATCGCGCGCTCGGCGGCCGAAACGGGCGTCGAGCCACAGCTCGCCGACGACGGGAGCGAATCCGCGCGCGACTTAGAGCCCGAGCCCGATCCGGAATCGTCGGGGCGGGGTGGGGAGCCGACGGACCGCGACGCGGGAACGGGAGGTGAACCACAGTGAGTGCCTTCGCGTACGCGCTCGCGCTGTTCGTCCTCGCGACCGCGGTCGCGACCGCGCTGTTCCGGGACGTGCTGTCGGTCATCATCGTTTTCGGTGCCTACAGCCTCGGCATGGCGATCCTCTACACGTTCCTGCTGGCACCCGACGTGGCGATGACCGAGGCCGCGATCGGGGCCGGCGTCACGACGCTCTTGTTGCTGTTGACGATCGCACGGACAGCGCGTCCCTCGACCGATGACCTCAGAGAGCGGATTCACGTTCCGGGAGTCGTCGCCGTCGGCGCGTTCGTCCTCCTGCTCTGTACCGTCGTCCTGCCCGAAATGTACGCTGTTGGTCTCACGGAGACGCCGGTCTGGTCGGACCCCGACGTGACCCAACACTACATCCGCGCGACCTACGAGCAAACGGGCGTCCAGAACGCCGTGACGGCCGTTCTCGCCGCCTATCGTGGCTTCGATACCTTCGGTGAGGCGGTCGTCGTCTTCGCCGCCGGCGTCTCCACGCTGCTCGTCCTGAAACGCGAGGTGTTCGCCTGAATGCCCGACTCCATCGATGATACGTACACCGAAAGCCAGGTGATCATGACCGCCGTGAAGATCATCGCACCGTTTACGCTCACCTACGGGCTGTTCATGACCTTCCACGGGGGCGACGCGCCCGGCGGCGGCTTCCAGGGCGGCGCTATCGTCGGCGTCACGATCCTCATGCTCGCCTTCGCCTTCGGGATCGAGCCGACCCGTCAGTGGCTGCGCAACTCCCTGCTCGTGGGTCTCGTCACCGGCGGTGTCGTCATCTTCGGCGCGATCGGCCTCGCGATGATCGCGCTGGGCGGGGAGTTCCTCGAGTTCTATCGGCTCAAGGCGGTCTTCCACATCAAGCCCAAGTGGGGGCTCGAGGCCGTCGAGATCCTCGGCATCGCGCTGATCGTCTCCGGGACCATGATCGGCCTGTTCTTCTCAATGGCGGCGGGGTTCGAGCCCGAACGACCGAGCGGAACCGGCGGCACCAGCAGGGCCGACGACCGGGAGGTGAGCGACGATGATTGAGTTCCTCTCGAGTTACTACCTCTACGCGCTGGTGTTCGTCGTGCTCGGCATCGGGATCTACATGGTGATCGCGAGCGAGAACCTCGTGAAGAAACTGATCGGCGTGAACCTCTTCCAGACGGCCATCTTCCTGTTTTTCATCGCGATGGCCTACGTCGAGGGCGGCTCGGCACCGGTCGTTCCCGCCGAGAAAAACCCTGGCGACCTCCTCGTCGCGAGCCCGCTGCCGCAGGTCATCGTCCTGACCGCCATCGTCGTCGGCATCGCGCTGACGGCGGTCGGACTGGCCCTGATCATCCGCATCTACGCGGAGTACGGGACCCTCCGCGAAGACACCCTGAGGGAGGTGCGCGCCGATGAGTAGCGTCGACCTGCTCCCGCCGTTGCTGATCGTCGCCCCGTTGCTCGCGGCCACGCTCCCCATCGCGCTGGGGCTGCGCTACGACCGGGCCGGCTGGTCCGTCGCCGCGCTCACGACGACCGGCCTGTTCGCCGCCGTCGTCGCCCTCGCGACCGTGGTCTATACCGACGGGGTAGTGACCCACGAACTGGGCGGTTACCCGCAAACGTACGGCATCCAGCTCGTCGCCGACGAGTTCTCGGTCCTGATCGCCCTGCTCGTGACGGCCGTCGCCGCCGGCGTCCTCGTGTACACGCGTCGGGGCGGTCCCCGCGGGAACACGTTCTACACCGCCTACCTGCTGCTGGTCGGCGGCCTGCTCGGGATCACCATGACCGGCGACGTGTTCAACCTCTTCGTCTTCCTCGAGATCACGAGCATCGCGACCTACGCGCTGGTCGCCAGCGGCGACGGCCCGGAATCGGCGGTCGCCGCCCTGCAGTACCTGATCCTGGGAACCGTCGCCGCGTCGATGTACCTGATCGGCGTCGCCTTCCTGCTGATGGCGACGGGGACGCTCAACATGCTCGAGCTCGCCGCACAGATTCCAGCGGCGGAGCGCCCGCTCCTGATCCGGACCGGCTTCGGATTCATCGTCGTCGGCTTCGCAGTCAAGGTCGCCCAGTGGCCCCTGCACACGTGGCAGCCCAGCGCCTACCAGCAGGCCCCCGACGGCGTGACGCCGCTGATCGCCGCGCTCGTCTCGACGGCCTCCGCCTACGCCTTCGGCCGGCTGATCGTGACCGTCTTCGGCGTGGACTATCTGGCCGGAACTCAAAACGCGGCCGCGATCGTTCTCGTCGTCGGCTGCGTGAGCGTCCTCGCGGGCACCGTTCTGGCGGTGATCCAGACCAGCGTCAAGCGGATGCTCGCCTACTCGTCGGTCTCGCAGTTCGGCCTCGTCATCGCCGCCTACGGGGTCGTCATCGCCGGCGGCTCCGAGACGGCGTTCGTCGGCGCCGCGATCCACCTGCTCGGCCACGGCCTGCTGAAAGCCGGCCTCTTCCTGTCGGCCGCGCTCGTCGCGACGAGTTACGGCGCGCGAACCGTCGACGAGTACGCCGGCCTCGCGAAGCACCGGCCGGTCGTCGCCGGCGCGATGGCCGTCCTCTTGCTCTCGCTGGTCGGCGTCCCGCCGGGCGTCGGCTTCGTCGGCAAGTGGTACATCGCGCTGGGTGCCGTCCAGTCCGAACTGTGGCCCGTCGCCGCCGTGATCTTCCTCAGTACCATGCTCACCCTCGCCTACGCCGCCCGTCTGCTCGAGAAGATGTACTTCACGCCGCCGGCGGTCGAGACCCCCCGGCCGGGAGCCGCCGCGACCGACGGCGGAACGACCGACGCCGATGGCGCGATCCGCGGCGAGGGGGCGGCCGACGCCGTCTCGGTCGGCATGGTCGCGGTCGTCGTGATCGCCGCGCTCTGTGCCGTCGCACTCGGTTTCGCCGGGGGCGCGATCGCCGACCTACTCGAGCCGTTCCTGACGGAGGTGTTTAACTGATGGTCGCAGACATTCGCCCGCTGGCCGCCGTTCTCGTCTCGGCGGTCGCGATCGTCCTGATTATCGCGTCGCATCGCCGCCCGAACCTGCGCGAAGGCTGGTCCGTGCTGGCCGCCCTCGCGAAGTTCGGGATCGTCGTTAGCATGCTCCCCGCGGTCATGTCGGGCACCGTCTTCCGGTGGAGCCTCGCCGACTCGACGGGGATCCAGTTCCTCGCGGGGATCGACTTCGCCCTGCGAGCCGATCCGCTGGGGATCTTCTTCGCCTTGCTCGCGAGCTTCCTCTGGATCTTCACGTCATTCTACGCGACGGGCTACATGCGCGGGCTCGACGAGCACGCCCAGACGCGCTTCTTCGCGTCGTTCGCGGCCAGCCTCTCGGCCGCCGTCGGGATCGCCTTCGCGGCGAACCTCGTGACGATCTTCGTCTTCTACGAACTGCTGTCGCTGGTCACGTACCCGCTCGTCGCCCACAACGAGGACAGCGAGGCCCGCATCGCTGGCCGAAAGTACCTCACGTACACGTTCTTCGGCGGCGGCGTCTTCCTGCTGGCCGGCACCGTCATGATCTACTGGCTGACGAGTCTGACGAGCGCCGGGCCGACGCTCGCCTTCGAAGCCGGCGGTATGGAGGCGCTGGCCGCGGCCGCACAGGTCGAGCCAGTTTACGCCCAGATCGCCTTCTTCCTGCTCATCGCCGGCTTCGGCGTCAAGGCCGCGCTGATGCCGCTTCACTCCTGGCTCGCCGACGCGATGGTCGCGCCAACCCCAGTCTCCGGGCTGCTCCACGCCGTGGCAGTCGTCAAATCCGGCGCGTTCGGCGTCGCGCGGGTCATCCTCGAGGTCTACGGTCCGGGCCTGATTTACGACCTACCCCTCGACGTGCCGGGGATCGGCGAGGTCGGTCTGAATATCCCCGTCGCCATCGTCGCCGCGTTCACGCTGACCGCGGCGAGCATCATCGCGATGCGGAAAGACCACCTCAAGCGCCGACTCGCGTACTCGACGACGGCACAGCTCTCCTACATCGTGCTCGGGCTCTCGATGCTGCATCCCTACGCCATGGTCGGAGCGCTGTTTCACATCCCCGCGCACGCGTTCGCGAAGCTCACGCTGTTCTTCTGTGCCGGCTCGATCCACGTCGAGACCCACACCGACTACATCAGCGAGATGGCCGGTATCGGCAAGCGGATGCCGCTGACGATGGCCGCCTTCACCGTCGGCGCGGCGGGCATGGCCGGCCTGCCGCCGATCGCCGGCTTCGTCAGCAAGTTCTACATGCTCATCGGGGCTGGCGCCATGGGCGGCGAGTACTGGCTGTTCGCCGGCGCACTGCTGCTCTCGGCCGTCCTCAACATCGCGTACTTCTGGCCGGTCGTCTACACCGCCTTCTTCGAGAGCGAGGACTACCACGATGCTAAACCCTTACTCGAGTTCCCGAGCGGCGGCCTGTTCGAGTCCTACGGCACCGCCGAAGGGGACGACAGCGTCGCCGCCGACGGCGGTGAGCCGAGTGACACGAGGCGATCTCCGTCGGAGCCTCGCTCCGACGGTGGCGAAACGGACCGCTCCGATGCGGCCGACGCGGCGGAATCGGACCACGCCGACGGCGACGAGGACTACGAGTACGCGGTCGACGAATATCCGAGCGACCACACGGCTCCGGACGACCCCGAATCCGAGCCGGAGGGTGAGCACGTGAGCGCCGTCGACCACCACGGCGACCACGACGACCACCTCACCGGCGGGCCGCCCGCCGGCGGCTGGCCGCGTCGCTCGCCGTTCGCGGAGAGCACGTGGCTCATGCTCGCCCCGATCGTCGTCATCGCGACCGGCGCGGTCGTCCTCGGCGTCGTCCCGGATTACGCCGTCTTCCTCGAGCTCGCGACCGAGATCGTCGAAGGCGTCTTCGGGATGCCGTTCGATGAATTGGGGACCGTTCCGCTCGACGAGCTCGTAACGGAGGTGAGCGCGTGATGGAACTCGAACTCCTCTCGTTGGCTTACCCGCCGCTGCTGGTCTTCACGGCGGCGCTGCTCGTGCTCGTCCTGCCCCGGATCGCCGGCTTCACCGTCGGCGCGCTCAGTCTGGCGGCCGTGCTGGCGATCTCGCTGATCGCACCGGAGGGCCAGCATCTTGCCGGCACCTTCCTCGGGTTCGAGGTCGTCCCCTACTACGTCGACGAGTTCTCGCGGATGGTCGGGCTCGGCCTCGGCTTCCTCGGGATCTGTAGCGTGATCTACGCCTACTCGAGCGAGGCGAGCGAGACGCTGGTCGCGCTCGCGCTGGTCTACGTCTCCTCGTCGATCGGCGCGGCGTTCGCGGGCGACTGGCTCGTCCTGTTGTTCATGTGGGAGCTGATGGCCGTGACCAGCACGCTGGTCGTCTGGCAGTACGGCGGCGAGGCGGTCCGGGCCGGCTTCCGGTACGCGCTGTTCCATGGTGCGGGCGGCGTGCTCGTGATGCTGGCAGTCGCCGCCCATTACGTTCAGACCGGGACGTTCGTCTACACCGGGGCCGGCATCGGCGACGGAATTCCGGCGCTGCTCGCGGTGCTCGGCATGGGCGTCAACGTGGCCTTCATCGGCGTCCACACCTGGCTGCCGGACACCTACCCGCGACCGCACTTCGCGGCGTCGGTGTTCCTCTCGGTCTATACGACGAAGACGAGCGCGTTCGTCCTCTATCGGGCGTTCCCCATCGACGCCGGGAGCGACCTGGGTATCTACATCGCCTACATGGGCGGCCTGATGGCCGTCTACGGCGCGACGTTCGCCCTGCTGCAACACGACATGCGGGCGCTGCTGTCCTACCACATTCAGGCCCAGCTCGGCTACATCGTCGCCGGGATCGGCATGGCCGCCGCGATGGGGTCCGAACTCGCCGCCGCCGGTGCGATGAGCCACCTGCTCAACAACATCCTGTTCAAGAGCCTGCTGTTCATGGCCGTCGGCGTCGTCATCTACCGCACCGGCGAGGAGGACCTCTACGAACTGGGCGGGCTCTGGCGCGAGATGCCCCTGACCGCGATCGGCTACGGGCTCGGCGCACTCTCGATCACCGCTATCCCGGGCTTCAACGGCTACGTCAGCAAGGGGATGCTGTTCGACGCGGCCGATCCGGGATACTACGGTCAGCCGGAGTATCAGGCGCTGTACTGGCTCCTCTGGCTCGGCGCGATCGGCACCCTGCTGTCGTTTATCAAGCTCGGCTACTACGTCTTCTTCCACGGCGAGAGCGACTACGAGGTCGCCGACGCGAAGCCCGGCCAGACCGTCGCGATGCTCGGGTTGGGCGGTGCCTGCCTCCTCTTTGGCGTCTGGTGGCAGGGGCTGGCCGACCTCGCGCCGACGCTGCACGGCCACGGGGGCCACTTCACGTTCGCATACTCCGGCGGAGAGGGGACGCTGCATCCCTACAGTCTCAGTCACCTCGAGACGGCGGGAATCCTGACGGGGGTCGCCGCGATCGCCTTCGTCATCGTCCGGAAACCGCTCTCGAAACTCGATCTGGGCGACCCCGCGATGGTCGTCTATCCGGCGACCTACTACGTCAGCCGGTGGTCGATGCTCGCGGTCACCGAGACCTACGCCGCCGTCGACGCCGCGGTCGTCGGGGCCGTCAAACGCTGCTACTGGATCGGGAACAACCCCGTGCTGGCGGTCGACGCGGCCGCAAGCCGGCTCCCGCTGGTCGACGTGGACGAACGTCAGGCGACCGACGGCGGCCGCCCGTCGACGATTCAGCTCCGCGCGGGCATCGGAACGACCGTTCTGGTGCTGACCGTCGTCCTGACCGTGATCCTGTGGCTGCTCGTGGTCTGACCAATCGTTCTGAGAACCCGGTGTAGTTTTACTCTCCGTCGGCGCGAAGGAGTCGCATGACTACGGGCGAGATCACGCTCTACATCGCGACGAGTGTGGACGGCTTCATTGCCGCCGAGGACGGGAGCGTCGCGTGGCTCGAGGAGTTCCAGCCGGAAGCTGGCACCGACGACCGAGACGGAAGTTACGAGACGTTCTTCGCGGATATTGACGCGCTCGTCATGGGCGCGACGACGTACGAACAGGTGCGCGCCTTCGGCGACTGGCCCTACGAGGAGCGGCCGACGTACGTGCTCACCCACGGCGAGCATCCCCGCGCCACCGACGCCGTCGAGTTCGTCGACGGTGAGGTAGCCGCGCTGGCCACAGAACTCGAACGCCGGCACGACCGCATCTGGCTGGTGGGCGGTGCGCAGGTCGTTCGAGCGTTCCTGCGCGAGGACCGGGTCGACGAACTGCGGCTCACCCTCGTTCCGGTGCTGCTCGGACGCGGGATTTCACTCTTCGGGACGGACGGGAAGCAACGGACCTTGGAACTGCTCGAGAACACGACCCGCGAAACCGGAATGGTCGAGCTTCGCTACGCGGTATCCGGATAACTCCGTCGACTCGCGGGCTCCGTCGCCCTTTGGTCACTCCGCGTTCGTCGACTCGTCGCGGTCGGCCGGCTCCGTGTCGCGGACCGACGGCCGCTCGGCCGGCACGACGATCGATTGCTCGAGGACAGACGCTCGAAGCGTCGCCTTCGACGCCGTCGCCTCCCGACGATACGGCTCGTCAGCCTGTTGGTGACGAACGCCCCGCGGTGTCAGATAGTCGCCGTCGACATCGATCCCGGCCCCGTTACAGAGCCTTCGTAGTACTGACCGCGCGCCCTCTGTCGTGATTGCCGGCGGCGCGATCGACCGCTCGCGGGCGAGTTCGACCGCCGTCGCGTCCTCGAACATGGCCTCGATCGTCTCGTCGTCGTAGCCCCGCTCACGCAGGGCCGACCGCACCCGCGCGGCGATCGAGGGCGCGTGACCGGTCGGGAACAGCGGCCAGTCGTTCGACGGCGGATCGAGGACGACCCGATACCGCCGCAGCGGCGTCCGCGCGCGGGCGGGCAGCGGCACGTCCTCGAGGCGCTGGGACTTCCCGAGGACGCGAATCGTCCCCGTGTAGAAATCGACGTCCTGCCAGGTCGCGCCCGTCCGCCGGTCGTCGTCGGGCACGCGGAACAACTCCGCCCCGCGGACCGTCGAGTGGGCGAGGACGGCAACCATCGCGTACTCCCGCAGTCGGGTTCGTCGCTCGCGCGTCGCACGCGAAGCGGCCTCGAGCGCCCGGTCGCGAACGTAGCGCTCGAGTTTGCGACGCTGCGTTGCCGTCCAGGAGTCACTCGCCGGGCGCTCGTCGACGGTCGGTAGCGCGGTCTCGGCGCGGTCGGTCGCGGCCGGATTGGTCTCGAGGATCCCGCCGTGGACACACCACGAGCAGAACGCCCGGACCACCGCATAGTAGGTGCCGGCGGTCGATGCCGTGTACTCCCCGCGATCGGTCCGCCGCCGGAGCTCCTCGGCGTAGGCCCGCATGTGATCGACCTCGAGGGCGTCGATCGCCGTGAGGCCGTGGTCGCGCTCGAGCCACTCGGCCCAGCGCCGGAGGATCGATTCGGCGTTCGACGCGTAAGTTCCGGCCCCCGAGCCGTCGGGGTCGCCGACGGCCTTTCGCTCCAGATAGGCGTCGACCGCGTCTACGACCGCCACGTCGCTCACAGCGCGATCACCCGCTCGAGAGTCGTGGTGACGGCTGGACCGAATCGGCGCCGCCGGATTTCTCCCTGCCCGTCGCCCGATCGCTCGAGGCTGTCGTCACCGCAGCCGCCGCGGTCAACACGGATCGCGAGGGTGACGCCACGATTCATCGCTTCGGTCGGTACTGTCTCACGGAGCTAAATCCGTGTTTCGGTGCGACGGGGTCGGAAAAAACGCGACGCCTGCGTGGCGTGAACGCCCGGCTCGAGGTCGATTCGGCTGCTCGAGCCGCCCAGTCGGGGAGTCTGTGCGGTCGCTGGCGGTCCAACAGGTCGAGGGCTGGTACCTGCTCTGCTCGCCCTCTCCGTAGCAGCCGGGAGTATTTCATATAGCCTTATGCCGTTTATTTGGTGCCTGGACGAGAGAGGTGCCGCTCTCGGACACTCTCAGCTGATCAAGCGGTGGCGTCTCGAGCAACACGGCTGACCGAGAGTCGGACCGGGCGATAGACGCAGTCTGCGAACGGTCGGACAACCCCTACTTCGAAGCCCGGAGCCCCAATTCGACGATCAAGACGGGTTCTGGTGGCTGATCTTTTCGGCGGTCATCCCCGGAACCGGCGTCCCGCAGTCCTTGCACTTCCAGTTCGGCGTCGTCGTACCCGGCTCTTTCTCGAGATCCTGTTTGAACTCGAGGCGCGCACCACACTGACACTGGTACGTCGTGCGGGTCATAAGTGACCGAACCCGACGGCGAGGGATAAACGGTTCGCCGACGGCCGTCGCTGGCGACCGATTCGGACGCAACGACTCGAGCGGTGGCGAGTTTCGCGTACAAGTGGTCAGTGAGAAGATGTTCGCTCAGGTCACAGTATCGATAGCCAATCGCCGACGATCCGGCGAAGCTTTCCTGCCTCCCAACCACCCGATCTGACACCGTCGACCCCAGGGGTTGTGCCTTCGTGAGCCATCGTTCCCAGCCCCTCGGCATGTATACGCGCTGGTTTCGATCGATACCTGGCCGAACGGAGCCGATCCGGAGCTCGGACCACGGACGGAGCATCGACTCGAGGTGGACGGTTCCACCGACAAACACCGCTATCAAGGCGACCGAACGCGTCCGTCGGAGTATGGCCGAACGACACCGCATCCCAATCAAAGCGGACGCGACTGAAACCGCGTCGGTTCCGGAGGTCGTCGCCGTCCACCACGAGGCCGAGGGTGACAGGTGGCTGTTTTTCTGTCACGGGCTTCGCAGCGACAAGGCCGGCAGCTACGAACATCGCTGTCGGCGCGCGGTCGAGGAAGGATACAACGCGGTCCGGTTCGACACCCGCGGCTGTGGCGACTCCGACGGCGAGTTCGCCGACTCGACGCTCGAGGCGCGACTCGCCGACCTCCACGGCGTCGTCGACTACTTCGACCCGGACTCCTACGCCCTGTTCGGCTCGAGTTTCGGCGGCAAAGTCGCGTTTCACGCCGCCGCGACGGACGATCGAGTGCGGGCGGTCGCTACCCGTGCGCCGGTGACGCTCACCGATACGTTCGACGAGTACCGGGAAACGGTCGACCGCGATGGCGCGGTGACGTTCGACACCGGCGACCGAATCGACGGCCGGTTCTTCGAGGCGCTCGATCGACACCCGTTCGACGAGGTCGTGGGAACGCTCTCGTGTCCCGTCGCGATCTTTCACGGCGGCGACGACGAGTCCGTCCCGCTGGCGAATAGTTTCACCGCCGCCCGGCGACTCGAGACAGACGTCCTGATCGAGCGGTTCGCGGGGGAAGGACATCGGTTCTCGCGGGCCGGAGAGGAGCGACTGCTCGAGCGATTGTTCGGGTGGCTCGCCTGGGCGGACGCTCGGAGGTAGTCCGTCGGCCGCCCGTCGTAGGTGGTCCAGTCGGCGGGTGTTTCGCCTGCAGCCATGCTATAAACTGCATACCGATATAGAGAATGTTGTGTCCAAATGCGATGCTCGCTTCTCCGCGCGCTTCGGAACGAGTGAGACAGAGCGGTTGAACCCCTACGTTTCCGAAGGGGGCGCGAGATCGTCAGCAACGGTCGCCAGTACGCGCTCGAATCGATCGGCGACTTCGGTCGCGATGGACTCGAGCGCGGCGTTGTCAGCGATGCCGACCAGCCGTTGCGGATCGACCGCGCTCACGACCACGTCCCCGTCGTCGGATTCGTAGACGACGACGTTACACGGCAACAGCGCGCCGAGTTCGATCTCTTCGGAAAGCCCGTCGCGTGCCAGTCCCGGATTGCACGCGCCGAGGATACGGTACTGCCTGAACTCTTCGTCGAGTTTCTTCGCGAACGTCGCCTGGACGTCGATGTCACAGAGGACGCCGAACCCTTCCGCTTCGAGCGCGGCGACCGTCGCGTCGACGGTCTCGTCGAAGGTGGCGTCCACGGACTTTTTCATTGTATAGTCCATATTACACACTACTATCTGGACAGGCTTAACCGTATGGTTCCAAACCGCGAGCACGAAAAACGGGCGTCGACCCCGGCTGTCGCCGGGTGCAGGAATCGGCGGACGTATTTTCTCACCCAGAAAAACCGGACTGCTTTTCATAGTAATACCGGAACGAACAGCCATACCAGTGAGTGAGGAATCCGACCTGTCGACACTGCTCGCAGTTCTCGACGACGAGTACGCGCGAGATATCCTCACACATACCAGCGTCGAACCCATGTCTGCCAGTACCCTGAGCGAACGGTGTGACGCCTCCCTCCCGACGATCTATCGACGGCTCGACCGTCTCGAGGAGTGTAATCTCGTCACCGAAGAGACGGAACTCGCACCGGACGGCAACCACTACAGCGTCTACAGCGCGAACCTCGACACCCTCGAGCTCTCACTCGACGACGGATCGTTTTCCCTCGAGTTGACGCATCGCGAGGAAGACGTCGCCGACAAGTTCACCCGCATGTGGGAGGGGATGCGATGAGCCGGAACGTCGTGCGGCTCGATCAGGCGACGCTGTTCGAACTGCTGACCGTCGCGAGTCTCTTTCTCGTTGCACTCTTCGGGACGGTCATCGCCTATCAGGCCTATCGAGGCTACCGTCGGAACGGCGCGCGGTCGATGCTCTATCTCTCGCTCGGCCTCCTCTTGCTGACGCTGTGTCCGTTCGTACTCAACGTCACCGTTACGACGCTGTTCGAACCTGAACGGATCGTCATCGTGCTGCTCGAGAACGTGAGTCGACTGCTCGGACTGGTCGCGATTACGTATTCGCTGTACGGGCAACACTGAAAACCGGCTCGCGATCGTGAGGGCCGAAGCGACGGGATTCGGACGTGGACGGCACCGAGGCAGTCGGGGTCGGTCGACGGGACACACGTCCCTGCCGAGGGGGAGTGCAGGGACGTGCGTGGGGCAGGTGTCGCGACCCCTGGGATGATCGGCTGTCGGGACACGGGGGATCGCCAAGGCGTGCGGGGAGATGGCCTTTCTCGTCCCCCGATCATTCATTCCGATCGGATTGTAATAGAAACGGGAGCGTGTTTTCTGAGCCAGAAAATACGAGTGTCGCGAGTCGGCCCCACCACAGGTTTCTTCGAGTCTCCGATTCTGGGTCCGCTATGGACTACCTCGCCGGAACGGACTCCGTGCACACGACGGCAGCGATCTGTGACTACCTCGACAGTCGGGCGACCGCCGACGACACCGTTACCGTCGTCGCGGTCGCAGCGCCCGACGATCCGACGGCGCGACGCGACTGCGAGGAGGCGCTGAACGTGGCCCCCGTCAGGCTCGCGACCGTCGGCGACGTCGAGACCGAAGTCCGCGAGGGGACGCCGACCGACGAGCTCCGGGACGCTGCGGCCGACGCCGACGCCGACGAACTCGTCATCGGGGCCCACAGCGGCGATCCGGACGCGACGCGCGGGCTCGGCTCGACCGCGCAGTCTCTCCTCGAGGCGACGACTCGCCCGGTCGTCGTCGTGCCGATTCCGGAACTATAGGGCTCGAGAGCACAACGTGCCTCGCACTCGACCGACTGCGATCGGACCGACGGAGACCGTCGGTCGCGACCGGCGGGCGGTCAGAAGGGGAACAGCGAGTCGGCCTCGAGGTCGCGCTCGATGAGTTCGATCTCGTGGCCGTCCTGATCCTTCGTGAAGGCGTACATATCGTCGCAGCTCTCGGGGTCGCGGTAGTCCGCCGCTTCCCGGGTCATGAGTCGCTTCCAGTCCTCGTGGAGATCGTCGATGCGGACACAAAGGTGACCCCAGGCGTCGCCCATCTCGTAGCTGCGCCCGTCGTAGTTGTAGGTGAGTTCGACGGACATGGCTTCGGGAGCGGCGTCGCTCGGTTCGACGAAGTAGTTCGCGAAGGTGTCGGCCTCCCAGCGGCCGACCTCGTCGTACTCGAACTTGCGGGTCCAGAAGCCAAGCGCCGCGTCGGCATCTTCGACGCGGATCATGGTGTGATCGAGCGACCAGAGCGCGCCCTGATCGCGCTGGACGATCTCGATCTCGTGGCCGTCGGGGTCTTTGACGAACGCGTACCGGCCGCCACAGGACTCGGGGTCGCGGTAGTCCTCGACGCCCTCATCCATCAACTGCTGGTAGTAGTCCTCGAGTTCGCCCTCGGGAACGCGGACCGCAACGTGCCCCCAGGCGTCGCCCACTTCGGGTTCCTCGCCCTCGTTGTGGGTGATCTCGAGCATCGCACCGTCCTCGTGCATCTCTTCGGGGCCCAGATAGACGATGGTGAAGCCGTCGCCCTCGTAGCGGTCTTTCTCCTCGTACTCGAGGTGGGTCCGATACCACTCGAGCGATTCCTCGAGGTCGGCGACGCGGATCATCGTGTGGTCGAGCGTTCCGTCCATACGCGATAGATCGGCTGCGCGCTCCAAAAGATTGGCGAAGGCGGCGGTCTAGCCGCTTCCTTCGGGCGAATCGGCGTCGCGTTCGGCGAGGTCGGCGGCCGGCTCGGTCGGGACCGGCTCGATCCCCTTTCGCTCGGCGTCGAGCCTCGAGAGACCGATCACGAGGCCAACGAGCGCGACGACGCCCAGCGGGAGGAAGACGATCGGCGGGACGCCGAGGTAGCCGTTGAGCAGATAGCAGCCGACGACGACGAGGAAGACGGTCAGGGCGTAGGGGAGTTGCGTGCGCACGTGGTCGATCAGGTCCGCGCCGCTGAACGTGGCGGAGAGGACCGTCGTGTCGGAGATCGGCGAGGCGTGGTCGCCGAAGATCGCGCCGGAGAAGACGGCCCCGACGGCGATCGGAACGAGGTCGAATCCGGCTCCGAACTCGTAGGCGACCCGGATAGCGATGGGGGTGACGAGCCCCATCGTCGCCCACGACGACCCCATCGTGAACGCGACGAACGCGGCGGCGAACAGGATGAGCACGGGGAGCAACTCCGCCGTGAGGTAGGGTTCGACCAGACTTGCGACGTACTCACCGGTTCCGAGCGTCTCCGCGACGCTACTGATCGTCCACGCGAGCACGAGGATCGTCACCGCCGTCAGCATGATGCCGAAGCCGTCGATGACGGTGTCGACGCCGTCGCCGATATCGAACAGGCCGTAGCCGAGTCCGATCGCGACCGCGGTGACGACCATGGCGAACGAGCCCCAGATCAGTGCCGTCGCGAAGTCGCCTGCGCCGACGACGTCGATCAGCACCTGCGCGATTCCGGTATCGTTCGCGGCGGCCCCCAGCGACGTCGACGCACCCGCTTCAGCTTGACTCGAGCGCCACGATCGATAGCCGGTCCAGAACGCGCCGGCCAGCGTCACCGCGATCAGCACGACGACGGGCGCGAAGAACGTCCGAAGCATCGGCCGGTCGTCGATCGGTTTCCCGAGGTCGTCCTCGACTTTCTGGAGCGGCTGTGCGTCCTCGCGGTTGACCGCCCCGGTTGTCCGAGCGCGGTGTTCGGCGTCAAGCATCTCGCCGTAATCCCGCCCGGTGTAGACCACGATGCCGACCATGACGATCGCGAGTATCGCGTAGGTGTTGTACGGAATCGACCCGACGAACGTCGCGAACGCCGTCGGCGCCTCGCTCGCGACACCCATGTCCTCGTAGGCGCTCCCGATCAGCGACAGCTGAAACGCGACCCAGCTCGAGATGCCCAGCGTCGCGACGGGCGCGGCCGTCGAGTCGACGATGTACGCGAGCTTCTCGCGGGAGACGCGCAGCTCGTCGGAAATCTCCCGCATCGTGCTGCCGACGATCGCGGTGTTCGCGTAGTCGTCGAAGAACATCGCGATCCCCAGCAACCACGTGGTCACGCCGACGGTGCGTTGGCTCTCGAGACGGTTCATCGACCACCGTCGGACGGCGATCGCGCCGCCGAGCCGCCAGATGAGCGCGACGCCCGATCCCAGCAGGAGCGTGAAGACGAGGATCTGGACGTGGAAGCCGTCGTCGACGATGATCGCGCCCACGATCCAGTCGAACGTCTGTGCGATACCGAGACCCCCGGTATGGATGACCGCGCCCGACCAGATGCCCAGAAACAACGAGAGCATCGGCCGGCGGGTCGCGATCGCGAGGGCGATCGCGAGCACCGGGGGCACGAGCGAAAGAACTCCGAACTCAGACATATCTAGTCGATCGACTAAGGGCCAGATAATGCTATTGATTGCAGTATTATTGGATGATAATATCGAGTTTTGACACCTATTCTATCGTTCGAAACTGCCGCTCGAGTCGCCTCGAGCGGTAGTCGACTACCGTCGTAAAATCAGTTTCAGCACGTCCTCGTCCTCGAGGACGTGGTCTTTCCCCACCTGCTGTTCGTCGTGGGTTGCGCTGGGGCCGGTCACGCGGGCGAAGCGGAACCGCTCTTCCATCTCCCCGCCGAGTTTCTCGATGGCTTCGCCGACGGTGGTTCCCTCCTCGATCACGAGTGGCTCCTCCCAGTCGATGCCGCGGCCCGGTTTGTCCATGTAGACCCGGATCATGCCGAGGTTGTTCCAGATGCGATCCTTGAGGGCCTCGAGGCCCTTCTCTTTCTCGGCACTGATGAAGGTGACTTCCTCGGGGTCGAGGTCGCGTTCGCGCAACTGCTCGTCGACCGTCTCCTTGTAGTCGGGCTCGATCAGGTCGACCTTGTTGACGCAGGTGATAGAGGGGATGTACTCGCGGTTCTCCATTAGCCCGTCGACCAATCGGTCGATGGTGACGTTCTCCTGCAGGTTGAGGTCGGCGTTGACATAGCCCTGATCGCGGAGCACGTCCTGGATCGTCTGTTCGTCCAGATCCTGCTCGGTGCTCGAGGTGATCTTGATGCCGTCTTTGATCTTCGGCCGGACGGTCACCCGCGGGGGCTCCTGATCGACGCGGATGTTGATGTCGTAGAGTTCCTCCTGGAGCCGGTCGTACTGGTCGATCTCGAACACCGAGAGAACGAAGACGATCAGGTCGGCGTTGCGCACGACGGCGAGCACCTGCTGGCCGTCGCCTTTCCCCGACGCCGCGCCCTCGATGAGCCCCGGCACGTCGAGCATCTGGATGTTCGCCCCCCGGTGCTGGAGCATGCCCGGGTTGACGTCCAACGTCGTGAACTCGTAGGAGCCGGTCTCGCTCTCGGCGTTGGTCAGCGAGTTCAACAGCGACGATTTTCCGACGCTCGGAAAGCCGACCAGCGCGACGGTCGCATCGCCGTGTTTCTCGACGGAGTAGCCGCCACCGCCGCCCGAACCGGACTGTTGCTTCTCCAGCTTCTCTTTTTTCTCCGCGAGCTTCGACTTCAGCCGGCCGATGTGGGCCTCAGTCGACTTGTTGTAGGGCGTATTGGCGATTTCCTCCTCGATCTCTTCGATCTCCTCCTCGAGCCCCATTTGTCCGTACACAACCGGCCGCGCCGAAAAACCCTTTCGAGATGCCCGGTGGGGATCGGACCCGCCGACGACTCGACGTCTGGTCGGGGCTCGCCGTCACTGTCGTTGCTCTCCCCGACTCGTCCGCCGTCTTTCGCCGGATCCGCCGTGCCGTCGGCTCGGACACTCGTTCGGCCGAACCGGTTCGTGTCGCAAACTTTTCCATAGCTATTCCCTCCCGTATATGGAATGACATAGCATGCGGCGGCGGGACTACGTTACCACGGTGGGCAGTGGTGTGGGGGCGCTCGCGACGACGGGTCTCGGAGGGGCACAGACGGATCGACTAGATCGCGTCTGTCCGGCGAATCGCGCGACGGCCGTCCGACCCGGGGCGCAGGTGGTGTTCGAAGCCGCGGCGTCGTCGAGCGTCGATCCCTCGACGACCGACTGGCGTATCGAGGGCGCGGGCGCGGCGGAGATCGTCGGCGGTGCACCGTTCTGGAGCTACACCCATCGAACTGGGAACCCGGCCGTGTACGCCCAGTTCGACGACCCCGGAACCTACCGGGTCGTCGCGACCGTCGGCGGAGCGTCGGTCGCTTGGCGGGTCGCCGTCGCCGAATCCGCACCGGCAGCACCGAGCGGGACGGTCACCTGTGACCCCGAGCCGGGGACCACGATCACGACCCGCGACGAGATCGCGGTGACCGCGACGGCCAGCGACGGCGATGGGGCGCTCGAGCGGGTGCTCTGGCAGGAAGGACGAAACGCGACGTACGTCGATACGAGCGGTATGTCTGGGGCGGAGGAGACGGTCACGTACACGATGGTCGCGGGGAACGCGATCTGGTTTATCGGCGGCTACCCGATGATGGCGTGGCTCGTCTGCGACGACGGCCGGGTCTCGGTCGCCCGCACCGATGGCCCGTCGATCGATGCGTTCCGCGACGTCGGGATCACCGGCACGAACGCGCCGGTCCGCGCGGGCGAAGAACTCGTCGTCGAGGCCGACGTCTCGATCCACGGCAGTTCGACCTACCACAGCTTCGTCACGGCGAACCCCGAACTAATCGTTGGGCACAATCCCACCCGCGTCGACGGCACGACGATCGAGATAATGGCGGGGAATGCCGCGACCGTGCGACTCGAGTTCACGACGGCCACGGTCCGCAACACGCAAACGTTCCCCGTCCGCGTCGAGACTCGCCACGCTGCTTCGGAGACGGACGTGACCGTCGTCGGGACCGAGGACGCCGGCGAGCACGGGAACCTCGCGGTGACCGGCCTCGAGACGAACGCGCCGGTGACGGGCGGCCAGCGCCTCACGGTGACCGCGACGCTCTCGAATACGGGTGACGGGCCGGCCGATCGCGAGGTCGAACTCGTGGTCGGGCACGATCCGACGACCGTCGATAGTCGGCGGGTGACCGTCGGTGCGGGCGCGTCGACGACCGTCACGCTTGGCTACGGGACCTATCCCGTGCGAAACGACGACGAGTTCCCCGTGCGCGTGCGGACCGGCGACGACTCCGCCTCGCGGTCGGTGCTCGTCTACGGCCGCGACAGCGATGGCGACGACGGGGCCGATGGCGGTGACGGCGGCGACGGTAACACCGGCACGGCGTCGTTCGCAGTGTCGATCACGGGAACCAACGCACCGGTGACCGGTGGCGAGCGGCTCTCCGTCACCGCCGCAGTCGAGAACGCGGGCGATGCCGCAGGGACGCACACGATCGAGTTCGTCGTCGGCAGCACGCCCGAAGTGGTCGACACCGCGAGCGTGAGTCTCGCGCCGGGCGAGACGGCATCGGTGTCGCTCGGCTACGAGACATACCCCGTCAGAAACGACGACACGTTCCCGGTGACGGTGCGATCGCCACACTCGAGCGATACGCGGACGGTGACGGTTTCCGGAACGAACTGAGCGACCGGTCGACGGGTCGCCAGTGTCGCCCACTTTCGTTCGGTACTCCCTCCGTACGACCGACGGCTCGGTTCCGAATCGACGGCCGTCGGTCACCGGAACGAAACACTCTCGAGGCGATGTATTTGGGAGGGGTCAGAGACGGCGTGACCCCAATTCCTTTGGAGGATAATTCAAGCCCGATGCCGGTGAAGCGTGTGACATGGCGGCAAACAAGAGTGGGCCAACGGAGTCGGGGTCGGCACAGACGGATGCAAAGCGGTTCCTCGTGCAGTGTGACGGCTGTTCGTTCGAGCGGTCGGCCGACGGCCGCGAGGAAGCGACGCGGATCGGGACCCACCATCGACGAGAGACGGGCCACGAAATCGTCGCGGTCGAGTTACCCCCTAGCGCCGACTCCGCGTGAGACGACACCGAACGGAACCGCCCCCGGACTAGCCGTCAGCATCCGCCACGGACCGCTCCACTCCTCTCTCACAATGCTCGAAAGCGCTGTTTCAGCACCTCAAGCGTGCCATTACCGATACCAACCGGACTTCGATACACCTAACCGATAGGCGGGGGAATCGCTTATGCATGCCAGACGCGTCACAGCTGCGTGACAGTACCCAGATCGTCCTCCCGCGGGAGACGCTCGAGGGGCTGGAGCCGCGGCTGGACGAGGAGTTCACGGTCACCGTCGTTCCGGCGGGCGACGACCACTGCCGGATCATCGGCAGCCCCGTCGAGATCAAGTCGGCCGGCGAGTTCCTTGCGCGCAACGGCGTCAGCATCCGCTGAGCGGGAGTCGTACCCGCCCGGCCACACCTACCGTTCCGGATGCGTCGGCGCGTCGAACCCGCCGCGGACCAGCGGCTTCGCGATATGTCGTCGCGCACACGGGGGCACCTCGTACCAGCCCGGTTCGAGGTCGCGCTCGAGTCGCCGCGTCGCTTTCTCCGCCGCTTGCGTCCCACAGTCACGACAGCGGTAGCCCTGATCGCGACCGGCGCTCTCCATCGTCCGACCGCAGTCGGTGCAGGTCGGCGTGACTCGCTCGCTGCTGACGAGATCGCGGACGGCGAACTTCTCGAGTTTCAGCGTCCCGCGGCTCACTTCGCCGCAGGCCGTGACTCGGTCGCCGACGCGGAGCGCGCGCACGCGGTCGCGAAAGCGCTTCGTCGGTTCGAAGGCGGCACAGGGGAGCCGTTCTCGCGCGGGCGCGCCGTCGTCCGCCGCGTCGGTCGGCGACTCGAGGTCGACGAAGACGTGCCCGCCGCGGCGGGTTTCGGGCTCGCTCGCGACGCGACCCTCGAGCCGGTAGGCGCGGCCGTCCTCGACGGTCCCGATCGACCCCCGCTGGAGGTGCGCGTCGGTCCCCTGGTTGGTGACGAACAGTCGGCTCTCCGCGACGGGCTCGCTCTCGATGTCGGCCGCGACCGATCGGACCGCGTCCGGGTCGTCGCCGCGGATCCCGTGCAGGATCGGGCCCGGCGTGTGAGGGACACAGACTGCCTCGTCCTCGCCGCGGTCGACCGTGTCCCACACCGCCGGATACCCCGCGTCGGCCGCGGCGAAGACGCTCTCGTGGTCGACCTCGCGGGGCGTCCCCCAGCGGTCGGGCTCGCGATAAGAGATGTATTCGTAGGTCCACTCCTCGAGGGCGCTCCAGGCTCCGATCGCGGCCAGCGCGCCGATCCGACCGCGGCCGTCGCCGGCGTGCCACGACCGGTACCCGCGGCGCTCTAACAGGTCGACGGCGTCGGCGATCTCGAGGTGGTCGCGGATTGCCGCTTGCGAGAATCGGCAGACATCGTCGGGAACCGGCGCGTCCTCGGGGGTCGCGTCGGCCACGACCAGTCCGGGGTTCGTCCGCTCGTCGCCGGTTTCGGCGAGCGTCTCGAGGCGGTCGCGAGCGAGCGCGAACGCGCGTCCGGGATCACAATCCGTGTGGATCGCCAGGGCGGCGTTGCCCCGCGTCTTGTACTCGACGGCGGGGTTGAGTCGGACCAGCAGAACGCTCGAGACGGTTGCCGACTCGGCCGTCCGGAGCCGCTGGGCGACCTGCGTGGCGACGTAGGTCGTACACATTCCCCGCTCGCGCGAGTCGGTATCGTCGATCCCGACGACGGTCATCGGCGGTGTTTGTCGGCCGGTCGGGTAACCCCTTTCGGGATCGGTCCCGCGGTCGGTGAAACCATCTATAAAAGTATTCTCCCGGTACGGCCTCGAATCGCGACACGGCAGACGGACAGATCGGGGAAAACGTCTTATAGGAGGAATCGCTTACGTCCCCGTATGTCCCGCTCCGCACTGGTCGGCAACGTAACCGCGATGTTAGAGGACGCGGGATTCGTGGTCAGCGACCGGTGTGCGATCCGGCCGAAGAGCTTCGACATCGCTGCACGACGCGGCGACGACCTGATCCTCGTCAAGATCCTCGCGAACATCGACGCGTTCAACGAGGCGACCGGCCACGAGATGCGCCGCCTGGGGACCTACCTCCAGGCGACGCCGCTCGTCATCGGTCTGCGCAGCCGCGACGAGGACCTCAAGCCCGACGTCGTCTACTTCCGCCACGGCGTCCCCGTCTTCAGTCCCGACACGGCGTACAACCTGTTCATTGAGGACGTGCCGCCGTTGATCTACGCCGCCCCCGGCGGCCTCTACGTCAATATCGACGGCGACCTGCTGGCCGACGAGCGCCAGGACCGCGACTGGAGCCTGGGCCAACTGGCGAGCGAACTCGGCGTCTCCCGGCGGACCGTCTCGAAGTACGAAGACGGGATGAACGCCTCCGTCGAGGTCGCGATGGCCTTAGAGGACCTGTTCGAGGCCCCCCTCACGAGCCCGGTCGACGTGCTCGAGGGAGCCGACGAGGTCCACGAGAGCGACGCGACACCGGACGATCCAGAAGCGGATCCGGACGACGAGCAGGTGGTCGCGGTCCTCACGCGGGCCGGCTATCAGGTCCATCCGACGGTCCGCTCGCCGTTTACGGCGGTCAGCGAGGACGAAGACGACAGCGACATCGTCCTCACCGGCCACTCGAAGTTCACCAAGGCGGCCGAAAAGCGCGCCCGGATCATGAGTTCGATCGGCCACGTCACCCGGACGCGGTCGGTCTACGTCGTCGACCGGGCGAAACAGGAGTCCGTCGACGGCACGGCGCTGGTCGAACGCGACGAACTCGCGGAACTTCGCAACGCCGACGAACTCAGAGACGTGATCCGCGAGCGCTCCGAGCGCGAAGAAGCGGCCTGAGACACTCGTCTATCTCCTGAACGGCGGTCGATACGCACTTCCCCACCAGTCAGTACGTCAGTAAACGCTGCTCGAGGCGGTCGTTCGTCACACTACCGCTCGAGATGCTCGCTCGTCGCGCCGATTCCGTTCGTCCGCCGGCTCCGTCGTGGATCGGTTTACGGGCGTCACCGACCGCCGAGGGCGACGTTACGCCGCGCCGTCGCCGTAGGTCTTCTCGAGGTAGGCGACGATGTCGTCGCTCTCGCTCATTCCGTCGACGCCGTTTGCCTCGTCGACGATGACCGGGACGCCGGTCTGGCCGCTGACCTTCTCGACTTCGGTCCGGTCATCGTGGGACCGGGGAACCTCGATGGTGTCGTAGTCGAGCTCGAGTTCGTCGAGCTTCGAGCGGACCTTCGCGCAGTACGGGCAGCCGGGGAGCTCGTACATCGTGATCTCTGCCATGGTGACGGATGTAGGGGTCTCGAGGCGTAAGAACGCACGGGTTGCGGCGGTTCGAGTAGGTTCCCGCGGCTCAGCCGAGCATGCCGCTCGTGTAGACGTAGAAGTAGCCGACGAGGGCGACGGCGATTGCCCACTGGCCGAGGCGGACGTCGTCGTGTTCGCCGATCGCGGTCTTGACGAGCGGGTAGGCGATGATCCCCGCTGCGAGCCCGTTGGCGATGGAGTAGGTCAGCGGCATGATTGTGATGGTCAATCCGGCGGAGACCGACCACGCCGGATCCTCCCAGTCGACATCGAGGACGCCCTGGAGCATGATGACGCCGACCGCGACGAGCGCGATGAACGAGGCGTAGGCGGGGATAGCGGCGACGACCGGTACCGCGACCAGCGACAGCGCGAACAGGACCGCGACCACGAGCGCGGTGAAGCCGGTCCGACCGCCCTCCTCGACGCCGGTCGAGGACTCGATGTAGGTCGTCACCGTCGAGGTGCCGACCATCGCGCCGACGGTGGTCCCGACGGCGTCGGCCATCAGCGGCTTGTCCATCTCGGGCAACTCGCCGTCTTCGTCGAGGAAGCCGCCGAACTGCGAGACGCCGATGAGCGTCCCGGCGGTGTCGAAGAAGTCGACGAAGAAGAACGTGAACACGACGAGCGCAAACGTGAGCGGATCGACGTCGCGTAGTCCCTCGACGAACGCGCCGACCAGCGGCGTGATGTCGTAGTGGGGCGAGGTCACCGCCTCGAAGGTGAGCTCGCCGGTCTGGCTATCGAGCAGCGTTTCAGGCGCGATCGCCGACGCCGTCGAGACGCCCGCGAGCAGGAGCGCCCAGCCGGCGGCGGCCGTGCCGAGAATGCCGACGATGATCGCGCCTTTCATCCCGCGCGCCCAGAGGACGAACGTCAGGAAGAGCCCGGCGAGGCCGAGGATCGCAGCGGGGTTCTGTGCGATGTCCCCGAGCGTGACCAGCGTCGCGGAGTCGGCCGCGACGACCTGCATCTCCTGGAGACCGATGAAGAGGAGGAAGACGCCGATACCCGCGCCGACGGAGTACTTCACGGGTTCGGGGAAGAGGTTGATGACGTACTCTCGAGCCCCGACGGCCGTGATGGCGATGAAGATGATTCCCTCGACGAAGACCGCCGCGAGGGCCGTCTGCCAGGGAATCCCCATTCCGATCACGACGGTGAACGTAAAGAAGGCGTTCAGCCCCATGCCAGGTGCGAGCCCGAACGGCCGCTTGGCGTACAGCGCCATGACGAGGACCGCGACGACCGACGCGATGATCGTCGCGATCGCGAGCATCTGAAACACCTCCGTCGAACTGTAGGTGCTCCCGTCAATGGTCGTCTGCTGATTGAGTCCGCCTTCGGAGTTGAACCCCATGATCGCCGGCAACAGCACCGTCGGGTTGACGACGATGATGTACGACATCGCCAGAAACGTCGTGATCCCCGCGATCAGTTCGGTCGTGAAATCTGTCTCGTGTTCGTCAAATTCGAAGTACGCCGCGAGTTGGTCGATGGCCCCCATATCGGATGCTCGAGCGTAGCAAGACAGGTTAGTTAAAGATTCTTGTCCGCATCGACGGTGAGCGCCATACCGTTCACAAATATGTGCGGAATAAAATACGTTCGGTCGCTCTCCTATTCGCGAGTTCGCGGCGCGTCTCGAGGGGCCGCCGATCCCCGCACGGACCAACGTATTTGACTCCCGAGCGCGTATCGATGTATCATGATGTTTGTTATCGTGGGATATGGCCGCGTCGGCTCGCGGACAGCGACGATCCTCGCCGAGGAGGGTCACGAGGTCGTCATCGTCGACGACGATATCGATCGGATCGAGCGCGCGACCGACGACGGTTTCGAGACAGTACGGGGCGACGGCGCGGACGAGGAGGTTCTCGTCGAAGCTGAGATCGAAGCTGCAGACGCGATCGGCGCGTTCACACCCGATCTCAACGTCAACTTCGCGGCCTGCATGGTCGGCACCCACCACGGCTGTCGGACCGTGCTGCGGATCGACGAGGACTACCGCGAGGACATCTACGAGAAGTACGCCGCGGAGGTCGACGAGATCGTCTACCCCGAACGCCTCGGCGCCGCGGGCGCGAAGACGGCGCTGCTCGGCGGCGACTTCAACGTCGTCACCGACCTCGCGGCGAACCTCCAACTGACCGTCCTCGAGATCACGGACGGCTCGCCCGCGGTCGGCAAGCGGATGAGCGAACTCGAGTTGCCCGAGTCCGCGCGGATCTACGCCCACGGTCGCGCCCGCGAGCCGCTGACGATCCCGCTGCCGGGGACGGAACTCGCGGTCGGCGACGAGGTCGCGGTCATCACTGAGACCGATCGTGCGGACGCGGTTCGGTCGGCGCTGCTGCCAGCGAGCGCCTGATTCGAAAGGAGAGGAACGGGAGCAGGCGCGCGGACGGATGGGGAGGGGTGGGGAAGCCGTCGGCGCGCCTGTTCGTTTCGTCTCGCTGGACCCCAATAAAACCGCGTCAGACGGTCGGCCGACGGAAGTCCGACGCCGTCACGAGTCGCCCTCGTCGCCCGACTCGAGGCGGAAGACGAGGACGTTCTGGTGGACCATCGAGGGGACGAACGAGAACGGGTAGCCGTAGACGTGGAGGTCCTTCGACGGATCGTACCAGATCAGAGTAGCGGCGAGCGTCACGGGCGCGGTCTCCTCGATGGCGCGCGCGAGGTCCGCCGAGAGGAACTCGTAGGACTGCTCGCGGTACATGTCGCCGATGAAGACGACGAGGTGGCCGTCGGGCGCGACCGCGTCGGTGAACCGATCGAACTTCGCGGCCATGTCCTCGAGCCAGTCGGCTTTCGTCTCCCACTCGCTGTCGGCGGTGGACGGGTCCGCATCGGAGGCGCCGTCCTCGTCCGCGTCGTCGCCGTCCGGGTCGTCGAACGATCCCAGTTTGCTCTCGCGCGTGCGGCGCTCGTTGCGTGTCTGCTCGAGTTCGTCCATGTGCCAGTAGGGCACGTCGGTCAGCAGGAGGTCGACCGAGTCGTCGGGTACCTCGTCGATCAACTCGGCGCAGTCGCCGTGGCGCACGTCCTGTTCGGCCAGCGGCTGTTCGCCGCGGGCGCGGCGCTCCTCGTTTTCCCGCTCGAGGACGGTGTGGTAGATATCGATCCACCGTCGGGTGCGCTCGAAGCCGATGGCCTCGCGGCGGCCCGTCCCCTCGTGTTCGCAGAAGCTCGCCCCCAGTAAGGTGCCGCCGACGCCGGCGAAAGGGTCGAGGACGGTGTCGCCGGCCTTGCTGAACCGGCCGATCAACTCGGCACAGAGCCGCGGGGGCTTCTGACCGCCGTGTTCGCTTCGCAGGTCGTGTTGCACGTCCGTGGGGTAGCCCTCGGCGATCACCGACTTCGTGGCGTACTTCCACTCCTTGCCGGTGAGGTCGTTTACCCGGTTGCGCTCGTCGTAGATCCCCCGCCCCTCGACGTAGCGCTGGTGATCGGCCAGTTCGTCGGTGTCGATCACCTCGCCGTCCTCGACGGGTAACGATTCCTCGCGTGCGCGATCGGCGTCGAACCCGCCGTCGTCGTCCGTGAACAGCCGGCTCTGTCGATGCCGGTCCCCGTCGTCTGCCATTGCCTCGAGTGCTCACCGGGACCGCTTAAACGCTTGTGGCTCCGGCCGGCCGAGTCGGGTCCCCGGCGTTTTTCCGCTTCCGCAGAAAACGACTGCTGTCGATGATGCTCGGAGACGCGGCGTCGCTCGTCGTCGGTGTGCTCGCCCTGTGGCTCGGCGCGCGGCTGCTCGTGACCGGTGCCGCGAGGCTCGCGAGCGCGGCCGGCGTCTCCGCCCTCGTCGTCGGCCTCACGGTGGTCGCGTTCGGGACCTCCGCGCCGGAGATCGTCGTCTCGACCGGAGCCGCGCTCGAGGGCCGCGGCGGCGTCGCGGTCGGCAACGTCGTCGGTTCGAACGTGTTCAATCTCGGGGTGATACTCGGACTCGTCGCCGTCATCGCGCCGTTTCGCGTCGCCGAGCAGTTGCTTCGTCGGGACGTCCTCGCGATGGCCGCGTCGACGGTCGTTGCGGCCGCCGTCCTCGCGACCGCCGTCGTCTCGCGCCTCGAGGGTGCGGTCCTCCTGCTATTACTGGGCGCGTACCTCGGGGCGCTCGTCGTCGCGGTTCGGAACGTTGGTGACAGCAACGCCACGGATGGCAGGGAAGCTGCGTCACACGAGTCCGCCGACGGCGCGTCGACCGCAGAGGTGGCAAGCGGTGAGGTCTCGGTGCGGTTCGGTCTCGAGGTCGGCCGCGTCGTCGGTGGCCTCGCGCTGGTGATCGTCGGCGGTCGGCTGCTGGTCGACGCGGCGGTCGGGCTGGCGCTGGCCGCCGGCGTCTCGGAGTGGGTCGTCGGCGCGACGGTCGTCGCGGCCGGTACGTCGCTGCCGGAACTCGTGACCTCGGTGGTAGCCGCTCGCCGGGGCGATACGAGTATCGCCGCGGGTAACGTCGTCGGTTCGAACGTCTTCAACGTCCTCGGCGTGCTGGGGATTGCGGCCGCCGTTCGCCCGTTGGCGGTCGATCCGGGCGTCTTCCTCGCGTTGGCGTGGCTCGCCGTGCTGACAGTGTTCGCGACGGCCGTGCTGGCGACCGGGCGGCGACTGACCCGCCTCGAGGGTGCCACTCTCGTCGCGTTCGGTGCGGGGTACTGGATCGTCAGCATTGCAGGCTGACTCGCAAGGTCGCACGGCCGGCCGGTAACGGCGACGCGAGCCAGTGACGCGAGTGTTAGCGAGACCATTTATGCGCGGCTCCCTCACGTCGCGGTATGAACATGCTCGTCGACGGCGAGTGGCGGACCGGCGCGTACGACTCGACCTCCGACGACGGCTCGTTCGAGCGCCAGGAGACATCGTTCCGGGACGAGATCCGCGACGATCCCGACGCGCGATTTCAGCCCGAAGCCGACCGGTACCACCTCTACGTCTCGTACGCCTGCCCGTGGGCCCACCGAACGCTCGTGACGCGGGCGCTGAAGGGACTCGAGGACGCGATCTCGGTCTCGGTCGTCGACCCCTACCGCGGCGACGACGGCTGGCAGTTCACACCCGAGAAGGCGGGCTGTACGCCCGATCACGTCCACGGCGCTGACTACCTGCGGGAGCTATACGTGAAGGCGGACCCGGACGCGACCTGCCGCGTGACGGTGCCGGTCCTCTGGGACAAAGAGGAGGACACCATCGTCAACAACGAGTCCGCAGAGATCATGCGGATGCTCGACACCGAGTTCGACGAGTACGCGACGCGGGACGTGGATCTGTATCCCGAAGGCTATCGAGACGACGTCGACCGCATCATCGACGAGATTTACGAACCGATCAACAACGGCGTCTACCGCGCCGGCTTCGCGACGAAGCAAGGGCCCTACGACGAGGCGGTCGACGACCTCTTCGCGGCGCTGGACCACTGGGACGAGGTGCTGGCAGACCAGCGCTACCTCGCGGGCGACCGCCTGACCGAGGCCGACATCGCGATGTTCACGACGCTCGTCCGCTTCGACAACGTCTACCACACGCACTTCATGTGTAACGTCCAGTATATCCGGGAGTACGACAACCTCTGGCCGTATCTGCGCGATCTGTACCAGACGGGCGTCACCGACCGAAGGGAGGAGACGCCGAACGAGCGAACGGGGAGCGAAGCGACCCGTGAGACGCCCGGCGTCGCCGAGACCGTGAACATGGACCACATCAGGGAGCACTACTACACGACTCACCCCGACGTGAACCCCCACCGGATCGTCGCCCGCGGCCCCGATCTGGACTTCGAGGCACCGCACGACCGCGACGAACTTCCCGGTGGGCCGCCGTCGGACCTCGTCGCGGCGGCCAGCGCCGACGACTAAAAAAGCGCGCTCGAGAGAGACGAGAAACGAGAGGACGAACGCCCTTACGACTCCGCCGCTGTCTGGTCGGTCTCGGCATCGGCGGATTCGGCGTCGTCCGGTTCGGTCTCGTCGGCTTCGGTCTCCTCGGCCTCGAGCCGACTCGATCCGGTGTGGCCGGTTTCGCGCCGCCAGTTTTCGAAGCTGTGCTCGTTGTCCTCGTCCGAGACGAACACCTTCCAGAGGATCCACGCGGGGATGAGGACCGGAAGCAGCGGGAGCAACATGATGACGAGGATCGCGGCCATCACGTAGCCGAACAGCGACATCTGTGTGTTCGGCCCGTAGCCCGTCGACTCGGACACCTTGACTGACATGTGCGACGCTACGAACGTGTCGCTATTCCGTCTTTCGAATCCGTGAATCGCTCGCGAGGACGAACGAGCCGCGCGTTCGATGGCCGACTCACGGAACTCACGCCGTCTCGAGCCCGTCGCGCCCGTTCGACACGTCGCTCAGCACGGCCTCGGCGTCGTCTCGCGGCCGGTAGCCGAGCGCCTGCATGGTCTCGGCCAGCGAGAGGAACCGTTCGGCGTTGTCCGAGATGCCGTGGGCGATCAGCGGCGAGCCCTCGAGCGTCGCCGTCGCCGCCGCCTCGAGCAGCCGCCGGCAGTCGTCGGGGCTGAGCCACATCGCGCGGGCGTAGCGCTCGCCGGCCCCGTCGCGCTGGTCGCACTCCCGGCGGAGTTCGTCGCGGCTGAGCAGCCACCCGATCCGCAGGTTCACCACGTCGAACCCGTGGCGCTTCGCGTAGTACGAGCCCATCGCCTCGCCGAAGACCTTCGTGACGCCGTAGTAGGTATCGGGATCCGTCGGATCCTCGGGTCGGACGATTTCGGGGCTCCCGACCGTCGACTCCGGCCGGATCGGCGAGACGGTGTTTCGCATGTTGACCGCGTGGTTCGAACTCGCGAACACCACCCGCTCTACGTCGTTTTCCGCCGCGGCCTCGAAGGCGTTGTAGAGCCCGTCGACGTTCGGCCCGCGCACCTCGTCCCACGACGCCCGCGGCGAGGCGTTGGCCGCGAGGTGGATCAGCACGTCCTGGTCCTCGAGCGCGTCGGTAAACGCCGATGCGTCGGTGATCTCGAGGGGCTCGGACTCGAGATCCTCGGTCTCGCTGTGGGTGAAGAGCGTGAGGTCGTGGTGGTCGTCCGGGAAGGCGTCGATGGCCTCGCGGCCGACGTTGCCCGCCGCGCCGGTGATCGCGATGTTCGTCATACGGGACGGACAGCGAACGGGCTGAAATAGGTCGGGCCAGCGCCTTCTTGCCTCGTCCGAAGAACTGGTCCGGAACGAATAACGGCCGTACGCGCTACGAAAGAGGAGAGTGTCCACGATACGAATTCGGACAACACGATCCCGAAAGCGCCGTCGCCCCTTTCATTCCCGCCCGGCGGTGGGAAAGTCGGTCAGCAGAAATACGGCGGCGGACGGGGCGCGAACCTACGGTTCGACGACGATCTTACCGACGCTGTCGCGGTTCTGCATGGCCGCGAAGGCGTCGTCGGTGTCCTCGAGCGGGTACGTCTCGTCGATCGCGGGTGCCAGTTCGCCGTCGGCGGTGAGCTCGACGAGCCGCCGGAGGTCGTCCTGGGTACCCATCGTGGAGCCGATGACGCGCTTGTGGCCGAGGAAGAGGTTCGCCACGCGGATCGTCGACTCGCCGCCGGCGGTGCGGCCGCAGACGACCATTCGACCGCCGCGGCGCATGACGGCCTGACCGAGGTCGGTGAACTCACCGCCGAGGTGGTTGATCACCGCGTCCGGTTCGCCGATCGCATCGACCGCCTCGCGGATCTCGTCGATGTCGGTCGATTCGATGCCGTGATCGAGCCCGAGGTCGCGCACGCGCTCGAGTTTCGACGCCGACGAGGAGGTGCCGATCGTCTCGGCGCCGAGGATCTCTGCGAGTTGGATCGCGGCGACCCCGACGCCGCCGGTCGCGCCGGGGACGAAGACGAGATCAGTGGGGCCGACCTCGGCCCGTCTGAGCATGTGGTAGGCGGTCATGTATGCCGTCGGGATCGCGGCGGCGGTCGTCGCGTCGACGCCCTCGGGCAGCGGAATGAGCCGGTCGGCCTGCACGCGGGCGGTCTCGGCGAGCCCGCCGTGGTACAGCGAGAACCGTTCACACATGTTCTCCGGGCCCTCGTGGCAGAACCGACAGGAACCGCAGGTCTGGTTCGGACAGAGAACGACCCTGTCGCCGGGCTCGAGGCCGCGAACGTCGTCGCCGATCTCGCTCACGACGCCGGCCACGTCCAGTCCGGTGACGAACGGCAGGTCGTCGGTGTCGACCATCGCGGAATCGCCCTCGAGGATCCAGAGGTCGTGGCGGTTGATCGCGCAAGCCTCGACGTCGACCAGCGCCTCGCCGGGGGCGGGCTCGGGGTCGTCTCGCTCGATCACGCTCACTCCCTCGGGGCCGGTCAGTTCGGTGAAGGCTGCGGCTCGCATCGGTTTTAGGTGGCTCTCGAAGGCAAAGACCCTAGGGAAGGCGGAACCGATCGCTGATCGATCGGCTGGCGCTCGCGGCTCGTGTGCATCCGGTGCAGGGATCGTCGACTCGATCGACGGTCGCCTCGAGCGCGATAGCCGGGCGAACAAACGAGTCTGCGAGAGTCCGCTACTGCGGGTTCGGCGCGGGCAGGGATCGAAGTCCTCGCGGTGGAACGAGGTAGTTCGCCCGGTTGCGGACGGTGAGATACTGGAGGATACCGTTGTTCGTCAGCGGGCCGACGGCTCCGTCGGTGAGATCGGAGCCAGTCATCGCCTCGCGGGTCTTCACGAAGTCGGCGATCGAGCGCTGTAGTGAGAGGAAGTGGGTACTTGCCGTGTCGTCGTCGGTCGAATCGAAGTCCCGCCGGAGGAGGATCGGCTCGCCGTCCTCGCGGGCGCGGGCGGCCTTCTGGGCGTGGCCGACCGTCCCCTCGTTGCGAGCGTCTTCGGCCGCACTGCCGGAGATTTCGGTGATCCCGCTCGAGTCGCCGAGATTTTCGCCGACCCCTTCGACGAGGTCGTCCGCCGCGTGGGTCGGCGAGAACATCTTGGCGACGCGCTGGCTGCGGCTGTCCTGTTCGTACCACTGGTGGAGGTGCAGTTGGATCTTCGAGAGGTGGATCGTCGTTCCCCCGGCGAACGGCCCCTCCGGGATCGTCACGCGGTCCTCGCTCGCCTGATTTTGCTCGAAGCCGGTCTTGAAGCCCATGAACATCGGCGCGTCTTCGGGGACCGGATCGCTGTCCGGAATGCCGCCGACACCGGACTGGCGCTCGGCCGGCATCCCGGCACCGATGAAGCCGGACCGGCGCTCGCCGACCTCGAAGACGCCGTCGAACGTTCCCGCTACCTCGAGGCCGTTCAGTTCTTCGAGTTCGCCCGTCAGGGCCTCCTCCGCGCTCAGGGTGACGTGGCCGTAGTCGCTGGCCAGGTGGAGCAAGGCGTCGTACTCGTCGAGTTCGGGATCTTCGATCGGCGCGAGCGCTTCGGGGTCGGGGAGGTCGACGCCCCGAAGATCGGCGTCGAACCGGTCGAAGTACGCCGGGCCGTAACCCATCGCGAACACCAGCCCATCGTTCCCGCGCTTGTAGGCCCGCTCGAGCGTCCGGAACGCGGCCTCGAGTTGCTCGCGCTCGGCGGCCGCGTCGGCGGGGCCGTCGCCGACGTACTCGAGGCCGAGCAGGAGGTGGTGTTCGGGCGGGCGGACGTTGCCGTGATCGTCCGTCGAGAGGAACTCGTTCCAGGCGTGCTGGCGGCGGGGGAGTTCGTCGGGCGAGCGAGTGGCCCGAGGGACGTCCTCGGGTTCCTCGCGCTGGAGGCAGGCGGAAAGCGCGCTCGCGCCACCGATGGCGACTGCGCTTCTGACGACCGCGCGCCGAGAGAGTCCACGATCCGATCCGTCCATGTGCGGTTTTGAGTGCCGGTCGCAGAAGGGGGTTGCGGTCCGACGGGTTTCGATCACGCGGCGATAGCAGTCACACGCCTATTTCCTCGAGTTAAGAGCCCGAAACGCGTAACCTCTCCCGACTGTGCACCGCCCCCTCAGTGGTGAGTTCCGGGAGGAACCGGCGGCGCGCTGGCTCGATGAACCGGCGGTTCAACGACAGCGCGCTCCGCTGAAATGATCGATGCACGGACCGTCGCGACCGGTGACCGATATAGCCATGCTATCGCGTGACGTGCATTACCGCATGGACGAAGTCGAGGTGTTCGTCGAGATCGACGCGCCGCCCGCGGTCGTCTGGGACGCCCTGCGATCGTTCGAGGCGTATCCGGAGTGGGACCCGATCGGTCGGACGGTCGAGGGCGTGAGCGTCGGGCGCGACGACCGACGGGGCTGGAGCCCGACGCCCGGTCGCGGCCGTCGATCAGTCGAGTCGTCGGTGGTCGCGGTCGAGCCGGACCGACGGCTCGCCTGGCTCGACCGGTTCGTCGTCCCTTTCGCGCTCGATCGTTACCACGAGTTCCGCCTCGAGCCGATCGAGGACGGTCGGCGCACGCGCCTGCTGCAGCGGGAGACGGTTCGTGGCGCGCTCGTCCCGCTGGTGTTCGACCGCGCCCGCGTAGAGCGGGCGTTCGTCGCGATGAACGAGGCGATCGCGGCGCGGGCAGAACGGGCGGCGACCGCGACCGCCTGATTCAGTCCGATTCGGTTGTCTCCTCGTCGGGACGTGCGACCCCGTCAGATCAGGTCGGAAAGCGCCGCAAGCGACTCGAGTTCGTGTGTCGGCTCGGTCGACAGCTCGTAGCCGGCCCGGTGATCGCGTCGGAGAAAGACCGCGTCGATCCCCACCGCGTCCGCCGCGCCGATATCGGCCCGGCTGTCGCCGACGAACAGCGGGTTCTCGACGCCGAGGTCCGCGAGCGCTCGCTCGAGGTAGTACGGCGTCGGCTTCTTGCGTTCGATCCCCTCGAGCGTCGGCTCGCGGCCGTACCAGACGTCGAACGGTTCGAGTTCACAGTGCTCGAGGATGTTCGCGATCGTCTCGTGCTGGTTGTTGCTGACGATCCCGGTCGGGATCGACAGCGACTCGAGCGCCGTCACGTCGTCGTAGGTCGCCTTTCTTCCCGACCGGAGTTCCGCGAGTTGGGCGTCGATCGCGGCCGTCTCCCGGGCTCGCCAGAGCCGGTCGGGATCGATACCGTGTCCGTCCGCGACCCGGCGTAACGAATCGACCGTTGGACCGAGTAGCGTCTCGACGTGGTCGACGGGCGGGTCGGCCACGC
Organism: Natrinema marinum; assembly: GCF_024296685.1. Taxonomy (NCBI): domain Archaea; kingdom Methanobacteriati; phylum Methanobacteriota; class Halobacteria; order Halobacteriales; family Natrialbaceae; genus Natrinema; species Natrinema marinum. The sequence continues at coordinate 1,563,520 of NZ_CP100763.1, read as the reverse complement.
CGACCATATCGAAGGCGTCGCGCATCGCGTCGACCAGGACGGGCCGATTCGTCGGCGTCGTCAATACGCCGTCGTTGTCGAAGATGACCGCGTCGTACGCCGTCCGCGTTCCCATACGAGTGCCAGTAGGACGCGACGGGATTTCGATGTTGTGCCCGCGGTCGGCGATCGGTTCGAATTTTCGACAACGGACTGTGAGGGAGAAAACACTTATATCACTCCTGACAATCAGGAGTCGGTTCCACCGGTCCCCATGTCACCTCCGCACCTCGAAACAACGGCTTCGGACCGTGGCGAGACGCCGACACGTTGGCTACGAGCGGCCGCCCGGTCACGCCTCGGCATCGATCCGCGAGCGATAGCCGCGTTCCGCATCGGCCTGGCGCTCGTCGTCCTCCTCGACCTGCTCGTCGTTCGAGCGCCGGGGATACGAACGTTTTACACGGATGACGGCGTCTTGCCCCGATCTGCGCTCGCGGAGCTGTCTCCCGGACTCGCGCGGTGGTCCCTCCACGCACTCTCGGGCGCAGCGTGGGCCCAGACCCTGCTGTTCGCGCTCGGCGCTGTGGTCGCCGTTTGTCTGCTCGTCGGCTACCGGTCCCGACTCGCAGCGCTCGCCTCGGCGCTCCTCCTCGCGTCGCTGTACGCCCGCAATCCGTACCTGGTCAACGGCGGCGATACGATCCTCGTCTCGCTGCTCCTGCTCGCCGCGTTCCTGCCGCTCGAGTCGCGGTGGGCGCTCCATCGTCGCCCGCTCGAGCGCGGCTCTGCCGCCGAGCGCGCGTTCGAAAAGCCGCGCGTACTCTCGGCGGCGACCGCGACGGTACTCGTCCACGTCGCGGTCGTCTACGCGCTCAACGCGGCCCTCAAGTTTCGAAGCGACGCGTGGATGCGTGGCGTCGCGGTCCGGCGCATCTTCCAACTCGAGGACTTCGTCTATCTGCTCGGGCCGGCCGTCGCAGAACTCTCCGCGGTGCTCACCGCGATCAATTGGCTCTGGACCGGGGTGTTGACCGCGTCGGTGTTGCTCGTCCTCGCGACCGGCCGACTCCGAACCGCGATCGTCGCCGCGTTCGTCTGCGCTCACCTCAGCATGGCCGCGACGATGCGATTGGGAGCCTTCCCGTTCGTTATGATCGCCGCGCTGCTGTTGTACCTCCCGTCACCGGTCTGGGACCGCCTCGACCGGCTCGTTTCGGGGAGTCGGCTCGAGCGCCGTCTCTCGTCGTTCCCCGTGGGCCGAAACGACGACGCCGGATCGCCGCTGCCGCGTTCCGTCTCTCCTTCCGTTCGACGCGGAACTCGCCTTCTCGCGACGATCTTTCTCGCCGGATTTCTCCTCGCGGTGATGAGCTGGCAGCTGGCCGCGATGGGATTCGTCGACGCGCCGTCAGACGACGAGGGAAGCGTCCTCGAGCGCTCGAGCTGGGGCTTCTTCGCACCGAATCCACCGGACTCTTACAGCTGGTACGTCGTCGAAGCCGAGCGCGGGGCCGCGCCGGCGATCGATCTGGTCGACGGGGAGGCGGTGGACTTCGACCGCCCGCCGAACGCCATGAGTCGGTATCCGACGACGCTCTGGAAGCGGTACGGGACGAAGGTCCAGGGTGCCGACGCCCACCTCGAGCCGGCGGCCGCGTACTTCTGCGAGCGCGCTCCCGACGGCGTCAAGTCGGTGACCGTGTACCGTTTCGAGCAGCCGGTCGACGCCGATGGGCCGGTCGGTGATCCGAGCCGACACGAACTGGTCGCCGCTGCTTGCGACTGACCGATCGAGTCCGCCGAAGTCCCGTCCGGAGGTTCAAGTACGGACGGGCGGCCAGACCGCCCGTGACCCGCGACATCGACTCCCGCTCGAGCGCAGCACCGACCGACCCGTGCCGTCCCGACCGGGTGGACGATGGGGCATAGGGCGCTGGTCGCCTACCGGCGACTGGACGGGCGCTACGACCTCCGATACAGCCACTGGGGCGGCGAGACGCTCTCGCTCGCTGCCGAAATAAGCGCGTCGACGCCGCTGGCCGACGGCGCGGTCGAGAGCGAGGTACTGGCGGCGTCGGTCACCCGCGACCGGATTCTGACTGACCACCTCGATCCCTGCGTCTACGAGACGCTTTACCTCGTCTCGCCGGCGGCGGCCTATCGGGTCGACGCCTACTACGTCTGCTGGCTCGAGTGGGGTGACGGCCGGAACGGCGACCGCGGAGCGATCGTCGCGGTCGACCGCACAGACGACGGCGCGATCAGGCACTGGTTTCGCGCGACCAAGACCGCGCTGGCCGATATCGTCGAGATGGGGGTCCTCTCCCGGCGAGCGGCGCAGGCCTATCTCGAGGCCCGCGTCTGCGAGGAGTACGTCGGCATCGTCTACACCTACGGCGACTCGTCGGCGGACGGCTCGGGGGTGGCGGACGCCCCGCCGTCCGACCGCTGGCTCGAGGACCGCCTGCGAGGCGGCGAGGACCGAACGGAGTGGGGCCGGGAGGTCGACGACAGAGCCGGGACGGACGACGACGAGCGCTACGGGTCGCGCTGATCACTCGCCGGTTGCCCAGCGGGCGTCCGCGAGCGTGCGCTGGACGACCTCGTTGCCGACGGCCTCACCCAGCGTCTCGAAGCCGGCGCGCTCGCTCCGATCGCTCGCGTTCGCGACGAGCCGCGAGACGATGAACTCCGGCGTCGACCGGCCGACGGTGCCGAAACGGGGCTGGTAGTCGACGAGCAACTCGAGGTCGGGATTCAGTCCCTCCGCGAAGATGCCGTCGACGCGCGCTTCGGGCGGCAGCGGCTCCAGATCGTCCGCGAGGTGAGTGACGAACACGCCCAGCGCCTCGCGGTCGACCGAGAGCGTGACCAGCCCGTGTAGCAGGTCGGCCGCGCTGCCGGGTTCCGTGATCGCCTCGAACTCGTCGACCAGCATCAGGGTGCGCCCGCCCAAGGACAGCGGCGGAACGATCGAGCGTAGCGTCGACTCGAGGACGCCGGCGTTGAAACTCGCGTGCCGGCGATGGAAGACCAGCGAGTCGACAGGTGTCACCTCGGCCCGATCCGCGGGGACCGGCAGTCCCATCGTCGCCAGCAGGACGATCTGGCACAGCGTCTCGAGCAGGGTTGTCTTCCCGCCGCTGTTGGCTCCTGTCAGGACGGCGACGCGTTCCTGGTCGGGAACCGTGTTCACGCCGGCCGGGACGCTCGTCACGTCGTGATCGCCGAGCGCGTAGGTGACCGGCTGCACCGACTCGTCGTCGCGCGCGGCGAGGGTGAGGTTGCGGGCGTTGACGACTGAGACTGCGGCGTCTTCGCCGTCGCGAAACACTGGCCGCGTGCAGTCGTACTCGAGGGCAAAGCGCGCTAACGAGAGGTGGAGCGCGATGTCGTCGACCGCCGACACGGCCCGATCGACGGCGTCGCGGTTCTCCGCGAGCGTCCCCTTGAGGTCGCTCGCGACCAACACCTCGCGTTCGTCGATCGCGGCGGTGAGTTCGCTCCGGAGGGTTCGCAACGTGGCACCGACGAAGTCCGTCGCGTCGGTCGCGTCGCCCGGCATGGCGTTGCGGACCCGATCGATCGTCACGTCCGTCTCGCTCAGTAAGCGGTCCTCGAAGGACTGGCGAAAGCCCTCCACGTCCCGGACGCCCTCCGAACGCAGTTCGTCGATCAGCTCGAGGGCGCTCGCGTCCATGTCTTCGACCGCGCCTAACGCATCGCGGAGGCGGTCGAGTTCCTCGTCGGCCCCCTCGCGGACGCGACCGCCGTCGAGGGCCGCCAGCGCGTCGGCCGCCTCGGCGAGTCGGTCGCGCTCGAGGTCGGCGATCGCCGCGAACGGCCCGGAGTCGACTCCGGCCTCGAGCAGCGCCAGCGCGGCCTCGACGGCCGCGTGCTCGCTGCCGTCGCGTGCGTCGTAGCGCTCGTAGGCCTGGAGGACCGCCTCGCGGTCTCCCTCCGCGAGGTCGGCCCAAGCGTCCCGCGCGGCGAGCACGTCCTCGAGCCGATCTTCCATCGCGTCGCGGCTCGCAAGCGGCGTGAGCACGCGGATCCGGTCGGCCGCACGCTGCGTGACCGCGTGGTCGACCGCGAGGTCGAGCAGTTCCTTGTACGCCGAGCGGGCGTCGCTCGTCGACAGCACGTCGATCCCCGCACCCCCGGTCGCGCGGCGTAGAATTCGCGTCGCTCGCCCGCGGGCGAGCCCGGCGTCGACGAGCGCCCGCACGTCGCCGCTCTCGATCGCCCGGATCGCTTCCTCCCGCCCCAGCTCGTCGACCAGCGTCTCCCGCGTCTTCGGGCCGACACCCCAGTACTCCTCGAGTCGCATACCAGTTGGACTCGAGGCGACGCTCTTGAACGCTGTGCCTCGCACACCCGCGTGCGTCGCGAACTCGATACAACGAGAGCTGTTCACGTTCGTGCGTGGGCCGGGCATCCAGTCGCTGAGTCAACGTCGACCAACCGCGGTGGGGCGATCGGTCGCGGCTGCTTCCCGACGAATCGTCGTCACGGCGTCGTTCCGCCGAACATATCCACGAACGTGGGTATCAACGCGGTTCCTCTCGAGTCGAAGAAGCACAAACACGGGGATTTTTATCGGCTCGCTGCCCTACTGACTCCCATGACTGATGGGCGGGGCGAGACTCCCCGGCGAACAGGAATGACCGAAAAGTGTGGCGTCGTCGGCGTCTCACTCGACGGTCGGGACGCGGCACGACCGTTGTACTACGCGCTCTACGCACTCCAGCACCGCGGTCAGGAGTCGGCGGGGATCGTCACTCACGACGGCTTCCAGCAGCACAGCCACGTCGAAATGGGGCTCGTGGGCGATGCCTTCGGCGAGGACGACCTCGATACGCTCAACGGGGCGGCCGGGATCGGGCACGTTCGGTATCCGACGGCCGGCTCCGTCGACTCCTCCTGTGCACAGCCGTTTTCCGTTTCGTTCAAGAGCGGTTCGCTCGGGCTCAGCCACAACGGCAACCTCGTCAACGCCGACGAGATCCGCGACGAACTCGCCGCCGCGGGCCACGCCTTCACCAGCGACGGCGACACCGAGGTCATCGCCCACGACCTCGCACGGAACCTCCTCGAGGAGGATCTGGTCCGGGCGGTCAAGCGCACGATGGGGCGCATCCACGGCTCGTACTCGCTGACGATCAGCCACGACGACACCATCCTCGGCGTTCGCGACCCGCAAGGGAACCGGCCGCTCTGCATCGGCGAACTCGAGGACGGGTACATCCTCGCCTCCGAGTCGGCGGCGATCGACACGTTAGACGGCGATCTGGTCCGCGACGTGCGGCCGGGGGAACTCGTCGTCCTCCAAGATGACGGCCAAGGCTTCGATACCTATCAGCTCGTCGAGAACGAAAACACCGCTCACTGCTTCTTCGAACACGTCTACTTCGCGCGACCCGACAGCGTCATCGACGAGACGCTGGTCTACGAGGCCCGGCGCGAACTCGGGCGCAAGCTCTGGGAGGAAAGCGGCGTCGAGACCGACGTCGTGATGCCGGTGCCCGACTCCGGGCGCGCGTTCGCCTCTGGCTACGCCGACGCGGCGAGCGAGACGACCGCCGACGGTGCCCCCCGCGACGCCGACGACGACGGCGTCGAGTTCGCAGAGGGGCTGATGAAAAACCGCTACGTCGGCCGCACCTTTATCATGCCGACCCAAGACGAGCGCGAGCGCGCGGTCCGACTGAAGCTCAACCCGATCAAGTCCACCATCGAGGGGAAGACGGTCACCGTCATCGACGACTCGATCGTCCGCGGGACGACCTCGACGCAGCTCGTCCAACTCCTCAGAGACTGCGGGGCCGAGGAAGTCCACGTCCGCATCGGCGCGCCGGCGATCGTCGCCCCCTGCTACATGGGAATCGACATGGCCACCCGCGAGGAGCTCATCGCCGCCGACAAGACGACCGGCGAAATCCGCGACGAGATCGCCGCCGACAGCCTCGCGTACCTCTCGACCGACGCCGTCGCAGCGGTGCTCGAGAAAGAGCGCATCGACCTCTGTCTCGGCTGTGTCACCGGCGAGTACCCCTACGACATCGAGGGTGAGGAGACCGACCGCGACGTGAGCCGCCCCGATCTGGGCGGACAGCCGCTCCACGCGGACGACTAACGAACTTTTGCGCTGCGGGTGCGCCCGGGGGCGCACCCTCGGCAAAACTTTGATGAAAAGCACTCCTCCTACCCCTGGCTCGCGACGTTGCCGCTCGCCTCGCCGCGGCGCGTAGCGCCGCGCTTTCCGGGTCAGTCGTCGGCCCGCTCGCGCCTCTGGCGCTCGCGGATGCAAACGGTGTCCTTACCGCTACTCGGATGGCTCATCCTCGAACCCCTGGCTGGTAGTCGAGTTCCAACTACGCAGACGGGGTCGAACACCCACTACCGCAGACAGGCTGCGACGACCTCGAGCATCCCCTCGCCACGAACTTCCTCGGCGAACAGGGGGACACGCCGGACATCGGTACCGCGGAACAGCTCTTGGGCCTCGGCCAGCGCCGACTGCTGAACGTCCCAGCGCCGCTGGCAGAACTCACAATCGTCGAGGTTCGGCTGCAGGAACTCGCCTTCCACGTCGTCGGTGACGTTCGAGAGCGGCTCCATCACGCGGTTTACGACGACGGTGCCGACCGGAATCTCGAACTCGTCGAGTCGCTGGCGCAGGCGCTTGGACTCGAAGACGCTCATCTCCTCGGGAACCATGACGATCCGGAAGTCCGTCCGCGCGGGATCGCGCAGCGCCGCTCGCAGCCGCTCGATGCGCTCGCGCAGCACCTCCAGGTCCTCGAGATCCTCGCCGTCGTCCGGGGCCTCGCCCCCGCCGAACATCCCCTTTACCCCGTCGAGCATCCCGCCGATTCGCTGGCGGAACTTCATCAGGCGGCCCATCATCGTGTCCATGATCTCGGGTAACTGGAGCAGCCGGAGGGTATGGCCGGTCGGTGCCGTGTCGACGACCACGCGCTCGAAGCGTGGGTCGTCCATGTACTCGAGCAAGAGCTGCATCGCGGCGGCCTCGTCGGCACCGGGCATCGCACCGCCGAAGAGGGCGTCCATCGGCGACTCGCCGCCGAGTAGCTCCCCCATCCCGCCGAGCGGTCCGCCCTGTCCGTCCTCGCTACCGGGGAACGGTGAGCCGCCACCGCCGGCGAACGGATCGCTGCCGCCCTCGTCTCCGCCGAACGGATCGTCTTCGCCGGTTCCCGCGCCGCCGAAGGGTACCTCTCCTCGCTCGAGCGCGGCCTCGGGATCGATCTCGGCCGCGTAGAGCGGGATGTCGTCGCGGATACGACCCGGCTCGGCGGGAATCTCCGTCTCGAACGTGTCCGAGAGCGAGTGAGCTGGGTCGGTCGAGACGACCAGCGTCGGCGTTCCAGCGCGGGCGCTGTCGAGCGCGGTGGCGGCGGCCATCGTCGTCTTTCCGACGCCACCCTTCCCGCCGTAGAGGACGTACTCGGGGCCGTCGATCGGCTCTTCGGACGGCTCGACGTCGATCGTCTCGCGCTCTCCGGTCTCGTCGACCGAATCGGTCGGCGTCACCTCGATGGTGGAGACGCCGTCGTCGCTGTCCCTTGGTGCTTCCTCGTCCTCGTCGATCGGTTCGACGTCGATGCCGCTCATACGCCACGGTTCCCCGTCCTGTCACGAGTATTCGTCGGTCTCGGCTCGTCGAAGCTGCCCTGCCGATCGGCCTCGAGCGCCGTTCGCGTCGGTCGTCCGCCGACGCTAGCGCTTCGGCGTCACGGTGAACGACGGAGCGACGCCGCGGACGGCGTCGGCGACGGCCAGCGCGATCGGGACGGCCCACAGGGTCGCGTAGACTGCCTGCGAGAACGGGTTCGACAGCACCGAGTAGGCGAGGCGTTCCCAGCGGCTCTCGAAGACGACGCCGTCCCAGGCGGCCCGGTAAGAGCGCCAGCTGTAGTAGGCCCAAACGGCGGCGTTGAACAGCACGATGGGCAGCAGGTACCCGGGCACGACCGATGCCGTGCTACCTGCGACGGTCAGGGCGAAGACGACGACTCCGGTCGGAACCCCGACGACGTTCGTCACCGATAGTAGCTGCGTCACCACCGTCCCCGCCCAGAAGCGGCCGCGATCCAAGCCCGACCAGCCCGGCGTCAACAGGTGGCGATACGGGCCGCGGACCCAGCGGCGCTTCTGTCGGACCCACGCGTCGAACGTCGTGGGACAGAGGTCCTGCACGTACCGGTCAATAACGCCGAGCGTGTACCCCTTTCGATGGGCCGCGACCCCGAGCGCCATGTCCTCGGTCACCGCGTCGAGTTGCCACCGATCGATGTCGTAGAGTACCCGCGCTTCGGTGAAATAGGCCTTCCCGAGGAGCTGATACGGCCCGTCGGTCGAGTTGGCGTAGACGATGTCCGACCAGGCCGCGATCCCCATCGACTCGAGCAAGGGGAGCACGCCCTCGTCGACGTTTCGAACCGTCTGCTTGGTCTGGACGATGTCGTACTCTGCGAGGCCGGCGACGGCGAGCTCGAACGTGTCGAGCGGAACCTGCGTGTCCGAGTCGAAGACGGTGATGATATCGTCGCCCGCGAACGAGCCGGTCGTGAACGCGTAGGTGAGCGCGGCGGCTTTCGTCCGCGGCACGCCGACGCCGTCGAACGACCACTCGCCCGGCGATCGATCGGCCGCGAGCGCGTCGTGGTCGACCGCGACGAACTCGCCGTCGAGCGCGTCGGTCCGAGCCGCCGCGAACGCCTCGCGCAGTTCCGCGACGGTCGTATCCGTCGGCTCGTAGATCACGACGACCGAGACGTACTCGGTCGGGTACCGCTGGGCCGCGACGTTCTCGAGCGTCTCCGATAGGGTCTCCCAGCGTTCGCGATAGATCGGAACGAGGACGCGGATCCGACGGACGTGAGACGGCGGAAGCCGACACTCCGCGTTCGTAGGCGGTAATCCTCCGCGGTGGGTATCGGCCGCGGCTGGTCCGACGGCGGCCAGACGACGGCCGCCGTCAGCTTCGACTCGCCGCGACCGACCGGCGCTCTCGGCGTCGGCCGCCGCGACCAGGCGGGCGAGCGTCGTGTCGTCGATCTCCGCTACGGGTCGGCGGACGAACAGCGTCAGCAAGCCGCAGTTGACGACGAAATAGCCCGCCTGCGTCAAGACGAACGCGACGACGACAGCCTCGAGCAGCATCTCTCTTCGGGTCGGCAGTCGCCTCACATCTGTGTTGTGGCCGGACTGTCAACCGGTCGTGACGATCCGCGCGCTCGCGCCCGAGTTGGACGGCGGTTCAATCGAAGAACGCCGCTAACCGCTCGGCTGCCTCCTCGACCCGCGGCGTGACGAGCGCGAACCGCAGCCAGTCGGCCCGCGAGTCGCCGAAGGCCTCGCCGGGCATCCCCGCAACGCCGGCCTCGTCGATCAGCCGCTCGACGTTCTCGAGAGTCCCGGGATAGCCGTCGAAGCGGGCCATCACGTAGAACGAGCCACTCGGCGTGGTGTATTCGGCTCCTGCGGCCTCGAGCGCGTCGGTGAACGTCGCGACACGCTCGCGGAGCCGCTGGCGGTTGCGCTCGTGGTACTCGGGCGGCGTCTCGCGGAGCGCCTTCAGGACGGCGTACTGGCCGGGCCGGGTGGTCGCGACGTTGACCAGCATGTGGCGGCTCTTGGCTGCATCGACGAGTTCCGACGGGAAGATCGCATAGCCCACGCGGACGCCGGTGATCGCCATCGACTTCGAGAACGCATTGGTGACGACTCGATGCGCGGACTCGGTCTCGAGCGCGCTCGCGAACCGCCCGGAGAGGTCGTAGTGGTCGTACACCTCGTCGCTGATCAGGATGGCGTCGTACTCCTCGGCGATGGCCACGAGTTCCCGCATCGTCTCGGCGGCGTAAACCGTTCCCGTGGGGTTGTTCGGCGTGTTCACCACGATCGCGGCTGTCTCCGCGCTGGCGGCCGCGCGGACGGCCTCGGGATCGAGTTGCCCGCTTTCGTCCGTCTCGACGTACGACTGCCTGCCGCGCAGCATCGTCGTCTTCCCCGGATAGTAGGGGTAGACGGGATCGGTCAGCAGGACCTCGTCGCCGCGGTCGCGCTCTAACGCCCGCGCCATCGCGAGGTAGTTCGCTTCGCCCGTGCCGTTCGTGACCACGACCTGCTCGGCGTCGACGCCGCGGCGGGCGGCGATCTCCTCTCGCAACTCGAGCAGCCCCTCGCTTGGCGGATACTGGAAGCGATCCGGCTCGAGGTCGGCGTACTCGCGCAGGCCCTCCCGCAGCGCCTCGGGCGGCTCCCAGTCGGGGTTGCCGCTGACCATGTCGACGACGTCGCGGTCCGCCGCGTCCGCGTACTCCATGACGCGGAAGAACAGCGGCGTCTCGTAGTTCATGGGTGACGGTATACAGCGGGGGTCCTTTCGCTCTTCCTATCCGTTCCCGGATCGGCCTAATTCGGTCCGAAACCGAACACCTCACTGCTCTCCGTCAGGAGGACGCTAGAGCCGGTCGGAAATCCGTTTTATCGCAGCTGGTGCGTCAATTCGACCGGTTCCGAGGCCGTCGGTATAGTCTCCCGAAAGGTCGACTGCGCCCTGTGCGATCGCTTGTCGCACGCGTCGCGGGTGGAGACCGGGCGCGAGTTCACGGAGTAGACAGGCGAGTCCCGCGACCTGTGGTGCTGCCATGGACGTTCCGGGTTTGTACAGGTACCGTTTCCCGTAGATCGATTCGGGAACCGTCGAGAGGACGTAGTTCGTCGGCGACGGATACTCGACAACCTCCGAATCTGTCGTCCACGTTTTCGCTCGTGTCTCGTAACCGCCCCCGGGGGCAGCGACATCAACCGTTCCGTTCCCGTAATTCGAGTAGAAACTGCGTTTATCGGACGGCCCGGTCGCTGCGACGGTGACCGTTCCGGGGGTTTCCGCTGGGAGAACATATGCGGACTCTCGATCGACATTAACACCTCTGTTACCGGCAGCGGCCACGACCACGACCCCTCGCTGCATTGCGTACTGTACGACGCGGCGGACCGCAGCGTACGCACGGCTGTCGTTCGGTCGGATTCCTCGGATGCTAGCGTTTATCACGTCAACGCCGATGTCGGCGGCGTAATCGATCGCGATGAGCATGTCCGCCAGCGTTCCGATCAGTTGGCTATAGGTAGTCCCGCCGTAGGAGTAGACGGGATCGAAATACATCGTCCGTAGCGAAACGACCGATGCATCCGGAGCCATTCCGATGATTCCGGAGTCGTTACGCGGTGCAACGGCGATACCGGCGACGTGGGATCCGTGTCCATCGACGTCGGCGGCGACGGGCCGTCTGATCTGCTCGGTCGGCTTCAGTATCTGTCCGGGTTTCGTTGCCGTTCGTACTCGATCGGTTCCACTGTGTACGTGCGCGTTCCGAACGAGTCGACTTCGCTCGGTGTCGATCCGGGGCGCTAGATCCGGATGGTCGAAACTGACGCCGGAGTCAATGACCGCAATCGTCGTTCCCTCACCCGTCGCTCGCTCGTGTGCTACGTCCGCCCGAACGAGTTGCTGGTTCCACTGTTTCTCGGCTAGCGGGTCGTCTCCCCGTACCTCCTGGCCTTCGCTCTGTTCGATGTCATCGAAGACGTACGTTTCGTTCGCGACGGCGTCCGTAACGGTCGCCATCGATCGAAGTTCGTCGCGCTTCGCTTTCGGTCCTCGAACGATGAAGACCGCCCCGTCTGCCAGTTCGTGGAGTACTTCGAACCCGACGCTCGCGAGTCGCGAACGGAGTCCGGGACCACCGCCGAGGACGATATAAACCTCGTTGTCATCCGGTACCGTACGATCGCTCGCACTGACGGTCCCGATACTTCCACCGATGGCACTGCCGCTGGCGATTCCTTTGATCACCGACCGTCTCGAGACTCTTCCGATTCCTTCCATTGATGTCCTTGCTAAACCCTTGGTTGAATAAATAAAACAATTACTATAATTAGATATATTTAATAACTCTACATCAGAATTACAGCGAACCGTGCCTCCCGACGATTTGACAACCCACCGGATCGTTTCTCGAGCCATGCGACAGAACGACGACATCGACCGCGATCTGCCGATGGACGTCGGCGACGCCCTCCGAGACGCCGAGGAGACGCTTGCCGTCGCCGAATCCTGTACCGGTGGGCTGATCGGCGCGGCGATCACCGCGATACCCGGCGCGAGCGACTTCTTCGACGCCGGGCTCGCGACGTACGCCTACGACGCGAAGCGCCGCCACCTCGGGGTCAGCCGCGAGGCGCTGGACGAACACGGCGCGGTCTCCGAACCGGTCGCCCGCGAGATGGCCCGGGGAGTCCGCGATGTCGCGGATGTGACGTGGGGGGTCTCGACGACTGGGGTCGCCGGCCCCACCGGCGGGGACGAAGAGACGCCCGTCGGGACCGTCTATATCGGCGTCGCGTACGCCGCTCCTTGGGGGAGCGAGGAGTCGTACGCGACCGTCTCCCGTTACGAGTTCGACGGCGACCGCGCGGCCGTTCGCGCCAAGACGGTCGATCAGGCCCTCGAGGATCTGCTCGCCGAACTCGACTCGCGCTGATATCGTCCGCAAACCGCGAAGCCATGCCGCCCGCACCCCATTACTGTTCGGCCCCGTTACACTCGCCGAACACTGACTTTCGCGAGAGAAAACTATTCCCGGATCGGTGCCTCAGGGTCGGGTAGATGAACAAGAAGGGACACGTGCTGAATGCCGTTCTGTTGAGCATCGGGCTTGGCTATCTGCTCGAGCCGGCGGGAGATCTCGAGACGTTCAGGACGATCGTCATGATCGGCGTGCCCGTCACGCTGGGTGCGCTCTTTCCCGACGTCGACACGGCGTTCGGAAGACACCGGAAGACGCTGCACAACCTCCCGATTCTGGTCGGCTTCGTCGCGTTCCCGTACGTCTTCGGAAACCTCGAGTACGTCTGGATCGGCGTGTTGACCCACTACATCCTCGATGTCGCGGGGAGCAAGCGCGGGATCGCGCTCTTCTATCCGGTCTGGAAGAAGGAGTTCGGGCTGCCGATCGGGGTCGCGGTCAGCAGTAAACGCGCCGACCTCATGATGGTGGTCGTCACGGGCGGGGAGTTGCTGCTCGCCGGCATGATCGCACTCGAGTTTCCACAGCGGGGCTTCGAGCTCGGCCGGCAATTACTCGGCATCTGATCGTCACCGCCCGTAACTGGGCCGTAAACGACGGCCAGGCCGGAGCGACGGGATCTCGATTATCGATCCGCGTCGGGCGTGATCGAGAGCTGATTCCCGTCGATTTCGACGCGGTAGTCGTCGACGACGAAGGACAGTTCGGGATCCGAACTGGTCGTGACGAGTGTATCGAGCGCTTCCGGATCCACGTGATCGTACAGGTGCGTGTCGAGTGTTGCCGGGAGCTCGGTCGATTCGACGTTTTCGATGCCGGCGATCGCGTTGACGATGGCGACCGTCGGCGTCGTACTCGACCAGACGTATCGGCCACGGAATAGTTCCTTCCCCATCTCTCGGTCCCGTGCTAGCCAGCACCGAGAATCCACTTAGGTATGCAGTGATTATCTCGGTTCCAAGCGTCGGTTAGAACCGGTGGCACCCGCGAGATGACCGTTATCGGTGTCGACGGTTCGGCGTCCACTCCTCGCAGGCGTCCATGTCGTCCATCGCCGTCTCGTGACGGGCACAGTAGGGCACCATGCCGTCCGAGGAGCGGACGTACTCGAAGTGAGCGCAGTTGCCACAGTAGCGATCCGTGGGTGCGTCCGGTCGCTCGGTCGGCGACTCGACGATTTCGGCGTCGCGACCGTCGCCGGCATCGAGCGGCGAGGAGATGTCCGTCGTGGCGGAACCGCCGTCGCTGGTCGCGGTGCCGATGCGCCGGCCGGGAGCAGAGCCCGCGGTTCGACCGCCGGCCGACGGCGTGGAGCGGTGATCGCTCGAGTCCGCGTTGGTCTGCGTGTCGACATCTCCGTCGGGGGTCCCGCCGAAGAACCCGATGCCGCCGAGACCGTACGAGTCGTTCGAGTCCTCGACCTCAAGGACGGTCTGGTTGTGGCGAGTGACGTTCATCTCGAGGTTCCCACCGGGGTCGTTGCGCCGCTTGAACGTCGCGACGGCGGCGAACAGACACCAGACCGCGGCCAGCAGTCCGAGCAGGTAGACCGCGGAGACCTCGAGGGTCAGTTGATCGCTGCCGTACCGCCACTGGTGGGGGTAAGCGTGCCAGAAGAGGGCGACCCCGAACAGGCAGAGACTCGCACTGATAACCGCGGCGGCCCGGACCCGACGGCCGGCTGGAAGGACGACGAAAACCCCGACGAGAATGGTCGGGACGCTGAGTCCGGCCAAAACCCCCGCGGCACGGACGGTCGCGAACTGGGCGGCCAGATCTCCTGAGAGATCGACCGCGTAGCCGCCGAAGAGGTCGGTCGTCGCGATGAGGACGGCCACGACGGCCAGGAGCGCCCCGAACAGGACGAGCGTCGTTCCCGCGTACAGTCGACGACTCGTCACCCCCCGAGCGGTCCCGTCGTAGACCTCCGTCAGGCTTGTCATACGGGAATGTTCGGTACCCCACCACAAAACGATACGTCAGACACGTGTAGGACAACAAATACTTATTGGTAGCTGCCGTTCGGCGACGGGCTCGAGGGCGGATCGCGGATCGATCACCCGAAACGAAAGGTTGAATCGCCGCCCTCGCAAACGAACGCTCATGAGCGACGAGGACGACGAGGCAGAGCCGGCGGTCGCACTCGGCGAGCGAACTCGCGTCGAAGGCGCGCCGCTCGCCCGCGTGAGTTCGCGACTGACCTGGCCGAAAGAGAAGAGCGAAGTCGACCGCCTCGAGGGCGACGCGATCATCCGGACGCCTGATGGCCCCCGCGAACTGTCCGACGTTCTCGAGTCGGTCGACGAGACGTACTTCCAACGCCATCAGGAGTTCGAACGCCACGTTCGTGACGTGATCGGTACCGGGCCGGTTCCGACGGCCGACGAGTAACACTGTGGCCTCCGAGTCGGATCACCGCGACAGCAGCTGGTATCGACGCCTGCCGGGACTGACCTGGGTACAGAAGTCGTTACTCGTCGGGGCCGTCATCGCGCTGGTCTGGACCCAGCTCGTCCCGACCGAGTTCAACCGGCGAGTCGTCATCGATATCGTGCTGTTGATCGCCGGCCCGCTCGCGCTGGGACTCTCCCACGGCCGGCGCATCGGCTGGCGCGTCGATCGGCTCGCGCTTCGGAATACGGTCTTGCTCGCGCTGTTCGTGCTCCCGTTCTATCTCGTCGGCTCGACGTTCCCGACGATCCGCGCGTTCTATCCGATTTGGGAGACTTCCGCTGCGCCGAGCGCGTTCGTTCCGCACGCGATCAAACTCATGGTGCTCGCACTGGCCGCGGAGACCTACTACCGCGGGCTGCTCTGCGTCGGCGTCCGAGAGATCGGCTTCGGCGCGGTCTTCATCAGCCCAGTCGTCTACATGCTCCACCACTCCGGGAAGCCGCCGGTCGAGTTCCTGCTGTCGGGACCGACGGATGTCCTCTTCGGCGCCGTCGACTACAAATCGGATTCCATTCTGCCGTCGGTGCTGGCCCACGGCGGCGGCCTCGTCCTCCTCGACTGGCTGGTGTTACACGAGCCGCTGTTCGATCCGACGCGACTGCTGCGATATCTGGAGTGGCTCCCAATACCGTTATAGCCCCCTACTACCGCTATCGTGCGCCGGGGAGTGACCGCATCGCGACGCCGCCAGCGAGATATAAGGGACCGGACGACCAACCGTCGTGCATGACGCTGCCCATCGACCCGACGCAGATCGATCCGGAAGACTACGGGGAACACCGCGCGGTTCTCGAGATGGACCACGAGGACGCCATCGAGCACACGCGCGAGGTGTTCACCGAGGTCGGCTTCGGCGTCCCGGCCGAGTTCTCACCGTCTGAGTTGCTCAACGAGAAGGTCGACGCCGACCGCGACCCCTACTACGTCCTGGGCGCCTGCAATCCGGCGATCGCGGATCGAGTGCTCGACGTGACCGACGAGATGGGGGCGCTGTTCCCCTGCAACGTCGTCATCTGGGAGGAAGCACCCGGCCGACAGGTCGTCTACCACGTCTCGATCATGAAGATCGCGCGGCTGCTCGGCATCGCGCCCGACGACGAGAACTGGCAGGAGATCGTCGACGAGACGGGCGCGTTGGTCACTGAGGCATACGAGAACCTCTAATCGTATCGCGCTGTTCCACGCGCGACGCCCGTCGTCCTTTCGGCCCCGGATACAGTCACGTATATCAACACTTATACGTTCGAATAGAGTGGATGACATATGGACGCGCGGACGGCGGTTTTCGCCCTCCTCGTCTGCGTACTCGGCGTGCTCGCCGGACTGGTCGTCCTGCCGGTGCTCGAGTACGCCCTGGCGGCGTGCCTGCTCGCGGTCGTCCTCCGACCGGCCTACGAGCGCCTGGTCCCCCAACTCGGCTCGCGGGTCGCCGGCCTCGCGCTGGTCGGGGTCGCGCTCGTCGCTGGCGTTGTTCCGCTGTTGCTCGTGTCGCTGGTCGTGCTCCGGACGACGGCCTCGACCGTCGCGTCGTTCGACGGCGAGCGGATCACCGCGTACGGCCGCGAACTCGCGCGGACCGAACTCGGGCTGGGCGAGGACTCCGTCGCCGTCCTCGAGACCGTCGTGCGGTCGGAAATCGAGGGCGCGTTCTCGAGCGCCGCCGAACTGACGTTCGCTCGGACCGTCGGCATCGTGTCGGCGGGTATCGACGCGGCGATCGGCGCGATCGTCTTCGTCTTCTTGCTGTACTACCTGCTCGTCGACGGGCCGGCCGTCGTCGACTGGCTCCGAACGGTCGCGCCGCTCGAGCGTCGCGTGCTCGACGGGTTGCTCGACGAGATTCACACCGTCACCTGGGCGGTCCTCCGCAGCCACGTCTTCGTTGCGGTCGTACAGGGCGTCCTCGGCGGCGTCGGGCTGGCGCTGCTGGGCGTTCCGTACGCGACCACGCTGGCGGTGATCCTCGTCCTCGTCTCGTTTCTCCCCACGGTCGGCGTCTGGCTCGTCTGGGGACCGGTCACGGTCGCACACGCGACCGCGAGCGGACTCGTTCGCGGCTCGCTCCTATTGGGGTACGGGATCGTCGTTCTCGCGGTCGTCGACAACTACCTACGGGCGCTCCTCGTCGATCGAGGCTCCGGTCTCCATCCGGCGGTCGCCCTGGTCGGCGTCATCGGCGGCATCTACCTGTTCGGCGTGCTCGGCCTGTTCGTCGGCCCCGTCGTCTTCGCGAGTTTCAAAGCCGTGCTGACGGTCGCGAACGACCTCAAGGGGGCCCCACCGGAGAACGACCCGGACCCGGCTGCAGTCGATCGGGAGGCGACGCTCGTCGAAACGGAGCGATAGGGCGACGCTCGTCGCGCCGGCCGCCGGTCTCAGTTCGATCGCAAAAACGCGCTGAGATTCGATTGGAGGCCGGCCGCGAGCTCCGACTTCCGCCGGAGCCGCGCGTGGGAGACCGGCAACTGCGTCACCACCTCCGCGACCGCCTCGTGGAAGGTCTCCGCTTCGCCGTACTCGCCGTCGAAGGCGTTGCGGACGCTCTCGCGGACCTGCCAGACGCCGACAGGGGCCCAGTAGTCGTCGGAGACTTCCCGCAGGACAAGACACTTCGCCTGTCGACCGATCGACTCGAGATGCTCCAGGACGCCCAGTCGCGCTGCGTAGTAAGCGCCCGCGGTCTCTTCGACGTAGCTCGAGCGCCCCTCGTACCCCTCCGAGGCGCTGGCCATCCAGACGTTGTCCTCGGGGTCGGGGTTCCAGATGCTGCCGGGCGCTTTCATCTCGACGAGTTCGAACTCCCAGTTGCCGGGCGCGAGGACGATCCAGTAGCGGTTGCCCACGTACTCGTTGGCCCACACCTGCACCTCGTCGATGCTGGGCGCGTTTCGGATGCGCCCGCGCAGGTACTTGCCGACCGTATCGTCGACCGCGGTAATCGACCACCGCGTCGGGACGAGTCGGCGCTGTTTCGTCTGCCCGAGCGCCCCCGCCGAGAGGATCGAGTTGATCTCGTAGACGTCGAAGCCGCGCCGGTAGAGGTAGGTCATCGCCCCCTCGGCCTGCCAGTCGTCATCTTCTAAGGTCTTCTTGACCGGTCGGGGGACGTGGGGGTTCTCAGTGAGGTCCGCGTTCCGAGCGTTCGCGCGGGGTCCCCGCGGCGTCGCCACGTCGGTGCCGGTATCGAGGCCGAGATCCGGCGTGTCGTCCAGTCCGATCTCGAGATCGACCGGCCGGTCTGCGATGGCGACCTCGCGCTGGACGCCGACGAAGCCGTCCCAGGCGTCGTGGACGTTCGGCGTCAGTCGGCTCGCAATCGAGGGCGAGTCGACGTTGGCGCGCTTGCTCGAGTTCAGCAGGCCCGTCCGGCGCTGGAGCACGTCGTCGATGGCGTACCCCTGCCGGTACCAGTCGCCGTCGGTGACGTACTCCTCGGCGGCGTCCTCGTCGCCGACGGGCGAGAGCAGTCCGACGGGGATATCCGGATAGTTCGACCGCCCGACGAAGATCGACGGCGAGGTCGAGCCGACGAGGGTGTCGCCGCTCAGCGCGTCGTCGAACCGTTGTTCGAACTCCGCTAAGTGGTCCGTGATCGCGTAGGACTTCTCCTTAGCGAGGCGGCGCCGTTCGGCCTCCTCGTCGGGCTCTAACTCCTCGATGTAGTCGTCGAGGCGCATTCACTCGAGGTAGGGACGGCACGGTGTTGAATGTTGAGTTCCGCGAAGGATGTCAGAGGCAGAGGTTCGAGCGGGCGTCGACCACCGAACCTCGTTTTCACCGTCGGTCCCGAGTAATAAGTATCCGGCAGCGCGTTTTCCGGCTCTGAAAACGCGCTAGTCGGAGCCGATCGACGCCGAAGGGGTCTGCCATCGTTTCCCGCCGACGGGCGATCGATCGGGAGCGGTCGAAAGACAACCGTTAAAAACGGCGGGCGGGAAGGAGGGTGTATGAGTACGACCGACGACCGAGAGACGCGCTCCTGCGTCTCCTGTGGGCTCAACATCGCGGGTACGAACGCCGCGGCGTTCAAGTGTCCCGACTGCGGCCAGCAGATCTACCGCTGTGCCAAATGCCGCAAGCAGAGCAACCTCTACGAGTGTCCCGACTGCGGATTCACCGGTCCATAAGGTCCACTATGGGAAAAGTCGCTGCCAAAATCAAGGTCATGCCGGACAGCCCCGATATCGACCTCGACGCGCTCCAAGAGCGCCTCGAGAGCGCCCTCCCCGAGGGCGCGAAGATCAACGGCGTCGAACGCGACGAGGTCGCGTTCGGGCTCGTCGCCCTCTACCCGACCGTGATCGTCCCCGACGGCGCGGGCGGGACGGAGACCGTCGAGGAGAACTTCGCTGATGTCGACGGTGTCGAAAGCGTCGGCGTCGAGAACGTCGGCCGGATCTAACGGCGACCCGTTTTTCGCCGATTCGACCCCCTCACGAGCCCCTAGTCGCGACTCCGGCATTACCATCCCGAACGCCTTTCGCCGCGGGAGTTCGACTGGATACGGCAGAGCACGCCGCTCCCGCCGGGCGTGAACGACGAACTGGTGACCGCGACGAACGACATGGCGTGGGCGATTCTCACGGCTCACGTCCTCGTCGCGTTCGTGCAGGGGGACCTCGCGGGCGTCGCCCTTTTCGTGACCGGCGTGCCCGAGATTGCCCTGCTGACGGGAGCGATGATGGCCCTAGCGTTCATCATCTGGGAGCTCACGTCCGTCGCCGTGACCGACGACTATCTGCGAGCGATGGTGATCGATCGCGGCTCGGACCTCCACTCGGCGGTCATCTTCGTCGGTATTCTGGGCGGCTCTTCCCTCCTCGGTCCGATCGGCCTGTCCGTCGGCCCGCTGCTCATCGGATTCGCGCTGACGGCGATCGAGGTACTCGGTGACCAGTACGGCGTGATCAAGCGACCGGCGACGTAATCGACGGCCGACCGACGCCGTTAGCGCGGCTCGTCGTCCCGGTTCGCTCCCAGATCGGCCTCGGAGACGATCTCGGCACCGATCGGCGAGAGATCGACGGTCACGTCTTCGGTGACGGCCTTACTGATCTCGTCTAAGTTCCCCGCGAGCACCGTCAGCACGTCGTCGGGGTTGGCGTAGAGCAGCATGTTCCCGTCCTGTCCTTCGGCGACGAGTTGCGTGTCGTTCAGCACGATCTGGTCGTTCTGGATCGTCGCCGAAACGACCGGTAGCGCTGCCGGTTTCCCAGGCTCGTCGTCCCGGACACGGCGGATGTGCACCTCGTCGAGATCGATGACTTCCTTGTGTTTCTTGATCTGCTCGGCGCAGTTGACCATATCGTTGAGAAGCGCCGTCCGCTGTTCGTTGCCGTGATCGCCATCGAGACAGTGCTGACAGACGCGGAGTTCGAGACGCATTGATCGGCGATTGGGATTCGAGACCGATGAGAATTCCGCTTCGGTCCCCTTCGCGGCTCACTCCCGAAGCCGTTCGTAGATCTCTCGAATCCGTTCGGACCCCTGGTCGACGTATCCACCGTGATAACACAGCGTGTGATCGACCTCGAGTGCGGCCAGCGAGCCGACCGACTCTGTGGCACGGTCCATGTCGGGCGTGAAGTGCGGTTTCGGTCCATCGAGCGGTCCGTCACCGTCGGTTCCCTCACCGACGTCCGCAACGAGCGCGTCGCCGGCGATCAGGAGGTTCCCTTCCGGGAAGTACAACGAGACGTGACCCGGCGCGTGGCCGGGCGTCGCGACGACCTCCATCGGGCCACCGAGGGTCGGGATCCGAACCCCGTCGACCAGCTCGAGGTCGACGCCGACCGGCGGATAGCGATCCCCGTCGCCCTTGATCGGATCGCGCTCGCCCGAGACGTACGGCGCTTCCTCGCGGTGGGTCGCGACGACCGCATCGACGCGCTCGAGCAGTTCCGCCAGACCGCCGACGTGATCTCCGTCGTGGTGCGTGAGGACCACCAGCCAGATGTCGGTGAGTTCGTATCCCAGACTCGTCAGGTGTGTCTCGAGGGAGCCGACGGTCCCCTCGGGACCGGCATCGATGAGAACGAGCCCGCGGTCGGTCTCGACGACTGCGGGGGTGATCGTGATCGCTCGGCCGCCGTACTCGACCGTGACCGGTAGCGCGTGGATACCAGCGGTTTCCGTCATACCACCCACATTCGGAGCCAGTGGGATAGCTATAGCTATAGCTGTCTTCGGCGACGGTCACGATCGGACCGATCGGTCGGACTATTCACTATTGTAAATGTATGAATATATAACTTTATTACATCCGAATAACATCATGTTCGTAATGCTGAACGAGTTTCGACCCCTTTCCTTCGAAGACGACGGAGATCCGGTTCAGGCCGTTCGACGACAGGAACTCCCTGACACCGTCCTCCCGCTGATCGATTCGTACGACGAGACCGCTGCCGACAGGGACCGCTTTCTCTGGCGCTGGCTCTATCACCTCTTTCCGAGCGTCCGACTCTCGTGTGTCGACGACGGTCGCGCACGCGCGGTCCGCAACGCGAAACTGGTCGCTACGATTTTCGCCGTCGTCGCGGACGATGTCGCCGAGCAACACGGCGATCGGGCGACGTTCGACGAACTGACGAAGATACCGTTCGACGACCGACGCTCCGACCCGTCGCGTCGCGATGTCGACGGTGAAACCGTTCGGTTCCTGACGGCCGTCTGGGACGAGTTCGAGGCCCTGTACGAATCCGGGCCTCGATCAGCGGAGTTCGCGGAGCTCTTTCGGTTCGATCTCCGGCGGGTCTTTCGGGCGGTCGAATACTCGTATCTCGTAAATGACAACCCCGCCCTCGTCTCGGAACGGGAGCTCTGGGCACACGACGTGCACAACATGATGCTATTCGTGTACGCGGACATCGACCTCGCAAACGCGCCGTCGTTCGATGCCCGCGAACTCTCGCTGCTGCGTCGGATCTGCGATCGAACCCAGCGGATGGCCCGCATCGGCAACTGGGTCTCGACGTGGAAGCGGGAACTCGCCGAAGGCGACTGCAGTTCCGGCGTCGTCGTCCACGCCCTCGAGAACGGGATCGTCTCGCCGGATCGGATTCGGGAGATACGACGCGAGCCGACCGAAGAGGCGGTCGCCTCGGTCGTCGACACGATCGACGAGTCCGGCGTCGAAGACCATTTTCTGGAGCGTTGGAACGCCGAATACGAGCACGCCTCCGAGTTCGTGCCCGAGATCGACAGCGTCGACCTCGAAGCCTATCTCGAGGGATTCGAACGGCTCCTGCGCTATCACCTCGCTAGCGAAGGGTTCAAATAAGCGAGCGCGGGTTTTCTGCTCTAAGTTTTTGCCCCGAGCGGTTCCTCGCGCAGCGAGGAATCCCGAGGTCCAAAAAGGTGGGCGTAATACGTGTGTTTTATAACCGTCACCGGACAATCCGGTCGTACGACTATGCCGAAGTCCAATGGCCCTCGTCAGGGAACGCGGAGAAAGCTCGCGAACGACCCTCGAGATCGCGGCACCTCGCCGCCACAGCGCGCGATCCAAGAGTACGAAGCAGGTGAGAAGGTCCACCTGAAGATCGACCCCAGCGTCTCGGACGGTCGCTTCCACCCACGGTTCGACGGTCGCACCGGTGAGGTCGTCGGGAAACAGGGCAGCGCGTTCAAGGTCCAGATCAACGACGGCGGCAAGGACAAGACGCTGCTCGTCACCGCGGCCCACCTGCGCGCACAGAATCAGGAGAAGAGCCGGATCTAATCAGGGATGACGATCTTCAAAGAGATCGTCGACGAGGAGTTCCTGACGGTCTCGGAGACGAAGGAGCTGCTCGCCGACATCGAAGCCGAACGCGCGATGGACGAGGATCGCGAGCTGCGCTACGAGCTCGCGCGAGCGATCGAACACGCGAATCGGTTCGCCGTCCTGGAGCCCGAAGAGGCCCAAGCGCTCGTCGACGACCTACAGGACATAGAGAAAGTCGACGAGCCGACGGCCTACAAGATCGCGAACCTCCTGCCGCGTGACCGAGACGAGCTCCGGTCGGTCTACGCACAGCAGCGCTACTCGCTGTCGGGAGACGAACTCGACGAGATTCTCAACGTCGTCGCCCAGTACGCCTGAGTGCGGTGTCGTTTTGACCGTCGGCGAACTCGCGGAACGACGTGTCTGCGGTGAGCGCTCGAGGCCCACGTGGCGCAGTTCGAAGACATCGCGCTGACCTCGGCGCTCGTGTTCGTCACGTTTTTCGGGTTGCTGGCGAGCGTCGAACTGCCAGTCTGGCGCTGGGCGCCGTGATCGAGCGACGCGGTAGCGGTGCCTCGTCCGTTCGCGTTCCTCGAGCGGCGCCGTAGACGCGGGCCACTCTTTAAGTACGGCGTCGCCGTACCGTAAACCAATGAGCGAAGCTGATGGCGATGAGATGGACGTTCGTCGCGCGGTCGTGTTGGACTACCTCGCACACGGGCTGTCGGACGATGGCCGACCGCAGTACGCCAAGTCACCGGCAGGCTACGCCGTCGGGATCGAGGATTTTCAGCTCTATCAGGTCGCCTTCGACGAGGACGAACGGCTCACGATCGGTAGCGAAGTCACCGTCGAACCGCCCGCCGAGCGCGATGTCGTGACTGAGGCCCACCGCGTCGAGTATGAGGACCTCTCCTCGGGCGCGCAGTCGGAACTCGAGTACGTCGTCGCCGACCTCGTCGAGGAGAACGAGTCGCGGTTCGTCGACTTCTACAACGACGCCCAGCCGATCACCCTGCGGCTTCACCAGTTGAATCTCCTGCCGGGGATCGGGAAGAAGCTCCGGAACAGCATCTTGGACGAGCGAAAGCGAAAGCCCTTCGAGAGCTTCGAGGAGCTCTCCGAGCGGGTCTCGGGTCTCCACGACCCCGATGAAATTCTCGTCGAACGTATCCTAGAGGAGCTACGCGACGACGACCTGAAGTACCAGACGTTCGTCGGTCGCCGGGAACAGGAACAGAATTCGGACTAACGCTTCTCGCAGGAGGCCGCGAAGGCTGCGGGCGCTCGGTCGCTGATCGAACTCGAGACGGTGCGTTTACACCACCCCCAGCCGTAGCGCCGGCAATGAGGGATCCAGACGGATTGATCGCGCGGGCGGGCGTCCGCGGCGATCCGGACCGCGACCAGCATTTTCTCGTCGACGACCGCGTGCTGGACCGGTTGCCGACCTATTTGGAGGCGATCGACGCGGACACGAGCCACTTACTCGAGATCGGCGGCGGGACGGGCGCGCTGACCGATCGGCTACTCGCGGTCGGCGAGGAAGTCACGGTCGTCGAGCGCGACCGCGTACTCGCCGAATTCCTGCGCGAGGAGTTCGCCGACGAGATCGCGGCCGGCGAGTTGACCGTCGTCGAGGGTGACGCCCTCGAGGTCGACCTCCCGGATTTTACGGCATCGGTGTCGAACCTCCCCTACGGCGTCTCGAGCGAGATCGCCTTCCGGCTCTTTCCCGAGGGGAAGCCGCTCGTGTTGATGTTCCAGCAGGAGTTCGCCGAGCGGATGGTCGCCGAGCCCGGAACGAGCGAGTACGGTCGGCTCTCGGTCTCGAGCCAGCACTTCGCCGACGTGGAACTCGTCGAGTCGATCCCGAAAGAAGCGTTTTCGCCGCCACCGGCGGTCCAGAGTGCGGTGATACGGGCGGTGCCGCGCGAGCCCGATTACGAGATCGACGACGAGGACTTCTTCCTGCGGTTCGTCAAGGCGCTGTTCACGCAACGCCGGAAGACGATCCGCAACGCGATCCGGAACACGGCCCATATCTCCGAGCTCGCGGAACCCGAGGCGGTCGTCGAGGCGGCCGACGAGGACGTGCTTCGGAAGCGAGCGGGGGCGATGGCACCGGCGGAGTTCGCCGCGCTGGCGCGGCTCGCGATAGACGTGGGCGAGCCCGAGCGCTGACTCCGACTCGTGCCTCGAGCCGGACCGGCGGCTTGCGTCACGCGGGAGGGAGGGTAACCAACGGATACTCAAAGCTGCGCGGTCGACAGATCGGAGAGACGAACGCATGTCCGGACTACTGACGGGCCTCGACTGGCTGTCGGAGGCTGTTCCGACGACCGAGCTCAAACTCGCGGTCTCGTTCGCGGCGGTCGGGCTCGTCGTCGCCGTCCTCCTCTCCTATCGACGGCTCCACGAGCGGATCGCCGAGCGGGCGCGGCCGCTGTACGCCGATATCGCGTCCACGTCGCTGCTCATCGCGGCCTGTTTGACGAGTCTCGCCGTCATGACGGGCGTTTGGGGCCGGGCGGACGAGGTCCGAAAGCTGCACACGAACCTCGGGCTGGGCGGTGACGCCGTCGCCAAGGCCATCTTCTCTTTCCTCCTGCTGGTCGTGACGGTCATCGTCACCCGCTTTGTCAGCCGGGTGATCGAGGAGGTCTTCGGCTCGTCCTCGGCGGTGACGGCCCACCAGCGCAAGGTCACGCACCGGCTCTCGCAGGTGGTCATCTGGGCCGTTTCGCTGGTCGTCGTCCTCGGCGTCTGGATCGACGATCTGGGGAGCCTCCTCGTCGGGGCCGGCTTCCTCGGGATCATCGTCGGGATGGCCGCCCGCCAGACGCTCGGGACGATGCTCGCGGGCTTCGTCCTGATGTTCGCCCGGCCGTTCGAGATCGGCGACTGGATCGAGGTCGAAGGCGATGAGGGGATCGTCACCGACATCTCGATCGTCAACACGCAGGTCCGGTCGTTCGACGGCGAGTACATCATGATCCCCAACGACGTCATCGCCTCGAGCACCGTGACCAATCGCTCGAAGCGGGGCCGGCTGCGCCTCGAGGTCGATGTCGGCGTCGATTACGCGACCGACGTGGACCGCGCGATCGACCTCTCGAGGGAGGCGGTTGCCGACATCGACGAGACGCTGTCAGCGCCGTCGCCGCAGGTCGTCGCCAGATCGTTCAGCGATTCGGCGGTCGTCCTCGCCGTTCGGTTCTGGATCGACAACCCGAGCGCCAGACGCTACTGGCGGGCGCGCACGGCCGCGATCACCGCGATCAAAGCGGCCTTCGAGGACGAGGGCGTCAAGATCCCGTTCCCGCAGCGGGAACTCTCCGGACGGGCCGAGACCGGCGGCTTTCGAATCGCCGACGAGCAACCGACCGAACCGATGTCGCAGACCGGCGACGGCGACGGAACGGCGCGGGAACACCGAATGAGCACGCCGGAGGAGAACTGATGGGACTCGAGGACCGCCGCGACGAGGGACCGGACGTGTACCAGCCCGCCGAGGACTCGCACCTGCTGGCCGAGGCCGCCTGCGAGCGACTCGCGGGCGACGAATGCGTCCTCGAGGTCGGCACGGGGTCGGGCTACGTCGCTGGCCGGATCGCCGACGAGACGGCGGCTCGCGTGATCGCGTCGGATCTGAACCCCCACGCCGTTCGTCAGGCCCGCGCCGAGGGCGTCGAGACGGTGCGAGCCGATCTCGTCGCGCCGTTTCGCGACGGCGCGTTCGACGCCGTCGTCTTCAACCCGCCGTACCTGCCGACCGACCCCGAAAACGAGTGGGACGATTGGATGGAGCACGCGTTATCGGGCGGCGAGGACGGCCGGGCGGTCATCGATCCCTTCCTCGAGACGGTCGGGCGCGTCCTCGCGCCCGGCGGCGTCGTCTACCTGCTGGTCAGCAGCCTCACCGGCGTCGACGCGGTCGTCGAACGGGCCGGCGAGGAGGGTTTCAGCGCCGTAGCCGTCGCCGACGAGTCGTTTCCCTTCGAGACGCTGACGGTGCTCGAGTTGCTCCGATAGCGAAGACACGTCATCCGAAGATACTTTTCGGTCGTCTATGAAGTAGCGGTCGATGGCCCCCACGCGAAGAGCCCTCTTGGCGGGTGTCGGCGCCGCGAGCGCCGCGCTCGCCGGCTGCTCGATGTTCTCGAGCGTTCGATCGCCGACGTCCGACGAGCCGCCCCCGCCCGGAACCGACGGACCGATCGAGACGGATCGACACGTCGCCGGCGCGACCGGCGACTGGTCGTCGTTCGGCTGTAACGCCGCCAACACCCGCGAGGTCGCCGACGGAAAGGCCCCCGTCGACGGCGTCACGGAACGCTGGCGGGTCGACGTCGCACAGCTCTCCTATCAGGCACCCGTCGTTGCGGGCGATCGAGTGTACCAGATCGACGGCCGGAAGCTTCGAGTGTTCGACGCCGCCGACGGCGCGGAGTTGTGGACGAACCCAGAAGTCGGGACGCCGCCGCTGGTCCGGGACGGCGTCGTCTACGTGTCGACGGGAACTGCGGTTTCTGCGCTCGAGGCCGAAACGGGCGACGAACTGTGGAACCGCGAGTTCGACTCGCGGGGGCACGTGACGACGCCGGCGACGTACGCGGGACGACAACTGGTCTGCGGGGCCGGCGAGGAGGTCGTCGCGCTCGAGCCCGACGACGGGTCCGTCCGCTGGCGACGGGACGTTTACGGACAGGTGCTCGACCACGCCGCGTTTTACATGGGATACGGGATCGTCGTCGCCACCGAGGCCGGACTGGTCTACCTGCTCCGCGATGACGGGATCGGCTGGCAGCGGTGGCAACTACCGGCACGGCCGATGTGTCCGCCAAGCGCCGACACGGACTCGATTTACGTGAACTGCGAGAACGGAACGACGTACGCGCTGCTGGACGACGGGATGTCTGGGCAACGGATCAACTGGACGGTCGATACCGGCTGGGCCGAACGCGGGATCGCCGTCGCCGACGGGCTCGTTCTCACCGCGAACGGGCGGGAACTCTCCGCCGTCGACGCCGAATCCGGCAAGCGACACTGGACCCACGGCATCGGGGACTGGCGACACACCGCGCCGGCGTACGGTCGCGACACCGTCTTCGTCGGTGGCGACCGCCTCCGGGCGCTAGATCCGACGCCCGGCGACAGTCCGAGCGGCGGCCCGGCGCTCAGATTCGAACGGGAATTCGCGGGCCGCGTCGGTCCGGGCCCGGTCCTCGACGACGGCACGATCTACGTGGTCGCACAGGTCGAGTCGGAGACGTACGCGTTGCTGGCACTCGAGTAACGTCGTCAGATCAATCCCGAGTGCGAACGGCCAGCGTCTTTATCTCGAGGAGATCTGTATCGCTGCGTACAGATGGTGCGGGTTTCCAAACACGGTCGAGCGAGCAACGACGAGCGGCGACGCGGAGGACGACGATGACGGCGTTCGCACCAGCGGTCCTCCTCGCGTTGGGGGCTGCGGCCACCGGCTACGGGTTTTTCGACCAGTCGAGACGACAGCAGACGCTGGCGTCGACCGACCGCGCGCGAACCGATACGGCCGTCGAGGGGCAGGCCCTGCTTACCGGAACGGTCGAGCCCCTCGAGACGGTCGGCTCCCCAGTCACGGACGAGGAGGCGGTCGTCGTCGACTGGGAACTTTCGGCCGAGTCCGACGACGAAGAAGGACCGGACGAGCGCGTCGCGAGCGGCCGTCGAGCCGCCGATTTCCACCTCGTCGACGAGGGTGGCGCGGTCCGCGTCGACCCGACGGGAAGTGATCTCATCGTCTCCGGTTCGAACATGGTCAGAGACCGGGTGCGAACGACGGCGGGATCGTTCGAGCGGCTCCGTCGGTTCGCCGACGAGGTCGAGGGCGACCAGAGCGGTACCGAGCGCGACGGCGTCTCCGTCCGTGCCGACGGCGTCGTCTCGCCGAATCGGTTCGATCGGTACGACCATCACACCTTCGAACACGAGATACTTGGGCCCGGCGACGAGGTGACCGTTCTGGGGACTCTCCGCCGGGAGAACGGTGACGGCGTCGTCGGCGACGGTCCCGATCGGTTCCTCCTCTCCGATATGAGCCCCGCGGACCTCGTCTCGGACCTCGAGACGAAAAAGCGGCTGTTGCTCGGGGTGACGCTCGTGCTGGCGATCGCCAGCCTCTATTTCCTCGTGCTCGGCTAAGCCGCCCTCGTTCGTTTCGGCGGCTCACGTCGTCTCCCGTTCTCGAGTCGCCCGCGTCGGCGGTTTCGCGCCGCGACAATTACTACCACGTATTAGATAGGATGGAAAATATTAAGCGTCGGTATAGCCTAGCCGGGACCACGATGACTGAGTACGTGTCGACCACGCCGGGGCTGTATCCGCTCCCGGACTGGGCGAAAGACGACCTCTCGGACCTCAAGGGACACCAGAAACACGACCTCGTCAGCGGCGACGAAGGCGAGGCGATCACCGCGGCCTACGAAAAGGCCCGCGAGGACGTGATCGAGGTACAGCAGGACGCGGGTCTGGACCGCATCGTCGAAGGACAGCTGCGCTGGGACGACATGCTCGCTCACCCGCTGGCGGTCCACGACGCCGTCGAGACCCAGGGGATCGTCCGCTACTACGACAACAACAACTTCTACCGCGAGCCCGTCGTCAGCGGCGACCTCGACTTTTCGGGCGATGTCGCCTCGGAGCTCGAGGCGGCCGCGGACCTCGCCGAGGACGCCGACCTGCAGGCCGTCCTCCCCGGTCCGTACTCGCTGGCCGACCTCGCGACCGACGAACACTACGGCGACGAGGCGGAGTTCCTCGACGCGATCGCGGAGTTCCTCGCGGGCGAGGTCGACGCCTTCCCGGCCCACGAGACGCTGTTCCTGCTCGAGCCCTCGCTGGTCGAGTCGGCGCCCGATGACGGCGAAGACGAGCGCGCGAGCGAGGCGATCGACCGAGTCGCGAGCGCGACCGACGCCGATGTCGTCGTCCAGCCTTACTGGGGCGCGTTAGAGGAGAAGGTCTACGCGCACCTGCTCGACGCCGACATCGACGCAGTCGGCTTCGACTTCGTCGCGAATCAGGACGACAACCTCTACAACATTCAGGAGTACGGCGCGACCGACGACGTCGCGCTCGGCCTCGCCGACGGCCAGAACACGCTCGTCGAGGATCCCGAGGCGATCCGCGACCGCGTCGAGTGGGTCGACGGTCAACTGGGCGTCACCGAGTTCGAGACGATCTACCTGACGACCAACACCGAGACGTTCTACCTGCCCTACGGCAAGTACGTGGAGAAACTCGAGGTCCTTGCGGAAGCCGCGGACCTCGCGGAGGTGCAAACAGCATGAGCACGAACGAGAACAAAGATCAGTTCCGACAGCCCGACCACGAACACGACCACTTCCTGCTGACGACCGTCGTCGGCTCCTACCCCAAGCCCAAGTGGCTCAACCGCGCGAAGGAGCTCTACGAAGACGACGAGGCCGACTTCGACGAGGAGAACTGGCAGGAAGCGAAAGACGACGCCGCGCGCGTCATCACGGACGAACACGAACGAGCCGGCCTGGATGTCGTCGTCGACGGCGAGATGCGGCGCACCGAGATGGTCGAGTTCTTCGCCCACCGCATCGAGGGCTACGAGTTCAACGGCCCCGTCAAGGTCTGGGGGCACAACTACTTCGACAAGCCCTCGGTCGTCAGCGAAGTCGAATACGAAGACAGCTGGCTCGTCGACGAGTACGAGTTCACCGCGGCCGCCAGCGACCGCCCGGTCAAGGTCCCGATCACCGGACCCTACACCCTCGCGAACTGGTCCTTTAACGAGGCCTACGATGACGACGACGAACTCACCTTAGAGCTCGCGGACCTCGTCAACGAGGAGATCGAGAAGCTCGTCGACGCCGGCGCGCGCTACATCCAGATCGACGAGCCCGCGCTCGCGACGACCCCCGACGATCACGCCATCGTCGGCGAAGCGCTCGAGCACATCGTCGCCGACATCCCCGAGGAGGTTCGCATCGGCCTTCACGTCTGTTACGGCGACTACTCCCGGATTTACCCCGAGATCCTCGAGTTCCCGGTCGACGAGTTCGACCTCGAACTGGCGAACGGCGACTACGAACAGCTCGACGTCTTCAAAGACCCCGAGTTCACGAAGGACCTCGCGCTCGGCGTCTGCGACGCCCACGTCGCCGAGGTCGAGTCCGTCGAACAGATCGAGGCGAACATCAAGAAGGGCCTCGAGGTCGTCCCGCCGGAACAGCTTGTCGTCTCGCCCGACTGCGGCGTGAAGCTGCTGCCCCGCGAGGTCGCTTACGGCAAGATGGAAAACATGGTGCAAGCGGCCCGCAACGTCGAGGCGGACCTCGACGCCGGTAACATCGACATCGAGCGCGGTGCGCCGACGCCGGCCGACGACTAACGGCTTCGGTCCGGACGATCCGTTGGTTCTCCGTTTCGCTACGTTCCGCCGAGCGCCGCCACAGCCCATCGCTCGCGCGTGTCGAAGGCGATCAGCCAGCGGGCTTTCAGCACACGGCAAAGCGCTAACTATCGGGCCGGTGAATCCCCGCCCATGACGCTCGAGGTCGGCGTGCTCGGCTATCGGTTCATGGGCAAAGCGCACGCGAACGCTTTGGCGCGGCTTCCGATGTTCTTCCCGGACGCGCCCGCGGTCGAACGCAGCGTTCTGGTCGGCCGCGACGAGGCGGCGCTGGAAGACGCGGCCGACAGACTCGGCTTCGAATCGATCGCGACTGACTGGGAAGCGGTCGTCGGCGAGGTCGACGCCTTCTACAATCTCGGCCCGAACCACGTCCATCCCGAGCCGTCGATCGCCGCGCTCGAGGCCGGTACGCCAGTCTTCTGCGAGAAACCGCTCGCGCCGACGCTCGAGGAGGCGACTGCAATGGCCGAGGCGGTGCGCGACGCCGGCGACGACGTGCCCGCGGGCTGTGCCTTCAACTACCGGTTCGTACCCGCAATCTGCTACGCGAAGGAACTGCTCGAGGCGGGCGAACTGGGCGAGATCCACCACGTCCGCGGGCGGTACCTGCAGGACTGGCTGGTCGATCCCGAGGCTCCGTGGTCGTGGCGCAACGACGCGGAACTGGCGGGATCGGGCGCGCTCGGTGATCTCGGCTCGCACTCGGTCGATCTCCTCCGATTTCTGGTCGGTTCGGACGACCTCGCCGGCGAGATCGAGCGTGTCAGCGGTCACTTGCAAACGTTCGTCGACGAGCGGCCGATCGAGGAGACGGCGGCCGATGACGAGCCCGAGACCCGGCCGGTCACCGTCGACGACGCCTACACCGCTCAACTCGAGTTCGAAAACGGCGCGATGGGCACCCTCGAGGGATCACGGTTCGCCACGGGCCACAAGAACGACCACACCGTCGAGGTCCACGGCTCCGAGGGAAGTCTGCGGTTTTCCCTCGAGCGGCTGAACGAACTCGAGGTGCTCCGCGACGGGAATCGGGGCTACGAGACGGTTTTGGTCACCGACGCGGACGACCCGTACGTCGACCACTGGTGGCCGCCGGGCCACGTCCTTGGCTGGGAGCACACCTTCGTCCACGAGAACTACGAGTTCCTGTGCGCGGTCGAGACCGGCACGTCGTTCGCGCCGAGTTTCGCGGACGGCCTCGCTGCCCAGCGGGTCCTCGCTGCCATCGAGGAGAGCGACGATCGGGGCGAGTGGGTCGCCCTCTGAGCCGGGCTGGCAGTGATCGGGGCAACTCCGTAACGTATTCGACGCCGCTGGGCCTGCACGCGGTCATGGCAGTCTACGAGACGACGATCGACGTCCGCACCGACGACCTCGGGCGGAGCGGCCACGTCAACAACGCCAAGTTCGTCGCGTACACCGACCTCGCTCGCGACCGGTATCTCGCCGAGCGCCACGGTGTCGGGCTCGCGGACCTGTCGCACGCAGTCGTCCACCTCGAGATCGACTACGAGGGCCAGCTTCGATCGCTTTCGCCGATTACGGTCGGCGTCGATGTCGCTGACATCGGCGAGACGAGCTTTACGCTGACCTACGAGGTCCGCGACGGCGACCGCGTCGCCGCGACGCTCACTACCGTCGCCGTCGTTCTCGACGACGAAAACGAGTCGACGGCGCTTCCCGAGTCGCTTCGGGAGGGGCTGGGAGCGGACCGCGAGGCCGCCGGTCGATCCGCATAGCGCTGACGACCGCGCGGCCGGCCGCTCAGGATTCGATCCGACTGACCGTGTGGATCTCGTCGTAGCGGACGCCTTTGTTCTCGGGCGACTGGCCGTCGAGTTCGACGTAGTCGGCCTCGAAACCCGTCACCTCGCCCGTGACATCGAGCTGGTGGTCCTCGGTCCGTTCCTCGTTGCGAATCTCGACGGTGTCGCCGAGTTCGACGTGGCTCTGTACTAACTCCGCGGCTCGCCGCTCATCGACGTCCGGTGGGATGGTCAGGTCGGTCATGGCAAGCGTCGGTAACGCGCCGACCCGGGTAGCTTTTCAGCCGGACATCGCAACTCGAGGCGTCACTCGGACGACCGTTTTTGTAGGAACCGGCCCAAAGACGACCGATGAAGACGATCAAGGACAGCGTCCACGACCACATTCAGGTCGACGGCGTCGCCCGCGACCTGCTGGACGCGCCGGCGCTACAGCGCCTCCGATCGATCAGCCAGCTCGGCACCGTCTCCCTGGTCTATCCCTCCGCCAACCACACCCGTTTCGAACACAGCCTCGGCGTCTACCATCTCGCCTGTGAGGCACTCGAGCACCTCGCGGTCGACGGGCTGCGAGCCGAACGGGTCCGCGCCGCGGCCATCCTCCACGACGTGGGTCACGGGCCGTTCAGCCACAACCTCGAGTCGCTCACCCACCGGCGAACGGGCCGGTACCACGACGACGTCCACGGGCTGCTCGCGGATGGCGTGGTCGGGGACGTGCTGCGCGAGCACGACCTCGAGCCGGATCGAGTGGCGGACTTGGTCGCCGGTGAGGGCCGGTTCGGCCAGTTGGTTTCGGGGGAACTCGACGTCGATCGGATGGACTATCTCGTTCGGGACGCCCACCACACGGGGGTGCCGTACGGGACGATCGATCACGGCCGGCTCGTCCGGGAGTTGACCTTCGTCGACGGCGAACTCGTCTTGGACGAGGGGAACGTCCAGACCGCCGAGAGCCTGTTGGTCGCCCGCGCGCTGATGAATCCGACCGTTTACAGCCACGGCGTCGCCCGGATCAGCAAGGCGATGCTCCGTCGGGCCGGCGAACGGCTGCTCGATTCGACCGATGCGGATGTCGACGCCGAGACCCTCCAGCGGATGGACGACCACGATCTAATCGCGGCTCTCCGCTCGTGCGAGGCAACCGGCGAGTTCTCCCGGCGACTCGACCAGCGCGACCTGTTCAAGCGGGCGGTGTGGGCCGAGATCGACGACGTACCCGGCGGGATCATCGAGGCTGATCACGGAACCATCCGCGAGTTCGAGGCCGAGATCGCCGACCGGGCGAACGTCGCTCCGGCACACGTCATCCTCGACGTGCCGAGCAGGCCCTCGATGACCGAATCGACGACGCGCGTGATGGTCAATGGCGACGTTCGCCGGCTCGGCCAGCAGTCGCCGCTGGTCGAGGCGCTGCGGGCCGCCCAGTACTCTCAGTGGCGACTCGGCGTCTACTCGCCGCCGGCGCTGCGCGACCGGGTCGGCCGGGCCGCGGTCGATGTGCTCGGCCTCGACATCGACGGCGCGCTGGTCAGCGAGGTTCGCGACGGACTCGATACGACGCTGGACCAGTTCGTCGACTGAGGACCGACGACCCCGGCTACCTCGAGGCCGACCCGCGCCGAATCCTTGAAGGGACTGACCGCGAACCCACCCGTATGGAACGGACGGGAACGATCCTCCGCGGGCGCGCACTCGAGCCCGTCGAGGGACGCATCGTCGTCGACGACGAGGGACGCATCGCGGCCATCGAGGAGGAATCGGTCGAGAGCGACGATATCATTCTGCCGGCGTTCGTCAACGCCCACACCCACATCGGCGACTCGATCGCCAAGGAAGCCGGCGGTGGCCTCTCGCTCGAGGAACTGGTCGCGCCGCCGGACGGGCTAAAACACCGGCTGCTTCGAGCGGCCGATCGCGACGACCTCGTGAGCGCAATGGCGCGCTCGCTACAGTTCATGGAACGAGCCGGGACCGCGGCCTGTCTGGACTTCCGCGAGGGCGACGTGGCGGGCGTTCGGATGCTCGAGGACGCCGCCGACGGCCTCGAGATCGACGCGCTCTCGTTCGCGCGAGGTTCCGTCGACGCGATGCGTGCGGGCGACGGCTTCGGCGCGAGCGGGGCCAACGACACCGAGTTCGGCGACGAACGCCAGGCGACCCGCGAGGCGGGCAAACCCTTCGGCATTCACGCGGGCGAAGTCGACGCCAGTGACATCGATCCGGCGTTAGACCTCGAGCCCGACTTTCTGGTCCACATGGTCCACCCCGAACCGGCTCATCTCGAGCGGGTCGCCGACCAGGAGGTACCGATCGTCGTCTGTCCGCGCTCGAATCTGGTGACCGACGTGGGGCTCTCCCCCTACTCGGACCTCGCAGAGCGGACGACGCTCGCGCTGGGTACCGACAACGTGTTCCTCAACTCGCCGTCGATGTTCCGCGAGATGGAGTTCCTCGCGAAACTGTCCGAGCTGCCGGCCGACGAGATCCTCCGGATGGCGACCGTACACGGGGCCGAGATCGCCGACCTCGAGTACGGCCTGCTCGAGCCCGATCGGGAGGCGCAGCTGCTGGTGCTCGACGGCGATTCGGACAATCTCGCGGGCGCGCGCGATCCGGTCCGAGCAGTGGTTCGCCGCGCCGGCGTCGACGACGTGCGGGAGGTCGTCTACGGCGACGGCGAGCGCGCCGACTGACGCTCAGTCGAGACGCTCGGACGTTTCCGCGTGTTCCCTCGAGAGTTCGACGTACCGGTCGGCCGTCGCCCCGAGGTGCGGATCGTCGATCTCCGTTTTCGGTTCCGCGGGCGCTCCCGCGACGAGCGTCGATTCGGGGATCTCGGTCCCCTCGGTGACGACGCTGCCGGCGGCGACGACCGCTCCCTCGCCGACGTGAGCGCCGTCGAGGACGACCGCGTTCATCCCAACCAGCGCGCGCTCCGCGACGGTCGCGTCGTGGACGATGGCGCTGTGACCGACCGTCGAGTAGGGCTCGAGTGTCGCCTCCTCGTGGAGGACGGCGTTGTCCTGGACGTTCGCGCCCTCGCCGACGACGATCGTGCCGTGATCGCCACGGAGCGTGGTGTTGGGCCAGACGCTAGCTTCGTCTTCGATGACGACATCGCCGATGACGACCGCGGCGTCGTCGACGTAGGCGGAGTCGGCGACCTGCGGTTCCGTTCCGTCGAATGATCGGAGCATGCTCGCTTCTGTCTCGAGCGCGGTCTTGAAACTGACCATCGGAACCGATCCCGCGGCAGTGGTGTTCGTTGGAATACATCCATTTCCAACACCAATACACTTCGGCACTAGGATTAATGCGCGGAACGTGAAACCCCATATATGGCGGCAGGGTGCAGTCCGCACGGATCGCAGCGTGTCGCCGTGTCATCCCCCCGAACCACTTCGGTTCGGCATCCCCCCTTTCGTTCCCGCTGTCTGACCTTCGGCCGCCGAAAACGATCGGCAGCTGCGCCGCGTTCTCAGAAGGCGTCCCCCTCGAAGCTCGTCTCCGCGTGGAGGCTCTCTTTGAGCGCGTCGTGAACCTTGCAGAGTTCGAACGCGCGCTCGATGATCTCCTCGCCGGTGTCGTCGTCCACGTCGGCTTCGACGCCGATATCGAACCGAACCGACTCGAGTTTGTCGTCGTCGTTGAGTTCGCCGGTCGTCTCGATCTCGATCCGCCCGAGGTCGTCGGCCCCGCGCTGCTGGCCGCCGACCCGAAGCGCCGGCACGTAACAGGAGCCGTAGGCCGCCAGCAGCGACTCGAGCGTGTCGGGCGCGTCCTCGCCGTTGGCGTCGATCGTCGTCTCGAAGTCGCGGATCTCGTTGGTCGCGCTGTACCCCTCGTCGGAGACGGTGGTGACCTGTTTCGTCATCGCAGTCGTGCGGTCCACGAGCGGTGCTGTAAACGTTTGGTGGCACAGCACTGTCCGCTTCGCGATCGGAGCGCGGCGTCGTAAGCCCGTCGCGTAGCCGCCCCGTGGGCTTGCGTTTGCAGCGGTGCTCGGTTTGTCCGCGGCTGCCGAACGTGGGAATCAGAGTATGACTGGCATCAACGCGCGGTCGGCGAACAAGCTCAGCATCGTCTCGACGCTGATAGACAGCGCGCTGGCGTTCCGACGCGGGCGGCCGAAGAGCGGCCTCCTGCTTCTCGGTGCGGCCGCGCTCTCGTCTCGAGTGCCCGGAATCGGCACGATCACGTCCCTGTTTCTCCGACTCGCTCGGCGGCTCCGGTGACTCGAGTGATCGCATGGTCGACGTGACCGGCCATCTCGGGATGGCCCTACTGTTCGCCGCGCCGGCGTGGATCATCTGGGGCCGACGAGCGGCGCTCGGGTTCACGGGATTCGCCCTCTTGACGGCGATGCTCCCCGATACCGACTTGGTCCTCCAGGGGTTCCTTCCGGTGACCCATCACGGCGTGACTCACACCGTGATATTCGTCGTGCTGGCGAGCATCCTCGCCGGCGTGTTCGCCGCCCGATGGCTCACCGACTGGTTCAACGCGCATCGATGGATCCGAAGCACGGAGATCGCGAGCCTCACCGTGTTCGTCTTCGCGACCGCGGGCCTGATCCTCGGCGGCATGAGTCACCTGTTCGCGGACATCCTCTCCGCGCCGGACATCGCACCGCCGCTCGAGCCGCTCTGGCCGTTCTATCGCGAGCCGATCATCGTCGACGTCATCTACTACGATTCGCCGATCTGGAACTTCGGCCTGATCGCCGCCGCCATCGGCCTCCATCTGGTACTCGCCCGGTACAGGAGCTACCCGCTCGACACGCGCTATCGGATCGGTGACCAGAGCGGCGACGGCGCTGGTGCGCGCCCGGCGGCAAGCGACCGGTTCGAGTAACTGAACTCTCGCAACCGAACGCCCGTCCCACGGCCGCTCGAGGCGCAAAAAGGGTTGATCGAAACGCTGTGCTCCCGGCGATCAGGGCTCGAGTTCGAACGGTTCGTCGGCCTCGAGCGCGTGGACCTCGGCGTCGCTTCCCGTCGCTTTGACTTCGCTCTCGAAGTCTTCGGGGTCCTGTTCGATCGGCGGGAAGGTGTCGTAGTGTTCCGGGAAGACGTGGTCGACGTCGAGCCAGTCGATGGCGACGGCGGCCTGCCATGGCCCCATCGTGAAGTGATCGCCGATCGGGACCGTCGCGGCGTCGGGCTCGAGATACGGGCCGATGACATCGCGCATTTCGCTCATGAGGCTGGTGTCGCCGGCGTTGTAGAAGGTCGTCGACTCCTCGTCGCTGACCTGCGTCGGCTTCGTATCCGAGACGACGAACCCGGCCGGCATGCCGCCGCTCGCGTCGTTTTCGGTCATGATCCCGTTCGTGTGGTCGGCCCGGACCATCGTGACGTAGGCGTCGCCACACTCGACGGTACCGCCGAGGTTCATCCCCATCCCGCCGACGGCGTCCTCGAAGCCGAACTCCTCCTGGCAGTACGACGTGAGTTCCGGCGTCGCGACCAGCGTCGCGTCCGAGAACGCTCCCGCGTGGGCGATGTGGTCGGCATGACCGTGAGTCAGCAACACGTAGTCGGGCGTCTCGAGGTCGTCGGGCTCGAGGTCGGTCTTCGGATTGTCGAAGAACGGATCCATCAACAGCGACGTTTCGCCTACGGTGACGTGCCACGTCGAGTGGCCGTGCCAGGTGAGCTCCATAGCGGTCAAACGATTCGGGCGAAACAAACTTAAAAGGGGCGGGGCCGGCAACGTGGACGCCGCGTTTCCCGTCGGCGAGCGGTGATTTACGGAATCGACCGCGCTGCTCGACCCAGTCAGCCGTTTCGGCGGTCGATGCCGGTTCGAGACTCGCCTGAACGATCACCACCGTTTATCTGTAACCTCGTTCGATGAGAGAAAGCCGCAGGCGAACTGACACACCACGCGTGCGGTTTGGGATTAGCATCCTGGCAGTCGTCTCGCGCTTCGCGCCGAGCGGCGATGCCAAGCGGTTTTTTATCCGGGGGCCCTACGGCGACCATGCTCGCGCTGACGCTCGAGGAGTTCATGGTAGAGTTAAACGACGGAGCGATCAAGAACGTCGGTCCCAACAACAAGGCGGCCACGGTCAAGTTGTTCGACGTCGAGTCGACCGAAGCGCGGGAGTTCGGCGACAAGCGCGTCAAACTCGTCTTCGAGGACGAGGACGACAACGAGATCCAGGTCTCCTTGTTCCCGGAGGACGTTCGGGCGCTCGCCGACGATATCGAAGCGCTCGAGGAGGAGTCGGCCGTTTTCGACTGACTGCGACGCGGTGGCGCGGTCGTCATCGTCGCTCACAGCACGAACGCATTTCGACAACCGTTTTAGGGCGAAACTGCTTGGTCCGAGTAGATGGGTAACTGTATCATCTGCGGCACTCCCGTTGACGGCGAGATCTGTCAGAGCCACGAGGAGGATGCCGTGTTCGAATTCCGCGGCACCGCCGCCTCGCAGCTCACGCCCGGTCGCTACTACCGGGGAACCGTCGACGGCTACGCCGACTTCGGTGTCTTCGTCGACATCGGAGATCACGTCACCGGTCTGTTGCACAGAAGCGAACTCGACCGACGACTCGAGAGTCTCGACTGGGAACCCGGCGACGACGTCTTCGTCCAGGTCCTCGACGTCCGAGACAACGGCAACGTCGACCTCGGCTGGTCGATCCGCCAGCGCGAACGCGAGTTCCGCGGCAAGCTGGTCGAGACGGCCGACGACGAGTTCCAGCCCGAGGAGCGAGAAGACGACACCGAGGAGTCGGTGACTGAGACGACTACCGAGAGCAACCCCGGTTCGGCCGACGACAGCGACTCGCCGGCCGGCGAGTTGCAGGCGGCCGCCGACGGATCGGAGACCGATCCCCAACCGGAGCCGAACGCCGACTCCGTCGACGAGGGCCAACCCGCAGCCGCCGAAACCGCCGGCGCCGTCGCGGGCAGCGGCTCGGTCGCGACCGAGTCCGCCGCCGCCTCGACGCCGACGGCCGAGGACGCGTCCGACGCCGATACCGAGTCCGAACCCGAACCCGCGCTCAACCGGACGACCGTCGACGCCATCGAGAACCAGGTCGGCAGCGTCGTCCGCCTCGAGGGCGAGATCACCGGCGTCCGCCAGACCAGCGGCCCGACGGTCTTCGAACTCAGCGACGAGACCGGCACCGTCGAGTGTGCGGCCTTCGAGGAGGCTGGCGTTCGCGCCTATCCGGCCGTCGAGATCGACGACGTCGTCGCTCTGGAAGGCGAGGTCGAACACCACCACGGCGACCTGCAGGTCGAGACCGAGACCCTCGACATCCTCGCGGACGAGGACCGCGAGACGGTCGTCGACCGCCTCGAGACCGCGATCGAAGAGGAGGCCCGACCCGCAGACGTCGCACCGCTGGCCGACCACGAGGCCGTCGCGGCCGTCGAAGACGGTATTGCCGACGCGGCGACCGCGATCCGCCGAGCCGTCATGGAGGCCCGCCCGATCGTCGTCCGCCACGGTGCGACCGCCGACGGCTACGTCGCCGGGGCCGCCATCGAACGAGCCGTCCTCCCGCTGATCCGCGAGAAACACACTCGCGACGATGCGGAGTACCACTACTTCGAGCGTCGCCCGCTCGACGGCCGCGTCTACGACATGGACGCCGCCACCAGCGACGTGACCTCGATGCTCGAGGCCCGCGACCGCCACGGCGAGCAACTCCCGCTCGTCGTGCTGGTCGACGCCGGCTCGACCGTCGAGTCCGTCGACGGCTACGAACTGCTCTCGCTGTACGACGCCGACGCGCTCGTCATCGACGACAGCCGCGCCGACGAGCAGATCACCGACGCCGTCGACACCGCCGTCGCGCCGTCGCTGGCCGGCGTCGATGTCTCGGACGTGACCTCGGCTGCACTCGCGGCGAACGTCGCCGCGCACGTCAACGACGAGGTCCGCGCCGACTTGGAGCACCTCCCCGCGGTCAGCTACTGGGAGGACACCCCCGAGGCGTACCTCGAGCTCGCTCGCGAGGCCGGCTACGACGAGACCGGCATCTCCGAGCGCCGCGAAGCCGTCGCGCTCGAGGCCTACTACCAGTCCTACAAGGACAAGCGCGAACTCGTCATCGACCTGCTGTTCGGCGACGACGACGAATCCGAGCGGCCGCGAGACGGCGATCTGGCCGCCCACGTCTCCGAGCAGTTCCGCGACAAGCTCGAGACCGAACTCGAGACGGCCCGCGAGAACCTCTCCGTTCGCGGCATCAACGGCGTCACGGTCTCCGTGCTCGATACGGACGCCTTCACCCACCGGTACAACTTCCCGACGACGATCCTGCTGCTGGATGCGCTTCATCGCAGTGAGCGGGATCGGACGGACTCGCCGTACGTCACGCTCGGCGTCGGCGACGACGAACTCCACGTCCGCGCGACCGAACCCGTGAACGTCCGCGATCTCGGCGACGCGATCGCCGAGGCCGTGCCCAACGGCGGCGTCAGCGTCGTCGGCGGCCGGGACGGACACGTCGAGTTCCTGCCCGGCGAACGCGATGCGGTTCGCGAAGCCGCGCTCGAGGCACTCGGCGAGACGCTCGCGTAAGCCCCGTCTTCTCCGTCGTCCGCTCGATCGGCCAGCGACTGCGCCACCGAATCGAACGGGCGTCGACTCTTACTTCGCGGCTCCTCCGTCGCGGTCCGGTGGCTATTACCCTCGTGGCCCCAATCCGGACGCATGGACGTGGACGTCGTCGGCCTCGCCGAAGGGCTTCGCGAGGAAGCGCGGCGAGCGAACGAGCGCCGCCTGCTGGTGCTGGCCGGCCCCCGAGAACGCGGCTATGACGCCCTCGAGTCGATCCTCGACGCCCTTCCCGTCCCCATTACCGGGACCACGCTCGTCGGCCCGGACGACCGACTTCGCTGCGAACAGCTTCCCCAGGCCAACGCGGGGGACCTTCTCGGCACGACGCGGGACGTGGTCGCGATCGACGCTCACGACGAACTCAGGCCGAACGCGATCGGGAAACTCGTCGGGGCGGTCGACGGTGGCGGCCTGTTGGTCCTGCTGACGCCCTCGCTCGAGGCCTGGCCGGATCGCCGCGACGGGTTCGACGCCTCGCTGGCCGTCCCGCCGTTCGAACTCGCGGACGTGACCGGCCGCTTTCGCCGTCGCCTCGTCGACACGATGCGTGCCCACCGCGGGATCGCGATCGTCGACCTCGAAGCCGGTTGGCTCGAGGCTGACGGGCTCACTGACCCGGCTCCGCGGGCGGCGCCGGAGTCGCCGACGCCGCCCCCCGATCCCCGGTTTCCGGCTGCAACCTACGAGGCCTGCCTGACGACAGATCAGGCCGATGCCGTCGCCGCCTTCGAATCGCTGTTCGAGACGAATCGGACGGTCGTGCTCGAGGCCGACCGGGGCCGGGGCAAGTCCAGCGCGGCGGGGCTGGCAGCGGGTGCGTTCGCCGCCGCGGGAGAGGATGTCCTCGTGACTGCCCCCGACGAACGGAACGCGAGCGAACTGTTCGACCGCGCGGGCGAACTCTGTCGGACGCTTGCGGGCGACGGCGACGACCGTGTGCCGACGATCGAGTCCGGCCGGATCGAAACCGCTGCCGGCGGGACGGTCCGATTCCTCGAGCCCGCCGCCGCCGTCGACGCCTGCGAGTCGGCCGATATCGTCGTCGTCGACGAGGCCGCCGCGCTCCCGGTCGCAACCCTCGAGGCGCTGCTTTCCGCCGATCGCGTCGCCTTCGCGACGACGATCCACGGCTACGAAGGGGCCGGGCGCGGCTTTTCCGTCCGCTTCCGGGACCGACTCGCCGAGAGCGATCACGAGGTGACCGAGCGCACGCTCGTGGAGCCGATCAGGTACGCGGCCGGCGATCCCGTCGAGGTATGGGCGTTCCGCGCGCTGTTGCTCGACGCCCGGCCGCCGGTGGAGCCGCTCGTGGCGGACGCCGAACCCGAAGCCGTCGAGTATCGGCGACTCGAGCCCGACGCCCTCCTCGCGGACGAACGCCTGCTCCGCGAGGCATTCGGCCTGCTCGTCCTCGCCCATTACCGGACCGAGCCCAACGATCTCGCGCGCCTGCTTGACGCCCCGAACCTCGAGGCGCGCGCCCTGGTCCACGACGGCCACGTCGTCAGCGTCGCGCTGCTCGCCCGCGAGGGTGCCCTCTCGCCGGAAACGCGGGCGATGATGTACGAGGGTGGCCGCGTCCGCGGGAACATGCTCCCGGACGTGCTAACGAGCCAGGTGCGCGACGAGGCCGCGGGCGAGCCGGCCGGCGTCCGCGTCGTCCGCATCGCGACCCACCACGCCGCCCGGTCACGGGGGTTGGGCTCGCGCCTGCTCGAGCGCGTCCGCGAGGAGTTCTCGGACTCGATCGACTGGCTCGGCACCGGCTTCGGCGCGACGCCCGGTCTCCTCGAGTTCTGGCGGGCGAACGGCTACCGGGCGGTCCACGTCTCGACGACCCGCAACGACGCCAGCGGGGAGTACTCCGCGCTCATGCTCGCGCCGACGAGCGAGGCGGGGCGGGCGCTGCACGACCGTCATGCGGACTGGTTCGCACGCCGGTTCGACGCCCTCTGTTCGGACGCGCTCGCGGATCTCGAGCCAGATGTCGCCCGCGCGGTGCTTCGAAGCGTCGGCGACGGGGCGGGGCCGTCGCTCGAACTCTCGGATCACGAGTGGCGCGTCGTCGCGGGGGCCGCCTACGGCCCCGGATTGTTCGACGCCGATCCCGGTCCGTTCCGCAAGGTCGTCGTGCGATACTTGATTGACGACCCCGACAGCGTCGACCTGACCGCCCGCGAGGAGCGATTACTCGTTCTGCGAGCGTTGCAGGCGCGAGACTGGGACACCGTCGCCGACCGCCTCGAGTATCACTCGACGGGGCAGTGTATGCGGGCACTCGGCGACGCGGTCTGCCCGCTGGTCGATCGCTACGGGGGAGACGCGGCGCTCGCGGTTCGCGATCGGTTCGTCGGCGAGTGAACGCGCGTATCCGGTGCCGATTCGATCCGTGGTGTGGTTGGCTCGAGAAGGACGGGACGTATGTCCCGTTCATCGAGTGAAACCGGCGGCAGTCGTTCATCGATGTGATGTTCAGCTCTGCCGGAAATACCCGATTGGAGTGCCAAAACGGATTGATGATCGGCGGTCTACAGCACGCATGGCGCTTCCGTTCCGCCCGGAATCCGAGGAAACGGACCGACTGATCACGCTCAGCGACGGGGTCATCGCGATCGCTATCACGCTGCTGGTGCTGGAGATCAGTGTTCCGACGGTTCCCGACGGAACTACGGCCGCGGTAGTACCCGACCTCGTCGCAGAGCAGTGGCCCGAATTCGTCGGGTACGCGCTGAGCTTTCTGGTGATCGGCCTCTATTGGACGTTACATCGGCGCGTGTTCGCCCACGTCGAGCGCCACGACCGCGGCGTGCTCTGGCTCAATCTCCTGTTCTTGCTCCTGGTCGCGTTCGTTCCGTACGCAACGAGCGTGTTCGTCGCCTATCCGAACGGTTTCGGCATCGCGTTCTACGCGGGGGTGTTAGCGCTCACGGGATTCTCGCTGGC
Source organism: Natrinema marinum (assembly GCF_024296685.1). Taxonomy (NCBI): domain Archaea; kingdom Methanobacteriati; phylum Methanobacteriota; class Halobacteria; order Halobacteriales; family Natrialbaceae; genus Natrinema; species Natrinema marinum. Next base: position 1,519,030 of record NZ_CP100763.1, on the reverse strand, counting down.
GCTGTTATGGGGGCACGTCTCCAGAAAACGCCTCCTCGAAGCCGGACTGACCTCGCGAACGGTCGAGATTCAGGCGGCACGGTTTCTCATCTCGCCGATCGTGCTCGTCGGATCGGCCGCCCTCGCCCAGTTCGACCCGACGCTGGCCGTCCTCTCGTGGGCGTCACTGATACCCATCAACGCTGTATTCGAGTCACGGCTCGTCGCGAGCATCGAGGAGTCGCTGACCGAGTCAGAAAACCAGCCCCACTAATCGCGCCGGATGGTGAGATCCCCACTCAGAACAGCCGCTGCAGCAGCCACTCCGGAGCCAGATCGAGGACCCCCGCGACCAGCCGCCAGCGTCGAGTGACGTAGGCGTGGTTGCGCTTCTTGCGGATGGCGCGGGCGATCTGATCCGCGGCCGTCTCCGGCGAACACTCCCAGAAGCCGCCCAGCGAGAGCTTCGTGTCGACGAATCCCGGCTCGATGGTCGTGATCGTCACGTCCGCGTCCCGCTGGGCCTGACGGCTGCGCAGCCCCTCGAGATAGGTCGAGACGTACGCCTTCGAGGCGTTGTACGCCTGCACGTTGCCGGTCCCGAAGTGAGCCGCGACCGAGGAGATGCCCACGAGGTGGCCGTCGGCCGCGCTGGCGTGGTCGGGCGTACCCTCGAAGTACTCCATCGCCGCCGTCGCGACGGCCGTAAAGCCCCGGACGTTGACGTCGATCGTCTCGCGTTCGGGTCCCCACTCGAGGTCGCGGTTAACGTGGGCGACGCCGGAACTGATGACGACGACGTCGACCGAGGACATAGCCGCCGCGAGTTCGAAAAACCCCTCGCGGGCGTCCGCGGTGTCGGTGACATCCATCGTCGCGACGTAGGCCTTGGTCGGTAGCTCCGAGCCGATCTGGCGCATTCGCTCCGTCCGCCGGGCCGCCATGCCGATCTCGTAGCCGTCGGCGGCGAGCCGGCGGGCCAGCGCCTCGCCGATGCCCGAGGACGCGCCGACGACGATCGCTCCGCGCTGTTGGGTCATACCCACACGTTCGGTGCCTGATACCTAACAGTACTGAAGGCAGTACGGTTTTGCCGTCGTCGGCCCTTTGGACGGGTATGGTCGAGGTTATCACCGTCATCGCGATCGCGTTGCTCCTCGGTGCGATCGTCGGAGCGGCCGTCCCGATGGTCCCGAGCGGCCTGCTCTCGCTCGCCGGCCTCGGTCTCTACTGGTGGGGGGCCGGGTTCGCTGAATTGAGCAGCATCACCTTCGCCGTCCTCGTTTCTATCGCGCTGATAACGGCGCTCGTCGAGTTCTTCGGCGGCTCGATCGCCGCGAAAGCCGGCGGCGCGTCCTGGCTGACCGCCGCTGCCGCAGCCGTCGTCGGTATCGTCCTCATGCTAGTGACTGGCCCGGTTGGGCTGCTCGTCGGCCTCTTCGGGACGGTCTTCGCCCTCGAGTTCGTCCGAGAGGGTGAACTCGAGGGAAGCGCGCGGTCAGCTCTCTACACGACCGTCGGTACCCTCGCGTCAACCGTGGTGCAAGTGCTGCTGACGGCGTCGATCCTCTTCGGGTTCCTCGTCGGCGTCTTCCTGCTCTGAGGGAAACGCTGAAGTCGTGGGTGTCGTTGGCACGGGTAATGGAGTGTTCCGAAGCCGACTGCGAGCGCCCCGCCGCGGTCGAGCTACACATCCCCTGGGACGAGAACCGGCTCGTCTGCGCCGCCCACGCCCGCGTACTGGGGCGACAGGACGGCATCGTCGCCGACCCCGATCCGGAACTGGGTGACGAGTTGCTCGAGTGATGTCTCGGAGGAACAGCGATCGGTTCGAAGGGGTCCGGTCTCGCGCTCGAGTCAGGGGTGCGCGTAGTACGCGACCGTCTCCTCCTCGTCGTGCCGGTCAATCCTCGCGAATCCGACGCGTTCGAACTGGACCATCTCGTCGGGCTCGAGGTCGCCGACGCCGGGCTCTGCTCGCCCCGTCACGTCGCCGTCCATCGTCCGCATGCGGACGGGAACGCTCTCGCCCGCGGGCACCCAGTGGACGACGTCCACGTCGCCCTCGCGGACGACATCGATGTCCTCGCCCGTGTACTGGAGAGTGTCGCGTGTGAACTGGAAACAGCCCAGACCCTTGAGCCAGATTCGCTCCTCGCGTCCGGGGAGGTCCTCGGGCTCGAGCAAGACGGAGTCGCCGACAGGGATCTCGCGGACGCCGCGCTCTTCGTGGTTCGGATGGAGCGGCGGGTTCGCCTCGTCCGGCGGGCTGCCGCCGAGGGGGATCTGGTTGCCCTCGCGGACGAGGAAGCGTCGGTCGGTCTCCTCGTCGATCAGGTCGCGGTTGTTCGCGTAGATCGAGCTCATCGCGAGGTCGACATCAGTGGTCGAGGTGCCGAGGCCGGTCATCGCCTCGACGATGGCCTCGCCGCGGATGCCGCGCCGTCGGAGGCTCTGCAACGTTGGCGCGCGAGGGTCGTCCCAGCCGTCGAGTTCGCCGTCCTCGATCAGTTCGGAAATCGTCGACGTGCTCACTTTCACGTCGTAATCGTCGAGTTGGACGTGGCCCCAGTGGATCACCTCGGGATACTCCCAGGCGAAGTAGTCGTAGACGAACTGCTGGCGCTTCGCCGAGTCCTGCAGGTCGATCCCGCGGATGATGTGGGTGATCTCGAGGAGGTGGTCGTCGACGCCCGACTGGAAGTCGAGCATGGGCCAGCAGCGGTACTCGCTCGCTTCCTCGCGGGGATGGGGCGTATCGATCATCCGGAAGGCCACCCAGTCCCGTAGCGCGGGGTTCTTGTGTTCGATATCGGTCTTGACCCGGAGGACCAGCTCGCCGCTTTCGTACTCGCCGTCGATCATGGCCTCGAACTCCTCGAGGACGGTCTCGACGTCCTTGTCGCGGTGGGGACAGGCCTCGCCCGAATTCTTCAGCTCGGAGAATTCCTCGCCCGAACACGAGCAGGTGTAGGCCCCGCCCAGTTCGATCAGGTCGCGGGCGTGGTCGTAGTAGGTCTCGAGGCGGTCGCTGGCCTTGTAGGTCGCGTCGGGTTCGAAGCCGAGATAGTCGAGATCCTCGAGGATCGCGTCGTAGGCCTCGAGATCCGGTCGCTTGGTCTCGGGGTCGGTATCGTCGAACCGGACGCAGAACCAGCCGTCGTAGCGCTCGCGGTAGGTGCCGATGACGGCGGGCATCCGGGCGTGGCCGACGTGCCACGGGCCGTTCGGGTTCGGCGCGCACCGCATCCTGATATCGTCGTACTCGTCAGCGTTGGGCAGGTCCGGGAGGTCGTGTTCGTCTTCCTCCTCCTCCGCTTCGATCTCGGCGAGTTCCTCGGGGGCCAGTTCCTCGAGGCGCTCGCGTTTCTCTTCGTAGTCTAACTCGTTGACCCGGCCGATGACGCCGCCGGCGATGCCCGGAATCTCGTCGCCGTGCTCGCGGAAGTCGGGGTTGTCGCCCATCAGCGGCCCCATGATCGCGCCCACGTCGGCGTCGCTCTCGTGTTTCACGGCGTTCAACAGCGCGTGCTTTTCTGCCTCGCGCTCGACGCGCTCGCGTAACTCGTCGTCCATTACCGAGCGGTATTCGCGCCCGGCCCAAAACCCTCGCGATTCGCCACCTCTCCCGTCGCGTCAGCCCTCGAGGTCCTCCTCGTAAACCCGCGTGTTGAGGACGTTACTCATGAGGATCATCGCGGCCGAGTCCGCCACCGACATCTCCGCGGATTCGTCGGTACTGTTGTCGCTCTCGGTGCCGTTGCCACTGTCGGTACCGTCGCCGCTACTCGGCTCGGTCGTTTCGTCATCGCTCTCGTCCGAACTGCCCGCAACGGCCGCGTTGTACCGCTCGCACCACTCCGTCTTAACGCCCCAGCCGCGAGCCTGCCCGTCGAAGGGGTTCGCGATCTCCGCGTAGAGCATCCCGACCTCGGCGTCGTTTTTCACGAGATTCTCGTTGTAGACCGTCGTGATGATCTCGATCTCGGTCGTCGACTCCGACTCGGTCTCCGCGCTCGAGCGATATCGCAACACCAGATCGGCGTCGTCCCAGCGGAGCGACTCGACGGGAATGTCGTTTCGTTCGACGAGCGCGTAGAACTCGCCAGGGGTTCCTTTGCGCGGCTGGCTCGGCTCTTCGGGTTCGATCTCGTTCGATGTCGAGGCTCCGAGCAGCGAGCCGACGCAGCCGGCGGTCGCGATCGAGCCGGCCGCGGCGGCCGTGGTGAGGAACCGGCGGCGCGACGAACTTGGCTCCCGGCCGCTGGCGGAATCGTCAGTCATGTCCGTCGCTCGGAACGGTATCCGCAAAAAGACCCGGACGATATCGAGCGGTGAGTTCGGCCGCCGCTCGAGAACAGCGCTTCGAAAAACGGCCCGTAGCCGTCGAGCGCGTCAGTAACCGCGCTCGATCAGGTAGTGAGCGATCTCACAGAGGAGGTCGCGGGCCTCGTTGTCCGGCAGGACCTTGAGTCGCTCCTTGCCCTGTTCGACGAGGTCGCGGGCGGTGTCGTTGGCGTAGGAGATCGAGCCGGCCGCCTCGAGTTCGGCGACCGCGTCGTCGATCTCGGCCTCGGTGACCGCGTCCACGTCGTCGGTATCGACCAAGTCATCGACGTCGACGCCCTGTTCACGGGCGTGGACGGTGATCAGCGTCTGTTTGTTCTCCACGAGGTCGCTCCCGCGCTGCTTGCCGAGTTGTTCGCTGGGGACCGTTAGATCGAGCACGTCGTCTTGGATCTGGAACGCGCGGCCGATGTCGAGACCGTAACCGTAGAGCGCGTCGATCGTGTCGTCGTCGGCGCCCAGCAAGATCGCGGGGAGACACGCGGAGGCGGCGTACAGCACGGCGGTCTTCTGTTCGACCATCTCGAGGTACTCGTCGGGCGAGACGTCGGTGCGCTCCTCGAAGGTGACGTCCAGCGACTGGCCCTCGCAGATCTTCGTACAGGTCGTCGCGAGCACGTCGAGCGCGTCGACGATGCGGTCGGACTCGGCCCCCGTCTCGAGCATGATCTCGAAGGCTTTCGAGTAGAGCGTGTCACCGGCCAGAATGGCCGTCTCGAGGTCGTACTCCTTGTGGACGGCTGGGACGCCGCGCCGGAGGTCGTCGTCGTCCATGATGTCGTCGTGGATCAGGGTAAACGACTGGATGACCTCGACGCTGACGGCGGCGGCCATCACGTCGACCGCATCCCCATCGTCGAGCGGCGTGAACGACCGGTAGTCCGCCGAGAGCGGGTCGACGTCGGCCAGGGCCTCCGCGGTCGTCAACAGGACGGCGGGCCGCAGCCGTTTGCCGCCCGCGTCGAGGAGGTACCGTGAGGCCTCGTAGAGTCGCTCGGGCCGCTGGATCGGCAACTCCTCGGGGATCGCTTCGTTGACTTGCTCGCGGCGCTGCCGGACCGCCTCGAGCACCGCCTCTTCGCGTGCCTCGGGGCTCGTCATATCAGTCGACGAGTTGGATGAGGTTCCCGTTTCGCGTGACGTGGAGGTCGCGCCCCATCTTGTAGCCCTCGCTCTCGCAGAGGTTGACGTAGCTCGAGAAGCCGCTCATGTCCTGGTGGGCCGGAATGACGTGTTGGGGCTGGAGGGCGTCTAACATCTCGTAGTGGCCTTCCTGATTGAGGTGGCCGGAGACGTGGATGTCGTCGTAGACGCGTGCGCCCTGCATGCCGAGCAGTTTCTCGGCCTGGTAGCGCTGCCCTTCGTTGGTCGGCTCCGGAATGACGCGGGCGGAGAAGACGACCTTGTCGCCGTCGTCCAGTTCGTAGGGCGTCTCGCCGCGGGCCATCCGGGTGAGCATCGCGCGGGGCTCGCCCTGGTGGCCGGTGACGACGGGCAGGTAGTCGCCCTTGCCCTCGTTCATGATCCGCTTGAACGTGCGGTCGACGGACTTGCGGTGGCCGAACATCCCCAGGTCGGTGGGGAAGTCGATGAAGTCCAGTCGTTCGGCGGTGCCGGAGTACTTCTCCATCGAGCGGCCGAGCAGGACGGGCTGTCGGCCGATGTCGTCGGCGAACTCGACGAGCGACTTCACGCGGGCGATGTGACTCGAGAAGGTGGTGGCGACGATGCCGCCGTCGTAGTCCTCGAGGCTGTAGAGAACGTCGCGGAGGTGTTCGCGGGCGACTCGCTCGCTGGGGGTCCGTCCCTTCTTGTTCGCGTTGGTACAGTCCTCGATGTAACAGAGGACGCCGTTGCCCTCGCGGCCGATCTCACGGAACCGCTCCATGTCGATCGGGTCGCCGATGACGGGCGTGTGGTCCATGCGCTTGTCCAGCCCGTAGACGACCGCGCCCTCGGGCGTGTGGAGGACGGGGTTGATCGCGTCGATGATCGAGTGGGTGACGTTGACGAATTCGAGGTCGACCTTCCCGGAGTCGCCAAGCGACATCGTCTCGCCGGCTTCCATCTTGATCAGGTCGTTCTCGACGCCGAACTTCTGTTCGCCCTCGATCTGCTGTTTGACGAGTTCGATCGTAAACGGTGTCGCGACGACCGGCGCGTTGTATCGGTGAGCCAGCTTCGAGATGGCACCGATGTGGTCCAAGTGGCCGTGGGTTGGGACGATCGCTTTCACGTCGCCCTCGAGGTCGCTCATGACCCGGTCGTCGGGGATCGCGCCCATGTCGATCAGGTCGAGGCTGTGCATTCGTTCGGTTTCGACGTTGTCGTGGATCAGGACCTGCGAGAGGTTCAGACCCATGTCGAAGATGACGACGTCGTCGCCGGCGCGGACGGCAGTCATCTGCCGACCGACTTCTTCGTAGCCGCCAATGGTTGCAATTTCGATTTCCATGGTTCGTAGCACTGAAAGCCGCGTAGTGGACTCTCATCGAAACGGTCCGCGGACTCCCGGTTGTGCGGCCCCGGCGTCTTGCAGCGCGTCGGCCATCCCGCTATGCGCCCGGGACGGCGGCCGGTCCGCCGTCGGCGACTCACGACATCGTGAGTCCCGAACGCACTTGCCCGCGGGTTTCGCTACCTCAACGTACACGGCCGGGTGTTAAAAACGCAGCGGGTTGGGTCGTCGACTCGTCGATTCCCTCTCTCGGCCGCTCAGCCGCGCGTTCGCGCACAGACCCGCGCGCACGACGAGCGCTTTCGGCATCGAAATCCATTTGCCGGTCGCCTCGAAAACGGTGTGCAGCAACTATGATTTCGGAGGAATCGTCGTGTACGTAATCATCGTCGGGGCCGGCGAGGTCGGCCGGTCGATTGCCGCCAATCTGGAAGACACCCACGACGTGGCCGTCGTCGACCGCGACGGCGCCGTGGTCGAGGAACTTACCTACTCGCTGGACGTGCTGACGATCCGGGGCGACGGCACCGACCTCGAGGTGCTGCGCGAGGCGGGGCTGGCGGAGGCGGGGCTCGTTATCGCCTGTACGGACAACGACGAGACGAACGCGGTCGTCTGCGGGGCGGCGAAGGCCGTTACCGAGGTATTCACGATCGCACGGGTGCGACGCCGGACGCTGCTCGAGACTTGGCGGAGTTCGCAGGGCGCCTTCGGCGTCGACTTCATGGTCTGTACCGACCTGCTGACCGCACAGACGATCTTCCGTATTTCGGGTCTGCCCAGCGCCCACGACGTCGATACGTTCGCCGGCGGCCTCGTCCGCATGGCCGAGTTCGACATCCCCGCGGGCAGCCCGATCGCGGACCGGACCGTCAGAGAGGCCGACCGTTACGACTCGCTGACCTTCGCGGCGATCTTCCGCGACGACGAGATGATCGTAACTCGCGGTGACACGATCGTCCGGGGCGGCGATCGGATCGTCGTCATCGGCAGCCCGGATTCGATCAACGCCTTCGCAGACGAGGTCGCGACGACGCCGGAGGACGCCGAAGAGGTCGTCATCGTCGGTGCCAGCGAGATCGGTTTTCAGGCCGCCCGCGAGTTCGAAGATCACGGCTTTCGCCCGCGGTTGATCGAGCGCGACCACGAGCGCGCCCGCGAGGTCGCCGAGGCGCTCCCGAACACGATGGTCATGGAAAGCGATGCGACCGACGCTGACTTCCTGGCCCGCGAACACGTCGACGAGGCCGATGTCGTCATCGCCGCCCTCGACAGCGACGAGAAGAACCTGCTGGTCTCCCTGCTGGCCGAGCGCCTCGGCGTCGACCGCACGGTCGCCGTCATCGAGACCGCCGAGTACGCCGACCTCTTCGAGACCGTCGGCATCGACGTGGCGGTCAACCCCCGCGAGGAGACCGCCGAGGAGATCATCCGCTTTACCCGGACCGATCACACCGAGAAGGTGGCGATGCTCGAGCACGACCGCGCGGAGGTCATCGAGATCGAGGTCGGCGCCGACAGCGTGCTCGTCGGTCGAAACATCGCCGCCGCGACGAACGACCTCCCGCCGGGCGTCGTCATCGGCGCGATCTCGCGTAGCGGCGATCACATCACGCCCCGCGGCTCGACCGTCGTCGAACCCGGCGATCACGTGATCGTCTTCGTCGACGCGGCGGTGCTCGACGAGGTCGTCGAACTGATCTGAGTTCTGCTTCGGCCATCCCATTCGTGCCGGGGTCGGTGCGCCGGCCGCGACGGCCGGCTGAAACCGCTGTACTCAGGGTCGGAGCCGTCTCTGTCCGGCCCGCGACCCGGAATCGGCCAGAATCCGTTCCATCGCCCAGACGGCCCATCCGAAGACGACCACCATGAAGACGACCAGCGCTTCTCGCATGCCCGTTCCGTACCGAACCGCGAGTACGATCCCCATGATGATGACTGCGGCGGCGACGACGCTGAACACGTCGTAAAACGAGTTGGGGCGACGGACGCTGGGCGATCGTATGTTCATTGGTACCAATACACACGGAAAGTATATAGATACGTCGCCTGGTTTCGCGGGGTCGCGACCGGTCGGTTCGGACTCGAGGCGCACTCGAGGGGAAGTCACGATGGATTAATACGACCCGACAGAAATGGCGAGACAGACAGTGTCCAGACTCACTCGCAGAGACGAGGTGTCGCCATGAGGCTCCGGACCGATTGGCGCGCCAGCGTGGCGCTGGTCGGCACCCTCCTGAAGTATCTCGCCGTGCCGCTCGTGGTTCCGGTCGTCGTCGCGCTCGTCTACGCGGAGTCTATCGTCCCGTTCGTCGCGACGATCGTGCTCACGATCGCCGTCGGCTACGGTCTGGAGCGGCTGGACCGCGATCCGGAGCTACAAGTTCGCGAGGCGATGCTGTTCGTCGCGATCTCGTGGCTCGCGGTCGCCGTCGTCGGCGCGGTGCCGTACGTCATCGCCGGTTGGGGAACCGAGTCGACGCTCGCCCATCCGGTCAACGCGCTGTTCGAATCGATGTCCGGCTTCACGACGACGGGGGCGACCGTTCTTGGCGAAATCTCGCTCGAGGAGCACTCCCACGCGGTGATGATGTGGCGACAGCTCACCCAGTGGCTCGGCGGGATGGGGATCATCGTGTTGATGGTCGCGATCCTGCCGGAACTGGCGGTCAGCGGCGCACAGCTGGTCGAATCGGAAGCGCCAGGGCCCCAACTGCAGAAGCTTACGCCGCGGATCGCCGAGACGGCGCGCATCCTCTGGCTCGTCTACTTCGCGTTCACCGTCGTTTTCATGGCGATCCTCTACGGTCTCCACCTAGTCGGGTTGGCACCCGAGATGGGGCTGTACAACGCCGTCGCCCACGGGTTCACGACGCTGCCGACGGGCGGATTTTCGCCGGAAGCCGACAGCGTCGCGGCGTTCTCTGCGATCGTCCAGTGGACGTTCGTGCCGTTCATGATCGTCGCTGGGACGAACTTCGCGCTGTTCTGGCACGTCTTCAGCGGCGAAGGGCACCGCTTCGTCCGGAACTCGGAATTTCGCGCGTATATCGCCGCGATCGGCGGCCTCACCGCTCTTCTCGCGGCGATCCTCTATACGGGTGCCGCCCCGACACTGGACCTCGGCGGCGCGACCGAAGGGATCCTCGAGAACTCCCTCCGGCAGAGCGCCTTCCAGATCGCGTCGCTATTGACCTCAACCGGCTACGCGACCAGCGATTTCGTCGACTGGAGTTCGACGGGGAAGATCGTCCTCCTGTTCGCCATGCTCGTCGGCGGCTGTGCCGGTTCGACCGGCGGTGGCGTCAAGGTCGTCCGGTGGCTGATCGTCTTCAAGATTCTCCGGCGAGAACTGTTTACGGCCTCCCATCCCGAAGTCGTTCGCCCGATTCGACTCGGCGGCAACGTCGTCGATGAAGACGCCATCCGGGGGGTGCTCGGCTTTACCTTCCTCTACCTGTTCATCTTCGCGATTGCGACCCTTCTTATCGCGCTCGACGCCAATCGACTCGTCGACACACCCCTCGAGGCGTTCAGCGCGAGCCTGGCGACGATCGGCAACATCGGCCCCGGATTCGGCTTCCTCGGCCCCTTCGGCAGTTACACGGAGTTCCCGATCCCGTCGAAGCTCCTGATGATCTTCCTCATGTGGATCGGCCGCCTCGAGATCATCCCCGTCCTCGTCATGTTCACCGGCGGATTCTGGACGCGGTAAGCGGGCGTCGCGTCGCCTCTTCCCCCACGCTCAGTCGATCGTCGTCCCCGGAGCCGCGCCCTCGAGGAACGACTCGAGCGACTCGAGCCCGAAGATCGACGCTTTCGCCTCGAGTTCGAGCAGCGTTCGAACCTTGCCGGCCATCCCGCCGGTCACGTCGGTGGCGTCGCTGGCCCCTAGCACGTCGGCGACGGCGTCGAACTCGTCGATCCGGTCGATCACCGCGTCACCCTCGTCCAGGACGCCGGGAACGGTCGAACAGAGGCCGACTCGGTCCGCCTCGAGGTCGCGGGCGAGCGTCGCCACGAGTTCGTCGCCGCTGACGACGGTCGCGCCCGCGCCCGCGTGGGCGATCACGTCGCCGTGGAGGACGGGGACGAACCCCTCCGCGAGCATCGTTTCGACCTGCCCAGTCGGCAGTTCGAGCCGGCCCTCGCCGTCGCGGTGAGCCGTCGAAAACGGATGAACCGGCACCGCCCCTACGCCGCGCTCGAGCAACCGGCTTAGCACGAACCGGTTCAACGTCGTCATCGCACCGTGGATGTCGAGCACCGCGTTGGCGTCGCGGGTCCCCGCGGTCGTGCTGACGCCGTGTTCGCTGGCGTTGTGGTGGCCGAAGCTTCCGCCGCCGTGGACGATCACGAAGTTTTCCCGGTCGTTTTCGAGCGCCGCCGCGATGGCGTCGGCCGCCCGCGACAGGGCGTCGCCGTCGAGCGTCTCCGCGCGGTCTTTCTCGGTGATGACGCTGCCGCCGAGTTTGAGAACGATCATTCGAGGCGGCACACCCCCTCGTCGGCGAGTTCCGCCCGGAAGGTATCCTCACAGCCGGGGGTGAACGACAGGGCGGTCTCCGTCTCCTCGGTCGGGTCCAGCGCGACGATACAACCGCCCCCGCCGGCACCGGTCAGCTTCGCGCCGCGTGCGCCCGCGTCGCGGGCCGCCCAGACCATCGTATCGAGCGAGCGCGAGGAGACGCCCAGCGCGGACAGCAGCCCGTGATTGAAGTCCATCAGCCGACCGAGTTCCTCGATGTCGCCGGCCGCGAGCGCGTCCTCCCCGTTTCGAACGATGTTGCCGATCGCTTCGACCGTGCTCGCGGCGAAGTCGTACTCCTCGCGCAGGTCGCGAACGCCCGCGACCAACTGGCCGGTGTCGCCCGCGCCGCCGTCGAATCCGATCACGATCGGCAGATCGGGAGCCTCTATCGTGCGGCAGTCGTCGCCCTCGACGCGGACCGCGCCGCCGGTCGCAGAGCAGAACGTGTCCGCTCGCGAGGCTTGCCCGTCTTGGACCTGATGTTCCGTCCAGTAGGCGCGCTCCGCGAGTTCGTCCGTCTCGAGGGTGACACCGAGTTCGCGGGCCGCGGCGTCGATGGCGGCGACGACGACCGCCGCCGACGAGCCCAGCCCCGCGCCCAGCGGGATGTCGCTCTCGATCGTCACGTCGAAGCCGACCTCGTCCTCGCCGGTGACTTCGCGGACCTGCTCGATCGCGCCGTCGACGTAGCCCATCGCGGCGCTGATCAGCGATTCCGAGACGTCCACGTCGGGTCCGTTCCCTGCCGTACCGTCGTACTCGACAGTAAAGCCGTCCAGACTGAGGTCTTCGGCGTGGACGCGGAGCTTCTCGTCGTCGCGTCGCTGTACCTCGACCCGCGCGCGCCGCTCGATCGCACACGGTACGGCGGGTTCGCCGTAGACCACCGCGTGCTCCCCGAACAGGTACACCTTGCCGGGAGCGCTCGAGAGTGTCATGGCCGGCCGTTCGAACGACGACGATTAATAGCTGTCTGTGTCGCCGCTGACCCTCGTCCCGTTGCGGCCGCCGCTGTAGTCGGATTTTAAGGCGTTGCGCTCGAAGGTCGGTCGTATGTCGCTCGTCTTACCGAGTGAGCTCGTCGTCGATCGGTTCCTCCCGACGGTGCGGGCGATGCTGGCGACCCGCCTCGCCGACCGCGGACTGACCCAACAGGAGGTCGCCGCGGAACTCGGCGTCACGCAGGCCGCCGTCAGCAAGTACGTCGCCGGCGAGGGCGGCGGCGATGACCGGTTTCGCGACGACCCGGAGACCGCCGCGACCGTCGACCGCATCGCCGACGGACTCGCAAGCGGCGAGATGGACGGCTACGACGCGCTCGCGGAACTCCTCTCGCTCGTCCGCAGCTTGGAGGACCGCGGTCCGATCTGCGAGCTTCACGAGGAAGTCATGCCCGAGCTTCGGGGATTGGGCTGTGATCTCTGCGTGCGCGGCCTCGATCCCGATATCCGTGCCGAGCGAGACGTGCTCGCGAACGTCCGCACCGCCGCGCGGACGCTCGCCGCGATTCCGGCCATGGCCGAGGCTATCCCCAACGTCGGCACCAACGTCGGAATGTGCCTGCCAAACCCCGACGACGAGACCGACGTGGCGGCCGTCCCCGGCCGGATATACGCCATGGGCGGTCGGATCGAGATTCCCGCCAACCCCGAGTTCGGCGCGTCGAAACACGTCGCGACCGCGGTGCTCGCCGCCAACGGCGTCGACCCGGCCGTCCGCGGTGCGACGAACATCGCCACCGACGACGATCTGCTCGCGGCCGCCGAATCGATGGGGATCGATCCGCTCGAGTTCGACGCCGACTACGAGGACCGCGCCGACCACCTCCGAACGCGGTTCGAAGAGCGCGGGACCGTTCCGCGGATCACCTACCATCGCGGGGCGTTCGGGATCGAACCCGCGACGTACGTCTTCGGTCCGACGGCGGCCGACGCTGCGGAACTGGTCGAGGAGTTGCTCGAAGCCGCGGGATAATCTGACCGCTCGACAGCGGCCGGCCGCGATCGGCCGTCGGCCCTTATTTCGGGTAGCTGTGGCTGGAAAACGAGTGGCTGGAAAACGAACAGCGTCGAAACCGAACGTTAGACCGTGCTCTCGAAGTCCTCGAGCGAGTAGGACGGCTCGGCACCGCGGCGGTCGAGGACCTCGTTTGCGAGCAGCCAGTAGACGACCGAGAGGGCCTTGCGACCCTTGTTGTTCGTCGGGACGACGAGGTCGACGTTACTGAGCTGGTTGTTCGAGTCGCACATCGCGATGACCGGGATGCCGACCGTGATGGCCTCCTTGACGGCCTGGGCGTCGCCGATCGGGTCGGTGACGACCAGCACGTCCGGCTCGATGTAGCCGTCGTACTTCGGGTTCGTCAGGGTGCCGGGGATGAAGCGGCCGGTGCGGGCGCGTGCGCCCACGGCCTCGGCGAACTTCTCGGCCGGGAAGCGACCGTACTGGCGGCTCGAGGTGACCAGAATCTGCTCGGGGTCGTAGTTCGCGAGGAAGTCCGCGGCCGTGCGGATGCGGCCGTCGGTCTTCGAGACGTCGAGCACGTAGAGACCGTCGGTGCGGACGCGGTGGATGAACCGCTCCATATCCGCGGTCTTCTGCTGGGTCCCGATGTGGACGCCAGCGCCGAGGTAGTCCTCGACGGGGATCAGCAGGTCCGCCTCCTCGTCGGACATCACGTCGTCGTCGAGGGTCGGTCCGGCGTCCTCGGCGTCGTCGGCTGGTTCGTCGTCGGCCGCGGGTGCTCCCTCGGCGTCTGCGGGCTGTTCGGCTGCAGGCTCGACGTCCTCCTCGGCGGCGGGGCCAGCCCCTTCGGCTGGCTCCTCGTCGATGTCTTCCTCGGCGGCGTCGAGCCCTTCCTGGGTTGCGTCGTTATCTGTCATGTCGCGTCGTCTGCGATTCGAATGAGCTCGTTGAGCTTTGCGGTTCGCTCGCCGCCGACGGCGCCCGTCTTGATGTAGGGCGCGTCGGTCGCGACGGCGAGGTGTGCGATCGTCGCGTCTTCGGTCTCGCCCGACCGGTGGGAGACGACCGAGTCGTAGCCGTGTTCGGTCGCGAGTTCGATCGCGTCGAACGCGTCCGAGAGCGTCCCGATCTGATTTGGCTTGATCAGGATGCTGTTGGCCGCGTCGCGGTCGATCCCCTCGCGGAGCCGATCGGTGTTGGTGACGAACAGGTCGTCACCGCAGATCAGCGTCCGGTCGCCGACTCGATCGGTGAGGTCGGCGAAGGCGTCGTAGTCGTCCTCGTCGAGTGGGTCCTCGACGTAGACGAGGTCGTACTCGTCGACCAGTTCCGCGATGTACGCGATCTGCTCGTCCGTATCGCGGCTCCGGTCGCTGTACTCGTAGGTCTCCGAGTCGGCGTCGTACAGCTCCGCGCCGGCGACGTCGAGCCCGAATTTGATCTCGAAACCGACCTCGTCTTCGACCTGCGAGACGGCCTCGTCGACGATCTCGAAGGCCTCGCCGTCGTCGATCGACGGTGCCCACGCGCCCTCGTCGCCCTTGCCGCAGGGAACGCCCCGCTCGGAGAGTAGCTCGGAGACGGCGGCGTGGACGGCTGCGTTGGCGAAGACGGCATCCGCGACGCTGGGTGCGCCGACAGGTGCCGCGAGGAACTCCTGAATGTCGGTCGCATCGGCGGCGTGTTCGCCGCCGCCGACGACGTTCCCGAGCGGGATCGGGAAGTTCTCGCCGCGGAAGGTGCCGCCGAGGTGCTGGAACAGCGGCGCGCCGAGCACGTCGGCACCGGCCTTCGCGGCGGCCATCGAGATGGCGACCGCGCTGTTGGCACCGATCTCCGAGAAGTCGTCGGTGCCGTCGGCGGCGTGAAGCGCGGCGTCGACCTCGCGCTGGTTGCCCGCGTAGACCTCGCCGACGAGTCGGGGCACGGCGCGCTCTCGAGCCGCGGCGATCGCCTCGGACGGCGGCCGCTCGACGGCCTCGTACTCGCCGGTGCTGGCACCGCTGGGTGCCGCGGCGCGGCCGAAGCCGCCGCTTTCGGTGACCACGTCGGCCTCGACCGTCGGGTTGCCCCGCGAGTCGAGGATCCGACGCAGTCGAACGTCGGTGACGAGCGTCATTTGCGGTCGTACCCCCGCTTGACGGTAAACGGCAGCACGCCCGCGTCGTACTCCTCGGCGGCGATGAGGATCGGTTGGGTCTGCTCGGTCTCGATCAGCACCGGTGCGCCGTAGGAGACCTGCAGCGCTCGCGCGCCGAGGATGCGTGCCTTTTCGTAGCGGTTGTGTTGTTGCTGTTGCATTGGTTACTGGTACGGGGAGACGATGTCGACGAGGTCGGTGTGACTGACGAGCATCCGCCGGCAGCAGTAGCGGTCGACGCCGAGTTCGTCGAGAACCTTCTCGGGGTCCTCGTCGCCCTCGTTGGCTCGCTCGTCGAACTCTTCCCAGTGTTCGGCGACGACGTTGCCACAGGTGAAACACCGGACCGGTACCATCATGAGTGGATCACCTTAGCGGTAGGACTTCTGGTAGCGCGCCCGAGCGCCCGGGCCGCCCCACTTCTTCGGTTCGGACTGGCGAACGTCGTTGACCAGCAGCGAGCGGTCGAACTCCATGAACGCGTCGCGGAGTTCGGCGTCGTTGGTGTGCTGGACGATCCCGCGCGCGATGGCGGTTCGGACGGCGTCTGCCTGACCGCTGATACCGCCGCCCTCGACGCGGACGTCGATGTCCATCTCGCCGCGCAGGTCCTCGCCGACGATGCGGAACGGCTCGAGCATCTTGAGCCGGGACATCTCCGGTTCGACCAGCTCGACGGGCTGGGAGTTGATTCGAACGCGACCCTCGCCTTCGCGCACCGTGGCGCGGGCGACGGCCGTCTTCTTCTTGCCGCTCGTGTTGGTTACCATGTGACGTTAGCACCTAACTGTTCGGACACTTCGTGCAGGTGGACGAAGCGGATGTTCGACAGCCGATCCAGCGACGTCCCCTCGAGCACTTCGGACTCGGTGTCGTCGTTCTCGTAGGGGTTGCCGACGTAGACGCGGACGCTGTCGAGCGCCTCGCGGCCGCGCGGTTTCTTGTACGGCAGCATCCCACGAACGGACCGCTTGAAGATCGTGTCCGGTCGCTTGGGGTAGTAGGGTCCGCTGTCCGAACCCATCTGCAGCCGCGTGCGGTACGTCTCGAAGATGTCTTCTTTGTCGCCGGTGATGACTGCGTCCTCGGCGTTGACGATCGCGACGCGTTCGCCGTCCAGCGCGCGCTGGGCGACTTCGCTGGCGACGCGACCGAGGATACAGTCCTGGGCATCGACGACGAGATCTGCGTCGAACTCTGCGAGACTCATCGAATCACCCGGACGTTGGAGCCGTCGGGATTCGCCTCGAGCGCCTGCTCGAGCGATACCGGTTCGCCGACTTGTTCGATCTTCGTCTCTGCGGACGAAGAGAAGTTGACGGCGGCGACGGTGACGTTTTTCTGTAGTGCGCCGGAGCCCAGCACTTTGCCGGGAACGACGACGGTCTCTTCTTCGCGTGCGTACCGCTCGATGCGGCCCAGGTTCACCTCTGCGTGGGTGCGCCGGGGCTTCTCGAGTCGATCCGCGACATCTCGCCAGACATCGGCGTCCGTCTCTCGGGACGTCGACTTCAGCTCGGCGATGAGATCGGTGAGCCTCGGATTGGTCTTGCTACTCATTGGTTTCCTCCAAATACTGCAACCGCCCGCGGAGACGAGGAGGCGTCTCCGCGAGCGCGGTCGGAATCGATCTGTGAGAAGTGATGCAGGGAGCAGGATTTGAACCTGCGGACTCCTACGAGACAGCGCCCTGAACGCTGCGCCGTTGGCCTGACTTGGCTATCCCTGCTCGCACTTCCGTCTATCCGTCGCCCCTTCAAACCCCTTTCGATTCCGGTGGCCGCGCGATCGCCGATCTCGTCGCTCACGGCGTCGGCGAGCGGCGCGTCCTGTTCGGGTTGGGGGCGTCGGTACATTGCTATAACTGTACTGCTTCTTCGAGTTCTGTCGCACGCGCCGCGATCGTCTCCGCGGCTCGCGTGACCAGTTCCTCGACGGTAAAGGAGCCGTCCGTCTCCACGTGGAAGACGAAGGCGTTGGGCACGTCCTCGACCCGGACCTGCTTGCCCGGATAGCGATTCGAGAGGTCGTGATCGAACTCGCTCGTGGAAACGAGTTCGCCGTCGTCTTCTATCACGCCGCGGATGATCCGGGTCTCCTGGTCCTCGAACTCGGGGAGATCACCGTCGACCGCCACGCGCTGGAGGTGTCGGTAGCCGACCGCGACACCGCCTTGATGTTTGGCGTGGTCTTTGCCGCGGTCGAGGACGGCGTCTGCCTCGGCCTCGAGGCGCTGGCCGTCTTTGAGTTCGATGATCGGGACGTTCTCGTCCGCGGGGCGGACGAGGTCGTCGCTGGAGACCAGATCGCCGGAGTAAGCGGTGGCCGGCCCTTCGACGTCGATCGAGAGCGTGACGGTGTCGTCCTCGCCGAACTCGCCGACCGGCGGCGTCGTCAGCGGGACGAGCCCGAGCCGCAAGGCGAGTTGCTCGTCGAACATGACCGACGAGTTCTCGACGAACCTGACGGTGTCGATCGCCATCGTGGGCACGTCGGCGACCATCGCGCGACGGATGCCGTTGGCGAACGCGGGCGTCACGCCGCGAACGAGGAACCGGGCTTCGCGATCCTCGCGTTCGACGAACTCGACGTCGTACGATGCAGACATGATCTAGTAGCCGCCCTTGCCTTTCGGAGCGCGCGATCCGTCGTGGGGGATCGGCGTGACGTCCTCGATGCGCCCGATCTCGATGCCCGAGCGGGCCAGCGCGCGGATCGTCGCCTGCGCGCCGGGACCGGGGGACTTCTGGAGGTTGCCGCCGGGGCCGCGCACGCGGACGTGCAGGCCCGTAATGCCGGCCGCTTTGACCTCCTCGGCGACGGACTCGGCCATCTGCATGGCCGCGTACGGCGACGCCTCGTCGCGGTTCTGCTTGACCGCCGTCCCGCCGGAGGACTTGGCGATCGTCTCCGCGCCCGTGAGGTCGGTCACGGTCATGACGGTGTTGTTGAACGATGCGTGCACGTGGGCGATGCCCCACTTTTCGTCGTCCTGGCTCATGATTTACTGGCCCTCCGCGCGTTCGGGGTGGAGTTCGTCCGCGAGCGGGCTGTTCTCGTCGAAGGCCACCAGATCCTCTTCGTCGATGTCGACGACGTAGGAGGGAACGCGGTGGCGCTGGTCGCCGATCACGACGTGGCCGTGCGTGATGAACTGGCGGGCCTGCTGGGTCGTGTTCGCGAGCCCGTTGCGGTAGACGATCGTCTGCAGTCGCCGCTCTAGGATGTCCTCGATCTCGAGCGACAGGATGTCGCCGAGTTCGTCCGTTTCGTCGAGGATGCCGACTCGCTTGAGTCGGCCGAGGAACTCCTCGGAGCGGCGGACGACGGTCTCGTCGCCCTGTGCCTGGCCGAGCAGGTCGCGGGCCTCGCGCCGGTAGGAGCGAAGCTCGGACTGGGCGCGCCAGAGCTCTTCTTTGTTCTTGAGTCCGTAGCGGTCGACGAGGGAGTGCTCGGACGCGATGCGCTCACCCTGGTAGGGGTGGTTTGGCGTCTCGTAGTGTTTGGTGTCGGTACCGAGTGGCATTATTCGCCCTCACCCTCTTCGGCGGCCGCCTCTTCGGCCTGTTCTTCGCGGATCTCTTCGACGTTGACCCCGATGGTGCCCTCCGTTCGGCCGGTGGACTTGGTTCGCTGGCCGCGGACCTTCTGGCCGCGCTTGTGGCGAACGCCCTTGTAGGAGTCGATCATCTTCATCCGGTTGATGTCGTGCTGACGGGTCAACTGGAGATCGTTGCCGATCTCGTGGGTCGTTTCGCCGGTGTAGAAGTCCTCCTGGCGGTTGTTGAGCCAGTCGGGGACTCGGTCGGCGTAGTTCTCGACGACCTCGACGACCTCGTCGATGACGTCGTCGTCGAGTCGACCGAACGTCGCCGTTCGGTCGACGCCCGCTTCGTCGGCGATGAGACGGGCGGTTCGGCGGCCGATCCCGTTCATCTCCGTGAGCGAGCGCTCGACGGACTTCGTCCCATCGAGGTCGGTCTGACCGATGCGGACGAAGTACTGGAGATCTTCGTCGTCCTGTTGTTCTTGAGGTTCTTCCGCGCTCATGTGTCGTGTATCTGTGTCTGGTCTGCGTGCGTTGCAAATCGACTGGCGGGAAAACGCCAGTTGAGTATCCGACGTTGTGGCGGGGATTCGAACCCCGGAGGCTTGACGCCACATGGTTAGCAACCATGCGCCTTGGGCCGCTTGGCTACCACAACACGGTCGGTCTATCGTCGCCCTCGCGGACTCGGGGATCGCTCCCCTACACGTATCGCACCCGGACCTACCCCCGTCGACTACTTAAGCGCAACGAAAGGTGGCGGCGACTCGGCGAGAACAGGTCTGTTACCGAGTCACACCGGCGAAGCGAGTAACGATCGCATCCAGTCGAAACCGCCGATCGAGTTCGAGGGCGAGCAGCCGACGCTACGCGCCGACGTACTCCTCGATGTACTCGTCGTTGACCTCCCACTCGCCCTCGTCGTTCCGGACCATGTACTCGCCGTAGTAGGGGACGCGGTTCGCGACGACATCGCGGAAGGCCTCCCGGATTTCGGGTTTGGTCATCTCGCCCATCGGTTTGAGGTCGTCGTTACGGTTGAGACACCCTTTGAGGTACCCCTCGTGGGTGACTCGAACGCGGTGGCAGTTCGCACAGAACGTGGGGTTCTCGACGGGGTCGACGATCTCGACCATTCCCCCCTCGTCCGCAGTCCCCCCGATCCAGTACCGCTTGCGGTCGTGCATCTCCCGGTGTTCGATCTCCGTCGCCTGTTCGGCGAGCCAATCGTGGACGCGCTGGATATTGACGTTCCACTCCGGCTTCCCAGTCAGCTCGGGCATGTATTCGATCAGCTGGAGCTGGAGCCCGTCGTTTTCCGCGACGTGGTCGACCATCTTCGGCACGTACCCTGCCGTGTGCTCGAAGACGACCATGTTGAGCTTGACCGGATCGAGGCCGGCCTCGAGCGCCGCGTCGACCCCTTCGATGACCTTCTCGTAGGCGCCGCTCTTGGTAATCTCGGCGAAATCGGCCGGATCGAGCGCGTCCTGGGAGACGTTGACCCGCTCTAAGCCGGCATCGACTAACCCTTCGGCGCGGCCGGGGAGGAACGTCCCGTTGGTCGTCAGCGAGACTTCCATCGCGTCTGGCGTGCGCGCGATGATCTCCTCGAGATCGTCCCGGAGCATCGGCTCGCCGCCGGTGAACTTCACCGCGTCGACGTCGAACTCGGCGGCGACCTCGAGGAAGCGAACGACGTCGTCGGTCGACATCTCGTCGTCCTGCGGGTCCATCGGCCCGCGGGTGTCGCCTAACCCCTCGTTGTGACAGTAGACGCAATCGAAGTTACACCGATCGGTGAGCGAGACGCGGACCCCGGTCACCTCGCGCCCGAACTCGTCGGTGAGCATGCTACCGGGTTGCAGTCGAACCCGCTTAAACACGCCGGGGATTTCCGCGTTGCGTAACCGATTTCGGTTTCATCTACTGTCAGCTATGAACGATAACTGTCGCTGGCGGTGGGATCGCCGACCGGGGTGGTCCGGGACTCTTGGTCGTCGACGTGGTGAACGGTCCCATGAGTACCATCGCGGAACTGACGGTCCCCGCCGCGGAGTTCGCGCTTCGGCACACGCTCGAGGTCATCGACGACCTCGGCGTGGAGATCGAACGCGTCGTCGCACACGACCCCGACCACGTGATGCCGTACGTGTGGTTTTCCGGCGACGAGGCCGCGCTCGCCGGCCTCGCCGACGCGCTCCGGGACGATCCGAGCGTCGAGGAGGCCGAACGGCTCACGGACCTCGGCGGCGAGCGACTCTACCGGATGCACTGGGTCGACGACGTCACCGTCATGCTCCACCTGTTGACAGAGGAGCGGGCAACGGTCCTCGAAGCGCGAAGCGAGAACGAACGGTGGCGGTTCCGCGTCCTCTTCCCCGAACGGGACGCGCTGTCTCGAACGTACGAATTCGCGACCGAACGGGGGCTCCAGATCGAGATCCAGAAGATCCACCGACTCGAGGAGAACCGCCAGGGCCGGATCGGGCTCACCGACGCGCAGTACGAGACGCTCGTGGCGGCCCTCGAGCGCGACTACTACGAGATTCCCCGCGGGATGGACATGGACGGACTCTCGGACGAACTCGACATCTCGCATCAGGCGCTGTCCGAGCGCCTCCGGCGCGCCCACCGGACGCTCGTCGAGGAGGTCGTCGATATCGGTGGGCCCGACGAGGGCAGGTAGCGGAGATCTCACACTGGGCGGCAGAAGACCTACCCCGGGCCCGATCGAACGGGAGCGTATGGACGAGGACATGCTCGCGGACCAGCGTCGCCTCGTGGAACTGATCGAAGAGGAAGGATGGGACGTGACCGACCTCGAGATCTCGGCCTACGACAGCCCGTGGGCCGACGAAGACGACCCCGAGGCGACCGTGACGATCACCGCCCGAAAGCCCTACGAGAGCGAGGATGGCGACGACGACGACGAGAGTCCGTTCCGGGTGCAGTAGCGCGGGCCGTGCGACCGCGCTGTTCCTCGCGGCGGGTGGTGAGCGGTCCGCGGTGGTACCACTCGCTGACTCCGCTCCCGACCGGATCTGCCGCCGAGTACACACGTTCGAGACACCCTCGAGTGTGGGTCGCCCGTCCGGTCGCGGTTCAGGAGTCCCGACCCAGGCGGGGGTGCCCGTCGGGAAAAACGCTTGCCACCGCCGGGATAATCTCCATCCGTGTCACTCGACAACACACACCCGGTCTGCCATCGCGGGGCAGATCGGACGAACGTATCGCCAGTCACCCGTTCACGGCGGGTCGACGGTTCGCCACACCTGCTGGTCACCGAACGACCGTGCGAGTCTGCCAGTACCCCCACAGGCTCGTTCGGTCGGTTCGTTCGCGCTGAATCGGCCGTGATCGAGTCGGCCGTTTCCGTCCCGATGACCTGGACATACCGACCGAGAGGGCGAACCGTAAAGCGACGGCACCGACCCCGCGATCAGCCCTTGATGTTGCAAACGGGGAACGTCCGCGCCACCTTGTCGCCGATGCCGAGTTCGTCCGAGACGCGGACGACCTCGTCGACGTCCTTGTAGACGCCCGGCGCTTCCTCGGCCACCGTCGCGCCCGACTGGGCCTTGACGTAGATCTGATTCTGCTCCCGCAGCTGCTGTTGCACGTCGCCGCCCCAGTACTCGTTTTTCGCTTGCGTGCGGCTCATCAGTCGACCCGCGCCGTGTGCCGTCGAGCCGAAGGTGAGATCCATCGAGTTCTCCCCGCCGCGGAGGACGTAGCTGCCCGCACCCATGCTGCCGGGGATGATGACTGGCTGTCCGACATCGCGGTAGGCCGCTGGCACCTCGGGATGGCCGGCGGGGAACGCCCGCGTCGCGCCTTTGCGGTGGACGTAGAGTTCGCGCTCCTCGCGCTCTCCGGCGTCGCCGTCTCGCACTGGTCGACCCTCCGGCCCGACCCCTACCTCGTGCGTCTCTTTTTTCGCGATGTTGTGAGCCACGTCGTACAGCAGGTCCATCTCCATTTCCTCCCAGGACCGATCGAACACGCGCTCGAAGACCTGCCGCGTCCGGTGCATGATCAGCTGGCGGTTGACCCACGCGAAGTTGATCGCCGCGTTCATCGCGCCGTAGTAGTCCTCGGCGAGCTGGGATCCCGCCGGAGCCGCGGCCAACTCTTTGTCCGGCAACTGGTTCAGCAATCCCTGGTGTTGCTGCTCGATCTTCCGGAGGTAGTCGTTGCAGGTCTGGTGGCCCAGTCCGCGCGAACCGCAGTGGATCAGCACGACGATCTGATCCTCGGAGAGCCCGTAGGCCTCACCGACCTCGTCGTCGAAGATATCGGTCACGCGCTGGACCTCGAGGAAGTGATTCCCCGAGCCCAGCGAACCGATCTGGTTCTTCCCGCGATCCTTGGCCTTCTGACTGACCTTGTCGGGGTCCGCCCCCTCGCGCATCCCCTCGTCCTCGCAGTGCAACAGGTCGTCTTCGACCGCGTGGCCGTTCTCGAGCGCCCAGTCGACGCCGCGGGCGAGGATCTCGTCGACGGTGTCGACGCCGGCCTCGACGATGCCGCCGCCGCCGAGACCCGATGGGATGTTGGCAAATAGCGAGTCGACGAGTTCCTCTTCCCGACCCCGTAACTCGTCGTAGGTTAGGTTCGTCCGCATCATCCTGACGCCGCAATTGATGTCGTAGCCGACCGCTCCCGGCGAAATACAGCCGTTTTCGGCGTCGAGTGCGCCGACTCCACCGACCGGGAAGCCGTAGCCCTGATGGCCGTCGGGCATACAGATCGCGTACTTGGTAATTCCCGGCAGATGGGTCGTGTTCGTGATCTGCTCGAGCGTCTTGTCGTCCGCGATCTCCTCGAGCAGCGCTTCGCTGGCCAATACGCGCGCGGGAGTGCGCATATCGCCCGTCTCTGGAATCTCCCAGACGTATTCGCGCACCCGCTCGAGCGTGATGCCGTCGGCGTCGAAGGTGGTCATACGCGAGAGTCGGACGCCGTCGAAGAAAGATGTTCGTCTCTCGGTTCGCTCGTCGCCGGGGTCGAGCCCGTTCGGCTCGCTCAGACGTCGAAGACGACGTACGCCTCCCAGCCGTCGTCGGCGCGTTCGAGTCGCATCTCCGAGTAGGTCACCGCCTTCACCTCGCGGGCGTCGATTTCGGCGAGCGGGACGCCGCGGGTGCTTCCCTCGAGGTGCCACTCGTCCGCCCCGTCGGTCGCTGGATCGACGTCGATCGAGTCGACGCGGTGGTCGACGGGCAGCTCCGCCCGCACGTCCCGCAGGTATATCAGTTCGTCGAGGTAGTCGAACAGCAGGGCCTCGCGGCTCTCGGCGGTCACGGCGAGCGAAAAGCGCTCCCCTGTGTCGACCGGAATCTCCTCGCACGACGCGGCCGCGAGGCCGTCGGCTACCGCCGCGAACGTCGCCTCGAGCGAGGCGCCGGTCGCCGAGACCGCGATATCGGCCGTGTGGGCGCGCAGTTCGAACCCCATTCGCTTGCCGGTTCGGCGGCTGGGATCGTATGTTCGTCGATTCGATGGCCGCGGTCGTCGCGGGGAAACACGAATCGCTCGAAACATGTCGCCGCCGTCTGACGTTCCAGAGGATCGACTGCCGGTGGAATTATATTGACGACGCTGGTAGTGTGTGGTAGTGAGCGTCAACATCGACAGTCGGGTCGTCGCCCCGGGGAGCGGCGATTTCGTCGACGAAGCCTGGCAGCTGAAAGAGGCGATCAATCGTCAGGAAGGTGTGCTCAAACAGCGATACGATTTCTTCACCGACGCGTATCGCCGATCGAAGGTACACTGTTACGTCCAGGATGGGGAACTGATCGGCTTCGCCGCCGTTCGCCGCGACGGTTATATTCTCTTTCTGGCGGTCTCGTCCGAGTTCCGCGGCGAGGGGATCGGGAAACGACTCGTCGCCCACGTGGCCAACGACCACGACACGATCACGTGTCACGCCCGCACGAGCAACGAGAACGCCCTCCAGTTCTACGAACATCTCGGCTTCGAGATCAAGCGCCGGATCGACAACTACTACGAGGACGGCGGCGACGCCTACTACCTGAAACTCGGGGCGGACGTGGGAATTACCGACCGCATTTCGGAACTGATTCGCCGGTAGTCCTCTCCCCGCTCGTTACGACGGTCGCCGCGTTCGAACCATTCGGCAGGATTATACGCCCCCATCCACGACTACTCGAGTCGTATGGAGGAGCGAACGAGGGCCTATCTTCGAGGGCGATTCCGTGATCACTACCGCCGCACGGAGATCACGCCGCCGCCCGCCGCGAACGAACGCGAGTGGGGCTTTATCCCCTGGACCGAGGGGCCGGATACGACGATGGTCCGTCACCGATCGCTCCTCGAGTTGGGCGATCTCTCCGAGTTTCTCGTTCGGAAGCGCCCCCGACACGTCTACTTCTCCGCGGGGCGCTTTCGAGACCCCGGTGCGAGTTCGATGCACGCCAAAGACTGGCAGTCCGCGGATCTCGTCTTCGACCTCGACGCCGACCACCTGCCGAGTGTCACCCTCGGCGAGGACAGCTACGCCGAGATGCTCGCGAAGTGTAAGGACGCCCTCTTTCGGCTGCTCGACTTCCTCACCGACGACTTCGCCTTCGAAGACCTCGAGATCGTCTTCTCGGGCGGCCG
Source organism: Natrinema marinum (assembly GCF_024296685.1). Lineage (NCBI taxonomy): Archaea > Methanobacteriati > Methanobacteriota > Halobacteria > Halobacteriales > Natrialbaceae > Natrinema > Natrinema marinum. The sequence continues at coordinate 1,493,436 of NZ_CP100763.1, read as the reverse complement.
GGGCTATCACGTCCACGTCCGCGACGAGAACGTCCTCCATCTCGAGCGGGAACACCGCCGCGAGATCGTCGACTACGTCCGCGGTATCGGCCTCGAGTACGACGAACTGATCGAGACCGAGACCGTCGCGGGGCTGGGACGGAAGACGCCGACCGAGCGCCGCACGCTCCAGATCGAGGGTGGCTGGGGTGCCAGAACGCACGCGCACTTCATGGACTTCGTGGACGAGTTGCTCGAACTGGACGACGACGCGGCCCTCGAGCGACTCCAGACGTTCGACGGCATCGGCGAGGGCAAAGCCGAGGCCACGCTGAACGCGGCCCGCAACAATCGAGACCAGCTCGAGGCGGGCAACGTTACCGTCCACACCGCGGTCGCCCAGTTGGCAGAGCGGTTCGCGAGTACCGCCGTCGAGCGGGACAACGCGCCGATCGACGAACCCGTCACCACGGACACGAACCGGCTCATCCGCCTGCCGGGCAGTCTCCACGGCGGCAGCGGCCTCGAGACGGTGCGCTTAGAGCGAGACGAACTCGAGGAGTTCGATCCGCTCGTCGACGCCGTCCCCGAGACCTTCACGGGCCACGAGATCGCCGTCGACGTAACCGACGGCGGCGAGATCGAGCTTGGAGGAGATAGCTTTACGGTCCAGGAAGGCGACCAGTCACTACCGGAGTACGTCGCCGTGTTCCTGATGGCACGCGGCCGGGCGGAGAAGGAGAAAGAATGAATTTAGACGAGTTGCGTTCGGTCCAGAGCAAGGAGCGCCAGAAGGACAGCCTCCAGAATCTGCGCCCCTCGTTCTACCAGGAGGTCGGCGACTACATCGCCGACCTGGAGGACGAACGCGACCGCGTCGCCGAACAGGCCGATGACCCGTTTTCCTCGCCCGAGGTGGGCCGCCTGACCGACGAGATCGAGACCGCCAAGGACGTCGTCGAGGCGATCTACGAGCGTCGGATGGGGAAACTCGTCAAGCAGGCCAGCCTCGCCGCGGCCGGCATGGCGGCCGACGACGACGGGCTGACCGCAGAGGAGGCCGACCTGTTCGACGACCTCGTCGACCGCATCGGCTCGAACAAGTCCCGCGTGCTGGACGTACTCGAGGGCGTCGACGCCGCAACGACCGACTCGGCGTCTGCAGCCGACTCGGCGGCCGAATCCGACGCGGTCCACCCGGCGGAGCCGGCCGACTCACAGTTGGCCTCGGCCGATCCGTCCGGCCGCGCGACTGCGGAAGACACGCCGCCGATTCCACCGGAGGACCCGCCAGTAGAGACCGAGCACGGCGCCGAGCCGCGACCGGGCTCGGATGGGGCCGACTCGAGTGGCGTCACGGCCGCGGACGTGATGGGCGGTGACGGGCCGCCGACGCGGCCGTCCGAACCGCGCGACGAGGACGACAGCGAGGGGGCATCCGTGGACACTGCCACCGAACCCGACGCCGGCCACGACACCGACACCGGAGCCACGAACGCCGATTCCGGCGGTGAGGCGGGCGACGCCGGTGCGGGTGACTCGCTCGACACAGGGCCAGCCGATGTCGACCGGACGACCGTCCGGATCACCAGCGACATCGGCTCGATCCTCGGAGTGGACGATCGCGAGTACACCCTCACGAGCGACGACGTGGTCACGCTACCGGAGCAAAACGCCGCCCCGCTCGTCGACCGAGAGGCGGCCGAACGGCTCGAGTGACCGCTGTGTGGCCCGGCCGACCCACGTCTTGGAGACAGCTCTGGAGACCTCTGTACTGAGATGTATTCCCGTGTGAAACCGTAACGTATACAATAACTGTCGCTAACTCCCGAGCATGCTCGATGTCGGCGACGAAGCGCCAGAGTTCGAACTGCCCAACCAGCACGGCGAGACGGTCCGCCGCTCGGATTTCGATGGCCAGCGGCTGGTCGTCTACTTCTATCCCCGCGCGAACACCGACGGCTGTACGGCCGAAGCCTGCGGGTTCAACGACGCGCTCCCCCAACTCGCGGACCGCGACGCCGCGGTCGTCGGTATCAGCGACGATTCCGTCGACGACCTCGCCGACTTCGCGGCCGACTACGACCTCGCGTTCGATCTCCTCTCCGACGAGTTCGGCGAGGTCGCGACGCTCTACGAATCCTACGGCGAAAAGCAGATGTTCGGCAACACCTTCGACGGCGTCTTCCGCAACACGTACGTCGTCGGACCGGACGGCCGAATCGAAGGGGTCTACGAGGGCGTCTCGCCCGACGGCCACGCCGACGAGGTTCTCGCGGACCTCGAGCCGGTCGATCTCGCCCACTGACACCGGCTCACGGAACGCGGCCTACCGGTCCGGTTCAGGTAGCGAATCGCTCGCTCCCAGAACGCGGACGCGGCCCGTGTCCGTGATCTGGAGTAGATACTCCTCGAGCGAGAGTTCGACGGTGACGGTACCCGCCGGCTGGTCGTGCGTGACGATCGCATTGAGGGCTTCGGGATCGACGTAATCGTACAGCGTGAATCCGAACTCGGTCGAACAACTGATCGGATCGGTCTCGAGTGCGGTTGCGAGTGCATAGATAGCAGCTATACTGGCCGGCGTCGATTCGTCGTACGTCCGCTCGGCGAGTATCGGCCGGTCTTCCGTGGGGTCCCGATCGGACCCCGTCATCCACGACACCCTCCTCTATCGTACGCTCGTACGGCGACACCCTGGCCCCGATCGATCGGTGTTCCGTCCATTACCGAATGCTTCTAGACTCCGGCCTACGAAACTTCGGCTTGAATTGGTGAGTTCGATCGACGTACCGACGCTGGTGCGTCGATCGTGGTCCCACGAGCGGTCGGACGACCGACTCCGATTGTCGCGATCGATCGGCCCGCTACCGCCATTCTATCGGGCTGAAGAGATGGATCAGCTTTTCTACGATCCATGCAAATAGTTCCCATTGTAGATGACTCTTCAGACGAACGGGACGTTCGACCATGTCTAAAGCGGACGCCGTCGAAGCGCTGGAAAAACTGGGCCTTCGCACCTACGAGGCACAGTGTTTCGTCGCGTTGACGCAGCTGTCGGAGGGGACGGCAAACGAGATCAGTCGGGTTGCCGATGTTCCCCAGTCACGTGTCTATGACGTCGTCGACCGACTCCACCGACTCGGGCTCGTGGACGTACAGGAGTCCGATCCCCGCCGATACGCCGTCGTCCCGGTCGACGTCGCCCGAGAACGGCTTCGACAGGAGTACCGCGACCACCTCGAGACGGCGGCGGCCCACTTACAGGAACTCGAGCAGCGGACGGTCGATGAAGACGGCGTCTGGCAGGTCGCCAGCCAGCGAGACGTCGACAACCGGACGCGGACGGCGCTCGAGGAAGCGACGAGCGAACTCTACCTCCTCGCGGCCGACGGCAGCGTGCTAAGCCCGTCGCTGCTCGAGAGGCTCGCGTCGGCACGCGACCGAAACGTCGCGGTGTTCGTCGAAGTCCCCTCGGCGGTCGACCGGCGACGCGTTCACAATGAGATGCCGGCGGCCGCGGTCGCTGTCTCGGAGTTCGCGTTCGACGCGCACGTTCGACCGGGACGGTCGATCGGCCGACTGGTACTGGTCGATCGGAAAACAGTCGTGCTGAGCGCGTTGTCCAGTGGCCTCGTGCCGGACGAACGGACCGAGGTCGGAATCTGGGCCAGCGAGCGGGCTCACGGGCTCGTCGGCTGGTTCCGGTACGTCCTCGAGCAACGACTGGCGCGTCTCGAGTTCGTCACCGGCGACGACCCGCGGTCGGGCGACGTCACTGGCGAGTGCGAGACGTGCGAAGAATAGGAGACTGCGCCGCGGTCGGCGACCCTACTGGAAGGTCCGTCCGACCTGTTCTTCCCCACCGGGCTCGGCCTGCTGGAACTCCTCTTCGAGTTCCTCGTATTGCTCCCGCGTCTCGGGCGTCACGCTCGCGTTGACCTCCCCGAGCGCGTGCTCGAAGTGCTCGCGGCTGATGCGGACGTTGCCGATGGTGTCGTCCATCTCCTCGGGATCGACCGAGTTGATGAACTCGCGGCTGGCGGCCATCGACGCCTCGCGGCAGACCGCCTCGATGTCGGCGCCGACGTAGCCCTCCGTCTCTGCGGCGAGCCACTCGAGGTCGACCGCGTCGGCCAGGGGCTTGTTGCGGGTGTGGACCTCGAAGATCTTCTTGCGACCGTCCTCGTTGGGGACCGGCACGTGGACGTGGCGGTCGAGCCGACCGGGACGGAGCAAGGCGTTGTCGATCAGGTCGGGTCGGTTAGTCGTCGCGATGACGACGACATCCTCGAGCTCCTCTAAGCCGTCCAGCTCGGTCAGGAGCTGGGAGACGACCCGTTCGCCGACGCCGGAATCGCTCTGGCGCTGGCCGCGTTCGCCCGCGATCGAGTCGATCTCGTCGAAGAAGATCACGGTCGGGGCGTTCTCGCGGGCCTTCTCGAAGACCTCGCGGACGCCCTTCTCGGACTCCCCGACGTACTTGTTCAGCAGCTCGGGACCCTTGATCGAGATGAAGTTCGACTGGGCCTCGTTGGCGACTGCCTTCGCGAGCAGCGTCTTCCCGGTCCCCGGCGGGCCGTACATGAGGACGCCCTTCGCGGCCTGCATGTCCATGGCCTCGAACACCTCGGGGTAGTCCAGCGGCCACTGGATCGTCTCGCGCAGGCGCTCTTTGGTGTCTCCGAGGCCGCCCACGTCGTTCCAGGTGACGTCGGGGACCTCGACGAAGACCTCGCGCAGCGCGGAGGGCTGGATGCCCTTGAGCGCCTCCTTGACGTCCCGCTCGTTCACCTCGAGCGACTCGAGGACGTCGGCGTCGATCTCCTCGGACTCTAAGTCGAGTTCTGGGCGGATGCGCCGGAGCGCGTTCATCGCGCTCTCGCGGGCCAGCGACTCGAGGTCGGCCCCGACGAAGCCGTGGGTGTTCTCGGCGTACTGCTCGAGGTCGATCGACTCGGAGAGGGGCATCCCGCGGGTGTGGACCTGGAGGATCTCCTTGCGGCCCTCTTTGTCCGGGACGCCGATCTCGATCTCGCGGTCGAACCGGCCGCCGCGGCGGAGCGCGGGGTCGATCGCGTCGACGCGGTTGGTCGCGGCGATGACCGTGACGCGGCCGCGCTCCTCTAAGCCGTCCATCAGGCTGAGCAGTTGGGCGACGACGCGCCGTTCCACGTCACCGCCGGCCTCCTCGCGCTTGGCAGCGATCGAGTCGAGTTCGTCGATGAAGACGATCGCGGGCGCGTTCTCCTCGGCCTCCTCGAAGACCTCGCGGAGTTGTTCCTCGCTTTCGCCGTAGTACTTCGACATGATCTCCGGCCCGGAGATCGTCTCGAAGTGAGCGTCGATCTCGTTGGCGACGGCCTTGGCCATCAGGGTCTTCCCGGTGCCCGGCGGGCCGTGCAGCAGGACGCCCTTCGGCGGCTCGATCCCTAACTGCTGGAACAGCTCGGGATGGCGCATCGGCAACTCGATCATCTCGCGGACCTGGTCGAGTTCCTCGTCTAAGCCGCCGATGTCCTCGTAGGTGACGTTCGGAACGCCCTCGGCGGACGTGCCGCCACTCGAGCTGACCTGCTCGGCCGGCGTTTCGGAGATGTCGATGCTCGTCGAGTCGGTGATGACGACCGTGCCCGACGGAGAGGTGCTCGCGATCTTCAGCGGCACCGACTGGCCGGAGCTGGCCATCGGGCCGAACGACAGCGAGAACGGTACCGTCTGGCCTTCGGTAACGGCCTGACCCGAGAGCTTGTCGCGCACGAGCGGGCCGATGTCGCCGCGGATCCGCAGGTTCTGTGGCAGCGCCACGGTGACGGACTTGGCTGGTTTGACATCGGCCGACTCGATGGTGACGGTGTCGTCGATCCCGACGTTGGCCTCCTGGCGGAGGCGGCCGTCGATCCGGACGATTCCACGGCCTTCGTCCTCGGGATAGCCGGGCCAGACGCGCGCGACGGCCTGACCGTCGCCCTTGCCCTCGATGACGATGTAGTCGCCGTTCTCGAGGTCGAGTTCGTTCATCGAGACGCGGTCGATAGCGGCCAGTCCGCGACCCGCATCCTTCTGTTTCAGGGGTTTGACGGTGAGCTTCATAGTTCCTCCTCCAGTTCGACAGTCAGGACGCCGTTTTTCATAAACGTGTGCGCGTCCCCGGTGGCGTCGGGGAGATCGATCTCGTACTGCTCGTCTTTCACGACGACGATAACCGTGTCATCGACCAGATCGACGGAGGCGTCAGCCTCGGCGGTCCCGAAGTCGACGGCGAGGACCGCCCCGTCGTCGTACTCGTACCGACGGGCTAACTGCCCCTCTTCACGGGTGAATTGTTCGAGAGTCATGGTTCAACTAACCCAAGGTAAGCACCACAGATATATAAATGTTTCGGCGGTAATCGCCCGACGACAATGTGGTCCGTCGAAAGGTGATTGTTCGTAGTTCACAGGAGGCCAGGTCGCGTTTCTTCGGCCAGGGCGGTCGGTGAATAGGGCGATGCGTGGCGCGAGTATAGTCCCGTTGCTGGCGCTCTCCAGTCGCCTCGCCTCATGACTTTATACCGGTTCAGAACGTTTCGCTACGTATGGAAACGGTAGCACACAACGGCCGGGAAACGGCGTACGCAGTCGTCGACCGTGGAGGCGATGGCCCGCCGATCTGCTGTCTTCACGGGAGCGGCGGCTCGCGCAAGGTCTGGACCGGTCAACACTCGCTCGCGGATCGATACCCGATCATCGCGGTCGACCTCAGCGGCCACGGCGATTCGGACGATGTCGACGCGAGCGCCGGCTACACCGCGCTGTCGGCCTACGCCGACGACGTGCTGGCTGTCGCCGAAGCGACGGACGCTCGCGTTCTGGTCGGCAACTCGCTCGGCGGTGCGGTCGTCCAGCACGTCCTGCTCGAGCGCTCGTTCGACCCGGATGCGGTCGTCCTGACTGGGACGGGTGCCCGACTCGGCGTTCTGGACGACCTCCTCGAGTGGCTCAAGTCCGACTTCGATCGGGCGGTCGAGTTCCTCCACGGCCCGGATCGGCTCTTTCACGACCCCGATTCGGACCTCCGGGAGCGGTCGATAGAGCGGATGTACGACACCGGCCAGGCGGTGACGCGCCGCGATTTCCTGACCTGCCACGAGTTCGACGTTCGCGACCGACTCGGCGAAATCGAGACGCCCGTGCTGGCGGCCTACGGCGAGTACGATCAGTTGACGCCGCCGTGGTTCCACGAGTATCTCGCCGACGAGACCGAACGCGGCCGATTGGCCGAAATCGAGGACGCGGGCCATCTAGCGATGCTCGAGCGACCGACTGCGTTCAATACGGTCGTCGACGACTTTCTACAGGGTGGTAGCGGGTGAGCGATCGAAACGGCGATTCGTCCGTGCTGGGGCCGGCCGCCGAACCGACGCCAACGCTGAGAAGCGATCTATCGTTGTTGGACGAGCGGGACGAACGAGTCCGCGGTCGCGGTGATCCACTGCTCCGATACCGCGTCCTCACCGATCTCTCGCGGGAACATCGTACAGACTGCGACGTCGTCTCGCTCTACGGTGACGTGTTGTAGCTGCGATGGCTGATCGGCGTCTAGCCCGCCTGCGACCGGCGTTCCCCTTGTTGACTCTGTCATGGTGTCGATCCACCGTGATGTAACTCAGCTTACGGAATCACACCATATAAACACTGCCCCTAAACGCGGTCTATCTCTGTATGTTATATTATTTCCCTAGTATCATCACCTGCGACTGGTTGGAATCAGTACAGTTCCTCGAGATCGGTCTCCTCGTGACCGTGTTCTTCGGCGGGAAACTCGCCGGATTCGACTGCCGAGACGTACGCGCCGATCGCCGACTCCATCTCCGCGCGAACGTTTCCGAACTGCTTCGAGAACGAGGGCGTCCACTCGCTCAGTCCGATGGCGTCGTCGACGACGAGGACCTGTCCGTCGCAGTCGGGACCTGCGCCGATCCCGATCGTCGGGATGTCGATCGCGTCGGTGACCTCGGCGGCGAGATTCGACGGCACGTGCTCGAGGACGAGCGAGAACGCGCCCGCTTCCTCGTGAGCCTCGGCCAACTCGAGGATGCGCTCGGCCGCTTCCGGATCCGTGCCCTGCCTGGGATAGCCGCCGTACTGGTTGACGTGCTGGGGCGTCAGCCCGAGGTGGGCCATCACCGGAATGCCCAACTGAACCAACTTCTCCGTCAGGTCGACGGTGTGTGGACCACACTCGAGTTTGACCGCGTGGGCGTCTTCTTCTTTGAGCATCCGGCCGGCGTTCTCGAGGCTCGCCGACTCGTCGACGCCGATCGAGAGGAAGGGCATATCGGCGACGATAAGGGACTTCTCCGTCGCGCGCGCGACCGCGCCAGTGTGGCGCGCCATGTCGTCGACGGTCACGGGGAGCGTCGTCTCGTGGCCCATGCTCGTGTTCCCGAGGCTGTCCCCGACGAGGATGATGTCGACGCCGGCCTCGTCGACGATCGCCGCCGTCGGCGCGTCGTAGGCCGTCAGCATCGTGATCGGCTCCTCGCCCGCCTTCGCTCGTACGTCCCGCACGGTAGGCATACGCATAGGTTGGTCTCCCACGGTTAAACGTCGTTGTTCTTCCTCGAGCGACGGCGAAAACCAGTCCCGGTCGAGCGTCGTCCGCCGGCCCCACCCGCGACGCTTAAGAGGTCCGGGTCGTCAGTTCCAAGCGTGCCAGAACGCGTCGAAACGACCTCGCCCGACGGCGTCGACTACGGCTGGGTGATGCAGACGACGTTCGTCGCCACCATCGTGGTCGGCGCGCCCGTCGTCGCCGGCCTGTCGACGACCGCCTCGCTGCCGACCTGGGGCTCGCGCGCCGAGTTCGCGATCCGGGTCGGTGCGGTCGTCTGGTTGCTCACGGCGATTACGGTCTTCGCCTACGCGAAGCACAAACAGGAGTAGTCGCTCCGTCCTCTCGCGGGCGAGGATCAGACGCCCGACGGGCCGTCGCCGACGAACTCGAAGGCGACGCCCGCTCTGTCCGCCGTTTTTCGATCCCGCGCCGAGTCGCCGACGAACAGCGCTCGCTCTGGGTCCGCGTCGAGTCGCTCGACCGTCGCGAGCAGCGGCTCGGGGTCCGGTTTCCACGTCCCGACCGTGTCGCGGCCGACGACCGCGTCGACCGCCGTCTCGAGGGCGTGTTCCTCGAGCGCGATCCGGCAGGCCCGCTCACAGTTCAGCGAGCAGACGCCGGCCGGCACCGTCCGCTCGAGGAGGTCGTCGGCATGGGCGAGCCGGTCTGACGTTCGCGCGCCGTCGTGTTCGTGGGCCGCGATGGCCGACTCCACCTCGGCGGCCACTCCGGCGTCGCCGGCGGTCTCGAGCATGCCCCAGAGCCCGTCGCCCGGCGGCTCGATGTTCGCGTGGCGATACACCTCGCGGACGTCGACGGCGACTGCGTTCCAGTCGACATCGAGCTCGACGAGCGTCCCGTCCAGATCGTAGACGATGGCGTCGTATCCGGTCACGGTCTATTGTAGGTGCGGCCGCCGAATATACTGTTCGCCGCTTCGTCGTTCCCGATCCCCGCGCGGCCCCGAGCTCCGCCTGCTCACTCGAGCAGTTCCCGCGCGATCACCGTCTTCTGGATCTCGGTCGTCCCCTCGTAGATCTCGGTGATCTTCGCGTCGCGGTAGAGCCGCTCGACCCTGCCTTCGGTGACGTAGCCGTAGCCACCGTGGATCTGGACGGCCTCGTTCGTGACGAACATCGCCGCCTCGCTCGCGAAGTACTTCGCCATGCTGGCCTCGAGCGCCGCGCCGCCGGGGCTCGAGCCGGCCCCTCGCTTCCGGGCCGCGTCTCGCGTCAAGAGCCGCGCGGCTCGGATCCGGGTCGCCATCTCGGCGAGCTTGTGCCGGATCGTCTGGATGTCGGCGATCGGGCCGCCGAACTGGTCGCGCTCCCGGCTGTAGGCAAGGGCCTCGTCGAACGCGCACTGTGCGAGGCCGACCGACTGGGCGGCGATGGCGATCCGCCCGCCGGTGAGGATGTGGAACGCGGCCGACAGCCCCGCGCCCTCCTCCGTCAGCCGGTTTTCGGCGGGGAGCCGAACGTCGTCGAACGTCAGGCTCGTGGTGTCGCTCGCGCGCAGGCCGAGTTTCTCCTCGGGTTCGCCGACGGTCAGCCCGTCGACGTCACCGGGGACGAGGAACTGCGTGACCGTCGACGGATCGTCACGATCCGTCTTCGCGAAGAGAATATAGACGCCCGCGCGTTCGCCGTTCGTAATCCACTGTTTCTCGCCGTCGATGACGTACTCGTCACCCTCCCGTCGCGCCTCGGTGGCCATCTCCGCGGGGTTCGACCCCGCGTGGGGCTCCGAGAGCGCGAACGCGCCCACCGGCCGACCCTCGGCCATCTCCGGCAACCACCGCTCCCGCTGGTCTTCGCTCCCGAACTCCGCGATACAGGACGTCGCGAGCGAGTGGACCGACAGCGCCGTCGCCACCGCGAGCATGCCGTAGGCGACTTCCTCGTTGACCACGGCAGCCGTCACCGGAGCCGCGTCGTAGCCGCCGTACTCCTCGGGGACCGTCAGCCCGGTCAGGTCGAGGTCGGCGAGGCCGTCCCAGACGGCCTCGGGGAACGCCTCGTCCCTGTCAGCCTCGAGCGCGGTCGGCCTGATCTCCTCGCTGGCGAACTCCCGGACGGTCTCGCGGACCGCCTCCTGTTCCGGAGTGAGTTCCATGCCGGCCATTCGACGGCCGCGATAAAAGTCTCGGCGTCGGGATCGGTCGCGGTACGGATCGGGCCGGTCTCAGAGCCCCTCGAGTTCGAGTGCCTCGAGTCGAGCCCGCATTTCGTCGGCGGCCTCGTCGTCTTTCAGCCGCAGCGGACTTCGAAGCGGACCGGCGTCGAACTCCCGCATTCGGAGCGCGGTTTTCACACCCGACATGTACGCGCCGCCGGTCTTGAACGCGTCTCGCACGCGGAAGATCTCGCTTTGCAATTCCCGCGCGCGGTCCTCGTCGCCGCCGTCGTAGGCCTCGTAACAGTCGACGACGAGTTCCGGGAACACGTTCGCGACGGCGCTGACGGCGCCCGAGCAGCCGACCTCGAGCCCGGTGAAGATCAGCGAGTCCGATCCGGCGAGGAAGGTCAACTCGGGGTGGGCGTCGATCGCCTGCGCGAGCCACGGCACGTCCTTGCTCGAGTCCTTGACGCCCGCGAGATTGTCGATCTCGGCGAGGGCCGCGAGGGTCTCGAGCGACAGTTCGTTGCCGGTCTTGCTCGGGATGTGGTAGATGTAGACCGGGAGGTCGACGGCTTCGGCAACCCGCCGGTAGTGCTCGAGTGCGCCCTCGTGGTCCAACGGATAGTAGTAGGGCGTGACGACGACGATACCGTCGGCGCCGACCGACTCGGCGTGTTCGGCACGGGCGACCGTCCGGTAGGTGCTCGGCGCGCCGACGCCGGCGATGACCGGTACCTCGTTGCCGACTTCGTCGACGACGGCTTCGACGACGCGGTCGCGTTCCGCGTCCGAGAGCAGCGGGAATTCACCGTTGGTGCCAAGCGGGAAGACGCCGTGTGCACCCCGATCGACGACGAACCGGGCGTGTGCGGCGGTCGTCTCGTAATCGACGGACTCGTCGTCCTGGAACGCGGTAACGGTCGGCGGCACGACGCCGCGAAGCGACAACGGGTCCGCCGCGCCGGGATCGTGATGCGACATGACCGATCGTCCGCCGGGCACGGTCAAAAAACGCCCGCCGCCTGCAATCGACGCCGGGGTCGATCCTCGGGACGCGCTCGAGCGACCCTCAGTCTGGCGTCGCCATCTCACCGGCCGGCTCGTCCAACTGTTCGCCCGCGAGGACGCGGTTCGCCCGGCGCAGCCGTTCGGAGAGCGCCTGGTGGGAGATGTCGAGTTCGTTCGCGAGTTCCTCGAGCGAGATCTCACGGGGCACGTCGTAGTACCCCTGCCGATAGGCCTCGGCGATGGCCTCCTGCTGGGGTTCGGTCAGGGCAGCCGCCGTCGTCTCGAGGTCGTCGTTCTGGCCGGCCTCGACCATGCGCTTGATGTCGATCCGGACGTCGCGTTCCTCGATGGCAGAGACGGCGCTCGAGAGCCCCTCGCGGTCGGGGAAGAGGAGTCGGAGCGTCCACTGGCCGTCCGTGACGTGGGCGTCGAGGACCGTTCCGCCGTGCGTATAGACACATCGGCAGATCGAGCCGACTTCCTCGGTGTACTGCAGCCGGTAGAACAGTTCGCCGTCTTCGGTGTCCTCGAGCAGTTGGCTGTACTCGGCGACGGTCGGGTCCGCCTCGATGGCGCTCTCTACGTCGTCGCGGTCGACGTTCGAGAACCAGACGAGAGGCGTCGTCCGGACCGGCCCTTCCGCGACGACGCTTTCGACGCGGACCTCGAGGGCCGGTAGTTGCTGGAATGTCTCTGCGAGCGCGAACCCGTCTGTCGAAAGCGAAAGTTCTGCGATGGTCGTCATTGGAAGGTCACCTCGTACCGCTGGCTCGAGTCCGGTCGGCGAACGACCACGCTGTCGCGGGAGTAGCGGGACTCGATTCCGCGCATAACCGTCCAGCCGATCGCTCGGCGCGTCCGAAACGAGCCGTCAGGACAGTCATGTGACCGCCGCTGACGACTGTACTTGTCCGGACCGTGCTGACAGAGGAGAGGGCTCGGAGACGGTTGATGAGCGGGCTTTCCCCTTCAGGCCCTTTACAAGCGCAGGTCGCCCCTGAAGAGGGTCAGAATCACGTGACTGGACGGCGATAACGACGGTCCCCCGATGTCTCCGTTCAGCCGAGTCGAGCCAGTCGATTGAGCGCGTACACCGTCCGCAGGATGTCGACGCTCTTCCCGCGATCGAAGACGAGGTCGTCCATCTCGAGGACGTGCTCTAAGGTGTCCTGCGAGGCGTGTTCCGGCGCGGCCGCGATACCGGCGTCGTTTTCGGCCACCCACTGCATGACGCGCAGGTCGCTCTTGGAGTCGCCCATCACGAGCGCGAACGGGTCGTCGACGCCCAGCACGTTCAGCGCGCGCTCGACGCCGACGACCTTGTTCAACTCGAGACTGCCGATTTCGGCCGCGTCGGCCTCGTAGTAGGCGACATCGATGCGCTCTAAGACCGCCGCGAGCCGCTCCGGAATCGCGTCGGTATCGAGATCGGGGTAGGCCCCCTCGCCCTCGAGAACGGCCCTGACCTCGGAGTCCTGCGCGGCGTAATAGGCGCGCGTCCAGTCGACGATCGTCTCGTCGGACAGGGTCGTCCCACCGTCGTCGTCCGCGTCGGTGTGGCTGTGGTCCGCGTCGTCGCCCTCGAGCGTCGCACCGACGGCGTCGGCGAGCAGGTCGATGAGGTAGACCAGCGCCTCGTCGATGATCGCGCGGGCGTCCGTCGAACCGGTCTCGTAGTTGGGCTTGATGGTGACGTTGAACTCGTTGCCCTGGAGGTGACAGCCTCGGCGAAGATCTTCGGGGGCCTCCGGCAGTACCCGCGAGCGCACGTCGTCGAAGACCGATCGGATTTCCTCACCCAGGTCCTCGTAGAGCAGTTGCTTCGTGTCCGCGCCGTGGCCCGGCGTGAACACGCCCGTCCCCGCTTCGTAGACGATCGAGAGATCACCCGAGTGGACGATTTCGCTGCCCAACCCCTGGATCGCGAACCCCTTCACGTTCTCCAAGGTCTGACCCGTGCAGATGACGATCGGAACGCCGGCCTCGTGAAATTCCGTCAGCAGGTGCAGCGTGTCCCGCGGGATTTCGTTGTCGGTCCCGCCGGCCGAGCGCAACGTCTCGTCGACGTCGAGCACGAGAACGTTCACCGCGCGACCGTACTTCGCCTCGAGGTCCAACGCGGTGAAGGCCTGATCGCGGGTCGCGTGTGCGGCGATCTCCGCGAACGTCTCGCCGGCCGCGAACGACGACCGGATCTCGTCTTTGCGCTCCTCGAGTTCCTCCGTCGCGCCCTGCCAGTGCTCGAGGGCGACCCGAGAGTCGACGGCGGGGAACACGTCGACGAACTCCTGGTACTCGCGTAACGTCTTCGTGTCGTACTCGTCGTAGAGCCGATAGACGAGATCGTACCGTTCCATGGTAGATACAGGCAGGGGGAGCCGGATAATCGTTTGCAGTGTGGCAGGTTTCGGCCGTCGTCGCTTCGAGCGGCCGACCGACGGTCTGCCGATCCGATAGCACAGGAATTTACTCGATCAGGAATAAATATTTAACATCGCGGTTCTTCCTTCTCTAGCATGAAAGCCATCGCAGTCCAGCCCGGAGCGGGTGTCCCCGAAATCGTCGAGCGACCCGTTCCAGAACCAGCCCCCGGCGAGGCCCTCGTCCGGATCTGCCGCGTCGGCGTCGACGGCACCGACTACGAGGTCATCGAAGGGAGCCACGGTGGCGTCCCCGCGGGTGACGACCGACTCGTGCTCGGCCACGAGGCCGTCGGCGTCGTCGAAGACGCCAACGGAACGGGCCTCGAGGAAGGCCAGTACGTCGTCCCGACGGTCCGCCGACCCCCAGCGGGCGTCGAGACCAACGATTACTTCGAGCGCGGCGAGCCCGATATGGCCCCCGAGGGCGAGTACGTCGAGCGCGGCATCGTCGGCGCGCACGGATTCATGGCCGAGTACATCACGAGCCCGGCCGACTGCCTCGTCCCGATTCCCGCCGAACTCGCGGCGTGGGGCTTCCTCGTCGAACCGATCAGCATCACCGAGAAGGCCCTCGAGCACGCGTACGCGACTCGCTCGGCGTTCGATTGGCAGCCCGAGTCCGCGCTCGTCCTCGGCAACGGCTCGCTCGGCCTGCTGACCGTCGCGATGTTCACCGAGACGCTCGGCTACGAGCGCGTCTACTGCCTCGGCCGTCGCGACCGGCCCGACCCCTCGATCGACATCATCGAGCGGCTGGGCGCGACCTATATCGACTCCCGCGAAACGCCCCTCGCCGAGATTCCCGACGCGTACGAGCCGATGGACCTCGTCTACGAGGCGACCGGCTACGCGAAACACGCCTTCGAGTCGGTCGACGCGCTCGCTCCCAACGGCGTCGCCGCCTTACTCGGCGTCCCCGGCGACTGGTCGTTCGAGATCGACGGCGGCCGCCTCCACCGCGAACTCGTCCTCCACAACAAAGCGATCGTGGGCAGCGTCAACTCGAACCGCGGCCACTTCGAAGCGGCCATCGACACGCTCGCGGCGCTTCCCGAGGGGGTCCTCGAGGCGATCGTCACCGGCGTCTACGGCCTCGAGGAAGTAGACCTCGCGTTCCCGAAGGCCACCGCGAGCGTCCCGGCCGGCCACGGGGCGACGGCGGCCCCGAATGACGACACGCCTATAAAAACGGCGGTCGAATTCACCGATATATGAAAAACGTCGACGACCTGATCGAGAGCGCGGCCGAGCTCGCGGCTCGGGGCCTCTCGAAGGGCGAAATCGCGGACGAGTTGAACGTCTCGCGGGAGACCGCGAGCTGGCTCGTCGAACGAAGCGGGACAGCTCCGCAGACATCCGAACAACCGCCACAGCGATCCGACACCGCCGGTGCCGGCGGCCCGCAGGATATTCACGTCGACTGGTCGGCGGTCGGACGGGACAGCAAGCGGATGAGCCACATCGCGTCGGCGATGGCCGACCTGCTCGCGAAACACGGCGAGGACGTGGATCTGACGATCGGCATCGAGAAGGCCGGCGGCCCCATTGCCACCCTCGTCGCCCGCGAACTCGAGACCGATCTCGGGACCTACACCCCCGCGAAACACCAGTGGGAAGAAGGCGACATCGAAGAGCTCGGCGGCACCTTCTCGCGCAATTTCGCCGGCATCCGCGACCGCGAGTGTTACGTCGTCGACGACACCATCACCAGCGGCACCACCATGCGCGAAACGATCGAGGCGATCCGCGCCGAAGGCGGGACACCGCTGGCGTGTGTCGTCCTCGCGGACAAGCAGGGCCTCGAGGAGCTCGAGGGCGTCCCCGTCTACTCGCTGTTGCAGGTCATCAGCGTCGGCAAAGACGAGTAACGCGGTGATTCCGGCGGCGTGTCAGTGGCACAGCGACCGCTCACGTACGATTCCACCGCAAAAATCGGAGATCGAGCGAACCTCGATCAGCCGTGAATGCCCATCGCTTCGATCTGCTCTTGATAGCGGTTCCGGATCGTCACTTCGGTCACCTGCGCGACGTCGGCCACTTCGCGCTGGGTCTTCTTCTCGTTGCACAGCAGCGAGGCGGCGTAGATCGCGGCGGCGGCGTAGCCGGTTGGTGACTTTCCGGAGAGGAGCCCTTCCTCGGCCGTCTTCTCGATGATCTCGTTGGCTTTGGTCTGGACCTCTTCGGAGAGTTCGAGTTCAGAACAGAAGCGGGGGACGTACTTTTTCGGGTCGACGGGACGCATCTCGAGGCCGAGTTCCTGCGAGATGTATCGATACGTGCGACCGATCTCTTTGCGTTCGACGCGGGAGACTTCCGAGATTTCCTCCAAGCTTCGCGGGATCCCTTCCTTTCGACACGCGGCGTACAGCGCGGATGTCGCGACGCCCTCGATCGAGCGCCCGCGGATGAGGTCTTCTTTGAGTGCGCGCCGGTAGATCACCGAAGCGACTTCGCGAACCGAGCGCGGCACGCCCAGCGCGGATGCCATTCGGTCGATCTCGCTTAACGCGAATTGAAGATTCCGTTCGCCGGCGTCTTTGGTGCGGATCCGTTCTTGCCACTTGCGCAGTCGGTGCATCTGACTGCGCTTTTTCGAGGAAATAGAGCGTCCGTAGGCGTCCTTGTCCTTCCAGTCGATCGTCGTCGTCAGCCCCTTGTCGTGCATCGTCTGGGTCGTCGGTGCGCCGACGCGGGACTTTTCCTGCCGTTCCTGGTGATTGAACGCCCGCCACTCCGGGCCGGGGTCGATCTGTTCCTCCTCCACGACGAGCCCACAGTCTTCACAGATGAGCTCTCCCCGGTCGGAGTCCTTGACGAGATTATCCGATTCACACTCGGGGCAGGCACGTACCCCCTCTTGTTCCTCGGTCTCGTCCGTCTCGCGCGTTCGCTCCCGCTGGCGGGTGGACCGTGTCATCGCACTTTTATAGTAGTATCACCATAGTATATAAATATTCGGTAAGCGTTTTGAGCACCAGACCCGTATCCGCCGAAAACGTGCCCGACAGGCGTTCAGGGTCGAGGTTTACGCTTCGGAACCGGAAAACCTTTATCCGATTCCCCCGGATTTCGGGGACGAATGCCCGTCATCGAGTGCGATGTGGAGACGGCTCGCGAGCGGCTCGAGGCGGCAAACGTTGCCGTCGGATCGGGAAATACCGACCACGAACGCTGGCGCGCGAGCCGCGGCGACGCAACCGCCGTCGCCTACGACGACAAAGTCGTGATTCAGGGGGCCGACCCGCGGGATCTCGAGGCACTGTTGCGAGAGGGTGGCGGGCGCGCACACGTCTACTTCGATGGCGGCTCGCGCGGGAACCCCGGCCCTGCCGCGGTCGGCTGGGTGATCGTCACCGGCGACGGCATCGTCGCCGAGGACGGCGAGACGATCGGCTCCGCGACGAACAACCAAGCCGAGTACGAGGCGCTGATCGCGGGCCTCGAGGCCGCCCGCGACTACGGTTACGACGAGGTCCACATTCGCGGCGACTCCGAACTCATCGTCAAGCAGGTCCGCGGCGAGTACGACACTAACAACCCCGAACTGCGCGAGAAGCGCGTGACCGTCCACGAGCTACTGGCCGCGTTCGAGGAATGGACCCTCGAGTACGTCCCGCGCGAGGTCAACGAACGCGCGGACGGCCTCGTGAACGAGGCGCTCGATCAAGCCTGAGCGCGCTCAAGGGTGGGAGTCACTGTAATACTGAACCCGATCAGCCATCGCGGTGGCGCGCGCTGTCGGCCGACCGAACGACAGTGAGGGCGGCCGATAACAGCGTGCGAGGTCTTCGCGAGCCTGCGAGCGACCGGCTCGGAAGACGTGACGCGTTTTCCGGTGGATGAGCGAGTGACCGAAGGGACCGAGGGGAGCGCGGAACCTCCGGTCCCGCGACCCATCCGAACGCCGGCTCCGCCGTCGTGAGTAGAAATCGGCCGGGGAGGACGCGGAGATCCCTGTCGCCACGATAGTAGGACGCATTTTCTACTGGATTCTCGTCGGCGCATCCCGTTTCCATACACAGAGCAAACCGGCCGGAAGGTGACCAAAATGGACTCCGAGAACGGATCGGCAAGGCCAAAACCGCTCGAGCGCATACGATCGTCCATGACGAACCCGGACGCGGTAGACGATCCAAACGCGGTGGACGGCGCCGACCGTCCCGACGAGAACGACGGCGAGGAACTCCCCAGAGGCGTCGTCGACGAGATCGAGCGGCTGACCCGCCTCGAGCGTACTGCTGTCGACGAGAACGAGGCCGACGCCTACGAGACGCGGCGCGACGACCTGCTCGACGAGTACGAGTTCACCGCCCGAATCCGCGACGACGACGGCGACGACGTGCTCGTTTGCCACCCCGCGGAGTGGCAAGCAGACGGCGTCATCCGAACCGACCGCATCGAAGACATCGACCGCGCGGTAGAGATTCCGCTCGAGGGAACGGGTGATCCGAACGACTGGGACAAAGTCGACGCGCGGAATCGGGAGCTCGTCGCAGATGTGCGGGCAGCTCACGGCGAGGTCCACGGCGACAACGCGGCGCTGCTCGCCGATTTCGCGGGCAACCACTACGCAAAGCCGATCGCGTCGCTGACGAGCGCGGAGATCACGGAGTTCCGGACCGAATACTTCGTGCGGAACGCCTGGCCGTCGGAAAAACAACGGGAGATGATCGGCGAGTCGATCGAACTCGCCTTCGAAACGGCCGGAGAACCGATTCCAGACGTTCAGTAACTGTTCTCGACGATCTCGGAAATCTCGTCGGCGCGGTCGTCGCCCGTGACGACCTTCGAGAGCGTCCACTCGATACCGTCGAGGACGGCGTCGTAGCCGTCATCGGTCAGCGAGTACTGGTTGGTTCGCTTGTCGAGTTCGCTCTTCTCGACCAGCCCCAGATCGACGAGTTCGTCGAGGTTGGGGTAGAGACGCCCGTGGTTTACTTCCGTGCCGTAGTAGTCCTCGAGTTCGCGCTTGATCGCGAGCCCGTACATGGGCTCTTTGGCGAGGATGACGAGGATGTTGTTCTGGAAGGCGGTGAGTTCGCGTGCAATGCTCTGTTCGCCGGTGATTGATTGTGCCTCTGACATACGTGTGCAAATGTCACCAGACTATTTAAGACTTGTCAACTATTGCCTCGTATCAGTCGATTGGACAGCTCGCTACTGCCCGCTACGCGGCCGGACAGCGGTCGAACGTGTCCGTTTCGTGTCTGTCGGGGATCTGGCAACCGTCACGTAGCTAGTGACACTCGATTACGAAAGTACTTTTTGATCGACGGTGGAGTTTCCGGTACATGGTCAACCTCTGGGAAGACCTCGAGACCGGACCGAACGCGCCCGAAGAGATCTACGCCGTCGTAGAGTGCCTCAAGGGCGAACGGAACAAGTACGAGTACGACAAGGACGTTCCCGGCGTCGTCCTCGATCGCGTGCTCCACAGTAATGTTCACTACCCGAGTGACTACGGCTTTATTCCGCAGTCGTACTACGACGACGAGGACCCCTTCGACGTCCTCGTCCTCGTCGAGGACCAGACGTTCCCCGGCTGCGTCATCGAGGCCCGTCCCGTCGCGCTGATGAAGATGGACGACGACGGCGAACAGGACGATAAGGTCATCGCCGTCCCGAGCGAGGATCCGCGATACGATCACATCGAGGACCTCGAGGATATCCCCCAGCAGCAACTCGACGAGATCGACGAGTTCTTCGCGACCTACAAGAACTTGGAGGCCGGCAAGGAAGTCGAGACGCAGGGCTGGGAGGACAAGCAGGCCGCCTACGACGCGATCGAACACGCTCAGGACCTCTATCAGGAGCACTTCCAGTAGCGACCGCAGTCCGCGCTCACAGCGCGATTCCTTCTGCCCCTGCTCGACAGATTTCCCAGAGTTATCTCCGTCGACCGTCGGATGCATTATGAGCATGAGTAATTTTATTCCCGTTGCTGCCGTACGTCCTCCCGTATGGCAGCATCTAACTCGTCCGCACGAACGTCACCGACCGCCGACGACGCGACCACCGACGGGGTCGGAATGGCACATCTCACGGTCGTACCCACCAACTTCGACCCCGAAGACTCGAGTGAGCCGGACGAGTAACGGACTTCCGACAGTTCATCGATACGCGCTCTCGGCCGCCGGCTCCGACGACATCGACTGGTGTGGGAACGTGTGTCAGATATTCGCAAAACACTATCTCGAAACGAACCTTCTTGTATGCGGTCGAACTACGTCCGCCTATGGGTCTGTTCGATCGATTGCGGGGCGACGGCGATCCCCGGGTCGCATTTATCGGGGTCGACGGCGTGCCGTATAGTCTCCTGTCGGAGAACGAGGAACTGTTCCCCAATTTCGCCGCGATCGCCGACGAGGGCACGGCGAGCGAGATCTCGAGTATCGTGCCGCCCGAATCCAGCGCCTGCTGGCCCTCGCTGACGACCGGCGTCAATCCCGGCGAGACTGGCGTCTACGGCTTCCAGGATCGAGAGGTCGGCACCTACGACACCTACGTTCCGATGGGCCGTGAGGTCCAGGCCGACCGCGTCTGGGACCGCGTACAGGAGGAAGGTCGCAAGGCCACCGTGTTGAACGTCCCCGTCACGTTCCCACCCCAGCGCAACGTCCAGCGGATGGTCTCGGGCTTCCTCTCGCCCGGCCTCGCGAAGGCCGCCTACCCGGACGAGGTTCGCGAGTATCTGGAGACGCTCGACTACCGGATCGACGTCAACCCGAAACTCGGCCATCAGGACGACAAGTCTGAGTTCATCGAGGACGCCCACGCCACCGTCGACGCCCGGTTCGAGGCCTTCGAACACTACATCGAGGAGGACGACTGGGACCTGTTCTTCGGCGTCTTCATGACGACCGACCGGGTCAACCACTTCCTGTTCAAAGACTACGAGCGCGATGGCGAGTACAGAGACGAGTTCATCGAGTTCTATCGGAAGGTCGACGACTACATCGGTCGGTTGCGCGAAGCGCTGCCGGAAGACGTCACCATGATCGTCGCCTCCGACCACGGCTTCACCAGCTTGGACTACGAGGTCCACTTCAACGAGTGGCTCCGCGAGGAGGGCTGGCTCTCCTTCCGGACTGACGAGCCCGAGGAACTGGGCGACATCGCCGACGAAACGACGGCCTACTCGTTCATCCCCGGTCGCTTCTACATCAACCTCGAGGGACGTGAGCCCCGCGGCTCCGTGCCCCAAGACGAGTACGACGCCGTCCGCGACGAACTCAAAGCCGACCTCGAGGCGCTCGAAGGACCGAACGGGAACAACGTCGTCGACCGCGTGGTCGAGAAAGAACGGGCGTTCCGTGGCGACCACGACGACATCGCGCCCGATCTGGTCGCAATCCCGAACAAGGGCTTCGACCTCAAATCCGGCTTCAAGGCTGACTCCGAGATCTTCGACACCGGTCCTCGAAACGGGATGCACAGTTTCGACAACACGTCGCTGTACATCGACAGCCCCGACGCGACGATCGACGACGCCGACCTCTTCGACATCACGCCCACGATCCTCGAGCTGATGGACATCGACTACGGTCGTGGCGAGTTCGACGGCACGAGCCTCGTCTGAGGACCGTCGCCGCCGTTCCGCTCGGATTACCAGAAGCTATATTTTCGCCGCCGTTCGATCGCTCAGTATGCGAGACGCCCGTCTCGTCGGAGCCGGCTTCGCGCTGGCACTCCTGCTTGCCGGCGTCGTCAGTGCGATCACCGCGAGTCCAGCCGTGCTCGGTACTACGCCGGTCGGAATCGCGGTCTATCTGGCCATCGGGGTCGGGCTCCCTCAGTATCTGCTCTCGCGCCACAGCGGGTCGAGACTCCAACTCGGTTTGGCAGCGCTTGCAGTCGTCGGCGCGACGGTCGCCATGATCGCCGGCGTCGTAACGGGCTCCCCGAACGCGGAGTGGAGCGGTGGGCTCGTTGCAATACTCTTCGTCGTCGTGGTCGGGAACGTCGTCGGTGCAGGCGTTCACGAGTTTCGTGCCGGCTATCGATCACGATCCTGACTCGAATCGGCGTCGCGTTCGTTCGCGGGCGATAGCAGCCGAGGCAGCGACTGAAACGATTATTTGAGATCGCTGGTGCCGGCGCTTCGGATACCGACGTACGCGAGCGGCGTTAGTACCGCGGTGATCCCGGCTCCGACGGCGAGCGGCAGCGTTCCTGTCGGGTCCGGACTGATCGTAAACGCGGCAGTGAAGCCAACGAACAACGCGACCAGTACGGCGACGGGCACAGCTCCGATAGCGCGCATAGTTACAGTATATCCGGGGCATAAATAATCAATTCTGTTTCGGCTGAACATCGCTGTTCACTGTGACTCTCGCCCGACAGGCGACGGTGCTGACCGACCAGGCGTCCGATCCGAAAGCCTCCCTATGGGCGCTCGAGTCCACTATCGGCTTCGGCTCGGATTCGATCCCGTTTTCCGGCCGGCACCGAACTCCCACTCATGAAAGAAGTCATTCACGCTCGCGGCCACGAGCACGTCACCGCCGAGCATGCGAGCACCTTCGAGGTAACGACGGACGACTACCTCACCCCCGCGGGCGACTGCATCCTCGCGATCGAAGCCGACCGCGCACCCGCAGACTTCGACCCCGAGTTCGTCGCGGCCTGCCGGGACGCCGACGCGACGATCACGTTCGAGATCGAGGCCGACGGCCACCGCGAGTCGGTGACGGGACGAGGCGATCCCGCGCTCGAGTTCACCAACGAGCGTAGTGCGGTCGGTCGGACCAGCGATTACGTCGACGATCGGACGATCGTGAACGGGGCCGCGTTCGCGGCCGAGGGATTCGATCGCGACCTCGTGGCGGCGCTGGCCGACGGCGCCGAGGCGACGGTGACGATTTCGGTCGAGTGATCTCGTCGGCGACCCGGACTGCCTCGAGTCGCTGACGGTTCCGCCGTCGTTTTGCCGTCCACGTTCTAACGCGAGGGTATGAGCGACGATCCGGAGCCGACCGAGAACATCAGCGGCGGCGCGGACGGCGGCGGTGCGGCGGCCGAGTTCGATCCGGCCACCGCGGACACCCGCGCGGAACTGGTCGTCGACCGGCTGGGTGAACTGTACTGGCAGAAAACGTACGGCGGGCAGGACGCCTTCACCTGCCTCGTTCGAACGATCCTGAGCCAGAACACGAGCGACAAGGCGAGCCAGCCGGCCCACGACGCCCTGCTCGAGCGCTACGATGGTAGCGCGTCACAACGCGACGCACGCAGCGCGAGCGGTGCGAGGCGCGAACGACGTGAGGGTCTCGATGATGCGAACGGCGAAGCCGTGAGCGGGCGATCGCGAGCGGACGAAATCGATCTCGCCGAATCGCTCGCGAACGCCGAACAGTCGACGCTCGCCGAAACGATCAGTTCGGCGGGCCTGTACAACCAGAAATCGGAGATCATCATCGACGTCGCCGAGTGGGTGCTCGAGGAGTTCGGCTCCGCCGCGGCCTTCGACGAGTTCGTGAAAGACGAAGAGCCGTCCCAGGTGCGAGAGACGCTGCTCTCCGTCCGCGGCGTCGGGCCGAAGACGGCGGACTGCGTCCTGCTCTTTTCGGGCGGCCGTGGCGGCGTCTTCCCCGTCGACACGCACGTCCACCGGATCTATCGGCGCATGGGGATCGCGCCGCCAGAGGCCGACCACGAGGGGGTTCGTGCGGTCCTCGAGCGCGACGTGCCCGCGGCCAAGTGTGGCTTCGGCCACACGGCGACGATCCAATTCGGCCGGGAGTACTGCCGGGCACGGAAGCCGGCCTGCCTCGAGGACCCCGAAGCGTGTCCGATGGCCGATGTCTGTGAGCAGGTCGGCGTCTACCCCGAAACCGACGAAGTCGTCGATCCCGCCGAGGCCCCCGAGGCCGAGTGATCGGCACCGGAAGACGGCGATCGCGGCAAGGGACTCGAGTCGGCGCGCGGCCAGTCAGCCAGCGCCTTTATGCAACTCTACTTTCACACAGTAAACAATGGTTGTATTCAGCGACGCGGAACGCGAGGCGGTTTACAAGACGATTTACGCCCGACGCGATATTCGGCGATTTCGCGACGAGCCGATTCCGGACGACGTACTCGAGCGAATCATCGACGCTGCCCATCACGCCCCGAGCGTCGGCTTCTCGCAGCCCTGGGACCTCGTCGTCATCGAGAACGAGGGGACGAAAGCCGAGATCGCTGCGATCGCCGAGCGGGCGATCGCCGCCGCCCGCGAGGGGTACGAAGAGCCGCGCCGAAGCGAGTTCGCCGACCTGAAACTCGAGGGGATCCGCGACGCCCCCGTCAACATCTGCGTGACCTGCGATCCGACTCGCGGCGCGCCCCACGTCCTGGGCCGCAGTTCGATGAAGCGGACTGATGTCTACTCGACCTGTCTCGCCGTACAGAACCTCTGGCTGGCCGCTCGAGCGGAGGGCGTCGGCGTCGGCTGGGTGAGCGTCCTCTATCCCTACGAGGTGCAGGAGGTACTCGGTGTTCCGCCGCACGTCAACCCGGTCGCCTATCTCTGTGTGGGCTATCCGGCGGACGGCTTCCCCGACGAGCCGGTCCTCCAGCGGGAGGGCTGGCGCGACCGACTCGAGGTCGAGACGCTCGTCCACGAAGAGCGATGGGAGGGCGACGACCGCCGATAGCGAGACGACGACTCCGGCGACCGGCCGCGGTGATCCCTGATCGGGTTCGCCTCCGCCGCCGTGCCATCGCGCGTCCGTCGCCGTGAGGTCGCGTTCTGACCCTCCACGGCGGTGCGACGGTCGACCACTCCGATCGATCGGCCGCTGTGGCCGTCTCGAGCGTTCGCCTCCCCTCGGGGCGAGCGCTCGAGTCACGGGGGAGGGCAGGCCGACCGCGCGGCGTGCGAGTGCGGTCCTGGCGGACATTGAAAGGGCGAGCGGTGCGAGGTCGCTTCGCGACCTCGAAGCGAAGCGGCGAAGCCGCGGAGCGAGCCCGCCAGGGCTCGCCGAGGGAGCTCAAAAATCGCGGAGCGATTTTTGGCTTCTCGAAAACGCCTCCGCGTTTTCGGAGACTTTCAGAGGAAGCGGAAGGTCTCGAGGTTCTTCGGCGCGAAGGTGCGCATGTCGTAGTTGTGATAGAGCGCGCTCGAGAGGTCCTGCGTGGAGCGTTCGTCACCGTGGACGCAGAGCACTTTCTCGGGGCGGGGGTTCATCGTCTTGACGAAGTTCTCGAGGCCGGCGCGGTCGGCGTGGCCGGAGAAGCCGTCGACGGTCTCGACATCCATGTTCAGCGAGAGGGTGCCGCGGCCACCGCCGTTGCCCATGGCACCGACCTCGCTGGTCGGAATCTCGTCCCAGCCGTTTTGGATGCGCCGCCCGAGGGTTCCCTGGGCCTGGTAGCCGACGAAGACGAGCGTCGAGTCCGGGTCGGGGCCGATGTGGGAGAGCCAGGACATGATCGGGCCGCCGGTGACCATCCCGGAGGTCGAGAGGATAATACAGGCGTCGCCGTCGGCAACGTCCTGTCGTTCCTCCTCGCCGGCGTCGATGTGGTTGAACTCCTCGGCGAGGAACGGGTTCTCGTCCTCGTGGAAGATCCGATCTCGGAGATCGTCGCGGAGGTATTCGGGATAGGTGGTGTGGATCGCCGTCGCCTCCCAGATCATCCCGTCGAGGTGGACCGGCATCGACGGAATGTCGCCGTTGCGCATCGCCTGTTCGAGGACGAGCATGAGCTCCTGAGACCGACCGACCGCGAAGGCGGGGATGACGACCTTGCCGCCCCGATCGTAGGTGTCGTTGATGATCTGCTTGAGATTGCGCTCGGAGTCTTCCTGATCGGTCTGGTAGTCGTTGCGACCGCCGTAGGTCGACTCGAGGACGAGCGTCTCGACGCGCGGGAAGTCGTTGACCGCGCCGTTGAACAGGCGGGTGTCCTCGTAGTGGATGTCGCCGGAGAAGGCGACGTTGTAGAGGCCGTCACCGATGTGGAAGTGCGAGACGGCCGAGCCGAGGATGTGACCGGCGTTGTGGAAGGTGAGCTTGACGTCCGGCGCGATGTCGGTGACGTCGCCGTACTCGAGCGGAATGGTGTGTTTGATCGCCTCGCGGACCTGCTCGCTCTCGTAGGGCGGAGCGCGCCCTTCCTTGGCGGCCACGTCGAGGTAGTCGAGCGTCAGCAGGCCCATCAGGTCCCGCGTGGGCTCGGTGCAGTAGATCGGGCCGTCGTAGCCGTACTTGAACAGTAGCGGGATCAGCGCGGAGTGGTCGAGGTGGGCGTGGGTGAGGACCACGGCGTCGATGGTCTGTGGACCGGCCCCGAGCGCCTCGGGCGCGTGGAGGTAGGGCACTTCGCCTTCCGCGCCGGGTTTGTCCCCGCAGTCGATGAGGATGCGCGTCTCGGGCGTCGAGAGAATAAAGGAGGCCCGTCCGACCTCGCGACAGCAGCCCAGCGTCGAGATGCGGACGTACTCGTCGTCGGACATCTCCTCGCGGTGGATCTGTCGGCCGACTTTCTCGAGGATATCGCGTCGGTCGTCTCGTTCCTGTTTGAGGAAGCTGCGGACGTTCGAGACGGTCGAGGACTCGATCGGCGGCGTGCGGACGACTTCGGGTGTCCAGCCGACGTTCTTCGTGATTTCGCGGAGCGTCGAGCCGTGGCGGCCGATCACCATACCGGGCTTTTCGGCCTCGATGACGACCTCGCCGGTGTCGGCGTGGAAGTCGAGGTCGGTGACGCCCGCGTCCTCGGGGATGACGTTCATGATCTCCTCGCGGGCCTGTTCGGGCCGCGAGAGGACGCTTGGGTCCGGCCGGACGGTGATCCGCTTGCGGAGTTTGCTCGCGAGTTGTCGGATGAGATCACCCTGCTGGGCGAACTTCTTCGGATCGCGAGTGTAGACCACCAGTTCGGGGCCCTCGTATTTCACCGAGGAGACCGAGATATCGCTCGGTAACTCGCTCGTGATCTGTGCTTTCAAATCGTCGAGTTGCTGCTCTACAGTACTCATAGGTCGCCAATGTGGCTTGCGTGAACTCGCCGTCCGGGGCCGCACGCGGCGGCAGGCGAAGCGTTCGCGATCGGTGACAGCGAGCGGAAGGCGGTCCGGTGACGGCCGCCGTTCGACGGCCGTCGCGTCGGAACCGGTCGTGAGTCACGTCGCCCACGGGTGACAACGTAGCTCACACTCCGTCTCGGTGTCCGGATCATCGTATCCTACTCCGTGCCTGACGAACACGCTCCCGGATCGGTTATCCTGGTCCGTGCGGGACAATTCCAGGGAGAACCCGCTTACTCGACGCTATTCTTTGCGTGGTATAAAAGCCTTCGCAAAAATCGGGGCCAACCGGACAGTGCTGTCAGCCGACAGTCAGTGACTGAACGATCGCAGGATCAGTGACGCGGCGATCAGGGGACCGCGACCGTCGCCTAAAGCGTTTTGTCCGACAGCGGCGTCGAACCCGTATATGCGCCTTACGCCCGCCCGCGTCAGAGCGGAACGGAACTGGGTCGCCGATCGGGCCGAAACGGTCGTTCCGCTCGTCAACGACGTCCGCGAGGACCTCGGCGAGCGCTTCGATACCGAGGTCGACGCGGTCACCGAACGGCAGTACCGCGGCGAAGTCGACGTCGTCTTCGCTGACGGCGATCTGGCCGTCAACGTCGCCGCTATGGTCGCGATCCTCAGAGACCTCGACGTCGACGGGGACTATCCGGGGTTCGTCGTCGACGAACTCCTCGGGCGCGAACTGGCCGCGACCGTCGCCGGCACCCAGCCCCTGCGGACGCTCGGCGAAGCCACCTTTCACTACGTCGACGTGCATCACCACGGCGGCGAGGCCGAAGCCGCCGGCGTGGACGACTGCGAGGCCGCACTGGCCGCTGGCTTTCAGGAACGACTGCCCGGCTGGGACTGGCTCGAGCGCGACAGTCCGTTCGCCGTCGACTGAGTCGCTGATAGCGGACGAGACGACGGGCTCGAGCCGACTACGTCCCGGAGTCGGTACCGGTGTCCGATTCGTTCGCGGTCGACTCGTTTCCGTCGGTCGCCGTCTCGTTTCCGCCGTTCGTCGTGCCGTTCCCGCCTTGCTGACTGCGCATCGCCGAGCGCTGTTGCTCGAGTCGATCCCGCTGCTGGGCGAACTGCTCGAACTGGGCGCGGGGATAGATCGCCGCGATTTCGCCGCGCCGGAGGGCGTCGACGATCGCCGCCCCGGACGCGTCGACGAGGAAGAAGCCGTACGACGGAGCCGACTCGACGATCGACAGCTCGCCGCTGTTCGCGGCCGTCTCCTCGAACGTCGCCGCGGCCTCCTCGGTCAGGCGCCGCTGTGTCTCGCTGAACCGCTGTTGGGCCTCCTGTTGACTGATATCGCCGCTCTCGAGGCCGGCCCGAAGCTCCTCCTCGAGGGCCGATAGTTGCTCCCGATCCGGCTGGACGGTGACCGTCAGCGCGTCGTCGGCGTCGGCGCCGCCCGTGATCGACTCGAGTTGCGAACAGCCGGCGAGCGACGCGGCCGCGCCGGTGCCAGTCAGCGCGAGGAGGCCGCGACGGGTCTGAAGGTTCGACATTCGTGTCGTGCGCGGGGACGAGCGCTCAAGTACCTTCTGCGTCGGCCCGCTCGAGGGCTGCGGTCGCGACCGGTCGCCGTCGGGCACCTTTTATCGGTTCCGACCCTACGCGGTTCCAGTGAGCGATTCAGCGTCCGACCAGCGGGCGGAAACCCTCCAGAACCCGACGCCGGCGGCCGCGCGGGACGTCGTCGTTCGCGGGATCGACCGCGACGCGATCGTGACCGTCTACGGCCGCTGTACCGTCGACTACGACGGCCGGGCGGCGAGTTATCTCGAGGCAGGGGACCGCCACGTCATGCTCAAGCCCGACGGGGCGGCGCTGGTCCACACCGACGAGGGGCAACAGCCGGTCAACTGGCAGCCGCCGGGCTGTGACCACGAGGCGTTCTGCGACGACGGCGCGCTCGTCATCGAAAGCCTGCGATCGGCGCCGGACGAGCGCCTGCGGGTCCGCTTCGGGGAGGTGCTACAGGTGTCGGCGTTTTCGGGCTCCGACGAGACGGAACTCGCGCTCGTCGGCACGGAAGAGGACCTCCGCCAGCGGATTCTGGCGGAGCCGAACCTGCTCGAGCCCGGTTTCACGCCGCTTGCCACCGAGCGGGACACGCCCGCGGGCGCCGTCGACATCTACGGCACGGACGACGCCGGTCGACCCGTCGTGGTCGAACTGAAGCGCCGCCGGGTCGGCCCCGACGCGGTGAGCCAGCTCCGGCGCTACGTCGACGCCCTCGAGCGGGACCTCCACGCCGACGCCGCCGTCCGTGGCATTCTGGTCGCGCCCTCGGTGACCGACCGCGCGAGTCGGCTGCTCGCCGACCACAGCCTCGACTTCGTCGCGCTCGAGCCGCCGACGGAGTAAGTCCCCCGCGGTAGGTCAGCGCTCGTCGTCTTCCTCCTCGCCGAGTAGCGTTTCCATGATCTTTCGCTGGCCGGCCCGGAGGTGCTGGGAGAAGGTCGCCGGCGAGATTCGAGCATCTCGGCGACGGTTCGGTCGTCGATTTGATGGGTTCGCTGGGCGACCACCTCGAGGTCGGGAGACGCCCCCCTGGAGCGTTTCGATCGTGCCGCAGTCGTCGACATCGGACGGCAGTTCGGCCACACACTGGAGGTTGCCGTCCGGCAGCCGGCACGCGCTGCCGACGCAGTCGAGACGATCCTCGTGGCTCGCGGTCACCACGTCGTCGACGGTTCCGGCGCTCAGATGCCACGTCTCGAGGACCGCCGGCTCCCCGACCAGAAGCGTTCGAGCCGGTCACCGTCATCGTTCTCGGTTAGTTCGGCCGCCTCTTTGCGTTGCCATAGAAATGTTCCCAAACGATCGCCGGCACGTCGGCCGTTTACCGTCCTCGTAAAAGCTTACAACGACCGTGGCGGCTTCCGCGCGCCGGTCGGCGCGACTGAGGGGATCGATTTCGGTGTGGCTATCGGCGCACGGTGAAGATCACGATTCCGAGGAGCAATAGTCCGACGCCCCACCACCACGACTTTCCCGGGAGATACGCCAGCAACAGCGTGACGATGCCCGAGGAGATGAGCGACCAGCCGATCGTCGTTCGATATGTCATACTCCGCATGTCGCTGCCGGAACAGTTGTGTGTTCTGCAGGACCTCGCAATCTGCGTACGCATCGATTACGGCGACTGTTCGCTATCCGCACCGTTCTTCGACCGTGTCTCCGGTACTGACGATCCGACGGTATCGGCCGGCAGCGGCGCAGCTTACTCCTCGAGCAACCGCTTCAGCCGGTCGAGTTCCGTCAGCGCCTCGACGGGCGTGAGGTGGGCCAAATCGAGCGCGCGGAGTTCCGCGGCCACGTCGGTCGGCACGTCACCAACGTCGGAGCGCAACTCCGCCGAGGATCGCGAACCGCCCTCGGTTCGCTCACCGCCGTCTGCGGTGGCCGCCGAGGCCGCCTCCGCGTTCGACGCGGGAGCCGACTCCTCGCGTGTCTCCGCCCTCACTTCGGCGTCACCGTCGGCGTCCTCCGCGTCCGCGACCAGCGTCCGCGCCCGATCGACGACCGAATCGGGGACGCCCGCGGCGGTCGCGACTTCGACACCGTAGGAACCCGTGGCCGCGCCGGGGGCGATCTCGTGGTGGAAGACGACCTCGCCGTCCCGCTGGTCGACCTCGAAGTGCAGCGTGAACGCGGCCGCGAGGTCGTCTGCGAGTTCGGTCAGCGGGTGGTGGTGAGTCGCGAACAGCGTCGTCGCGCCGACCGCGTCGTGGAGGTGTTCGGTGATCGCCTGCGCGATGGCCATCCCGTCGGCCGTGGACGTGCCTCGGCCGACCTCGTCTAACAACACGAGCGAGTGCTCGTCAGCCTCCTCGAGAATCGTCGCCAGTTCGTCCATCTCGACCATGAACGTCGAGCGGCCGCCGGCGATGTCGTCGCTCGCTCCGACGCGGGTGAAGATGCGATCGACGGGCGTGATCCGGGCCGCACTGGCGGGGACGAAGCTGCCGACCTGCGCCAGCAGGACGATCTGGGCGACCTGTCGCATGTACGTCGACTTGCCCGACATGTTCGGCCCCGTGATCACCGCCAGCCGCCGATCGCGCGAAAACCGGGCGTCGTTCGGGACGAACGACTCCTGCGTGCGCTCGACGACGGGGTGGCGACCCCTTTCGATCTCGAGGGTCTGACTCCCGTCTCGCTCGAGGATCTCCGGCCGGCAGTAGTCGTACTGCGCGGCGGCACTCGCGAGCGAAACGAGCGCGTCGAGCGTCGCGACCGCCGCCGCGAGCCCTTGGACGCGCTCGACCTCGTCCGCGATCTCGCGGCGCACCTCGCGGAAGAGTTCGTACTCGCGTTCGTCCGCTCGTTCCTCTGCGCCGACGATCTGATCCTCGCGCTCTTTGAGTTCCGGCGTGACGAACCGTTCGGAGTTCTTGAGGGTCTGTCGGCGCTGGTAGTTCTCGGGCACCGACTCGAGGTTCGGGTTCGTCACCTCGATGTAGTAGCCGTGGACCGAGTTGTAGCCGACCTTCAGCGAGTCGATCCCGGTCCGCTCGCGCTCGCGCTCCTCTAAGTCGTCGATCCACTGTTTGCCGTCGCGGGCAGTCCCGCGCAACTCGTCTAAGTCCTCGTCGTACCCCTCGGCGATGATCCCGCCTTCGGTGATCTCGATCGGCGGGTCCGAGACGATCGCGTCCTCGATCAGTTCGCGGACGTCCGTCAGCGGATCGAGGTTCCCGTGTAACCGCTGCAAGCGGTCACAGTCCGCGTCGTCGAGTCCGTCGCGAACGTCGGGGACGACGGCCAGCGTGTCCCGCAGCGAGCGCAGGTCCCGCGCGTTCGCCCGTTCGCGAGAAATTCGGCCAATCAGCCGCTCGAGGTCGTAGACCTCCCGCAGCCGGTCGTGGAGCCGCTCGCGGGTCCGGACCGCGCTCGTGAGTTCCTCGACGGCGTCGAGACGCGCCTCGATCCGATCGGGTTCGAGCAGCGGTCGCCGGAGCCAGTCTCTGAGTTTGCGGCCGCCGAGCGCGCTGGCGGTCTCGTCTAGGACGCCGACCAGCGTGGCGTCGTCCCGGCCATGGACCGCGCGGGGTTCGAACAGCTCGAGGCTGCGCAGCGCCACCGCATCGAGCAGCAGGTACTCGCGGGGATCGTATCGCGTGAGGTGTGTGAGGTACTCGAGGCGGTTGTCGCCGTCCGGAGCGCCGGAATCGTCGGCGGTCTCGTCTCCGGTGCCGTCTGGGTTCGCGTCGTTGTCGTCCGTCTCGCCGCGCTCGCCCTCGTGTGCGCCGCCGCGGACGTACTCGGCGTAAGAAAGGAGCGCGCCGCAGGCCCGGATTTCGGCGTCGCCCGCGAGCAGGGCGTCGGGGTTGCGGAAGTACGCCGAGAGCGTTTCTGCCGCCCGATCGCGGTCGAACGCCGCCCCGTCGTAGGGCGTGACCATGCAGTCGTCGGGGAACAGATCGACGGGCGCATCGGGACCGACGACGGCCTCGGCGGGAGCGAACCGGCTCACCTCGTCGGCGATCGACTCTCGCGACGTGGAACTCGTCGCAAGAAAGTCGCCGGTCG
The DNA here is from genome assembly GCF_024296685.1 of Natrinema marinum. Taxonomy (NCBI): domain Archaea; kingdom Methanobacteriati; phylum Methanobacteriota; class Halobacteria; order Halobacteriales; family Natrialbaceae; genus Natrinema; species Natrinema marinum. The sequence continues at coordinate 1,460,748 of NZ_CP100763.1, read as the reverse complement.
AGACGTCGAGCAGGGCGAGCGCGACCTCGCGGTCGTCGTGGCCTGAGCCGGAGTCACAGGCGACCGCGGCGACGAAATTGTTGTCGTCGCCGGCGAGCAGTTCGTCCTCGGTGAGCGTCCCTGGGGTGATGACACGGGTTACTGCGCGCTCGACGACGCCCGAGGTTTCGCCGGGTTCTTCGACCTGATCGGCGACGGCGACCCGGTAGCCGGCCTCGAGTAACTCCTCGATGTACGATTCGGCGTTGTCGATCGGAATGCCGGCCATCGGGTACTCGCCGGTGGAATCCTCCCGGCTGGTCAGGGCGATCTCGAGCAGGCGGGCGGTGCGTTCGGCCGCACCACAGAACGTCTCGTAGAAGTCCCCCACCTGAAAGAGGACGATCGCGTCGTCGTAGCGCGCACAGAGGTCGTGGTACTGCGCCATCATCGGCGTCAGCTCGTCGCGTTTCTCGGCCATCGCCTCGGGCGGGCCAAGCGCCGGATCCATACCCGAAATCGGCCGCCCGACGCGGAAATACCTTGCTGGATCGCCCCCTGTCGCGGTGCCACCGATCCGATTTCTTGACTGTCACGAAACGGAAAACACGTATTACGCTCGATCACACATGGCCGGACGAGCAGTATGGAATCGATCTCGTCGAGCGCGGCGCGAACGCTCGCCCTGGTCCTCGTCGTCGCGCTGCTGAGCGGCGGCGTCGCGGGGATCGCTGCGGGGACCTCGAGCGGCGCCTCGGCGCTTTCGGATTCGACCGCCCGCACGATCGACGGCACTCTCACTACCAACGAGACGACGAGTTCCATCGAAAACGGCTCCGACGGGACGACGGGCACCGTCGAAAACACCTCCGACGGGACGACCGACGCGCTCGAGAACACCACCGACGAGGTGGTCGGATCGAACGGATCGGTCGGAACGGCCGTCGACGAGACGACCACTGCCGTCGACGGCACCGTCTCGACCACGACCGATACCATCGACGCGACGGTCGGCGAGACGATGGGCACCGTCAACGAGACGGCGATCAACGCCTCGGTAGGGGCCGACATCGGAGCCGACGGGCGAAACGCGAGCGGGGGCAGCGATGGCTCGAGCGGCGGCGAGCCGGCGACGGGTCGCGACGGAAGCGACGGCGGCGGGGACGCGGCCCCGTCCGAGACGCCAAGTCCGACGGAGACAGCCGCCGACGCCGCGCTCGTCGGGGCGCTGGGCGCGATCACTGCCTCCGGCGCGGCGGCTGGCGCTACCGGCGGTTCGGGGGCGGCCGGCGGCGCGAGTACCGCAACGGCGAGTTGGCTGAGCCAGTCCCGTCCCGTCCGCGCGCTCCAGCGGGCCGGCTCGAGTCTCCCGTGGAAGATCCTCCCGCTGTTTCGATACAGCAAGTACGATGACTCGGACCCGCTCGAGCACGACCGCCGCCGGGCGGTCTACGAGGTCATCGAGCGCGAGCCGGGCTGTTACCTCTCTCGGGTCAGCGACCGGGCCGACATCCCCCTCTCGACGGTCCGCCATCACGTCCGAATTCTGGAGGACGAGGGCCTGGTGACAGGGATCAAGGTCAACGGCAAGCGCCGGTACTTCCGCGACGCGGACGACGCCGAACTGCGGGCCGCCCTCGCGGAGCCGGCAAAGCGGGCGGTCCTCGAGACGCTCGCCGACCTCGGTCGCGTCCCAAACGGTCGGCTCGCGGACGAACTCGAGCGCGATCCGAGCACGGTCTCTCACCACCTCTCGGCGCTCGCCGAGGACGACCTGGTGGTCCGGGAGAAGGACGGCCGCTCGGTCGTCAACGAACTCCCGCCGCGGGTCGAGGCGACGCTGGTCGACGACCCCGCGTCGGATACCGGCTCGCGTCCGGCGCCGGCCGACGACTGACGCCGGCGCTCGCGCTCCGGGCGAATTCGGTGGTTACGAGTCGGCCTCCGTCTCGAAGTACAGCTCCGCGTGGTTCGCACAGCCGGGATTGAAGGCGGCGTCACAGGCCGGACAGCGGTAGTCGCCCTCGAGATAGTCGGGGACGGTGAGTTCGGTCCCGCAGACGCCACACAGTACCGAGGATTCGTCGAAGCGATCGCGGGGCCACGGGACGGCCTCGTGATCGGAACGCTCCCCGTGGCACCGAAAACACGGATAATACCGCTCGCAGCAGGCGAATTTGAACGCAACTACGTCGCGGTCGGTGTGATAGTGAGCGCACCGCGTCTCGGGATCGACGTCGACGCCGTAGACTGGTCGGTCGGTCATTGGAACGTGCTCGCTCGAGTCGACGGCCGATGTCGACTTCGGCGTTGCGGTCGCCGTGACGGTGAGCGAGAAGGCGACGCCGTCACGCCAGTATCAGTGGCCTACCACACTAAATACGGCGGTACTGGCCGGCCGGCTGCTTAAGTGTTTCATAGCATTCGATTATGTTGCGATAGGCACTCCGAAGGCGTTAGAACGCGTCCGGACGGCCTTTCGTTATTTCAACAGTATGAGCATCTCTGATGGGTTCGACAACCTGCGAAGCTGGGTTCCAGTTCCGAGCAGGAAACGCGGCGTCAGACTTAGCCGATGGCTGCTTTTGGAAGGGAATCGATACGCCGTCACCGGCGCACTGCTGACGATGACGTTCGCCACGTTTCTCCTGATCGGGACGCTCTGGACGTTCGAGATGCAGCGGCTACTCACCGAGACGCAGGCCGTCCAGACGGTGTTGAATACGTTTCTGAGCGGCATCATTCTGCTGGTCTCGATCGTCGTCTCGATCAACTCGACGGTCCTTTCCTACGACATCACTCACATCAGCGCTCAAAAGGACCGGATCGAGGGAATGCGGCAGTTTCGTCGCGAACTGAATCGGATCGTCGCGACGGAACAGAATCCGACGAACCCGAATATGTTCATCCAGGTCATGGCCGAGACGATCAAACAACGGGCCGACACCCTGGAAGACGTCGCCCAAAAGGGCGATGAGGAGTTCGCCAAGGATGTCAAGGAGTACGTCGATTCGATCTCGAATACCGCAGATCACCTCGAGAACTCGCTCAAAGAGGCCGGCGGTGCCGAGTTCGGCGTGCTCTGGCTCGGCCTCGAGACCGACTATGGGCCGATGATGGACCAGACGCGCGAGTTCACCCTCCGGTTCGAAGACGACGAGTCCGAGGTGACCGACGATCCGTTCGAGGAACTGCTGGAGGCCCTGGAACTGTTCGCGACCGGCCGGGAGTATTTCAAGACGCTCTACTACAGCCGGGAAATCTCCGAACTCTCGCGGACGCTCCTCGTCTCCTCGTTCCCCTCGATTATCGTGACCGTCCTGACGATACTCGCGATCGACGCGCAGCTCCTGCCGGGTGTGTGGGTGTTCGGCCTTCCGCCGCTGTTGACGTTCGTCTCCGTCTCGTTCACTATCGCGCTGGCACCGTTTATCGTGCTGACGGCCTTCACGCTCCGAATCGCGACCGTTGCCCGGCGAACCGCGGGCGCAGGGCCGTTCGTCCTCCAGCAGTAACGGACAGCCGAAGACCGGGGAAAGCGAAAAGCAAAGCGAGGCGGGGACGACGGGAGACCGACGCAGTTCGGCTCGAGACCGAGTTAGAACTCGGCCGATCGCGCCCCCTGACGGGGGCCGACGGTCAGGCGTATTTCGGGCGTTCGGTGGTGTGCTCGACCTCGCCGGTGACGCTCTCCTCGTCGGAGTCGTCGTCGTAGATGTACTTGCCGGTCGCTCCACAGAGCGTGCACTCGTAGGTCTCGGAGATCTCGTTGATCATCTCCCCGTCTTCGAAGTAGACACGGCTCTGCGTGATCTGCAGGAACTGGGCGGTCTCGCAGTTGGTGCAGGTGATCATATCGGTTCGATAGCCAGCACCGACCGTAGTTATCCGGCTTGTAACCGAAAGGGATGAGAGACTATGCGACTCTTACCCGGCGGGCGGTCGTCGGGGGAGACGCGCGATTCGTTCCCCGTCGTTCCCGGCCGTTCGAACGGTGTAGCACGTGAGTAATTCCCTTGTAATCCGGGGAAGGCGTCGGTTTCGGCTGCGGCCGCTCGCAGCCCGTGACGAACGGCGAAAACACGTCTTTTCCGACAGCGTAAACCGAGAAACGTGACGATTATCGCCTCCAGCCACCGGGAACGAAACCGCGTGACCGGTGCTCGAGCGCCACCGATGCGTCGGTGGCCGTTCGCGATCAACCGGCGTCGAGTCACGTCTCGACCGCGATTCGATCGCCCGTTCGCGCCGCCTCGTAGGCTGCTTCAGTCAGCGCCGTTACCCGCAGCGCGTCCGCGACCGTCGCCGGCGGCTCCGTTCCTTCGAGGACACTCTCGAGGAAGGCGTCGGCGCGCGACTGCTCGCGTCGCGGGTCGATGTACGGCGCGTACTCCCCGGCCTCGGAGTCGATCTCGACCACGTCGCGGGAGCCCCACTGGGTGCCCTCCAGGTAGATCGCCCCCTCGTCGTCCCACAGGTGGAGGTGTTCGCGGACCGACGGTGCGTCGCCGTGAAAGGAGAACGTCCCGGTCGCGCCGTTCTCGAACTGTACGTCGAGGTGGGCGCGACGGTCGATCCGCCTCGCCTCGTCGTAAAAGTCCATGCTCGCTGCGACAGAGACCGGCTCGAGGCCGGTCGTCCAGCAGACGCCGTCGAGGACGTGGCTACCCGTATCGTACAGGAACCCGCCGCCAGACAGTTCGGGATCGAGCCGCCACGTCCCGCGCGAGTCGTCGATCCAGTCCTGGGTCATCGTGGCGGTCAGCCAGGTCGCCTCCCGGCCGGCGAACCGCTCGCGAGCCGTCCGAAACGCGGTCTGGAGGTGACGCTGGTAGCCGACCATCACGGTCCGGTCGCTTCGCCGGGCTCGCGTCGCGAGATCCCGCGCCCGCTCTAAGTCGGTCGTCAGCGGTTTGTCACAGTAGACGTCGCAGTCCCGGTCGAGAGCGGCGAGGACCTGCTCGTAGTGGAGCGTGTGGGGCGTGCCGACGAGGACCGCGTCGATGGCCGAATCCTCGAGCATCGTCGCGTAGTCGGCGTACTGTCGGTCTAGGGGAACGTCGAAGTCACGGCCCACGGCCTCGCGCCGATCGGCATCGAGATCGCAGATCGCGCGAACGGTCGCGTCAGGATGGCGGTGGAACTCCCCGCCGACGGTGGTGCCGATGTATCCCAGGCCGACGATACCGATCCGAGTCGGGCGTGACGGAGCGTCGTCGCTCATACCCGCTCCAACGGGCGCCAGCCTCATCCCTCTGGACGTGTCGGGAGCAAGCATCGCCGACGGCCGTTCCGGTTCGCTATCGTCCGATGCCCATAGCGCTTTCAGCCTGCGTCGGTAACTATGGGCATGGCAACTGAACCCACAGTGTACGTACTCGAGGGCTGTCCGTACTGCGAGACCGTCACCGATCGGCTCGACGCCGAAGGAATCGACTACGAGCGCGAGGAGGTCCCGGCACTGCACTCGGGCCGCGACCAGGTCAAGCGCGTCTCGGGCCAGCGGGCGGTCCCGGTCCTCGTCGACGACGACCACGGCGTGACGATGGCGGAGTCCGAAAACATCCTCGAGTACGTCGACCGCACGCTCGCCTGAGCGCGGTGAGCGCCGTGCACCGTCGGTAGCGGGTGTCTACCCGCGCGTTATACGCCGCCTGCGATCGGTTCGGGGTCGCTACCGGCGACCAAGCTGCTGCATAACAATAGGCAGCTCTTGCATTAGCCGACCTGCGGGGAGGAAACACCCCGCCGGGTACGCGCTTGGCCCAACCCATACGCCGATTGCGTGCGTTCGTGCCCGGATCGCTCGGACGTGGACTCGCCCCCGCTTCGAGTACGCTCATGTCTCTCACGCCCAGGGCGGTTCCCGCCCGCCCGGGTTTCCGACGCGACACCGAACAGCCGTGCGCCGGCTCCGTCTTCATCGGTGAGCTCGTCCGACCGTTCCGTTCTCCGTAGCGCGCCGGCTCGAAGCCGACGCGCCGCTCGCTCGTGTGTCACAGCGAGCCCGTGATGGACAACTCGCGTACCACGGCCCCACCGACTGCTCGAGCGTCGGATTCGGATCGAAACGCGACGGAAGACGAGTCGTCGTCCGGGCCGTGGGGGCAGCCCTGTCGGAGGCACGGTCGCCGGTATCCGAACTGGATACAATATACGATAGCTTATTAGGATGGAAAATCGTCTGTACTCCATATGTCTGAACAGAAGCCTAATTCGGCCGTCGGGCGCGCGTCGAACGCGTCCGTCGAATCGGCGTACGACGATCACGTGATGGGGATCTGGAAGTCACTCGACGTGCCGGTACGGCGAGCGTCGGGCTGTACGCTCGAGGATTTCGACGGTACCGAGTACCTCGATCTGTTCTCCGGAATCTCGGTGACGAACGTGGGCCACGGGAACGCGGCCGTCGTCGACGCCGCGAAGGAGCAACTCGACGAGTTCGTCCACGGCTGCTCGTACGTCCATCCGAACGAGCCGGTCGCCGACCTCGCCGAACGGATCGCCGACGTGACCCCGGGAGACCTCCGGAAGAGCTTCTTCTGTAACTCCGGCACCGAGGCGGTCGAGGGCGCCGTCAAACTCGCGCGGAAGTACACCGGCTCGAAGGAGGTCATCGCCCTCGAGATGGGGTTTCACGGCCGCACCCTCGGTAGTCTCGCCCTGACGGGGAACAAGTCCTACAAGCAGGGAATGGCACCCACCCTCAACGACGTGGCCCACACCGCCCCGCCGTATGGCTACCGCTGTCCGCGCTGTGACGGCGATCAGTGCGACGCCGGTTGCGCCGACGACCTCGAGCGCGTCATCGGCTCGCACACGAGCGGCGACCTCGCCGCGGTCGTCGTCGAACCGGTCATGGGCGAAGCCGGAATCGTCGTTCCGCCAGCGGGCTGGCTCGAGCGCGTTCAGGAGATCGCCCACGACCACGACGCGCTGCTCATCGCCGACGAGGTCCAGACCGGCTACGGCCGCACCGGCGAACTGTTCGCGAGCGAGCACTTCGACGTCGAACCCGACATCCTGACGCAGGCCAAGGGGATCGCGAACGGGCTGCCGCTTGGCGCGTTTACCGCACCCGCGGAGATCGCGGACGCATTCGACTCGGGCGATCACCTCTCGACGTTCGGCGGCAACCCCGTCGCCTGCGCCGCCGCGCTGGCGACCATCGACGAACTGCAGGACGGCATCGTCGACAACGCCCGCGAGCAGGGCGAGTGGCTCGAGGGCGAACTCGCCGCGCTCGAGGACGAGTACGATGTCGTCGGCCAGACGCGCGGCCTCGGCCTGATGTGGGGCGTCGAACTCGTCGACCCGGACGCGACGGGACCGCAGAACGTCGCGCCGCGACCAGACAGCGAGCTCGCGGCAGCCGTCAGCGACCACCTCCGCGAGGAGTCGAACGTCGTGTTGGGCGTCGGCGGCTACTACAAGAACGTCATGCGCGTCCAGCCGCCGCTTTCGATCTCGCGCGAGCAACTCGAGACCGGCCTCGACGGGCTCCGTTCCGCACTCGAGGACGTGGCGTAACCGGCGGGGTAGCGGCTCCTTCTCCGATTCGCACAATCTGCGAGAATACGCTTCCTCCTCAGTCTCGAGCAATCGAAATTTCGACGTGACCGGTCGTCAGATGGCGGTCACCGTCTTGAGAATGGGGCCGAGATCACCGCGTTCCCGAGATCACCGCTCGAGCGACGATTCGACGTCCGCGAGCGTCGCGTGCATCCGGTCGACGACCTCGTCGGCGAGGGACTCGTCGATGGTCAGTGGCGGCGTGATCAGTGTGTAGTCGCCGTTCTCTCCGCCGACGTGGCCACCACCCGGATAGGTGATGATCCCGTTGTCTAGCCCCGCCTCGAACAGGAGCGACTGGAACTCCGCGCCGGTTTCGGGCAGCGGCTCCTTCGTCTCCCGGTCGCCGACGAACTCCACGCCGATCATCAGTCCCTTCCCGCGGACGTCGCCGACGAACTCGTACTCGTAGAACTCCTCGCAGCGTTCTCGGAGGTGTGCGCCGACCTCGCGGGCGTTGTCCACGAGGTCGTGGTCATCCATGTACTCGAGGACGGCCGTGCCGATCGCGGCCGAGGCCGGGTTGAAACAGAAGGTGTGGCCGTGCTGGAACCCGTCTTCGACGTCCTCGAAGACCGCCGCAACGCGGCGGTGGGGCATCGTGCCGCCGATCGGGGAGTAGCCGCCGCTCATCCCCTTTGCGCCGGTGATGATGTCGGGCGTGACGTCCCAGTGTTCGATCGCGAAGTTCTCGCCGGTCCGTCCGAATCCGGCCATAACCTCGTCGACGATGAACAGCACGTCGTACTCGTCGCAGATCTCGCGGACCCGCTCGAAGTAGCCGTCGTGGGGAGACGCGCCGGCGTTCGCGGCACCCGTGACCGGCTCCGTGATGAACGCCGACACCGTCTCCGGCCCCTCGTCCTGAATGAGCCGCTCGAGGTCGTTCGCACACTCGACGCCGCAGGCGTGCCCGCCGTCACCGTCGCAGCGCTCACAGCGGTACGGCGTGGCGCTCGGCGCTTTCGGGAAATTCGCGAACAGCGGCTCCATCTTCGTCTTTCGGGCCGGAAAGCCGGAGACCGCCATCGCCCCGGCGGTGTTGCCGTGGTAGCTCCGGCGGCGCGAGATTACCTTGTACTTGCCCTCGTTGCCCCGCTCGTAGTGGTACTGGCGGGCCATCTTGATCGCGCTCTCGTTCGCTTCCGAGCCGCTCGAGACGAGCCACGTCTTCTCGAAGCCCTCGGGCGTGAACTCCGCGATCTTCTCGGTGTACTCCATCGCGGGCTCGTTCGTAAACAGCATGCTCGAGACGTACTCGAGGCGGTCGATCTGTTCGCGCGCGGCCTCGGCTACCTCCTCGCGGCCGTGGCCGATGTTGACGTTCTGGTTCCCCGAGATGGCATCGAGGTAGCGGTTGCCGTCCGCGTCCCAGACCCACGGCCCGTCGCCGCGGACGATGGTGACGTACTCGTCGGCGAACGCGCGGGGGAACATCCCGCCGAGGTCGGTGCCGGCTCTCGTCTGTCGGTGTGGTTTCTCGTGTGTCGTCATCGTGAATCGTCAGTGTCGTTCTGAACCGTTCGCAGTTGCTCCCAGTGCTCGAGGACGGTGTCGCTCCACTCCTCGAAGCCGACTTCGTAGACGTAGTCGGTGCCGCGTAGGACGACGTCGGCGGGGTCGATGGCGCGCAACATTGCGACTTCGCCCCGCGTCGGCTCCGGCGTCGTCTCGACGTCGTCGGCGACGCGGAGGTCCCACTGGACTTCGTCGCGAACGTCGTCGACGCTGACGCCGGGATGGGTCGTCTCGAGGACCATCTCGCCGTCGTCGTCGAAGCCGAACACCGCCATGTCGGTGACGACGGCGGCCGGGCCGCCGCCGACGAAGCCGAGTTCCTCGCGCCGGTCGGAGTGCTCTAAGTGGCCCGGCGCGGTCACGTAGTCGACCTCGGTGGTGAACGCGCGGCGCTGTTGGCGCATCATGACGACGGTCCGGCCACAGGAGGTCATGATGTCGTTGCTCCCGCCGGAGCCGGGCAGGCGCACTTTCGGTCGGTCGTACGTCGCGTCGCCGATCACGGCCGTCGAGTTCGTGTTGCCGCGGCTGTCGATCTGGCCCGCGCCGATGATGCCGACGTCGAAGGCCCCGCGCTGGTTGTCGACGAAGATCTCGCACTGGTCGGTCGCGACGAGCGCGTCGACCCCGAGGATGGTGTCGGAGATCGACTGGACCACGCCCGGCGGGACGGAGCCGATGTACCCCGACTCGGTCACGAGCTGGCAGTCCGGCGCGTGCGTGTACTTCGCGAGGATGCCCGACATCAGCGACATGCCGACGCCGATGAACGCGGTCTCGCCGTCGTCGATCTGGCGCGCGGCGGCGACGGCCAGCAGTTCGGTCGTCGTGTAATCGTCGGCCGTCTCCGCCGGCCGATCGACGCGGATCGGGGTCGTCGGCTCCGCGGGCAAGTCAGCGGTCTCGCCCGCCGTCGATCGGTCACTCATCGGTCTCCTCCGCGGGCAAGTCAGCGGTCTCGCCCGCCGTCGATCGGTCACTCATCGGTCTCCCCCGCGGAGTCGGCACCGTTGATCGTTTGCTCCATGTGCTCGAGCGTCGCCAACCGATCGGCGCCCACTTTCTCGAGGTATTCCTCGTGTGGACAGATCCACTCGTCGAGCCACTCGAGGAACTCCTCGCGGTCTCGCGACCGGAGGCCGTACTCCCGGTAGAAGGGCAGGTCGGCGTAGTACTTCCCGTAGCAGTGCCACGGGTGCGAGCCGAAGGGGACCTCGACGACCGCGTCGACCGTGTAGAACGGGATGCGGGTGAGTTCGGGCCGTCGTCTGATCTCCTCGGTCGGGACGAGTTCCTCACAGGTGACGATCGTGTGTTCGGCGGCCCGCGCCTTGAGGTGATCGTTGACGACGTTGCCCAGTATCTGTGCGTTGCCCATCGGATCGCACCGCTGGACGTGGATGATCGCCACGTCGGGTCGCGCCGGAGGAACGAGCACGAGCGGATCGCCCGACCCGAGCGGATCCTCGATCACCGCGAGGTCGTCGTTGTGCGTCGGGATGTCCGTATCGAGCATCGACCGCGTCGGTACGAACGGGAGGTCCATCGCCCCCGCGAGAAACATCAGCGAGGAGCCGAAGTTCGAGACGTCGCGCATCTCGAGGTGGTGGGGAACGTCGTTCTCGACGGCGCTTCGAACGTTGTGGCCCTGGGAGATGAGGCTCGTTCCGACCCAGGAGCCGACGTACTCGTCGACGCAACCGGCGCCGACCATGATGTCGAACAGGGTCGTTCTGGCGTCGTCGAGGACGGTCAGTCCCGTCGTTCCCTGGCGGACGATCTCGCGGGCCGCCGCCTCCGGGTCGCGGCCGCCCATCCCGCCGAAAGCGATGCTCGAGCCGTCAGTGACGTACTCCTCGATCGCGGAGACGAGGTCCGTGACTTTCTCGTGGTCGGCCGCATCGTCGCCGACTTCGGCCAGTCGAGTGGCTGTATCTGTGGCGTCTATGGCGTGTGTCATCGTGGTCTGAAAGCGTCGTATTCGCGGTTGGATACGGTCCGTGCGTGGTGGTCGTCGATCGACCGGATCGGGTACTCGGCGAACTCCTCGAGCACGGAGCCGAGGCCGTCGATCGCGGCCTCGAGGAGGAGTTCGCCGGTCTCGGCGCTGGCGACCGTCGCGTCGCCGAGGATGCCGGTCTCCGAAATCGTCGACCACCATCCCAGCATCGTCACCGGCGTCGAGTCCTCCGGACGGGTCTGACCCGCGAGATCGAGATTGTTGAAGTGCCGGCTCTCGGGGTAGTCGGCGTCGCGGGCGGCGGCCTCCATGTCGACGCGCTCGGGGAACAGGTGCATGTAGATCGATGTCTCCATCTCGCCCGCGTGGGCCGACCCCTGCGGGCCGGCTTCGCGAACCGCGCTCGCGGTGTCGCGGACCTCGTCGATCTCCCACCACGAGAGCATCGCGCAGTGGACGTCGGGGTACTGCAGCATCACCTGCCGGCTGGCCAGCTCGAGGAGGTGGTGGTTGGAGCCGTGGCCGTTCACGAGCAGGATCCGCTCGAATCCGTGGTGGGCGAGCGAGACGCAGACGTCGACGACGTAGTCGACGAACGTGCGCCAGCCGATCGTGATCCCGCCCGGAAAGTCCATGTGGTGGGGGAGATAGCCGTGATCGATCGTCGGAAACAGGAGCGCGTCGTCCCTCGCGGCGACGGCCGGTTCGCAGACCGCCTCGACGATCCGACGGTCGACGTCGAGCGGGAGGTGCGGGCCGTGGTCTTCGGTCGCGCCGACGGGGACGACGACCGTTGCGCCCTCCTCGGCTGCCTCGTCGATCTCGGGCCACGTGAGTTCGTCGTAGCGGCGAGGTTCCGAGCCGCCGTCACTGCTCATCCGGCGTCACCCTATAGCCACACCACGACATGGCGGTCAACGCGAGCGCGAGCGTGATTTCCTCGAGTTCCGCTACGGGGAGGTACTCGTCGGTGCCGTGGATGTTGTACGCGCCCGGCCCGAAGCAGACCGCAGGCGTCCCGGTTTCGTTGACGAAGAACCGGGAGTCGATCCCGCCGGGGAACCCTTTGGCGTGACTCTCCCGGTCCAGCGCCGTTTCGGCGACGGCTTCGACGGTCTGAACGATCGGTTCGTCGGGGTCGATCTTCGCGGACCGGCCGCGCCAGCCGAACCACTCGATCTCGGGCGGGTGCTCCGCGAGCCACGAGTCTCCGTCGGCGGCCCGTTCGACCGTTCGTTCGACCGTCTCGCGGAGCTCCTCGCGCGTCTCCTCGGGGGCGTGGGAGATCCGCGCCTCGAGCACTGCCTCGTCGGGGACGCTCGAGACCCAGTCGCCGCCGCGCAGCGTGCCGAGGTTCAGCGAAACCGTGTGCTCGTGCCACTCCTCGAAGAGCTCGTCGTGGACCGTCGTCTTGCGCTCGTCGTGGAGATCCTCGAGTGCGTGATAGATCGGCAACAGCTTCGAGATCGCGTTCACGCCGGCGTCGGTCTCCGCCGCGTGAGCGCTCTTTCCGTCGACGGTCACGCGGAAGTAGGAGACGCCGTCGTTCGCGATCCACGAGTCGAAGCCCGTCGGTTCCGGAATCACGACGGCGTCCGCGTCGGCGTCGACGCCCGCGAGGACGCTCGCGAGTGTCCCGCCCGAGCCGCCGTACTCCTCCTCGATGACGGTGTTGAACGACAGATCGCCAAGCAGTTCGATCCCCGCGCGATCGAGCGCCTCGAGCGCGTAAATCATCGCGGCGACGCCGCCTTTCATGTCCGACGCGCCCCGGCCGAGGAGTCGGCCGTCCTCGACGGTTCCGGCGAACGGGTCGAACGACCACGCGTCGCGGTCGCCCTCGGGGACGACGTCGACGTGACCGTTGAAGAGCAGCGACGACCCGTCGCCGGCTCCCTCGCGGGTCGCAAAGAGGTTCGGGCGCCCCTCGTAGGACGCGTCGCGTTCGACGTACTCGTCGTGGTCTTCGATGTCGGGGACCTCGTCGGCGCGGATCGCTTCGACCTCGAGGTCGAGCGCCTCGAGGCGCTCTCGGACGAGGTCCTGGGCGGGCGCTTCTTCGGTGAGAACGCTTCGAACCCGGACGAGCTCGGCGGCGAAATCGACGAGGTCGTCGCTGAGTTCGTCGACGGCGGCCTCGACGCGCTCGCCCGCGGCGTCCTCGACGCGTTCACGCGGTTCCATGTTCAACCTCCAGTGATTGACGTTCTGGTAAATCGTACGGTGCCATTGCCCACCAATTGGCCCAAATGTTGTTAAGCCTTGCGCCCTATTTCTCGAATCCTGATTTAGAAAGTGGCACTCAGGTACATCGTCATTTCCATATATCTGGCGAACAGGTAGCAAGTTTTATTATGTGGTTGTTCCATGCTAGTCCCGTACAATGAGGAAATCCTACACTGATTCGACTTCCAACGTCGGCAGTCGTGCAGAGAGCAATCGAAGCCGCCGGCGGGTGTTACAATCGATCGGCGGCGTCAGTGCTGCCGGCATCGCCGGACTGGCGGGGTGTCTCGGCGGCGGCTCGAGCGATCCGTTCGTCGTGCAGGTCACCGGCGGAAACTACATCGACTCGTACGAGAGCGAGGTGTTCTCGGCGTTCGAAGAGGAACAGGGTGTCGACGTCGCAGTCAACCAGATCAGCGACCAGTTCGACGGATACAATCAGATCCAGTCCGGGCAGTCCGACGCCCACGTGACGATCACCTCCGCGAACACGCTGTATATGGGCGCGAGCGAGGGCGTCTGGGAGCCGATCAATACGGACGACCTCGACAACTACGATAGCCTCGCCGAGACGTTCAAGAATCCGGTGTACGACGCCGGTGACGACGTCCACGGTATTCCGACGGTGTACGGGACCATCGGGATGGCGTACAACCGCGACGAGATGGGTGAACTCGACTCGTGGGAAGCGTGCTGGGACCAGGCGAACGCCGGCAACGTCACCATGCAGGGGACCGACTTCGTGCGCGTCTTCACGACCGCGCTGCACCTCGGCATGGACCCGAACGATATCGGCGCCGAGAGCTCGTACGAGGACGGTATTCAGCAGATCTGGGATTCGGTTCGCGAGCAGAAAGAACTGATCTCGAGTTACTGGTCGACGGGCGACGAACACGTCCGAATGTACGCCCAAAACGAGGCGTACGTCGGCGAAGCGTGGGGCGGCCGGATCAAGGCCGCCGTCGACGATGGCCACGATCACCTCGACTACGTCATTCCGAAGGAGGGCGCGTACGGCTGGTCCGACAACTGGGCGATGGTGTCCGGAATCGACGACGACAAGCGCAGCACCGCGATGGACTTCTTCGACTTCCTCCTCACCGAAGACGTGTTGGTGCCGCTCGCTGAGGCGCTCGGTTACCCGCCGGCGACCGGCGCGACCTCCGACGTGATCGAAAACCTCGGCGACTACGATCCGACGGGCGGTGAGCGGCTCACCTTCATGGATCCCGGCTACCAGGAGGATCACTCCGACGAGTGGTCCCAGGAGTGGGAGCGCATCCAATCGTCGTAGTTATCTCGCTGACTAACGACATACATACAACTATCACATGGCATTTCTCGATATTGACAACTTGCGGAAGGAGTTCGGCGAGACCGTCGCCGTCGACGGCATCTCGTTTTCCGTCGAGGAAGGAGAGTTCGTCACGGTCGTCGGTCCGAGCGGCTGTGGGAAGACGACGACGCTCCTCAACGTCGCCGGTCTCCAGACGCCGACGTCCGGCTCGATCCGACTGCAGGGGGCCGATCTCACGGACCTCCCGCCGTACGAACGCGATATCGGCGTCGTCTTCCAAGACTACGCGCTCTTTCCCCACAAGACCGTCGCGGAGAACATCGCCTTCGGACTGAAGATGCGCGGCGCCGACGAACGCGAGCGCGAGGCGAAAGTCTCCGAGATGCTCTCGATGATCAACCTCGAGGGCTACGAGGACGAGTATCCACACGAGTGCAGCGGGGGACAGCAACAGCGAGTCGCCGTCGCTCGAGCGCTCGCGTTCGATCCCGACCTCGTGTTGATGGACGAGCCGCTGTCCAACCTCGACAAGAAGCTCCGGGGGGAGATGCGAACCGAACTCAAGCGCATCCAGCGCGAGACCGGCATCACGACCATCTACGTCACCCACAACCAGACGGAGGCGCTCTCGATGGGCGATCGGATCGCGGTGCTCAACGACGGCACCCTAGAGCAGTACGACGATCCGAAGACGGCGTACGAACGGCCGACGTCGCCGTTCGTCGCGGACTTCCTCGGCACCTCGAGCAGGATCGACGGTACCCTCCGGCTGGAGTCGGACCCCGTAGTTCGGTTCGGCGACTCGACGATGACCGTCGAGGCCCGCGACGGGATCGACGACGGCGACGACGTGGCGGTCTTCGTTCGGACCGAACTCGCGTCGCTCAGTACGGATCGCCCCGCGGGCGAGAACGCCTTCCGGGGAACTATCGAGAGCGTGGATTACCAGGGACAGGGAGCCGTCTACTTCGTGTCCGTCCCCGCGTTCGGGACGACGGTACAGGTGAACCACCACGCGAACGCCAGCATGCTCGAGCCCGGCAACGAGGTTTGGGTAAGCATCGATCCGTCGGATGTCATCTACACCACGTCGCAGTCCTCGGCCGACGGCTCGGAGCAACCGGCGATTTCCGCGGAGGGTCGATGACCGGCACACGGTGCCAGCACGGCGATACGGCCCACCTGGACTACGAGCGCCAGGAACTGTTTCGTGTCCTCGAGCCGGTCGCGCGAGAGAATCTCGAACTTGTACAGGAGCGGATGGCCGATGCGGACGTCGACGCTCTGCTCGTCAACCGATCCGACAACCTCCGATATCTCACCGGCTACGGCCCCTACGACAGCTTTTCGCTATCGGCCGAACACGGTGCGGTCGTGACGCGGACGGGCGAGCCGACGATCGTCGCCGCTCCCCGACTGGCCGCGGACTTAGACGACCGCCACTGGCTCGCGGACGTCGTCCCGTTCTCGACGACTGACGACGAGGCCGCGTCGACGTTCGCGTCGGTGCTCGAGGAGCGCGGCGTCGCGGACGGTGTCGTCGCTCTCGATCCGCACATGGAGTACCGGTTCGCCCGGAAACTCGAGGGGGCGCTGCCGCGTTGTGACCTGCGTGACGCGGGCGAGTTGCTCTTCGAGGCGCGGGCGATCAAGACGGACGCGGAGATCGCGCTCATCGAGGAGGGGCTCTCGGTCGCCGAACTCGCGATCGAGGCCGGCATCGAGGCGGTCGACGTCGGCGTCCGCGAGTGCGAGGTCTCCGGCGCGATCATGGACGCCATGCTCTCGGCCGGCGCGGCCGGCGCCTACGCCCTCCCGGCGATCGTCAGCTCCGGCGTCCGCTGGTCGCGCTGTCAGGAGTATCCCTCCAGAAAGCGCATCCGGCGGGGCGAGTTCGTCCAACTCGACGAGGGCCCGATGTGGAAGGGCTACTACAGCGAACTGGCCCGAATGGCGTTCCCCGGTACGCCCTCCGACGAACAGCGATCGATGTACCAGGCGACGTTCGCGGCCCACGAGGCGGCGATCGACGCCATCGAACCCGGCGCAACCGGCCGCGAAGTGTACGATGCCGCACGCGACGTCTTCGTCGAGTTCGGCTACGAGGAGTGGCTGACCGATGGCATCATCGGCCACGGCATCGGCGTCGTCGCCCACGAACCCCCATACGTGGGCCCGACCGGCGATGTCACGCTCGAGGAGAACATGATCGTCATGATCGAGCCGGGCCTGTTCCGACGCGGCGTGGCCGGTGTCCGTTTCGAAGACATGGTACTCGTAACCGAACGCGGCAGCGAAGTGCTCTCGCGAACCCCCCATCCCGATCATGAGAAGTTCATCTGAGGTGACCAAATGAGCAGCGAAACCGCATCGACGACGACAGAGACACCCAACCGAATCGAATCGATCCGACAGCGGCTGATGGAGAGCGAGCGGGTCGGCTACGTGCTCTCGCCGGGATCTGGCCTGCTGTGGGTACTACTGTTTCTGTTTCTCCCGCTGACGGTCATCGTCGCGTTCAGTTTCTTCCGCTCCGGCGAGTTCGGTACCATCATCTACGAACCGACGCTCGAGAACTACCGACGGTTCGTCAACGGCTCCGTCTACCACCAGGTGATCGTTCGATCGCTGGTGGTCGGCGTCGTGACGACGCTGATCGTCTTACCCTTCGGCTACACGCTCGGGTACTTCCTGGGACGGTCGAAGAGCCGCTGGACGCCGGTCCTGCTGGGACTGGTCGTCGTCCAGTTTTGGGTCCCGCTCGTGATCCGCACGTACGCGTGGATCCCGATCCTGGGCCGGCAGGGAATCGTCAACGACTTCCTGCTGTGGGTCGGCATCATCGGGCAACCGGTCGAGATACTCTACTCGACCCGCGGGATGATGCTCGGACTGTCCGTGAGCATCATGCCGTTCATGGTGTTGCCCGTGTACTCGATCGTCAGCACGATCGACGAGGAGATCATCCAGGCGGCGAAGACGCTGGGTGCGAGCGACGCCCGGGCGTTCTGGGAGGTGACGCTCCCCCTCTCCTGGCCCGGCGTCGTCTCCGGAATCCTGTTCACGTTCATCCTCTCGGCGGGGTCCTTCCTGGCACCGCAACTGCTCGGCGGGACCAGCGACCGACTGATCGCTCCCGTCATCGAGACCGTGTTCAGCCAGGACTTCAACTGGCCGTTCGCGGCGACACTCTCGCTCGTCTACGTGGCGCTGATCGTCGCGATACTCTACCTGTTCAGTCGAAAGGCAGACATCGAAGAAGCGCTCGAGGGGACCCAGATATGAGCGTTCGAGACTACGCAGCCGACGTCAGGACGAACTGGAACTGGCACGGAATCAGGCTCGTCTCCGCGCTGGTCTACCTGAGCATGATCCTGCCGCTCGTCGTGGTCGTCGTCAACTCCTTTAGCGCACAGCGGATCGCGACCTTCCCGCCGAGCGGACTGACCCTCGACTGGTACGTCGCGTTCTTCAGCGACGAGATGTTCCTCAGCGCCGTCTGGGTGAGCACGCAAGTCGGTATCGCCGCCGCGATACTCGCCGGCGCTATCGGGACGCTCACCGCCATGGGATTCGTGCGAAAGCCGTTTCCCGCGAAGAAGGCGCTCTCGATCGCGCTCCTGACACCGATGATCGTCCCGCCGGTGATCGTCGGCGTCGCGGCGACGAGCTTCTTCACCGAGATCGGTCTGGACCGGAACATCTGGTGGCTGATCGTCATGCACACCCTGCTCGCGTTGCCCTACGCGTTCCTGATCGTCCGCAGTCGCCTCTACCTCTTCGACGAAACGCTCGAGGACGCGGCGATGACCCTCGGCGCCGATCGAGTGGTGACCTTCCGGGAGATCACGCTGCCACAGATCGCGCCGGCGATCGTGACAGCGATGGTGCTCTCGTTTGTCATCTCCTTCGGAGAGTTCACCGCCTCACAGTTCTGGGTACAGCGGGAGACGACCACGGTTCCGGTCGTCATCTACTCGATGGTGCGGACGACGATCACGCCGAAGGTGAACGTGCTCGCGACGCTCGTGCTCGTGATCACGATGGTCGTCCCGGTTGTCGGCTTCGCGATCCAGCGGTGGCTGGCCGGCGACACCAACTGAGGGGCTTACGGCTCGTCGAGTAGCTCGAAAATTTCCGGGTCGGTTCTGAATTTCAACATGTTATGGGCGACGTGGTTGCGAACGTTCAGGACGACGTCGCCGTACTCCCGATAGAAGTCGTGAATCCACTTCGATTCCGCCTCGCGCGTCCGAAACATCATAATCGTCTTCCACTGGTACTCCCCGTTCGAGATGAAGTACATCATGGTGTGTTCGTCCTCGATGATGTACTCCATCGCCTCCTTCCAGTTGTCGCTGAATCCCCACGGGAAGAATTTGAACTCGAACAGCGCGAAGTTGTAGAACTCCTCGTTGGGAAGGATGGCCTCGTGGAAGATTCGCGACTCACGCATCTTGCGGA
Source organism: Natrinema marinum (assembly GCF_024296685.1). Lineage (NCBI taxonomy): Archaea > Methanobacteriati > Methanobacteriota > Halobacteria > Halobacteriales > Natrialbaceae > Natrinema > Natrinema marinum. The sequence goes on along the minus strand of NZ_CP100763.1, from coordinate 1,441,732 downwards.
TCGTTTCGCTCACCGTGACGTTCGAGATGTCGATGTCGTATTTCTCATCGAGGAGGTCCGCCAGATCCCGGCTCGAGATCTGTGGATTGGCTGCAAGTTCACGAAGGATCTTGATATCACGCTCCTTGAACTCCCAGTCGATATCGTCCGGCGTCGGCTCCTTGGCCATAGATAGCAGTTAGCGAGGAAATCATATTTACGTTCCGTGTTCGGCCGGACGCCGTGAAGCGATGACCGAGCGTTTCGGTTACGTTGATCGGTGTGACAGGTACTGGACTCTCTGGTGAAAGCAGTGGACGCGCTGTGAGATACTACCGACCGAGTGACACGTTCGAGCCAACGATCCGGAACGAAAACGCAGATTTGTGGAAGATTCGCTCGATCGTCCGCGTTCAGAACTCGGTGATGACGGGGATGCCGACCGTCTCGTAGTCGTCCATGGAGGCCAGCATCTCGGGTGCCTCCTCGAGCGAGAGCGTCTCGCCGATGATCTTATCGGGCTCTAAGGTGCCCTGTGCGATCAGGTTGAACAGTTCCTCGTAGCGGACCAGCGGCATGCCAAAGGAGCCGTGGAAGTCGATCTCCTGCATCGTCATGATGTCGACGGGGAGTTCGATCTGGCCCTCTTCCTCGCCGGTCGTCAGGCCGACCTGCACGTGGCTGCCCCGCGTACCCAGGCTGTTGACCGAGTTCTTACAGGTGTCGGCGACACCCAGCGCGTCGATGGAGACGTCGGCACCGCCGTCGGTGATGGCCTGGACCGCTTGAGCCGAGCTGTCGACCTCGGTCACGTTGACCGTTTCGCGGGCGCCGAGTTCCTTCGCGCGCTCGAGTTTGTCGTCGACGAGGTCGATCGCGATCGGGTGGGCGCCCAGCGCATCCGCGATGTGGATCGCCGAGAGGCCGACGCCGCCACAGCCGTGGACGGCGACCCAGTCGCCGGGTCGGAGATTGGCGCGGTCGGCTAACGCGTGATACGCCGTCATGAACCGGCAGCCCAGACCGGCCATCTCGGTGAACCCGACATCGTCGGGCAGCTTGACGCAGTTGAAGTCCGCTTCGCGAACGGGGAACGCCTCGGCGAACGCACCCTGCGCGAACTCGGAGAGGCCCAGCGGGAGCACCGTCTCGCAGTTGTTCGCCCGCCCCTCACGGCAGTGGGGACAGGTGCCGTCGCCGAGGTGGAAGGGGACCGCGACGCGGTCGCCCTCCTCGAGCGTCTCGACGTCGCTTCCCACCGCCGAGACGATGCCGGCAGGCTCGTGACCGAGGATCTGGCCCTCGGGAACGCCCGCGCCGATCCAGCTCCAGTCGCCCTGCCAGGCGTGCCAGTCGCTGCGACAGATGCCACACGCTTCGGTCTCGACGATGACCTGATCGGCACCCGGTTCCGGATAGTCGACGTCTTTGACCGCCAGCGGTTCCCCATGTTCTTCGACTACGGCTGCTCGCATATTCCCACGGTAGGGTCAGCGAGTATAAAAGTGTAGGCGGTCCGCTCACGACGTATCAGAAACTATCTGTGAGTTGTATCGTGTTGTGTTCGTCTCGAATTCCGTACTGTGGCCCCTGCCTCCTTCTCGCTCGGAATACGCGATCGGAGCCGGAAACGGACGGACGATGTATCGAGTCGGCAGAACATCAGCTACCGTGAACGACTGGACGACGCGAGTCGGTCCTCGATCGACGCTCGGTTCTCGGGATCGGAATGTATGACCACCAGATATGTCGAATTTCACCACTAGTAGTGAAATATATCGGCGGCCGGAGACGATAGCGATCGAGGATCGGAGAACTGTTTCCCAATACGATCTGGGTCAAGGGCTGAAATCACCGCTAAGACGCGCGGTAGTCGTGAGAAGCAGCGGATCTCTCCCGATCACGTTCGTCGCTAGTTCGAATGCCGTGCCGAGACCGACGCCAACGAACGAGGCACGTAGAACGTATTTGAGGGCCGATCTGTGCCGGACAGCCGCTGCTCTGGTCGTCGTCGGATTACCGGCCGAGCCGGCTGCGAACGTGTCTCATCACATACCAGATATCGTAGTGTATCTCGAAGTGCTCAGAAGTATTATAACCGACCGGGGGTCAGACGTTGTCGCCGTTGTCGACCCGTTCGTAGACTCGCACGTCGTCCACGAGGTCCGAGCGATCGCGCCCTCGTTTCTCGAGGTGGGCGAGCGAGCCGACGATTTCGGGGAGCACTCGCGCCCGCTCGTACGGGTCGTCGGTCTCTGCGTCCGCAACATCGACGGGGGTGCTCCCGGTCGGCTCGAGCGCCTCGAAACTGCGTCGAATCCGCTCTTCGAGGTCGGCGAGCGATCGCTCGACGGCTGCGTCGAATCGATCGTGGACCGGGCCGTGACCGGGATAGACACGGTCGAACGAGTACTCCTGCAGGCGCTCGAGGGCGTCGCGGAAGGCGTCGATGCTCTCGGTGACGCCGTCGTCGAAGTTCACGTGGATCGCCGCCGCGCGGAACGGATCGATCGCCACGTCGCCCGAGAGGAGGACACGCTCGTCGGCGACGGTCGTCCCGTAGCAGAAGTGGGTGACGTGGTGGCCGGGCGCGTATATCGGTTCGATCTCGAAGTCGCCGATCGCGAGCCGGTCTCCTCGTTCGATCCAGACATCGACCGCCTCGAGCGGCAGTGCCTCCCGAACGGAGCGATGGGCCTCGACGAGGCGGTCGACCGACGGCTCGAGCCGGTCAGGTGCGACGCCGGCCTCGCGCAGGTTCGCCCGCGTCGCGTCGCGGACCGCCTCGAGGCTGCGATCCCAGCGCTGCTTGATCAGCTCCGGCGCGTAGACCGTGACGTCGCCGGCTTCGCGGATTGTCCGCACCTGCCCGACGTGGTCCGAGTGGGCGTGGGTCACCAGCAGGTGGTCGATATCGCTCGGCTCGCAGTCGACGGCCGCCAGGTCGTTGCGAAGTTCGCGTTCGGCCTCGTCGCCGATCGCACCCGCGTCGACGAGCACGCGCTCGTCGCCGGGCAGGAGATACGACGCGGCGTGGCCGGGCGGCCAGTCGACCGAACACTCGAGGCGATGGATCGGTGGCTGGGAGCCGTCTCCGGCCGCCGCCGATCGGTTCGTCCGTGACACGGTCTCGAGTCGAACACCGCGGGTGATAAAGGTTGACGTACCGACCGATCGCGGTCAGTCGGCTTCGACGGCGGTCGTCGAGACGGCTGGGTTTCGGAGCAAGGGGAGCGAGACGGCCGCCAGACAGCTCGCGACGAGGGCGGCACAGCCGACGTAGGTCCACTGGTAGCCGAGGCCGCTGTCGACGGCCGGAATCGCGACCAGCGGGCCGAGACTGAGTCCGATGTCGCCCATTACGTTGTAGACGCCGCCCATTCGACCGAGCTCGTCGCCGGGCGTGAGATCGCCCAGAATCGCCATCAGCGCGGGCGCGGCGACGCCCACGCCGCCGCCGGCGAGCGCGATCGCGACGAGCAACGCTTCGATCGTCGGTACGGTTGCGATGAGGAAGAAGCCCGCCCCTATCGCCAGAAACGCGGGCACCGTCAGCAGCGTCCGGTCGTCCATCCGATCCGAGATTCGACTGGTCGCGAGCGTCGTCGCGCCCGACATGAGCACGCCCAGTGCCATGACGACGCCGCTGACGCCCGCCGCGCCGAGAAGCGCGAGCTCGAGGCCGTGGTCGCTCGCGTAGCGGGCGAGCGTCGAGAGGAGGATGCCGCCCCAGAGAAACTGGACGGTAAAGTTTCCGAAGCCGATCACGAGGACGGTGGGGCGACCCGCGAGCAGCGACGGCAGTTGGCGGACGCTCGCCGATCGGGTTTCGGCACCGCCGTGGACGTCCGGGAGGACGAGCGTCGCGATCGTCCCGGCGATCAACGCGAGCGCGCCGGCGACGAGAAAGGCGGTCTGCATATCGGCGAGATCGGTCAGGAGACCGCCGAGAACGAGTCCGGTCGGGAAGCCGAGCGACTGGCCGCCGCGCATGTAGCCGATCCACCGGCCCCGATTGGCAGCGGTGGTGACGGAGGTGATCGTCGCGAACGCGCCGATGAAGACGAACGCGCTACCGACGCCCCAGAACAGTCGCGAGCAGACGAAGACGATCCCCGGCAGCGACACCTCGCCGAAGACGGGGAACGAACCGAGGATGGTCGGCGGCGCGTTCAGCCCGAGGACGTAACCGAACGGAGCAAGCGCCTGCGTGAACAGCCCGAAGATCATCGGTTTGCGCGCACCGACGCGGTCGATGATCGTCCCCGCGGGCGTATTCATCACTAACCGAGCGATCCGATTCGCCGAGAGGATCACGCTCAGCATCAATGCGCTGATCACCAGCCGCTCGTCTAACAGCGGGAGCGTCGGAAAGGCGACGCCCGTCGCGACGCCGCCGAAGAAAATCCCAGAGATGATCGCGAGCGCGATCGTTCGGATCTCGCCGGACGTGTACGACCGAGCGTCCGTCGTTGCCGGTCCGCTCATCGTTCCCGCCGGCCGCGCCGTTCGTCCATACTGCGTCCCGGTTTTTCCCATGCGGACTTCAACTCACCGTTCGCGTTCTCGAGTGCGTTCCCTCCCCATGGTTCACAGACCGTGATGACCGTAGCCGGCTTCGGCTGGCACATATGAAACAAAAAGGACTGCTTTTGAATAGTGACAACATATGAATATATGATGCAGGGGGTAGGGATCATTGTCTCGCACTACAGACTAACTGAAAATAGTTTCAGTTACTGGTGTATTGTATAGGGAATGCACTAAATGACCACTATAGCGAGGTAAGTGTATAACTCTACCCTCGATTATATCACTACGTTCGGGCAACGGGATTTGCTTTGGCTCGAGCCTCGACTATCGTATCTAAAATAATTATATGACAAGTATATGTTTGTACCATCGTAGTGCAATTCACCTTCGTCCGCGTTCGGGTCTACTGCTCAAGCTTGGAGTTACCGGCTCGTCCGAGCGCCAGCACGCAAATCGGCGCGTGTCTCTCGGTCTCACGACTCCATGGTTGACAGACATATGCTTGTAATTCTGGTTGCGTGCGGCCTCCGTACTTGTCGTCGCGTTCCGATCGGTCACCCATCATTACCGAGTGAACGACGGCTGTATGGCCCCGGGACGAGCCGGCAGCGGACACTCGCCCGTTCGACGGACCGACTGTTATGTAATGGCGAACGCATCGAATTCGGTCGCCATCGCGGTGATCGCCTGAGCGCGCCTCGAGACGGCCGATTCGAGCGATTGCGATATCGACGGTACCGCTGGAGACGCGTATCGCTCGTGATGAGGGCAATGTCGCCGGCAATTACCGTGAGAGTGGTGAGCAATCACGATAGCGAATGTGGGTTCGGCATTGGTGAACGGAGTGGCGACTCGAACTTGGTGCTTGACAACGAATCACGCACCGATTCGCCGGATAGCAGTCGCCGATCGACGATCACCGACCCGAACGCGCTATCCACATATCGACCGAACCGTTCGTGATTGGTGAACACACAGATATTTATACTAAACACTGACTAGGCAGTGTATGGGCAAACGAGCGAACAATCCCGTCAAATCGGTCGTCACGACGTTCGACATTCTCCAGACGTTGCGTCGGCTCGACGGAGCGGGCGTCACGGAGTTGTCGAACGAACTCGAGTTGCCGAAAAGCAGCGTCTACAACTATCTCAGTACGCTCGAGCAGGAGGAGTACGTCGTCAAGGAAGACGGGACGTACTATCTCGGACTCCGGTTTCTCGATCTCGGTCGATACGTGAGACAGCGCAACGATCTCTACGAGACGGCGCGTCCCGAAATGGAGTCGATCGCGGACGAAACCGGCGAACTGGTGAATCTACTGGTCGAAGAACACGGCCAGGGGGTTTACGTCTGCCGAGTACGGGGCGATCAAGCCGTCAACGTCGCGGCGAGCACCGGGCACCGCGTGTCGCTTCACAACACCGGACTCGGAAAGGCGATTCTGGCGCATTTACCGGAAGACCGCGTCGACGAGATCATCGACGAGCACGGGATGGCGGCCGACACGGAGCACTCGATCACCGATCGCGACGACCTCAAAGCCGAGTTCGAGACGATTCGGGACCGCGGCGTGGCGTTCGATCGCGAGGAACGCATCGGCGGGCTCTGCTGTGTCGCCGTTCCGATCCTGGATCGCGACGGTCGACCGATCGGTGCGCTCAGCGTCGCCGGGCCGACGAGTCGCATGAAGGGCGACCGGTTCGAGTCCGAACTCCCCGAACTGCTCGAGAGCGCCGCGAACGTGATCGAGTTGAACATGACCTATTCCTGACCGCCAGGTGGGGGCACCTCGCTAGCTGACCTCACGAATCTTCGTTCAGCAATGACGAACGACCGTCTCACGACCGACGCCACGCGACGACGCCGTCCGCCGTCGTTCGCTCGAGGGTCCCGTGCTCGACGTGGGCGTCGAAGTGGCCGGAGAGCGAGTACGCGAGGTCGACGTCGAGTCCGTAGCTGCCGCGTCGCTCGACGACGGCATCGATGGCCTCCCGCAGCGTGATCGGCCCACGCTTGTCGACGAGCTCGAGCGCCAGCGCGTCGAGTTCGGACGCGAACGCCAGCGATTCGTCGAGGAAGTCCTCGACGCCGTCGCCCTCGAAGACCTCGTAGTGGGTCAGCGACAGCGCGTCGGGCTCGAGGGTTCGGAGCAGTTCGATCGTGTCCTCGTACTCGGGATACCGGTAGTACGGCGGCGGCTGAATGTAGTCGCCGTCGACGGTGAACACGCCGCGACCGAAGACCCCATCCCCGCCGATCACGACGTCGTGAGTCGGGTCGTACAGCGCCAGGTGACCGCGCGTGTGTCCGGGCGTGTGGAAGAGCCGGAGTTCCCGATCCGCGAGCGCCAGTCGCTCTCCGCCTCGAAGCCGGAGGTCGATCCGTTCGCCGGGTCCCATCATCCCTTCGAGCCAGTCGGTCGTGTCGTCGTCGTACGTGATACCGTGCTCGTCGGCGAACATCGCGTAGCGCTCGTCCATAATCCGATCGGTGCGCTCCATCAGGTCCGCGTCGGCGTCGTGGGCCGCCAACGTGACCGACGGGGCGTGCTCGCGAAGTTCGTGGTTGCCGCCGTGGTGGTCGGCATCCGCGTGGGTGATGACGGCGAGCGAAACGTCCGCAAGCGACCAGCCGCGCTCCTCGAGAAACGGCCGATAGACCGTCGTCGGCGCGTCGACGACGCCGGGGTCGACGACGATCGGGCCGTCGGCCCCCTCGAGGACGTGGTAGCCGTGCAGTTTGTCGTCGATGACGGTCTCAATCCGGTGGATTCCGGGCGCTAACGTCCGTGTCGCTATCTCTCGCATGGGTCAACTCGAACGTCGGCGCGGCGGCTACAAAAACGTTGGTCCGGTCAGAACGCGCTGTCCGCGAAGCCGCCGTCGACCGTGACGATCTCGCCGGTGACGAATGAGGCGGCGTCGCTGCCGAGGTAGATCGCCGCGCCGACGATCTCCTCGCGCTCGGCGACGCGGCCGAGCGGGGTGCGATCGTCGATGCGCGTTCGCTTCTCCGTTCCCTCGGCGTAGGTCTCGGCGTTCTGCGGCGTGATGACGAATCCGGGTGCGATCGCGTTGACCCGGACATCGGGAGCAAGTTCCTTCGCGGACGCACGCGTGAACGCTTCGACGCCGCCTTTGGCCGCGGTGTACGCCGGTAGGTTCGCCATCGAGAGCCGAGCCGACAGCGAGGAGATGTTGACGATCGAACCGCCCTCGTCCATCGCGGGGGCGAACGTCTGGGTGACGCGACGGACGCCGTCGAGCGCAACGTCGGTGACGAAGTCCCACTCCTCGTCGGCGATGTCCTGCACCGTCGCTCGAGAGATCGCCCCCTGAGATGCGACGACGATATCGATACCGCCGAACTCGTCGACGGCCGTCTCGCGAACGCGCTCGAGCGATTCGGGGTCGGTCACGTCGCAGGTGACCCGCGCCGTCTCGACGCCCCGCTCCTCGATCGCGGCCGCGGTCTCGTCGACTTTCGTTTCGTCTCTACTCGTCGCGATAACGTCTGCTCCCTCTTCGGCGAAGCCGAGGGCGATCGCCTGTCCGATACCGCTGGTGCCGCCGACGACGACGGCCCGCTTGTCGCTGACGGTCACTGGACTGTGTTCGTAGTCGACCATACGGCTACCGTAACTGTCCGTCCCTATTACGTTTACCGTCCCGAGGCGTCCCGGACTCGGAAACCCCACAGAATTATAACTGCCCGCGAACGACCCGGAAGCATGCGCGGACTAGCCAAGACCAGTCGAAGCCACGGAGCCATGGAACTCGTCGACCTCGAGCGCCCCGAACCCGGACCGGACGAGGCGCTGATCGAAGTCGACTACGCGGGGCTATGCGGGAGCGACGCGGGGATCTACGAATTCGAGTCGGCGTTCGAGCGGATGGAGTTACCGACCGTCATCGGCCACGAGTACACCGGTCGCATCGTCGAGACCGGCGACGACGTATCGAAGTTCTCGGTCGGCGATCGGGTCGTCGAGCGTCCCATTCGGGGCTGTGGTGACTGCTACCAGTGCGAGATGGGCCAGGAGAACGTCTGCCAGAACGCCGTGATCACCGGCGTCGACCACGACGGCGCGTACGAGGGGTACGTCGCCGTCCCAGAGACAGCGCTTCACCCCGTCCCCGAGGGCATGGATCCGAAACACGCCGCGCTCGTCGAACCGACGAGCATCGGCGCTCGAGCGGTCATCCAGAACTCGCGCGTGAAACCCGGCGACCGCGTCATGGTCGCCGGCCCCGGTCCCATCGGCCAGCTGACGGCCCAGATCGCGCGAGCACAGGGCGGCGAGGTCGTCGTCGCCGGCGTCGGCCAAGACGCCGACTACCGGCTGCCGCTCGCCGAGGAGCTCGGCTTCCCGACGATCAACGTCGCGGGCGACGACCTCGAGGCGCGTCGCGACGAACTGACCGACGGCGTGGGCTACGACGTGGTCTTCGATACGACCGGCCATCCCTCCGGGCTGACGATGGCGGTCGACGAAGTTCGGAAGGGGGGCCAGATCGTCCTCGTCGGCCAGACCGGCGAGACGACGATGCCCTACTCGCCGCTCGTGCGCGCGGAGATCGACCTCCAGTGTTCGTACGCCTCGATGTACGAGGACTTCGAGCGCTCGCTGCGGTTGATCGACTCGGGCGACGTGGATCACGCGACCTTCCTCGACGACCGGTTCAGTCTGCTCGAGGCCGACGACGCGTTCGAGACCTTCCTCGCTGGCGGGACCTGCAAGCCGGTGTTCGACGTGTCGGTCCTTCGGGAGTAGGTCGTTCGACCGGATTCGTGACGCGGGACCGTTTCAGACGGAAGTTTTAGTAGCACTTGCGGTAATTCACCACCGTCGATGGACTACAGACAGCTGTCCGACCCGAACGCAGAGTATACGATGCGCGACCTCTCCGCGGAGACGATGGGCGTCTCCGCCGACCGCGGCCCGCGCGACGTCGAGATCACGGACGTTCAGACGACCATCGTCGACGGCAACTACCCGTGGACGCTGGTACGCGTCTACACCGACGCGGGGCTCGTCGGCAACGGCGAGTCCTACTGGGGCGCAGGCGAACAGGAGATCATCGAGCGGATGGCCCCCTTCATCGAGGGCGAGAATCCGCTCGACATCGATCGGCTCTACGAACACCTCGTCCAGAAGCTCTCGGGTGAAGGCTCGATCTCCGGGAAAGCCATCTCGGCGATCTCCGGCATCGAACTCGCCTTGCACGACGTCGCCGGGAAGATTCTCGAGGTGCCGGCCTACCAGCTCATCGGGGGCAAGTACCGCGACGAGATGCGGGTCTACTGTGACTGCCACACCGAGGAGGAAGCCGACCCTGACGCCTGCGCGGACGAGGCCGAGCGCGTCGTCGAGGACCTGGGCTACGACGCCCTCAAATTCGACCTCGACGTTCCCAGCGGCCACGAGAAAGACCGCGCGAACCGTCATCTCCGAAACCCCGAGATCGAACACAAAGCAGAGATCGTCGAGAAAGTCACCGAGCGCGTCGGCGACCGCGCTGACGTAGCCTTCGACTGCCACTGGTCGTTCAGCGCCGGCAGCGCACACCGACTCGCGAAGCGACTCGAGGAGTACGATGTCTGGTGGCTCGAGGACCCGATCCCGCCGGAGAACCACGACGTGCAGGCGGAGGTCACCAAGCGGACGGCGACGCCGATCACCGTCGGCGAGAACGTCTACCGCAACCACGGCAACCGGCGACTGCTCGAGGAGCAGGCCCTCGACATCGTCGCGCCGGACGTGCCACGCGTCGGCGGGATGCGCCAGACGCGGAAGATCGCGGATCTGGCGGATCTGTACTACGTGCCGGTCGCGATGCACAACGTCTCCTCGCCGATTGGAACGATGGCGAGCATTCAGGTCGGCGCGGCGATTCCGAACGCACTGGCCGTCGAGTACCACTCCTACGAACTCGGCTGGTGGTCGGACCTGGTCGAGGAGGACATCATCCACGAGGGGTACGCCGAGGTGCCGGAGAAGCCGGGCCTGGGCGTGACGCTGGACCTCGACGCGGTCGAGGACCACTTGGCTGACGGTGCGGAGATGTTCGATGAAGCATAGCCCGACCGCGAGCGCGAAACGCGTCTGTTCGCATCGCTAGTCTCGAGCACTGATTCTCGGGGAGTTTGTCCCACCATCCCCTTGTCGAGCGCCGGTGAAGCACTCGAAGTATCGACCGGCGATGGCCAAACGGTTCGGAATCGATCGAGATCGACCAGCTAGACCGTCGAATCGATCGTCAGTCTCTACATCGGGGTCGCCGAAGTGGTGTGCCATCGGTAGCTTTATAAATATGTGGGGATATTTGCCAATCCGTATGGTTGACAATGACAAACCGGAGAAGGGTATAGACAGACGAACGTATCTCGGTGGCGTCGCGGCTGGCGCTGCACTCGGGATCGCAGGCTGTGTCGGCGGTAGCAGCAGCGAATCGGGTGAACTCGAGGTACTGCACGGCTGGACGGGCGGCGACGGCGCGGCCGCCGTCGACGCGCTGACGAGCGCGTTCGAGGAGACGCACTCGGACGTGCCGGCGGACTTTCAGGCGGTTGGCGGTGACGGGAACGTCGAGTTGAACACCACCGTACTCCGTCGGTTGTCCAACTCGAACCCGATGAGCTCCTTCGCGAACTGGCCGGGGAAGAACCTGAACCGGTACGACGGCGCGCTGATGGACCTCGAGGAGGACGTCTGGGAGGCCGAGGGATACAAAGACAGCATGCAGGACCGAGTCGTCGACATCTGTACGTACAACGACAAGATGCCGGCGGTGCCGATCGGGTCCCACCGGATGAACAACCTGTTCTACAACACGGCGGCCTTCGACGCGGCGGGCATCGACGCCGAGAGCCTCGGGAGCGTCCCCGACCTCCTCGACGCGCTCGAGACGATCGATCAGAACACCGAGTACACACCGTTCGCACACGGGATGCGGGCGCCGTTCCTCGGACTCCAGACGTGGGCCCAGATCCTCACGAGTCAGAGCGGCGTCGACGCCTACATGAACTTCATCGAGGGCAACGGCGACCGCGGGAAGATCATCGACGCGCTCGAGACGCTCCGCGAGATCCAGCAAAACTACATCACCGAGGACGCCTCGTCGATCGGCTACACGGAGGCCGCTCAGAAGCTGATCGGTGACAAGGCCGCCTGTATTCACGGCGGGAACTGGCTCTACGGGATGTTCCGGGCGGACGACGATTTCAACTTTGGCGAGGAGTGGGACTGGGTCCCGTTCCCGGGCACCGAAGGGCTGTACTTCTACCACGTCGACGCGTTCGTCACGCCGTCGAACAACCCGAGCCGCGAGGAGACGGTCACGTGGCAGAAGTTCGTCGGGACGAAAGAGGCCCAGATCGCGTTCAACAACCTCAAGGGCTCGGTCCCGCTCCGGACCGACATCGATCCGAGCGAGTTGACGGACTTCCTGGCGCTGACCTACGAGGACCTCACCGACTCCGAGGCGTATCCGCCGACGATCGCTCACGGCCTCGCCCTCGACCCCGAATCGATGAACGCCTGCAAGAGCGCTATTGGGAACAACTTCTCGAACCCGTACGACGCCGAAGCAACCGCGGACGGCTTGCTCGAGGCGGCCTCCCAGTAGTCCGGTCACGCGGTCGCTCGGCGGACGACGAACCACGTCGTAACATAACTCAATTTTTATTACGGTGGCGAGTATTGGCTAGTTCGATGGCAACAGGAGACACGACCGAATCGACTTCAGTACCGACAGAGGAGGTGGTCGGTTGGGAGACGAAGCTCAGGTACTTCCTGAACAGCGACTTCGTCCGGTCGTCACCGTATTGGGGGATTCCGTTTGTTCTGATGGGAATCGCCGTCTACGGTGGCATCGGCTACAACGTCGTGATTTCGCTCACCGACTACGCCGGCCTCGGCCGGCCGTCGTTTTCGAACCTCGACCTCGAGATGTACACGACCGCCCTCTCGAACGACGCGTTCCGAGAGGCTGCGATAAACAACCTCGTCTTGCTCGTCGCCTTTACGACGATTTCGCTCGCCTTGGGGCTCTTCCTCGCGATCCTCCTGGATCACGGGATCCGATACAAGGACAAGATCCAGACGATCTATCTCCTCCCGATGGCGCTGTCGTTCGTCGTGACCGCCCAGCTCTGGTTGTGGATGTACAACCAGGAGAGCGGGGTACTGACGGTCATCATGGAGACGTTCGGATTCGAACCGATCAACTGGCTCGGAAACCCAGAGATCGCGCTCGCCTCGGTCATCTTCGCACTGGTCTGGCAGTTCAGCGGGTACGCGATGGTCGTCTATCTGGCGGGGCTCCAATCGATCCCGACCGACCAGTTCGAGGCGGCGAAAGTCGACGGGGCGAGCACGATCAGGACGTATCTGCGGATCATCATCCCGCAGCTAAAGGAGTCGTCGGTCAGCGCCGCCGTCGTCCTGATGGTGTTCGCCCTCAAGGCGTTTACCTTCCTCTATGCCCTCGTCGGCCAGTACCGGCCGCCCAACGGCACTGACATCCTCGCCACGCTGATGGTCCGCCAAGCGTTCAAGTTCGGGAAGTGGGCCTACGCGGCCTCGATCGCGACGATGTTGCTCTTGCTGGCCCTGGGGGTCATCGCACCGTATCTCGCCTATCAGCACCGACAGGGGAGTCTCTAATCATGTCACGATCGACTACAGATTCGAATTTCGATGTCGCATCGCTCGTCGAAGACATTAATCTCAGACGCGTCGGCCAATACACGTTGGTCGTCATCTTCTTGGGGTTCTTCCTCGTCCCGCTCGAGACGGGGATCATGACGGCACTGAAGACGAACGAGGCCGTCGCCCGCTCGCTGCCGTTCGCGCCGCCGATCGGGGACGGATTCACGCTCGAGAACCTCCAGTACGCGTTTAGCCAGCTCTCGCGGTCGTTCGTGAACTCGCTGCTCATGGCGATTCCGGCGACGATCCTCAACGTGTTGCTGGCGAGCATGGCCGCCTACGGCCTCACGATGGTCAACTGGCGCGGCCAGTTGGCGGTCCTCTCGCTGTTCCTGGTTGGGGTCTTCGTGCCCTATCAGGCCGTGCTGGTGCCGCTGGCACGGTTCTGGAACAACCTCTTCCCGCTCGCGCGGATGCTCGAGCCGCTGTTCGCGGCCGCGCCGCTCTTCCAGAGCCACCACTCGGAGCTCGTCCCGCTGATCATCACCCACGTCGCGTACGGGATTCCGATCTGTACGATCCTGTTTCGGTCGTACTACAAGAGCCTCCCCAACTCGCTGGTGGAGGCGGCCAAGATCGACGGGGCGAGCATCACGAAGATCTACCGCCGCATCGTGTTACCGATCTCGAAGCCGATGTTCGCCGTGGTGTTCATCTACCAGTTCACCCAGATCTACAACGAGTTCCTGTTCTCCTTTACCCTCATCACGGGGGCGAATCACCCGGCGGCACCGGTGACGTTGATCCTGCCGGCGATCGGCGCGTCGACCTCCGGCGTCGACTTCGGCATCCGGATGTCGGCCGCGTTCCTCGCCGCCCTGCCGACGATCATCCTGTACGTCGCGTTCGCCGAACAGTTCGCGGAAGGACTGCGCACGGAGAGTGGATAACCGATGGGACGAATTCAACTCGATCACCTGACGAAGCGGTTCGGAGACACGGTCGCCGTCGAGGACGTCACTCTCGACATCGAGGACAGCGAGTTCCTCGTGTTAGTCGGCCCCTCGGGCTGTGGCAAATCGACGACGCTGCGCATGATCGCCGGTCTCGAGACGCCCAGCGACGGGAATCTCTACATCGACGGCGACCACATGAACTACCGCGTGCCACAGAACCGGGACATCGCGATGGTGTTTCAGGACTATGCCCTCTATCCGCACATGACCGTTCGCGAGAACGTTCGGTTCGGGCTGGAAGAAGAATCGGGGTACACCGCCGCCGAGATGGACGAGCGGGTCGAGGAGGTCGCCGCCGACCTCGGCATCGAGGACCTGTTGGATCGCAAGCCGGGTGAACTCTCCGGCGGGCAGCAACAGCGGGTCGCGCTGGGCCGGGCGATCGTTCGCGATCCCGAGGCGTTCCTGATGGACGAGCCCCTCGCGAACCTCGACGCGAAGCTCCGGTCGCAGATGCGGGCGGAACTCCAGAACCTGCAGGCCGACCTCGACGTGACGACAGTGTACGTCACCCACAATCAGACCGAAGCGATGACGATGGGCGATCGGATCGCCGTGCTCAACGACGGGCAGCTGCAGCAAGTCGGCGAACCGCTCGAGCTCTATCACGAGCCCGCAAACCAGTTCGTCGCGGGCTTCATCGGCGAGCCGATGATGAACTTCCTCCGCGGGCGACGCTCCGAGACCGGCTTCGTGGGCGAGTTTCTCGAGTATCCGTTCGACGACCGACTCTCCGACGCCGTCGGCGACGCCGAGGAACTCGTCATCGGGATCCGTCCCGAAGCCGTCGACGTTCGGCGGGCCGAGGACGTGTCGACGCCGCTCGGCGACCACGAGTTCCGGATGACGGTGACGGTCACGGAGACCCACGGCGACCAGAACGTGGTCCATCTCACGCACGCCGACGCGGGTGACGATCACGACGTCATCCAGGCGGTGACCGACGGGATGCACGTCGTGGAAGCGGGCGAATCGGTCGTGGTGACGCTCGATCCCGAGCGGCTCCACGTCTTCGATGGAACCAGCGGCGACGCGCTCTGTAATCGTCGTCTCGAAACCGAACGCGAACTCACGCAGGTGTAACATGGCGGGCTTAGAACTCGACGACGTAACCAAGGTGTACGGTGACGGAAACGCCGGTGTCGTTGCGGTCAACGATGTCTCGGTCGAGGTTCCCGACGGTGACTTCCTCGTGCTGGTCGGTCCCTCGGGCTGTGGCAAATCGACGACGCTGCGCATGATCGCCGGCCTCGAGGAAGTGACGGACGGCGAGATCAGACTCGGCGAGCGGACGATCAACGACGTCTCCGCCCAGGATCGCGACATCGCCATGGTCTTCCAGTCGTACGCGCTGTACCCTCACAAGACCGTCCGCGCGAACATATCGTTCGGGCTCGAGGAGTCGACGGACCGCTCGGACGCCCAGATCGACGAGACGGTAGAAGAGACGGCGGCGCTGATGGGGATCGACGACCTGCTGGACCGCAAGCCCGGCGAGCTTTCCGGCGGGCAGCAACAGCGAGTCGCGCTGGGCCGGGCGATCGTCCGCGATCCGGACGTGTTCCTGATGGACGAGCCGCTCTCGAACCTCGACGCGAAGCTGCGAGCGGAGATGCGGACGGAGCTCCAGCACCTGCAGGAACGGCTGGGCGTGACGACGGTCTACGTCACCCACGATCAGACCGAGGCGATGACGATGGGCGATCGGATCGCCGTGTTGAACGAGGGGGAACTCCAACAGGTCGGCACGCCGCTTGAGTGTTACCACGAGCCGAACAACCTGTTCGTCGCGGGCTTCATCGGCGAGCCGTCGATGAACGTCTTCGACGGCCACTTCGACGGGGAGCGGATCGAGACCGACGCGTTCGACTATCCGCTCGGCTCGGAGGCGAGCGCCGACCTCGAGGACGGGCAGTCGATCGTGCTCGGAATCCGTCCTGAAGATGTCCGGATCGGCGAGCGCGGGACGGACGACAGCGGGCTCGAGGCGGTGGTGTCCGTCGTCGAGCCGATGGGTAACGAGAACATCGTCCACCTACGGTTCGACGACGCGACCGACGGCGAGGAGTTCGTCGCGACGACCGAGGGCGTGCCCACCGTCAGCGACGGCGATCGCGTGCGCGTCTCGTTCCCCGAACGGGCGATCCACCTCTTCGACGGCGAGACGGGCGAGGCGGTGACGAACCGTCAGCTGGCGTTTACCGGCGCCGACGACGGAACGCTGCCGTAGACCGTCGCGTCGCGCTGTTTTTCGCGGTACGCTCCGTTCCGACGAGACGATCGGCAGCGAACGTCGCTCGAGTGACTCTAGAAAGGGATTCAGTTCGCCGCTGCGGGCTCAGACTTCGACGACCGGATTCGCGAGTTCGCCGATCTCGTCGATCGCGATGCGGACCTCGTCGTCGGGACGGAGGGTGAAGCCGTCGTCCGGGACCAGCGAAGTGCCGGTGAGCAGGACACCGAGTTCGGGGACGACGTCGTGGTCTCGCCAGTACTCGACCAGTTCGTCACAGGTGCGAGCCATGTTGCCGATCGATGTCTCGCCGTCGTATAGGGTCTCGCCGTCTCGCGTGATCTCCATCGACATCGTCAGTTCGTGTGGGTCGCCGACCTCGGCGGCGGAGGCGATACAGGGGCCGATCGAGCAACACCGCT
Source organism: Natrinema marinum (assembly GCF_024296685.1). NCBI lineage: Archaea > Methanobacteriati > Methanobacteriota > Halobacteria > Halobacteriales > Natrialbaceae > Natrinema > Natrinema marinum. The sequence goes on along the minus strand of NZ_CP100763.1, from coordinate 1,424,893 downwards.
CGTACATCTTCGCCTGGGGCAGATACAGCGGGTTCTCGCCCTCGATCTCGCGGCTGCTCATGTCGTTGCCGATCGTGTAGCCGACGACCGAGCCGTCGTAGAGGACGATGCCGAGTTCCGGTTCGGGAACGTCCCACGAGGAATCGGCTCGGATCCCGACCGCCTCGCCGGGACCGACCGTCCGGCTCGGCGTCGCTTTGAAGAATATCTCCGGCCGCTCGGCCTCGTAGGCGTGGAGGTACATTTCCGGCATCCCGCTTTCGGCCTCGCGGGCCTCTTCGCTGATCTCGTAGGTGACTCCCGCCGCCCAGACTTCCTCCGGCACGACCGGCAGCGTTCCGTCGGTGAGCGAATCCCGCGGGATCGTCGGTGCCTCGGCCGTGAGTTCGCTCGCCACGTCGTCGATCCCGACCCCCGCGAGGTCCGCCGCTGCGGCGAGTTCTCCGAACTCGTCCAGTCGTGGTTTGACGGCCGTCAGGTCGTACGCTGTGTCGTCATCGACAGCGATCAGTCTATACTGGTCGCCAGTGGATAGGCGCTGATACCGCATGCACCCATCAACTACCCGATTCATTATAAATGTCTCGTCCCCGGACGGTCCACTGGCGGGAAGCGTCGGAACGGCAAGAATTATGAGCGAACGGAACGACCTCCGTACGTATGCCAGACCAGCGGCTGAACTACGTTAGCGGCGAGTGGCGCGAATCGCATACCGGCGACACCTTCGAGACGACCGACCCCGCGAACCCCGCGGAGGTCGTTGCGACCTATCCCCAGTCCGACGCGGACGACGCCGAGCGGGCGATCGAGGCGGCCCGCGACGCGAGCGACGAGTGGGGGGCGACGCCGGGTCCCGAGCGCGGTCGGATCCTCACGACCGCGGGCTCGCTGTTAGACCAGCGAAAGGACGACCTGACCGAACTGCTCGTCCGCGAGGAGGGGAAGACCCGAAGCGAGGCCGGCGGCGAAGTACAGCGCGCGATCGACATCTTCCACTACTACGGTGCGAAGGCCAGCGACCTCGGCGGCACGGTCAAGAGCTCGAGCGCACGCGATACGAACCTCTACACGAAAAACGAGCCCCTCGGCGTCGCGGGCCTGATCACGCCGTGGAACTACCCCATCGCCATCCCGGCCTGGAAGATTGCCCCCGCGCTCGCGGCGGGCAACGCCGTCGTCATCAAGCCCGCCTCGCTCGCGCCCGGCGTCGTCCACGAGATGGCCGCAGCGCTCGCTGAAGCCGGCCTCCCCGACGGCGTGCTCAACGTCGTCACCGGGCCCGGCAATGCGGTCGGCAGCACGATCGCGAGCCACGAGGCCGTCGACGCCGTCTCCTTTACCGGTAGCACCAAGGTCGGTAACACCGTCTACGACACCGCGACCGAGGACGGCAAGCGCGTGCAACTCGAGATGGGCGGCAAGAACCCGACGGTCGTCAGCGACAGCGCGGATGTCGAGGAAGCGGCGGAGATCGTCGCCGGCGGCGCGTTCGGCGTGACCGGCCAGGCGTGTACCGCGGCCTCGCGTGCGATCGTCCACGAGGACGTCTACGACGAGTTCGTCGACGCCGTCGTCGACCGCGCCGCGGCGATCGACCACGGTCACGGCCTCGATGATCCCGGTATGGGCCCTCACGTCAGCGAATCCGAACTCGCGAGTACGCTCGGGTACATCGACATCGCGCAGGAGGAGGGGGCGACCCTCGCGTACGGCGGGTCGACGCTCGACCGCGAGGGCTACTTCGTCGAGCCCGCAGTCTTCTCGGACGTCGACGCCGAGATGCGCATCGCCCAGGAGGAGGTCTTCGGCCCGGTGCTCGCGGTCATTCCGGTGAGCGACTTCGACGAGGCGCTGGCCGTCGCCAACGACGTCGACTTCGGGCTCTCCGCGAGCGTCGTCACCGACGACCACACTGAGGCCAACCGCTTCGTCGACGAGATCGAGGCCGGCGTCGTCAAGGTCAACGAGAAGACCACCGGCCTCGAGCTCCACGTCCCCTTCGGCGGGATGAAAGACTCCTCGAGCGAGACCTACCGCGAGCAGGGCGACGCCGGACTGGACTTCTACACGATCAGCAAGACGGTCTACGACAACTACTGAAGCCCGAACCGGAACGGCTCGAGCCGTCTTCGAAAGCGACGCTTTTCTCGCGGACCCCGTCCGATCGACCGCCGACGTGATACGGCGGAGTCGCAACTCTCTCCGCCCCCACGCGACGGCGGATAGCGGTGCTGCGAGATGTGCCGGTACCGACAGCCCAGCGCGCCGCGTCTTCTTCGGAATTAGCTTCGTCCTACAATGGCGAACAATACTGCCCTCGGTCCCACGCTGCCGAAGGTGCATTACGGGCATATGGTTGTAAAGTAGTTCAGAGGCGAAAAGAGTCCGTCTATTCTGGCATGCCGACCGCTCGGCGGCCGGTTCGCGGTTTCGACCGACTCATTTGCGGACGCCGACATGATCACTCGAGTGATCCAGACGTTCGGCAATCACGGACGGAGTCGTCACCGTCGGTCTCGGGACGCAAACAGCCCTTCGAGGGGTATCGGACGCTCTCTCGAGGCCCCCACAGTCGAACGGGACGAACGACCGCTAATCGAGCGCGAACCCTCGTTCGGCATTGACGAACGGTGTACTCGCCCGATTCGATCGGCGGGTAGTCCGATCGATCGTGCCACGACCGCGAAGTGGACGATCGTCACACGTTGACATCGGTCGTTTTTTACCAGATCGGGATGTAGAACCGGATATGCGCGACTGGATCGACAGCTACGAGGATCGAACGTGGCAGACGACGGAGAGCGGGACCGTAAGATACGCCCTGATCGGGCTGGGCTGGTGGACGATCGACGTCGCCCTCCCGGCGATCGAATCGTCGGAACTGGGCGAGGTGACGACCCTCGTCAGTAGCTCGACCGAGAAGGCGACCCGGCTCGCCGACGAGAACGGCGTTCCGAACGGCATCAGCTACGACGAGTTCCACGACGGTGCGGCCGCCGACGAGTACGACGCCGTCTACGTCGGCACGCCCAACGCCTACCACCTCGAGTATGCCGAGACCGCGGCCGAACTTGACAAGGCGGTCCTCTGCGAGAAGCCGATGGAAGCGACCGTCGAGCGGGCTGAGGAAATGGTCGAAACCTGCGACGCCGCGGGCGTCCCGCTGATGATCGCCTACCGGATGCAGACCGATCCGGCGGTACGACGAGCCCGCGAACTGATCGCCGACGGCTTCCTCGGGGAGCCCGTGTCGGTTTACGGCCACAACACCCAGCCGCTGCTCGAGATGATCCCCGATCCCGACCAGTGGCGCCTCGACGCCGACCTGAGCGGCTACGGCACCTCGGTGATGGATCTGGGCATCTACTCGATCAACACGACGCGGTTCCTGCTCCGGCGCGACCCCGTCAGCGTTCAGGCCGAGATGGTCTCGAATCACGAGGCGTTCGCCGACGTTCCCGACGAACGATCTTCGTCGCTGCTGATCTTCGAAGACGACGTACAGATGCTCTCGACCTCGAGTCAGCACGCTCACGAGGACACCCACCTCAAGCTCACGGGAACCGAGGGACAGATCGAACTCCGGCCGGCGTTCCACGGGGAGTGTTCGCTGCACCTCTCGCGCGGGGACGTGTCGGTTACCGTCGAACACGGGAGTTTCGACGCCGAGCGCGAGATGAAAGAGGAGTTCGACTACTTCGCGGATCGGCTCCTCGGCGACGGCGATCTCTACCCGGACGGGCGACACGGCCTGCAAGATATGCGGATCATCGAAGCCCTCCACGACTCCGCGGAGCGAGGTGACACGGTCGCGCTCGAGTAACTCGCGACGGTGGCGGAGAACGCGCCCATCGACGCGAGAGTCTGTATCGACCGTGACGCACTCTTTTTCCGTTTCAGAGGGAGATATGGTTGCTGTTAACACTCGGCAAAAGATATAAGTTCGACACCGATGGCTTACCATTCGCCATGCCGAATGGTCACAAGGATGATTTCGATCGACGAACAGTGCTGCAAACGATCGGTATCGGCGCGCTCACGACGGCCGGCGCGGCGGGAATGAGCGGCTCCGTTGGCGCCGACGAGAGTGCGACACATTACCACAATCCCCTGTACGAGCCCCACTTCCCCGACCCGACGATCCACCGGGCGCCCGACGGCACCTACTACGCCTACGGCACCAACATGAACCGGGACGACGGGTCAAACGACTCCGAGGAGTTGCTGATCCCGGTCCTCTCGTCGACGAACCTTGTCGACTGGACCTACGAGGGAGAGGCGTTCGATTCCCGGCCGGGGTGGACCTACGGCTCGATCTGGGCGCCCGACATCCACTACTACGACGGCGAGTGGAAGCTGTTCTACTCGCTGTCGCCCCGGCCGTGGGAGAGCGGCGAGTTCGGCATCGGCCTGGCCACCTCGAGTTCGCCGACCGGACCGTTCACCGACCACGGGCAAATCATCGGCGACAACGAGACGGGCGGCGGCACCATCGACGCGTACTTCGCCGAACACGACGGCACGTCGTACCTGTTCTGGGGCAGCTTTCAGGGTATCTACGTCGGCGAATTGAGTTCTGACTTACAGAGCTACGATATGTCGACGCAGACGCAGGTGGCAGGCGACGCCTACGAGGGGACGACGCACGTCGAGGCGAACGGCTACCACTACCTCATCGTCTCGACGGGCAGTTGCTGCGACGGGCTCTCGAGCACCTACGAGTACGAAGTCGGCCGATCGACATCGTTCTTCGGTCCCTACTACAACCAGAACGGGACGAACCTACTCGATCGTGACGTCAACAACAAGGGGGTGCCGATCCTGACTGGGAATCGGCGCTTCCCCGGGCCGGGTCATGGCGACGTCATCACCTACGACGACGGATCGCTGTGGACCATCTACCACGCGTACGACCGACAGGACGGCGGCTTCGTCGACGGCGTCCCGCGGCGCGTCCTCATGATGGACCGAATCACGTGGGAAGACGACTGGCCGGTCGTCGGGTGTACCAACACGCCGAGCACGACGGCCGGGCGGCCCGGCAACGCGAGCGACTGCAGCGGACCGGTGTCCGGCCCCCTCGCCGAGGGTACCTACCGAATCGCGAACGTCAACAGCGGGAAGTTGCTCGAGGTCGCCAACGCTGGCACAGCGAACGGCGACGATGTCCGCCAGTACGCGGACACCGGCTGTACCTGCCAGCAGTGGACCCTCTCCCAGAACCGAGACGGCACCTACGACATCACGAACGTCAACAGCGGCCTGTACCTCGAGGTCGCCGGCGCCGACTACGGAAACGGGGCGACCGTCCAGCAGTGGGAACGCTCCGGCCACCCGTGTCAGCGTTGGAACGTCGTCGACAACGGCGACGGCACGTACCGACTGGTGGCCGAGCACAGCGGTCGGGTCGCCGACGTCGAGGACTCCTCGACGTCCGACGGCGCCACCGTGATCCAGTACGACTGGTGGGGCGGTGACAACCAGAAATGGACGTTCGATCCGGTGTAGCGATGTGCCCTCTCACTCGCTGATCACGGACGGCGTGATTCGACCGGCGCCGACCGGTACCGCGAGCCGGCGCTCGACGGTCGTCTTCGGCAGAGCGTTCGTCGCGACGGATCGACTCGAGTAACCGGCGATCGTCGTCCAGTAGAAGAACCTCGAGCGCGACGATATCGGCGGAGCCGCTCTCGGAATTCATCGAATGTATTCTCCCTCGTAGATATAAGACCAAATTAAATAATCATAACATTTATTGTACGATCTATTGACTAGCAGTACGCATGCTATTCGATAGCAATGGTCGTAGCAGACGCGACGTTCTCAAAACGATCGGTACCGGTTCGATCGCCGTCGCCGCCGCAGTCGGCTCGACCGGGACCGCCGCGGCCGACGAGAGCGGGACGCATTACCACAACTCGACCTATCCGGATCGCGTCTTTCCCGATCCGACCGTCATCCGAACCGGCGACGGGACGTACTACGCGTACGCCTCCAACATGGAGAAGGATTCGGAGTCCGAAGAAGAGATGGTGCCGATCCTCCGCTCGAGCGATCTCGTCGACTGGACCTACGTCGGCGAGGCCTTCGAGAGCTATCCCGACTGGCGCAGCGACGACGCGTCGCTGTGGGCCCCCGACATCAACTACTACAACGGACAGTACTACCTGTACTACTCGTACTCCGTCTGGGGCAGCAACAACGATCCCGGTATCGGGCTGGCGACGGCCGACTCCCCGGAGGGACCGTTCACGGATCAGGGGCCGGTCTTCCGCGAGAGCGATCTCGGGATGACCAACGCCATCGACTCGGAGTTCCGCGTCGTCGACGGCACGCCGTACATCGTGTGGGGGAGCTGGTACGGGCTCTACGGCGTCGAACTGACGGCCGACGGAACCGACTACGTCCCCGGAACGACGTTCCAGCTCGCGGGCGACCATCGGGAGGCCCCGTTCCTCCTCGAGCGTGACGGCTACTACTACCTGTTCTACTCCACGGGGTACTGCTGTGAGGGGTACGACAGCACGTATTCGGTCGAAGTCGGCCGCTCGACGTCGTTCACCGGTCCGTACTACAACCAGAACGGGACGGATCTTCGCGATCTCAACGAACACAACAGCGGCGTCGCGGTCCTCTCGGGCAACGGGCGGTTCACGGCTCCCGGCCACAACACCGCGATTCGGGACGACGCCGGCGACTGGTGGATGCTCTACCACGCCTACGACGATCAGGAGCCGGAGTTCGTCGACGGCACGTGGAACCGCATCCTCATGACCGACCGCATCGAGTGGGAGAACGGCTGGCCGGTCGTCGCCGGCGACGGCACGCCCAGTTACCAGAGCCGCATGCCCCACAGCGGCGATACCGGCCCCGTTTCTGACGGCGTCTACCGAATCGAGAACGCGGCCTCGGGGAAGGTCCTTGAGGTCTACGAGGCCGCGACGAGCGACGGCGCGAACGTCACTCAGTGGTCGTGGAACGGCGGCGCGCACCAGCAGTGGTGGGTCGAGTACCTCGGGAGCGGCCAGTACCGGCTCATCAACGAGAACAGCGGGGCGGCCGTCGACGTCCCCGATGGCTCGACCGCGGACGGCCAGAGTGTCCACCAATGGAGCTGGTGGGGCGGCGCGATGCAGCGCTGGACCCTCGAGGACAACGGTGACGGCACGTTCACGATCGCGAACGTCAACAGCGGGCTCGTCCTCGACGCGCAGGGAACGGCCGACGGCGCCGATGTCGTTCAGGCGAACGCCGAACGGCCCCGCGAGTCAGCGGTGGACCCTCGAGCGGCTGTGATCGGCCGGTTCCGCCGCGAACGACGACGGACGACGGCGGTCGATCCGCCGATCAGGATCCGTCGTCCTGCGCGTCGACCGTCGCGACGGCCGCGAGGTTGACGATATCTTTGACCTCGTCGCCGCGCTGGAGGACGTGAACCGGCTCGTCCATGCCGACCAGCATCGGGCCGATCGCCTCGGCACCGCCGAGCCGTTGCAGCAACTTGTAGCCGATGTTACCGGCCTCGAGGTTCGGGAAGACCAGCACGTTCGCCGGCTTCTCGAGGGTCGAAAACTCGTACGAGCCGGTCAGCATCTCCTCGAGGACGGCGGTGTCGGCCTGCATCTCGCCGTCGACGGGGAAGTCGACAGTGGGATCCTCGCGGAGGCGACGGGCCGCTTCCCGCGGTTTGCGCGTCCCCTCGTTGTCGACGCTGCCGAAGTCCGAGTACGAGAGTAAGGCGGCTCGAGGCTCGACGTCGAACCGGCGGGCCAGGTCCGCGGTGTGACGGGTGACCTCCTCGAGGACGTCTGCGTCGGGGGCCTGGTTGACCGTCGCGTCGGCGACGAAGACGACGCGGTTCTTGAAGGTGAGCATGTAGACGCCCGCCGCGTACTCCGCGTCGTCGGCCGTCCCGATCACCTGCAGCGGGGGTCGCAGGGCCGACGGGTAGTGGTTCGTCAGCCCCGTCAGCATCGCGTCGGCGTCGCCGCGATCGACCATGACGCTGCCGAAGTAGTCCGCGTCGTCGCGGATCATCGATGCAGCCTCGCGGCGGGTGACGCCGTTGCGATTCCGGCGCTCGTAGAGGTGTTCGGCGTACGCCCCGTACTCGCCGCGCTCGGGGTCGACGACGTCGGGATCGAACTCGAGGCCGAGGTTCGCGACCGTCGTCAGGATGTCGTCCTCGTCGCCGATCAGGACCGGCTCCGCGATCCCGCGGTCCGACATCTGGGCCGCCGCCCGCACGATGGTCTCGTCGGTCCCTTCGGCCAGGGCGATGCGCTTCGGATCGGACTTGGCCTTGTTGATCACGACGCGCATCATCTCGCGGGACTTGCCCAGGCGGGCCTCGAGGCGCTCGACGTACTCGTCGACGTCGAGTTCGACCCGGGCCGCGCCCGACTCGATCGCCGCCCGCGCGACGGCAGGTGCGACCTCGAAGAGGACGCGCGCGTCAAGCGGTTTGGGGATGATGTAGTCGGGGCCGAACTGCAGCGGCTCGTCGCCGTAGGCTTTGACCACGGCGTCGGGAACGTCCTGCTTGGCGAGGTCCGCGAGCGCCGACGCCGCCGCGACCTTCATCTCCTCGTTGATCTCGGTAGCGCGGACGTCGAGCGCGCCGCGGAAGATGAACGGGAACCCGAGGACGTTGTTGACCTGGTTCGGGAAGTCCGAGCGTCCCGTCGCCATGATGACCGTGTCGTCGCGGGCGGCTTTGGCCGCCTCGTAATCGATCTCGGGGTCGGGGTTGGCCATCGCAAAGATGATCGGATCCGCCGCCATGGATCGAACCATCTCCTGACTGACGATGCCGCCGGCCGAGAGCCCGACGAACACGTCTGCACCCGCCATCGCGTCCGCGAGGTCGCCGTCGGGACGGTCCTGTGCGAACTCGCGGTTGTATTCGTTCAGCTCCCCGGATTCCGCTCGGCTCGTCGTCAGAATCCCGTCGATATCGCACATCGTGATGTTCTCTCGGGGGACGCCCAGCGAGACGTAGAACTTCGCGGTCGCGACCGCGGCCGCGCCCGCACCTGCGAAGGTGACCTCGAGTTCCGCTACGTCCTTGCCGGAGATTTCGACTGCGTTCAACAGCGCCGCGCCGCTGATGATGGCGGTACCGTGCTGATCGTCGTGGAAGACGGGGATCGACAGGCGCTCGCGGAGCCGTTCCTCGATCTCGAAACAGTGCGGCGCCGCGATATCCTCGAGGTTGATCCCGCCGAAGGTCGACTCCATCGCGGCGACCGACTCGACGAACGCGTCCGGGTCATCGTGGTCGAGTTCGATATCGAAGACGTCGATGTCGGCGAAGCGCTTGAACAGGACGCCCTTTCCCTCCATGACGGGCTTGGAGGCCTGCGCGCCGATATCGCCCAGCCCGAGGACGGCCGAGCCGTTCGAGATCACGCCGACGAGGTTCCCCTTCGCCGTGTACCTGTAGGCCGCGGTCTCGTCCGCGTCGATCTCGAGACACGGGGCGGCGACGCCCGGCGAGTACGCCAGCGAGAGGTCCCGCTGCGTGTTCGTCGGCTTCGTCGTCGATATCTCGATTTTCCCCGGCGGATCGGTCCTGTGATACTCGAGCGCGTCTTCGTCCATTGTTGTGTTCGTGTGTCTTCTCTAGACCGATAAAAGTGTACGGTCGTGATTGATACCTCGGCAAGCACCAACACACGTCGCGGTATCGAAAGGAATTAGTCTGCCCCGTGGAACGGAACATGGCCACAGTCGGCACACTGCCACGACTGTCCCTCGAACGTGAGGGTCCCCTCGCAGTCCGGACATCGATACGATTGGCTAGTTAGCGGCTGAGCTGCCATTATCCTCGATTAAACGGCACTAGTCTTAAACGTTCTCCCCGATGACGGAACCGGCCGAAGTCGGCATCACCGAACGGCATGCGACGAGGCTGACTCGGCCCCGTCACGACGTGTGGCCGGAGTCGAGATCGGTCTCTCCTGCGGTTTCGGGGTCGACACGGCCGGAATCCGGTCGTCAATCGGCGCGACGCGTAGTGCGAGGGCGTTTCCTAATGCAAAACGGAGACGGAGGGAAGGTCGACTACCGACACAGCATTTCGATCGAAAACCGACGGGAATCGATCGAACACGGCGAATCAACCGCTCGAGCGGTCCGATCGATCGAACTGCGCCCGAAACGGAGTCGACGGGTGGTTCAGGGATGAAGAACGGAGCGGTTCCGATGGTTCTGCGGGCCGCGATATTGGTACCGAACACCAAACCCGCACGCGGCCGAATTGTTCGGTCTCACCCACTCGATTCGCTCGCTATCCGTCACTGAACCGACCGCCGTCGAACGATCGGGGCCGGCGAGTTTACAGGCATAGTCGTGTAAGTGATGGCTTGTTTTCGAGAGGCCAGCCACCGCTTTCTGTCCCGTCGGGCCAGTAGCCGAGATTCGTCAACTCGACCATCGTTTTGGACCGACCGAAAGTAGCTAGCAAAAGACAAATGCTGCTTCCTCTTCGATAAATACTTGGTTTCTGATAATTATGATATTGGCTATTGGACCTATTTCGTCGCCTAATCTGCGATCTGAAGATATAGTCTATTTTATCATCAGTTGGATAATTAATTGGCAAATATATGGGGTGTACAGTGCTTGCGTGCGCAGGTGGATGACAGCGACTATCGAATTCGACCGGCATCAGCGTACGGTTTGACCGAATTCGACCGGAACATTTGTACCGTCGGCATCAGAGACATCCGATATGACAGCCGACTCGAGCGGCGGGCGACGAACCAAGGTTGAGCGCGTAATCGACGAGTACGGGCTCGAGGAGTGGGGCGACCGCCTGGAAGCCGAGTGGACCGGCGACGGGACGGAACGAACGAGCCTTCGCGACCTCGCGACCGCGTTCAATCAGGCGGTACTCCGAGCTGCGGTCCGTGACGCGGGAGCGTCCGTGCTCGATACCGATATCGAGTCGCTCTACCGAACCCTGACGGACGACGACGACGTATCACGCTCCGATGCGGTCCGAAAACGTCGCGAACTCGAGCGATCAGGCGTCGATATCGAGGACGTTCGGTCCGACTTCGTGACACACCAGACGATTTACACCTACCTCACGAACGTTCGCGACGCCTCCCTCCCGGAGGAGGATACCGAGGACAGGGTCGACCGAAAGAAAGAGACGGTCCAGCGCCTCGCCGGTCGAACGCAGGTCATCACCGAGTCGACGCTCGCAGAGTTGAGTAACGCGGGCGAACTAACGGACCGAGAGTACGAGGTGTTCGTCGACGTCCGGACGATCTGTGGCAACTGCGGGGCCGACTATCCCATCGCCGACCTGCTCGATCGAGGCGGCTGTGACTGCGACGTGGACACCGCGTGAGGACGACGGCAGAAAAACGGTCGAACCAAATAATTTTATAGTCAGCGGCGAGAAGTAACCATCGTGTCATCTCCAGAGTCAGTCACCTCGGCGATCACCGTCCTCGCGGAGAATATCGGCGGCATCGACAGCACCGAGGTAACGCTCTCTCCCGGTGTGAACGTCCTGACTGGCCGGAACGCGACGAACCGGACCTCGTTTCTGCAGACGATCATGGCGGCACTCGGCAGCCGGCAATCGTCGTTGAAAGGCGACGCGGACGCCGGTCACGTCGAACTCGCGTTCGACGACGAGCGGTACACGCGGTACCTCGAGCGCCGAAACGGCGAGATCGTCTTCGAAGGCGACCCTTATCTCGAGGACCCCGAACTTGCGGACCTCTTCGCGTTCCTGCTCGAGTCCAACGAGGCCCGCCGGGCCGTCAGGCGCGGCGACGACCTCCGGGAACTCATCATGCAGCCGATCGACACCGACGAGATCGAGGCCGAAATCAGCGCGCTCGAGGCCGAGAAGCGCGACCTCGACGATCGGCTCGAGCACCTCTCGCAGCTCGGGAACGAGCTGCCCGACCTCGAGGCCCAACGAACCGCCCTCGACGACGAGATCGAGACCACGAGCGAGCGGGTCGCCGACCTCGAGGCCGACCTCGAGGAGTTCGACCTCGGCGTCGAGGCGAGCCGCGCTAGGAAAGAGGAGATCGAGTCAGCGTTCGCCGACCTCCAGGAGGCGCGGACGGATCTCGAGTCCATCGAGTACGACCTCGAGACCGAGCGGGAGAGCTACGCCGAACTCGAGGCCGAGCGCGACGACCTCGAGGCGGAACGCGACGCGCTCGACGACGACCTCGAGTCGCCCGACCGACTCGAAGGCCGCGTCCAGGAACTTCGCGCCCGGAAGCGCTCGCTCGATACGACGGTGAGCGAACTCCAGAGCGTGATCCGCTTCAACGAGGAGCGCCTCGCCGACGACGGCTTCGACCTCGACCTCGACGATTCGATCGACGAGGACCGTGACGGCGACACCGACGGCGATATCACCGACCAGTTGCTCGCCGACTCGGCCGATGTCGTCTGCTGGACGTGTGGCTCGCAGGTCGACCGCGAGCGGATCGAAACGACGCTCGACCGACTGCGGTCGCTCCGCCAGTCGAAACTCGAGGAACGAAGCGATCTGCAAGCGCAGATCGACGACCTCTCGACCCGGCAGAAGGAACTCCGCGAGCAGCGCGAACAGCGCGAGCGAATCGAAACGCGACTCGAGGCGATCCACGACGAACTCAAGCGGCGCTCCCAGCGCATCGAAGAGTTGGAAGCAGAGCTCGAAGCCCAGCAGGCCCGTGTCGACAACCTCGAGGACGACGCCGGCACCGTCGAGAACGCCGCCTACGACGAGGTCATCGAGACCCACCGGGAACTGAACCGTCTCGAACTCGAACTCGAGGATCTCGAAGCCGAACGCGACGATGTCGACACCCGGATCGAGGAGATCGAAGCAAAACTCGACGAGCGAAGCGACCTCGAGGACCGCCGCGAGAGCGTCGAGGCGGAGCTGACCGATCTCCGAACGCGCGTCGACCGGATCGAGGAAAACGCCGTCGACGCGTTCAACGACCACATGGACTCGATCCTGTCGATCCTCGAGTATCGAAACATCGACCGGATCTGGATCGAGCGCCGTGAGCGGACGGTCCGGGAGGGCCGACGGAAGGTGACCCGCCCCGCGTTCGACCTCCACATCGTCCGGACGACCGAGGACGGCGCCACCTACGAGGACACGGTCGATCACCTCTCGGAGAGCGAACGCGAGGTCACGGGACTGGTCTTCGCGCTCGCCGGCTACTTGGTCCACGACGTCCACGAGACGGTTCCGTTCATGCTTCTGGACTCGCTCGAGGCGATCGATTCGAGCCGGATCGCCGAACTCGTCGACTACTTCGAGGAGTACGTCGACTGCCTCGTCGTCGCGTTGCTGCGCGAAGACGCCGAGGCGCTCTCCGCCGGCCACACCTACGTTCGCGAGATATAGGCCGGTCGGTTCGACCGGTCGCTCGTTCGGGCTCGAGCCGAGACGGGGCTTCGAAAGCGACCTGCGCGTAGTCGCGGTCGTGACACACCGCTCTAAGACGAATCAAAAATGTGTCTCGTTACCCATCCCATATTGAATTGGGTAGTTTCACCCTCAAAATGTATTGCAGAGGGTCCGCAGTAGTGGCCACTTTTCAGTAGTCAGAAGTATTTATCCGGCAATAAATAATGCAAATATGGTTAAAATAGCTATAGTAGCAGATACTGCTACAACACATTGTTGAAATCATCTGACCTTCTATGTGTATTTTACGGAAATAGGTCAGTTTGCTGTCGGTCGCGGCACCGAAGAGGTCCGATCGATACCGTTGCGCCCGAAAAGCCATACCTTTGAGGCGGCCGGCGTGGAAACTCGAGGTGATGACTCGAGACGATCGCTACAAGCTGTTCGGGGTCTACGTCTCGGCGGACGTCTTCGATTCGCTCGCCGAGGTCCTCTACGCGGAGGCCGGCGTCGTCGACTACGAGGCGTACTTCGATGCGTCCGCGTCGACGGTCCCGGCGGGCGATCCCGGTGCCGACGCGACCGCCGAACTCGTCTCGGAGCTGGTCGCGACGTTCGCGGACTGTTACGACGCGGCCGATTTCGAGGCCGCGCGGCGGGTCGACCCCGACGCGTTCGTCCTCGCACAGCTCGCCGCCGACCCGCGACTCGTGGCGGACGCGCGCGAACGCTTTCAGGCGGCCGCGACGATTCGAGACGCCGACCTTCGCACGGTGCAGACGGCGATCGTGGCGGCGTTTCTCTCGCGCACCGCGACGTTCGAAGAGGAGTAGCGGCACTCGGAACGCCCCAGAGCGTTTTCTAGAGCGATTCGCAGGCGATACCGTCGTCGTCGGTGTCGAGGCGATGCGGATCGCTCGGATCCCGCTCGAGGACGGCCTGTGCCTGCGCGCGACTGTCGAAGTGGCTACAGTCGTAGTCACCGTCCGGCGGTAACGGTGGGAGCGAGACGCCCCGTTCTTCCGCTGTTGCTGACTGCTCGGACGCGCCCGTCCCCGCTCCCGTAAAATTCCAGAGTCCGGTGGCGTTCGCTCGAGCGGTCGTTTCCGCGGTTTCGAACGCCTCCCGTTTCGAGAACGTACTCTCGTACAGCCGGGCGTACCCCTCGCTGAGCAGTCCCTCGTTGAAGTTCTCACCGTCGTGGTAGACGTAGACGAGCAGGCGGCCGAACGTCCCGCGGCGGTCGGCCGCCGAGTCGACCGCGATGCGGACGGTCTCGCCGTAAAGTGTTTCGTTTGTGTAGTTCGTCGCGTTCAGCCCCCACGCGTACAGGTGGTCTCTCCCCGCAGTTGTGTTCGGAATCCCCTCGAACTCCGTCGGGTCGACCCTGCTCAGCGTCGTTTCCGGCGTATCGACACCCAACAGGCGGAGCGTATCGACCTGTCCGTTCGGGAACCGAACCTCGAGCGTGTCGCCGTCGATCACGCGCGTGACGGTTACGTTCCACGCCTCTCCCTCGAGTTCGCCGTCCGACTGGAGCGCCGGATCGGCCGCCGTTCCGTCACTGGCCGCTCCTGTGGCTCCGGTCTCGGTCGTGCCGCCGTGCTCGAGCGCGGTACATCCTGCGAGGAGGACGAGCGCGATCACCAGTACCGTAGCGAGACGACTCGAGGGCGACATCGCCAGTGAGCTTTGCGGCGGAGCGTCAATAACCTCTCCACCGATCAGTTCAGAAGAGAGTGCTGTCGCAACCGGGCGAAGCGACGGCAGTGATCGGTCGACAGTGACTCGACGGGTATTACTCGTGAACGATTTAACGACGCGGATTATGCTCGCTGGAGCGAATCATCGCGTATGTCCCTCCTCCTCCTCGGAGCAGTTCTGCTTCTCTGCTTCCTTCCGGCGCTCCTCTTCCTCGGCTTCTGGCACGGGCTCGTCGCCATGCAACGACGGTTCCTCGCCACTCACTCGAGGACACCCAGCGGAGACACTGACCTCGTGGTTACGTGGAACGATGTCATCGACGCGTATGCCGATCCGCGAAAAGATCTGCTCGCGTCCTCGTCCGCGGCCGGCTCAGTGTCCGCCGATGACGATCAGTGTTCCGCCTGTGCGGCGAAAAACGACCCCGTAGCGTCGTTCTGTCATCGCTGTCTTCGGACTCTCGAGTGAGTCGTCTCACGTACCAATCGCTGACGAACGCGAGAAACGAATTCTCGGGCGCGGTACACGAACGTCGAGGCAGTGCGCGCTGGCCGATTGTCACAGCGGTTCTAGACGAAACCGTTCGCAACTGGGGCGCTCAACGGTCCCTTGCCGTCCCGAGCGGGGAGCCCATTCAGTCGATCGACGAGAGAGTCTCAGGCGACAGCGCAAACAGCTATGCTGTGCTAGATAGTACCATACATATGGAGACGAAGTGTACGCTGTGTCGGCACACGATTCCGGATCGATCCCTTCAGCGGTGGTGTGCATGTGGGTGGTGTATGGACCCCAACTGCGACCGCAACCATCGCTCGTTTTGCCCCGTCCACGGGAGCGAGCGCTGGATCGGGGCCGTCGAACTCTAACGGCGTCGCCTGGGGTGAACTACCCACGCCCACCCCCACCCCCTGTTACGTGGCGCGTCGACCGTGATCGCTCGAGTCGGTTCATCGCTCGGTGCCGGAACGGGTTCGTCACCCGAGAGTCGCCGAGTCGCTTCGTCCGTGCTTGCGCCCCACTGCCAGTGCCAAAGACGAAGAAGCAGATCATACCGTTGCCCTAATGAGCCTGTTGGCCCCGTTAGACTTCCGTTTTCATCGCTTCAGCGTGTTCCGATTTCCCTTGTGAAGATAGCACAGTGCGCCGATGGATCCGTTCCGGCCCGGTTCACGAGGGAGATGACGAGCGAATCGATCGCATATCTTGGCGATTGTCACCAGCGCCGCAGTCGCCGCCCGATTCCCGACCAGTACACTTCCAAGAGACCGGCCGTCCCCGCTGTGGCAACGAACACGCCAGCGACCGCCAGATCCCCGATCGTCACCCACGTCGGTGCCACGTGGAGTAGGCCGTTGACGACCGGACCAGTGACGAAGGCGACGAGCCACGAGAGGCCGGTCTTCGAGCTTCGATCCGTGCCGGCGGCAGTCGCCTCGGTTCCGTTCGCGAGTGCAGCCGTGCTCGCCCCGGTTGCGCTCTCGTCTCCGGTCCCGAGGCGTTCGGCTTCGTAGGGGGTCGAGATATCCACGCTCCACACGATTTCGTCGGTCTCGGAGAGTTCGAGCACGCGATTCCCTTGGGAGTCAGTGACAAGCGTATGGCCACCGGGAAGTCGGTCAGCGTCTCGTGGCCACCGGAGTCGCGCGTCTCGCCACTCCCAGGTTCGAACCCACGTGTCGTTTTCGCGCTGATACTCAACGACGCGGTTGTTCTCCGAGTCGGAAACGACGACCGCCGGACCGCCGCGAGCGGGCGGGATATAGTCCGGGTTGTGCTGCTCGTAGAGGATCCCGTACGCGTCCTCGGCACCGAGCGTCCAGTCGCGCTGGAGCCCCTCACCCGGCTCGAGAAAGACGACCCGGTCCTGGTTTCGGAGGCTCACCAGCACGCGGCCGTCCTCGAGAAGTTCGACGTCGTTGACGTGCGTCCAATCGCCGGGGTTCCCACCGCTGTCGGGGTCGAGATCTTCCCGAGCGCGCCATTCCCACGTCACCTCGCCGGTGGTGGTATTCAGCGTGAACACGCGATCCCGAGCGATATCGGCCACGAGCAGTCGGTGGTCGTCGATTCTGTCGACATCGTGCCAGATATCCCACTCCGTGACGGCGGTATGAAGCCGTTCGTGTGCGCCCGTCGTGAGGTTGACGCGCTCGATCACGACCTCCGCACAGCGGTCGTCAACGGCGGCGTCCGTCCGCGCTCGGAGGTCGTCGGGGCACGGGTTGTATCGGCTTCCCGCGACGTAGAGAACGGTCCTCGAGCCCGGTGGATCGGGATCCACGTCGAAGTAATTCCCGTACGTGTCGTTGTGGTAGAGCGGCCGCCCAGTCGCATCGAAGGCGACGATAGCCCCGAGGCCGTCGCTCCCGCCCGGCGGGTCGGTCGTGATAACGGTCGCCCCATCACGGTTCTCGACGACGGGAGTCCGATCTGCGAGGGGGTCGTCAGTCTGCTTTTCCGCGGCGGTGATCGCATCCGTCGGTGCGCCGAGCCACGCGACCGTGAGGTTACCGGCAGAAACGACCAAAACGACCAGAAGCACGGCCCGAAGAATATTGCGTCGTTGCATTGTTTTCAGATACACTTTCTATGCGGGCCTCACCGCCCGTACTCAAGAATGTGGCTACGGCTCTCCACCAGAGTCCGAACTGGCCATACGACGAAGTGGGACATCGGTTCATCCACCCCGTGAACGGGTGGGCTTTCGTCTCGCGACCGCTGAAAATCCGGTCGACAGTCGCCTCAGGCACGCAAAGCCCGTCCCTCACGTCGGGGGGCTCCCTCGTGACGGAACCGCGGAGAGAACTCTTCGGGTAGCCGCCCAGCATTACTATAGAAATGGCCACTTCAGGGGAGCCGCTGACGAGTTTTCTTCGCCACCAGTTTATTTACGTCTGTGCAGTTTTCATCGGGCCCGGGTGTAAGATTGGCCCCAATCCAGAGGTTGACTACCACTATCGGCATAGGGGTGTGTATGATCGATACTCCGTTGCACACCGGCGCACAGCATCCCGATCTCCTCTGGGCACTCATCCCGAGTGTCCTCTCGTTCGGTGCGGGGATCGTACTGGGGTCGTTCTCCGACCGTCTGCGTAACTGGATCCAGCACAGCTGGACTGTTTCGAACGACTAGCCGACAGCTGGTTGGCCCTCGGCTTCCGACACACGGATATCTCGTTACTCGTACCGAACTCTCACTTCGGCTGTGACAACAGCATAATGCAACTCGACTGCGCCGACTCCGTTCTCTGCGACACCTCGAAAAACCGAGAGACGAGCCCACCGATGCGTCGGCGCTAGACTGCCAGCTGCTCCGTCACGGCGTCGCGAGAGGGGAGTCGATCGGGGCCGAGTTCGCCGCCCGGCTCGTCTCCAACGTCGAAAAGTACGAATTACCCAGCGGATCTTTACACGTTCGGCTTCTTTCACCCAAGAGATGGGTATCTGAACGATCCTCAAACAGCATTCTAGAACGGATACTCTCTCTCGCCCGTTATCGACAAATAAACACTATAATTGGCTATCGCTTCGCAAATATTGTTGTACGCGGGTGGATTTACCTCATCTGTGTCCCTATTCGTCTGTGTGATGGAAATACGCTTACCGAATCGTTCTGGCGATGCTACCGGAGTGGTCGGGAGATGAGCGGCTTCGTTCCGGGGGAACTGCTCCCGGCCGACGATCCAGTGACGATCAATACGGGGCGACCGACGGCGACGGTCACGGTCGAGAACACCGGCGACCGCCCCGTTCAGGTCGGCTCGCACTTCCACTTCTTCGAGGTCAACCCAGGCCTCGCGTTCGACCGCGAAACCGCCTACGGGATGCGATTGGATATCCCCGCGGGGACGGCCATCCGATTCGAACCGGGCCGCGAGCGCGACGTGGCCCTCGTCGCGATCGGCGGCGACCGGATCGTTCACGGAATGGCCGGGCTGGTCGACGGCAAACTCGACGACGAGGACGTGAAAGCACGGGCGCTCGAGCGCGCTCGAGAACGGGGATACGTCGCGGAGGGCGGTGAATGAGCCGCAAGCTGTCCCGGGAGGAGTACACGGACTTGTTCGGACCGACCGAAGGCGACCGGCTCCGCTTGGGCGATACGAACCTGCTGGCGAAGATCGAGACTGATCACGCCGTCCCCGGCGAGGAGGCGGTCTTCGGCGGTGGCAAGACGATGCGCGACGGGATGGGGATGCAGTCGGGGACGACCCAGGCCGAGGGCGCGCTCGACTGGGCGTTTACGAACGTCGTGATTATCGATCCCGTGCTGGGCGTCCGGAAGGGCGATATCGGCGTCCGAAACGGTGAGATCGTCGGCGTCGGCAAAGCTGGCAATCCCGACACGATGGACGGCGTCGATATGGTCATCGGCCCGAGCACGGACACCATTCCGGCGGACGGGCTGATCGCGACGCCCGGCGCGCTCGACATTCACGTTCACTTCAACAGTCCGCAGCTCGTCGAGCACGCGGTCGCCTCTGGCGTGACCACGATGCTCGGCGGCGGTTTCGGCGGCGGCGCGACGACCTGTACGCCCGGTCCGCAGAACGTCAAGCGGTTCCTGCAGGCTGCCGAGGACTGGCCGGTCAACGTCGGCTTCTACGGCAAGGGCAACAGCAGCAAGCCGGACGCGTTGCGCGAACAGGTCGAGGCAGGCGTCTGCGGCCTCAAACTCCACGAGGACTGGGGTTCGACCCCCGCCGCGATCGACACCTGTCTCGAGGTGGCCGACGACGAGGACGTGCAGGTCTGCATCCACACGGACACCTTGAACGAGTCGGGCTTCGTCGAGCACACCTTCGACGCGATCGACGGCCGCACGATCCACACCTTCCACATCGAGGGCGCTGGCGGGGGCCACGCGCCGGACGTGCTCGAGTTGATCGGCCACGAGCACATGCTGCCGTCGTCGACGAATCCGTCGATGCCCTACACCGACAACACGTTCGACGAGCACCTGGACATGGTGATGGTCTGTCACCACCTCAATCCGGACGTGCCCGAAGACGTGGCCTTCGCCGAGTCACGCATTCGCGCCGAGACCATCGGCGCGGAGGACGTCCTCCACGACACCGGCGCGATTTCGATGATGACGACGGATTCGCAGGCGATGGGGCGAATGGCCGAACTCGTCTGTCGGACGTGGCAGACTGCCCACAAGATGAAGGACCAGCGCGGCCCGCTCGAGGCCGACGAGGGGACCGACGCCGACAATGCTCGCATCGCCCGCTACGTCGCCAAGTACACGATCAATCCCGCGATCACCGCGGGGATCGACGACTACGTGGGATCGCTCGAGCCCGGCAAGCTCGCGGACATCGCGCTCTGGGAGCCCGGCTTCTTCGGGATCAAGCCCAAGGCAGTGGTCAAGGGCGGCTTCCCGGTCTGGTCACAGATGGGCGAGGCCAACGGCTCGCTGATGACCTGCGAGCCGGTTATCGGTCGCGAACGCGCCGGCGCACAGGGTCGGGCGAAACACGGTCTCTCGGTGACGTTCGTCAGCGAGGCCGCCGCCGAGAACGGGGTCGGCGACGCCTACGATCTCAAAACGCCGGTTCGACCGGTCGAGGGAACGCGGTCGGTCCGCAAGTCCGATATGCTCCACAACGACCACTGCCCGGACGATATCGAGATCGACGCGCAGACGTTCGAGGTCCAGGTCGACGGCGAACACGTCACCTGCGACCCGGCCGACGAAATTCCGCTCGCACAGCGGTACTTGCTCTGAACCATGAATCGCGGAGACACGACAACGATAGTCACGACGGCAATCACGGTGGTATCGACGACGCAAATAGTAAACTCGAGCCGACGAGGCCGGCCGACCGCCCGTTCGGAGGTGGGCCGATGAACCTCTCGCCGAAGGAGATGGAGCGGCTGACGGTCTTCATGGCCGCCGAACTCGCCCGCCGTCGGAAGGACCGCGGCGTGAAGTTAAACCATCCCGAGACGGTCGCCTATATCTCGGACTGGGCCTGCGAGGCCGCTCGAGAAGGGAAATCGGTCTCACAGATCCGCTCGGAGGCAACCCAGCTACTGACCCGCGAGGACGTGATGGACGGCGTTCCCGAGCTAGTCGACATGATTCAGGTCGAGCCGGTCTTCCCCGACGGCACGAAGCTCGTTACCGTTCACGATCCGATCCGGGCCGACAGTCATGACCAGCTCGAGACGGTCGATCCGGACCCGGACGAGGAGCTCGGGACGGACGATGCGACCGCGGACGGAGACGCACACGAAGTCGACGGCGGTACCGAACCGATGGAGGGTGACTGATGGGGTACCGAGACGTGGCGAAAGTCGGCCTCGGCGGTCCCGTCGGCTCGGGGAAGACGGCGATGGTCCGAGAACTCGTCCCCGAACTCGTCGCGCGCGACTACGAGGTAGGCGTCATCGCCAACGACATCATGACCCAGGAGGACGCCGACGTCTTCCGCGAGTCGTTCGCCGACCTGTTGCCCGCGGATCTCGTGGAGGGCGTCGAAACGGGGGCCTGTCCGCACACGGGAATCCGCGAGGATCCCTCGATGAACCTCGCGGCCATCGACGAGTTCACCGAGCGCCACCCCGATCTGGACGTGGTGCTCATCGAGAGCGGCGGCGACAACCTCGCCGCGACGTTCAACCCCGAACTCGCCGACTACTTCCTGTTTATCATCTCCGTCGCGGAGGGCGAGGACATCCCGCGCAAGCGCGGTCCCGGCGTCACCCAGGCGGACCTGCTGGTCGTCAACAAGACCGATCTCGCCCCTCACGTCGACGCCGACCTCTCGGTGATCGAGAGAGATGCCGCTTCGGTCCGGGGCGAGGAGCCGTTCGTCTTCACCAACTGCAAGGACGGCGAGGGGGTCGAGGCGGTCCTCGAGCACGTCGAACGCGAGGTGTTGTTCGCGTGAGCGCGGGCCGCTCGAGCGCCGCGACCGACCCCGCCCGACTGCCGCCCGCGTTCGAGGGCTACGCCGAGGAACCCCTCGCGCAGGCTCCCGCCGGCGGCCCAGGTAAAAACGGGCTGCTCGAGGCGACGTTCGCCCGCGAGGGCGACGGCCCGACCCGCCTGCTCCGCGACCGCGTGGAAGTCCCCTACCACCACACCGGGACGCTGGAGACCGATCCGGTGCCCGGGCTGACGACGCTGGTCGCGCAGGAGCCGACGGGTGGCGTCGCACAGGGCGACCGTCATCGGATGACGATCGACGCGCGAGCCGGCGCTCGCGCCCAATTGACGACCCAGAGCGCGACGAAGGTACACAGCATGAACGAGAACTACGCCCACCTCGACGCCGCGCTCCGCGCGGAGGCGGGGAGCTACCTCGAGTACGTTCCGGGCCCGACGATCGTCAACGAGGACGCCCGCTGTCTCCAGACCGTCTCGGTCGACCTCACTCCGGGCTCGGTCGTCGTCGTCGCGGACGTGCTCGTTCCGGACGGCCTGAGCGACCACGAGCCGTTCACCTTCGACCACTATCACGCGCGCGTCGAGGCCGAGTGCGACGACCGGTTGGTCTGTGCCGACGCCGTCGACCTGCGACCCGAGGAGCGCGACCCGCGGGATCCGGCCAGCGTCGGCGAGTACGGCGTCGTCGGCTCGCTGTACGTCTTCGCGCCGGACGGGGACGGGGAACCCGATTCTGCGAGCGCGGAACTCGACGCGCTGATCGAATCCGTCCGCGATCGGCTCGGCGAGTGCGAGGATGTCGCGGCCGGCGTCTCGAGGCTTCCCTTCGACGCCGGCGCGATCGTCCGACTCCTCGGTCACCGACAGGCGGACGTGACCGCGGCCCTGCGCGCTGCGTGGGACGAGACGAGACGGCAGACGGTAGGGGTCGGCATTCCAGCCGACCGGCGATACTGATGGAGCGAATCGACGGGGTCGTCGGCAACGTCCACGCCGACGACGAACTCGAGACGCTGCGCGAGACCCACGAGGAGCGAGGCTCCCTCGAGTGGGTCGTCCTCGATGCCGAGAACCGCCGCCGGTCGCGGTTCCGGGCGACGACGGACGCGGGGACCGAGGTGGGCGTCATCGTCGACAAACCGGCCGTATCGGCTGGCGACGTACTGCTGGTCGACGACGACCGGATGATCGCTGTCACGTTCGAACCCCGCGACGCGCTCGCGATCTCGCTGCCCGACGCGACGAGCGAGGCGCTCGAGGCCGCGGTCGACCTCGGTCACCGCGTCGGCAACCAGCACTGGGATCTCGCGGTCGACGATGGGGTCGTCTACGTCCCGCTCGCAGCCGACCGCCACATCGTCGAACGCATCGTCGCCGACGTCGTCCCCGGCTCCGAGATCCGGGCGACGACGGTCGAGGCGGAGCTGTTCGTAACCGAACTCGAGGACTCGGAGACCGATTCCGACGGTGGCCGTCGCCCCGTTCCCGACCTCGAGCACGACCACAGCCACCACGCTGGCGGGCACAGCCACGAACACGGCGAGCACGATCACAGCCACTCTCATCATGACCACTGATCCCGCGCCGTTCCTGACCGCGCTTCGCCTCTCGGACTCGTTTCTCCCCGTCGGGGGATACACCGCTTCGTACGGCCTCGAGCAGTATCTCAACGAAGACCGGATCGAAGACGGTGACGACCTTCGAGAACTGATCGCGGCGTACCTGCGGCGCGTCGTCGGTCCCTGCGAGACCGTCGCACTCGCCAACGCACACGCCGCGAGCGCGGACGGCGACCGCGAGCGACTGTTGGCGGTCGACGAGCGACTCCACGCGGTGACGATGCCCCGCGAATTCCGCGAGAGCTCGACGAAGGCGGGCGCGAAGCTCTGCGAACTGTTGGCATCCCACTCGAGCCGAGAGGACTCACACGCAGACGGGGGGATCGAGCCGTCGGACGACGCAGTGCACCGGGCGGCCGACGGGGGTGATGTTGCGGCGGCCGTCGACGACGCGATCGAGCGCGACGCGACGCCGGGTCACTACCCCGTCGTCTTCGGCGTCGTCGCCGAGGCACGGGGGCTCTCGCGACTCGAGACCTGTCTCGCACACGCGTACTCGTTCGTCACGGGGTTGCTCGGGGCGGCACAGCGACTCGGCCGGTTTGGTCACACCGAGATTCAGTCGGTGCTCGAGACGCTGCAGCCGGTGATCGCGACGGTTTGCGAGCGTCACGTCAGCGATGATGTCACGGCGATGGCCCCGTTCGCACCGCTCGCAGAGATCATGGGGATGCGTCACGAACACGCTGGCAGACGGCTGTTCATGAGCTAAGACCGACCGGCCATTCGAAAGGACTGTACTGCAGTCACCGATAGTGCAAGCCGTGTTTCCGTGGGTCGTCCGAGGGATCGTCATTCCACAGCGGATACGTCGCTCTATCGAGAGTCACGTCGCTGACGACCATCCACACGAGGCGGGGGGATTTCTCGCGTGTGAACGGCGCGGTACCCGGCTGCACGCGACGCGTCACGTCCCCGTGCTAAACGGGTCGTCGACACCGGAGAACCGCTTCGAGACGGTCGTCGACGCACGCGTTCCGCCGCCACCGCGAGTGTTCTATCACTCTCATACGAGCGCCCGGTCACCTTCCGGCCTCTCTAGCGTCGACGAGCGATCGATCCCCGAGCCGTTCGCTCTCGTCGTCTTCGCGCCCCACGGAACGGCGCTCAGTTTCCGAGCCTTCAAGCGCGGATTGCTCCAGTGGCGAGAACTCCTCGTCGAAGCCGCTACGGACCCGATGTAGTCGGCATCTCTCCGCCGTTCCCCCTCGCGTACGGATATATATTGTATAATCATTCACCAACAGGCATGCGTAGTTCATGCGTGTACGTGCGCCACAGAATTAAATATACAAATACAGGCCAGCACTTTTCATTGGTGAACGTTTTCCAAGTGCTGTCGATAATATGCTCGCAGAAGAACGCTACACTCGAGTAAAAGTAGACAAACACTCATCGGGACAGGCGAGGCAACGGGGGGCAAAATAATGGGCGTCATCACCTACGGGCTCGCGGCCGTCATCGTCGCGATGCTGGCGATCGGATTCTACGTGTCTCGGAAGGTCAACGGCGACAGCGTCAACTACATCGTCGCGGGTCGGGGACTGATACTTCCACTGGCTGCGGCCACGTTGATGGCTCAGTCGCTGGATTCGAACGCCACCCTCGGGAACACTGACCTCACGTCGGCCGCCGGTTTCTGGGCCGGTGCAGCGCTGCCAATTGGTTTGGCGCTCTGTCTCTTCCTCACCGGCTTGTTCTTCGCCAAGCCGATGAACCGAATGAACCTCACGACCCTCCCGGACTTTTTCCGCCGGAAGTACGGTCGCACGTCGGAGATCGTCGCGAGCTTCATCATGTCGGTCGCCTACGCGTTCTTGCTGGCGGGGAACCTCGTCGCGGGCGGCTACCTCTTCGAGATTTTCGTGGGGACGAGCTTCGAACTCGGCGTCTTCATTATCGCTGCGCTCGTCCTATCCTACACCCTCGCTGGCGGCCTGTTCGCAGTCGCGTACACCGACGTACTCCAGGCTGGCGTCGCGTTCGTCGGGTCCATCGCACTCATCGTCTTCGTCGCGACGCAGTACGGCATCACCATCCCCGCCGGGATGGGGCCCTCGAACCTGGGGCAACTCACCGATCCGAGTCAAGGGGCGTACATCAATCTCGCCACGATCGTCGCCCTCGGCTTGGGCGACATCGTCGCCATCGACTTCATGGAACGCGTCTTCGCGGCCGATAGCCCCGAAACCGCACAGAAGGCCTGCTTCATCGGCGGTGCCGGCACGCTGATTATCGGAGTGCCGTTCTCCATCGTGGCGCTCTCCGCCAACTCGATTCTCGCGTCGCTGGGCGTCGAAGCCGGTAACCAGGCAATACTGTACACGCTGTTACAGAACGCGGTCCCGCCGTGGCTCGCGGCGATCGTCATCGCGGGCATCGTCGCCGCTTCGTTCTCGACGAGCGACGGAGCGATACTGGGTACTTCCTCGGTCATCGCACGAAACATCGGCGGTATCCGCGTCGACGAGAGCACGCCCGCAGCGGCGGCAGACGGCGGCGTGGACGACGGAATCCTCGGCAACAAGAGCGATAAGCTGCTTACCGTGACCCGGCTGATGGCGATCCCGATCACGCTGCTCGGGATTTTCTTCGCGATTCAGGTCTCCGCCACCGGGATGTTGCTCGTTCTGGCGTTCGATATCATGCTCGCCGGCGCGTTCGTTCCGCTCGTGATGGGCCTCTACTGGTCGGATATGGCGAACACGCCCGCGGCACTCACCTCCATGCTCGCCGGATCGGCGACACGCCTGTTCTTCTTCGTGCTCCTCCCCACGACGTACGCCTACGAGAATACCCTGCTCTACATTCCGAACGATATCTTTACGGCCGCCTTCGACGGCCTGCCGACGTTCATTGCGGCGGGAGTGAGCCTCGTCACCTTCGTGACGGTCGCCTACGCCACGAAGGAGACCCACGAAGCACGCTCCCTCAATCGGGAGGGACGCCGTACCATCGTCGCGGCTGGAGATAACGAAGAAGAATAACGGGTTATGTGCACTTTTAACCAATAATGCCGCTATGACTTTCGCATACAGACTTATATGTGATCGGAACATCCCAATATCTGTCCCAGTGATTCCAGTTAGTCAAATTTCGAGGTGGGGCGAGTGAAGGGGAGCGATCTGCGTATCCGCCGGAAAGCCCAGCAGCTTGGCTCCTCGACGCTCGCAGTATCGGTACCCGCTGAGTGGGCCCATTACCACGAGCTCACGAAGGGTGACGAGCTAATCGTGCAACGTGACGAGAACGGTAACTCGCTTCTCATCACACCCAACCAACCAGCGGCCGAAGACGTCGAAACGACCATCAACGCCGATGCGATGAGCACGGACGCGCTTTCCCGGGCCGTCATCACGCAGTACGTTCTCGGGCGGGGCCTCATTCGCATCGAGGCAGACGAGTCACTTGACGCCGAACACTACGACGCAGTACTCGAGGCCGAACGCCGGTTGATGGGGCTCGGTATCGTCGAGGAGTCGGCGACCCATATCACAGTCCGCTGTTCGGTTGATCCCGACGACTTCGAACTCCCGACGTTACTCGGCCGGTTAGGACGGACGGAAGCGACGATCCGATCGAGTGCCGTCTCGGCCCTGTTGGACGGTGATACCGACGCAGCCCAGCGAGCACGGAATCGTGGCTCGCAACTCGAGAAACTCTTCTCGCTCTTTCTCAGACTCGTCTTCACCACCTACCGGAATCCACGGCTCAACCAGGCCGTGGGGGTCGGAACGGGGTTTCCGCTCATCGGGTATCGCTCCGCCGCGCAGGACGTGTCGCTGATGGCCGGCATCGCCGACGATATCGCGACGATCGCCATTGAACACGTGACTGATCCGCTCGAGGGCCCAGTAGCAGACGACATCAGATCGGTTCACGACGCTCTCGATACGGCCGTCGAAAAGGTTCGGAACGCCGTTATCGATCCGGATTACGAGTTAGTAACTGACGCCCGCGCAAGTCTCCAACGCGTCGACGACCACTCGGCAGCGGCCATCGATCGGCTCGAAACGGACCGCCCAGAACCGCTACTCGCACTCACCCGGGTTCACTTCCTCTTCGAGCGAAGTGCGCGCCACGCACGGGACACGCTGGATGTCGCGACGCACCTCGCGTTCAGGGAGAGTCCCGACGTCGTCAGACACGGTGCGAACTGACATCTACGTGCGGTCACAGAAGTCACAGGCGACCGCCCACGGCGTTAACCGTGGGAGATGGTCAACGCCGTAGCGCCCCTCTCCCAACCCCTTCGGACGTCTTCTCCGCCGACCGAGTTCGCACCTCGAGAGCGTTCTCCTGCCGACTCCTCGACCGTCTCGCCGCGCGATTCGACGCCCGTAGAGCGTCTACCCGATCTCGTGATTTAAGGTGTATTATGGCACTCGAGTTGCTCGAGCGTGCACCCACTCACCGGAAGGATTTGGACATCCTCCAAGCAAGTCTTTAGTATACTCTTGTGCATCCACCAGATGGGCAAGAAAGAGCTCGAATGCACTCGAAATTGCGCTAAAAGGAGACAAACAAATACATGGCTAACGAACGATCCGGCGAAGATATCTACGGCGACGAGTACAAAGAAGCGAACGAACCGATCTTCAGCGGCATCCCGACTTTCCTCAAACTCCCCGAGGTCGAACGAGAGCAGCTGGCCGAAGAGAACGTCGACATCGGCATTATCGGTGCGCCACTCGATACGGCCACCACGATCCGTCCCGGGACCCGCTACGGCCCGCGTGCCGTTCGTGCGGCCTCGACAGTCCCGTCGCCGCCGTACGAGCACTTCAATATCGAGACCGGCATCGATCCCTTCGATACGTTCAAAGTGGCGGACACCGGCGACGCTCCCGTCTCCCCCGGCGATACGCGACAGAGTCAGTTGAACATCGAGGACGCCGTGGCGGAAGTGAGCGAGCAGGCTACGCCGATCGTCATCGGCGGTGACCATTCTATCTCGTACCCCGATATCAAAGGCTGGGCGGAAGCCAACGGCTACGAAGACATCGGCCTCATTCACTTCGACTGCCATGCCGATACCGGCGAGGACGGGCTAACCGGCTTCGAGTACGACCACGGCGCGTGGGTCAAACGCGTCTACGACGACGAGCTAATGGCCGGCGAGAACTACACGCTCATCGGTCCGCGCGGCTTCTGGCCCGGTCCCGACACGTACGAGGAGATGCGCGAGGCCGGCATGAAGTGGTACACCGCGATGGAAGTCGGTCGGATGGACCTCGACGATATCGTCACCGACGCGGTCCAGCGTGCCACGGACGGCACCGACGCAGTGTGGGTCTCGTTCGACGTGGACGTGATGGAACCCGCCTACGCACCGGGCACCGGCGAACCCGAACCGGGCGGGCTCATCCCCCGCGAAGCCATTTACATGGTTCGCGAAGTCGTCAAGGCGCTCGAGCCGTCCGAGTTCGGCTTCGACGTGGTCGAGGTTTCGCCGGCGTACGACGTGAGCGATACGAACTCCTACAACGGTGGGATTACCAGTGGCTTCGCCAATCGCCTCATCATCGAAGTGATGGGGAGCATGGCCCTCGCGGAGAAGGGAGTAGCGGAAGGCTCGCCGATAAAACCGAAGGAACCGCTGGGCCCGAGTACGGAGCTCGAGACGCAGGCGGACGACTGAACCGTTACTCGTTTTCGGAGTGAGCCGCCGAGCCGTCGAAATCGGCCTCGATTGCAGCGGCTAGTCGGAACAGGGTCGCCTCGTCGAATCGACGGCCGACGAGTTGGAGCCCGACCGGCAATCCGTCGACCGTTCCGCACGGGACCGACACGGCGGGATGTCCGGTCTGATTGAATATACCGGTGTTGACGGGGAGCGTCGACAAGCGTCCGACTCGCTCGACGCGGTCGGCGTCGGGGTCGTGTTCGACCGCCGTCATCGGTGATGTCGGGAGGACGAGTGCGTCACACCGGTCGAGTTTCTCGTCGTATTCTCGGCCGAGTGCGAGAACACGATTCTTGGCTCGAGCGTATCCGCTCCACCCCGTCGTCTCCCAGCACTCCCGGGCGAACAGGAGCGTCGCGACGACCGCGGGCGAAAGCATATTTGGGGACTCCTCGAGCGCTGCCTCGACGGCCGCGCGGCCGTTCGTCCAGTGCCAGCCGGGTGTCGTCGTCCCGACACCTCCCTGGCGGACGGTGATCGCGGCACCGATTCCAGCCGTCACGCCGACGAGCGACGGTGCACGTCGGTGGCCAGGAACTGAGACGGAGACGACATCGACGCCCGTGTCTTCGAGTCGAGCGATAGCCTGCCGGACCGTCTCGTCGACTCGAGGCTCCGATTGCGGCCAGTCGAACCCCGCTTCTAAGACGCCGACAGTCATGCCCGCTACGTCACGATCGGCTGCCACGACGTAGTCGTCGGGGGTGACACCCCTGGGTTGACGCGAGTCGAGCCGGCAGCCGTTCTGTCGATCCTCGCCCGCGATCACGCCGAGGATCCGACCGGCATCCCGAACCGTTCGCGTAATACCGCCGACGTGATCGAAGCCGAAATCCATCCCGAAGACCCCGGTGTACGGGACCAGCCCGTAGGTAGGTTTGTAGCCGACGACGCCACACCAAGCGGCCGGGGTGCGAACCGATCCCGCCTGATCGGTCCCGATGGCGGCGTCACAGTCGCCGGCCGCCACAGCGGCGGCGGAACCGCTGCTCGAGCCGCCCGCTAGCCTGTCCTCGTCGGCGGGATTCAACGTCGGCCCGTAGTCTTGGAGTTCGCCCGCATCGCCCATCGCGAACGCGTCCATGTTGGTTTTCCCGAGTACCGTCGCCCCTGCATCGAGGAGACGGCCGACGACCGTCGCGTCGATTTCCGGCTCGAACGCTTCTAGTGCCTTTGCCCCGGAGGTACAGGGGACACCCGCGACGGCGACGTTGTCCTTGATACCGAGTGTGTACCCCTCGAGTGGGCCGTCGGGCGCTCCGTCGATCCGACACCGGCTGAGCCACGCGTTGTACGGGTCCCGGTCGGCCCCCGGTCGCGTGACCGCGTCGCGACCGTCGTGTCGGTCAGGCGACCCGTGAAGTACGTCGAAACGCGGCGGCGACATCGACTCGATGTCAGATAGCGCTGCCATCATGTCGTCGACTAGCGTTCGGTAGTCGTCTCGTTCCGCGGCGGTGAGATCGATCCCCCACTCCGCGGCGATCGCAGAGAGCGTCGGTGCCACGTGTCACTCCTCGACAGTTACCGGCCCGGTCTCTGGATGGACCCGTCCCGTCTCTTTGACGCGTTGGACAACCGGGTTCCCGTCGTATTCGTCGAACGATTCCGTGACGGCCTCGAGCGAACGAACCCCTCGCGGCTGCAGGTATCGAAGACAGCGGAGCCCGAGTTCGTGGAGTTCGTCACTCGGGGCACCGGTTCCCTCCTCGACGACACGGAAGGCGTAGTCGCGCTCGTGGGCACCGTGGGCCGTGTACTGGACGCAGATGTTCGTCATGAACCCGACGAGGACGACGGTGTCGACGTCGTACGTGGCGAGTAGGTGCTCGAGATCGGTCCGGTGAAAGAAGTTGTATCGCCGTTTAGCGATGATGTACTCGGCGGGTCCCATATCGCCTTCGTCTACCACGAGCCGGTCGTCTAACCGTTCGGCAGCGGTCCCGTAGAGGCCGTGTTCGGGTTCACTGGACTCGAACTCCGCTCCGTAGTCGGCGAAGTCAGTTCGGTGGAGTTCCTTCCCCCAGACGATCGGGACATCGGCGGCTCGAGCGTGTGAAACGACCTCGTTGATTCGTTCGAGGATCGCTTCGCGCCCGCCCGGAACGGAACCCGATCCGGAGTGCATCTGATCCGATCGGTCGGAACTGCCCTGTTGTGCGTCGATTACGATCAGCGCCGGGGTCCCACCGGTCGGTGAGTTGGTCATCGGTAGCATGGTACGTGTACGCTCACTCTCGGAACGGTTCGCTTGAACCTTCCCCTAGGTTACTAGGGTATCAATAGAAGAGTGAGATCGCACGATCGCCCCTAGTACTCGTATGGTCATATATAAGGTGACCATGCTACTTCTAACCATACTTGCGTACTGGCACCGATAAGAGATATCACCCTCATATATGGAGAAGCCTTTTCAGTATCTTCCGTTTGTCTGATTATGTCGCAATCGAGCTTGCGTACTACACAACAATGCGAGAAAAAGATAAAACAATATCGAATAGCAGGAGAAATTTTGTTAAATATGCCGGCGCTGCCGGCGCAACGGGACTCACGGGTCTGAGCGGGTGTGTATCGATGTTCGCCGGTTCGGACGGGACGACCCTGACTGTCTCGAGTTTCGGCGGCGCGTTCAAGGAGATCCTCGACGAGCAGTTGTTCGGTCCCTTCGAGGAAGAGACGGATATCACGGTAGAATCGCAGGCACAAGGAGGAACCTCGGAGGTACTCCCGCGGATCAGAAGCGCAGTCGAGAACGGGAACGCGCCAGTGGACCTGCTGATCATGACTGTGCCCGGTGTACTGCGAGGGCTCAACTCGGATCTCTGGGCGACCTTCGACGAGTCGGCCTTCGAGAACCTGGAGTACATCTCCGACGACCTCAACGAGTACGACGACGAAGACAATCTCGTCGGGGTCGGGTCACAGGGGTGGCTCATCAACCTCGTTCACAACACCGAGGCAACCGATGCTGGCCCGAGTTCCTGGGGGTCGCTCTGGGATTCGGCCTACGAGGATCAGATGGCGATGATGACGCCGGCCGTCACCGGATATATGCTCGATATCACGGCACACGTCCATTTCGACGGCGCCGAGTCGCTACAAACGGAGGACGGTATCCGCGAGGTCTTCGAGAAGCTGCAGGGGGTGAAACCGCAGGCGAACATGTGGTTCACTAACGAGGCGAACTTCCAGTCGCGACTGGCGGACGGTGAAGTTCCGATGGGGATGTTGTACAACGACATCACGCTGGTGTTACAGGACCAGGGTGCCCCCGTCGAGAGCACGTTCGTCGACGAGGGGTCCGTCCTCGGCAGCGGACGCTGGGTTTCCCCCCGGACCTCGGAGAATCACGACGCAGTCACGCAGTTCATCGACTACGCCTCGAAACCGGAGGTTCAGGATCGGGTCTCAGAGAACCTGTATACGGTCCCGACGATCGAGGCACAGCACTCGAACCTGGACGACGACACCTACCAGAAGATCGCCGGTCCGGGGCTAGACGCGGCCATCCTGCCGAACTTCGAGATGTACGTCGAGCGCCAACAGTTCATCAACCAGCAGTGGAACGAACTCATAATCAATGAGTGACATCGTTCTCGAGGGTGTCCACAAAGTCTACCCCGGCGGTGTCGAAGCAGTCACAGGGGCATCACTGGTCGTCGAGGACGGAGAGTTCGTGACGATCGTCGGCCCGTCGGGCTGTGGCAAGACGACGACGCTCCGGATGATCGCCGGCTTCGAGCATCCAACCCGCGGGAGAGTCGGCATCGGCGGTGACGACATGACCGACGTCCCACCCGACGAGCGCAACACCGGCATGGTGTTTCAGGACTTCGCCCTGTTCCCGCACATGACCGTCGGTGAGAACATCGCGTACGGGTTGACCGTCGGAGGCGGCTGGGACGAAGCGGACGCGCAGGACCGCGTCGAGGAGATGCTCGAGCTCGTGGAGCTGCCGGGATTCGCCGACCGCGATCCCGAACAGCTCTCGGGCGGTCAGCAACAGCGCGTCGCCCTCGCTCGTGCGCTCGCTCCGGAACCCGAAGTGCTGTTACTGGACGAACCGCTCGCGAGCCTCGACAAGAAACTCCGCGAGAGCATGCAGGTCGAACTGCGCCGCATTCAGGAACGCGTCGGGATCACGACGGTGTTGGTGACCCACAACCAGAAGGAAGCGCTGACGATGTCGGACCGGATCGCGGTAATGAACGACGGCCAGTTCGATCAGGTAGGCACACCGCAGGAGGTCTACAATCGACCGGCAACGCGGTTCGTTGCCGATTTCGTCGGCACTGCAAACGTCTTCGACGGGACCGTCGTCGACCGGTCTCACGAGAAGATCACCGTCGACTGTGAGGCCTTCGAGATCGTGGCGACGGCACGTACCGATGTCACCGTGGGCGATACGGTGAGTGTCGTTGTCCGTCCCGAACACACCCGCGTGGAGACGACCAACGGCGCCGCGAACGTCATCGAGGGGAACGTCGAAGTGAGCCGGTTCTTGGGCGACCACGTCGAGTGTCACATCTCGCTCCCGACCGGAACCGAAGCCGTCGGCATCGTCACGCCTGACAGCCCGTCGCCGACGACCGGCGAACAGGTCACCGTCGGCATCGACGCCGAAGACTGTCTGGTGGTGACCGACTGATGTCACACGGGACCGACACCTCGGAGACGGCAGATTGGACCGGGCGGCTTCCGCAGACGAAGTACCTCATCGCCTCGTATCCGGCGACGGTTCTCGTCTTATTGTTCTTGCTCCCGCTCTGTCTGTTGTTCCTGTACAGCTTCTACACGAACGTCAGCGGCGGCTATCTCGAGCGAACGCTGACGCTGGCAAACTACCTTCGGCTGGTTCGGGAGCCGCTGTACGTGGATCGGCTCGTGTTCACCCTCCGAATCGCGGCGATGACGACCGTCCTTTCGTTGCTACTGGGCTACCCGCTCGCCTATCGGTTGGCCAGAACGCGTAGCTCGAGGGTCCGACGAACCGTGCTGACGATCGTCGTCTCTAGCCTGTGGTTGACGTTCATCATCCGGGGCTACGCCTGGTCGGTGATGCTGAGTAGCGACGGGCTGATCCCCGTCGCCGCCGCCAATGTCGGTCTGCTAGCCGAACCCGTCTCGTTCGTCCCCGGCTACTGGGCGCTCGTCGTTAGCATGGTGTACGTGTTCCTGCCGTTCATGGTCTTGACACTGTACACGAGTATCAAGAACGTCGATCTCGAGTTGCTCGAGGCGTCGAAGAACCTCGGCGCTGGCCCGCTCACGACGTTCCGTCACGTGACGCTCCCACTGACGAAAAGCGGTATCGTCAGCGGGTCGTTGCTGGTGTTCGTCCTGTCGTTGGGCGTGTACGTCCTCCCGCGTATCCTCGGAAGCCCTCCCCAGTGGACGCTGGCCGTCATCATCGGCAATCAAGTGACCATCGAATCGAACGTCCCGTTCGGCGCGGCGCTCAGTATCGTCCTGATGCTCGTCGTCGTTCTCTTGGTCGCGGTGACCGTCCGCCTCACCGGCGTCACGACCTTCGGCCTGAACAACGGAGGTGAGGAGACGTGAGGCCGAGCCGCTGGGCGAACCGCGACGCGATCATCGAAGCGCTACTCGGCATGTACACGTGGCTGGTAGTCGGGTTCATCCTGCTTCCTCTGTTCGTTATCGGCGTCATGTCGTTTACGCCGGGCGAATTCATGGAGTTCCCACCACAGGGAGTGTCACTCCGGTGGTACGGAGAATTCTTCAGTTCGCTCACGTGGCTGACGGCGATGCAGAACAGTCTGCTCATCGCGACGATCTCCGCCATCGGTGCGACATCGGTCGGGGCGACGGCCGCGTTCGCGCTCGATCGATACGACTACCAATTCGAGTGGGCACTCACCGGGCTGGCGGTGTTGCCGACCCTTCTCCCGCCGGTGATCATCGGGGTGGCGTTCGTCACCTTCTTCGGCGCGATCGGCGTCGGCGGGCAGCTGTGGACGCTCGCGATCGCCCACAGCATCTTCTTCGCTCCGTTTCCGTTCATCCTCGTCTCCCAGGGTCTCGCCGACGTCGATCGGACCTACGAGGAAGCGGCTCGCGATCTCGGGTCGCGGCCGCTCACTGTGATCCGAACGGTGACGCTCCCCCTCTTGCGTGCGAACGTCTTCGCGGGGGCGATTTTCGCCTTCATCCTCTCGCTCAACGAGTACATCATCAGCTGGTTGATCTCGGGGTTCTCGTTCCAGACGATCCCGATCCAGATTTTCACCAGCCTTCGGTACTCCTACTCACCGGTCATCGCGGCCGTGAGTCTGATCTTCATCGTGGCGACGTTCGTCCTCATGACCGCCGTCGACCGTATGACAGGTGGGGTATGGGACTGATCGGCCGCCTCTCACACGAGACGTATCGACTGCCAACCATCACACCATCCACCACGCATCAATGACCAACGACATCACCAAACCGACGAATCGACTACCAGAACTCTCCTACGCCGGCATCGACACCTTCCTCGGTGCCGAGACGGCCGACCCGGAGGCCCTCACACCAGACATCGACGTCGGATTCGTCGGCGTCCCCTTCGACGGCTCGGTGTCGCGCCGTCCCGGTACCAGGTACGGCCCAGGCGCACTTCGGTCGGCCAGTAGCTGGTACGACCACTTTGGTGGCCAGCCCGGCGGCGCTCACAACGTCGACGTTGACCGCCACGTCAATCACAACGACATCACGATGCGCGACTGCGGTGACGCGCCGACCGTCCCGAACGACGTCGAGCAGACCCGCGATCACGTCGCCGCCTACGTCGAGGCCGTCGCCGAGAGCGCGTTCCCGGTCGTCCTCGGCGGCGATCACTACATTACGTACCCATCCTTTGCGGGTTTCGCGAACACCATCGACGGCGACGTGGGGTTGATCCACCTTGACGCGCACTCGGACACGATGGACGACGAGGAGATCTATGGGCCACACTGGCACGGGTCGCCGATGGCCCGTATCGACGACCTCCCGAAAGGAGGGTACGAGAACCACGCCATGATCGGGATCCGCAGCTACGAGCGGGCCGACTTCCCCGATATCGTCGAGGATCGCGGCATTCGGGTCGACTACGCTCACGACGTTCGCGAAAAAGGGATTCGAACCTGCGTCGAGGAGGCCATCGACCACGCGACCGACGGTACGGATGCAGTGTATCTCACCGTCGATATCGACGCTGTCGATCCGTCGTTCGCGCCGGGGACCGGAACGCCGGAACCGGGCGGGCTCACCAGCGCCCAACTGCTCACCGCAATGGACCTGTTAGGTGCCTGCTCGGACATTCAGGCGATGGACCTGATGGAGGTCGCCCCTCGTCTCGATCCGACCGATGCGACGCAGATGCTCGGGGCGATGGCCATCACCCGCTTCGTCGAACGCCGGTTCTGCTGATGACCGACCGACCCAATACGAACCGACCGGTCACCGAGATCGGTAGTGGCATCTACGATCTCACGCTCACGCGTGAGCCGGCGCGGTACCGGGCGTTCCTGTTCGACTGGGACGTCCCAACGCTGATCGATTGCGGCCCCGCCGAGTCGCGCGACACGCTGCTCGAGCGAATCGACGCGTGTGGCGTCGCTCCCGAGCGACTCATCCTCACGCACGCGGATCACGATCACGTCGGCGGGTTCGACGCGGTCGTCGACCGCTACGACCCGACGACGTGGGTCCCCGACCAGTCCCGCCTCGGAACGGACAACGATCCCGACCGGCGGTACGGCCACGAAGACCAGATCGGCCCGTTCACGGCCGTCCATATCCCCGGCCATACCGAGGACAACCACGCGCTTGTGGCACCCGAGTACGACTTGGCGATCATGGGCGACGCACTGATCGGTGCCGACTGGCGAGGCCTTCCAGCCGGGTATTTCGTTCTGGTCGAGGGGATCTACTCGGACGACCTCTGTGCGGCCGAACGCAACGCCGAGCGCTTGCAGGAGTACGCGTTCGATGTCGGCCTCGTCTTCCACGGCTCCTCCGTTCTCGCGGACGCCCGCGTGAAACTGGACGCCTTCCTCGACTTCCCGAACAAGGGCGAGTGGGACGACTAGCCGCGACTTATCTTTCGAGATCGACCACGCTTCCGGTCCGTTTGACGCGTTCGACGGTTTCGTTGCCGTCGTAGTCCGCGAGCGCATCCGTGACGGCATCGAGCGACTGCACGCTGTCCGGTTGCAGGTATTCGAGCATCTCCAGGGCGGCGTCGTGAAGCGATCGGCTGGTACCGGCCGTACACTCCTCGACGACACGGAAGACGTAGTCGCGCTCGTGTGCGCCCTGTGCCGTGTAGTGGACGCAGACGTTGGTCGTGACGCCGGCGAGTAGCAGCGTGTCGATATCGAACGTCGAAAGGAGATGCTCGAGATCTGTGTTGTGAAAGCAGTTGTAGCGACGTTTCCGTACCAGATACTCCGCTGGGGGGAAGCCGTCCGCGACGGAAAACGTCGACAGGAACTGTTCCCCCTCAGTACCGGCAAGGGTATGATCTCGCTCGACCGAGAGCAACTCCGCACCGTAGTCCGATCGATCCGTTCGATGAGATTCTTTCGTCCAGATCACCGGCAAATCCGCCTTACGAGCGGCAGCGGCCACGGTTCGAATGTTCTCGGCCACCTGCGCCGTGGATTCGACTGACGAACACGGGCAATAGACCGCTCCGTCCGGATCCAAAAAGTCATACTGTGGATCGATGATGAGCAACGCTGGTGTCGTGCCGATAGGACCTGGCTGAGTTGGGATCATGACAACGCTTGCTACCAACAGGAAGTGAAATGGCGAATAGGTTCGTTTTTGTGCAAAAATAGCGCGAGCTGGCGAATACTATCGATGGTGGGATGCGGATTCGACCCGCGTCTTGGAAATCACCGCTATTGATTTCCTCGAGCTGGGGTGTTTGGCCCTATCGTGCGGTCCGAGCGTGGAACCTGCTTAAACACAACAAGGGAGATGCTACTGATTATATGGCCACCAAACAGCAATTACAGTGGGTGCAAGACACTAATATACCGAAACCTCGAATCATACATCCATATATATTACGAAACTGGTTTAGGATGGTCGATTGTCTCTCTCAGTATGAGCTCAGGATCGTATTCGAGCGAAAACAGCGATTTTCCCGAGTCACACCCGGAGCCACTCCGCTCCCGTGAGGCAGCACACGACCCCTTCGGGTGGTACGACCGCAAGCGTCAGGCCAGTCCGATCCACTACGACGGTGATCGAGGGGTATACGATGTCTTCTCGTACGAACACGTCAAAGCAGCCCTCCAAGACGACGAGCGACTCGTCCGCAAGAAACTCTCTCGGCCCCGGATGTCGGTTCCGAACCCGTTTTCGTACATCGACAACGCGATAGTGTGGTCCGACGGGTCGGGACACAGTCGGATGAAACACCAACTGTTCGAATATTTCAGACCGGATATCTTACGCGATCTCGAGCACACGATCTCGGATATCGCTCGCTCGCAACTCGACATCGCGCTCGAGGATGGTCCGGCGTTCGACTTCGTCGCAGACTTCGCAGTGCCGGTCCCGTTGCGAGTGGTCATGCAGTTAGTCGGTATCCCACAGTCCGACCACCAGCAGTTGCTCTCGTGGCTGGAGACGTTTCGGAAGGTGATGAACAAAGAGTACAGCGCTGCGGAGAGCGAGAACCCGGCCGCGATGGACGCCACGGTCGAGTACTTCGAACAGCTAGTCGACGCTCGAAAGACCGACCCGCGTGACGATCTCGTCTCCCGTCTCGTCGCGGAATCCGAACTGAGCGACGAGGAGATTGGCGCGAATTGCTTCGATTTCATCATGGCGGGACAGGGAACGATATCCGAGTTCCTCTCGAACGCCCTCTATCTCTTCGATCGACACGGGTTGTTCGAACAGCCTTCGGAGTACGAGATGGAGGTCGTTCTCGAGGAAGTGCTGCGATACCGGAGTCCGTTACAGTCTCGAGTCCGCGAGACGACCGACCCCGTGACGCTACACGAGACGGAAATTCCCGAGGGCGAAACCGTCGTCTTGTGGCTCGGCGCAGCGAACCGCGATCCGCAAAAGTATGAGGACCCCGAAACGTTCACACCGGGCAGAGACCCCGACCATCTCGCGTTCGGTAGCGGGGCACACGTCTGCATCGGCGCCCCGCTCGCGCGTCTCGAAGGGCCGATACTCATGCGCACGGTCGTCGACCGCTTTGACGACATCGAGATCGATCACGACGAGTTGAAGCCGAAACCCAAGGCGTCGAAACTCGGGTTCGAACGACTTCCCGTCTCCGTGACGCCTGCCTAACTGACTCTCATGATCGTTGCACACTCCGAAGTCCCGGTGAAACCCGCATTCCGAGACACGGCGATGGAACTGCTCGAAGAGATGGCGGTCAGGTCGCGTGCGGAACCCGGTGTCATCGACTATCGGGTCACAGCCGACCTCGAGGATCCGCACACGCTACGGATCATCGAACAGTACGAGGACGAAGCGGCCTTCGAGTCACACGAATCGAGTGAGCATCTCGAGCGGTTTCAGTCCGAGATTGCTCCCTGCCTCGCCGAAGAGGCAGAACTCACCTGTTTCACTGTCACGTCAGAGACCGTAGTGCCAGGTCCCTGAAACCCCGACTGTTGCCGTCGATCACCGCACCCGTCCTCGGAGAATCCTGGCGGGGAGTCAATTCCGTCCCGATATGGCAACCAGTGAATCACTTCGTGCTGTAACAATAAGATTGGGAGACTTCTCCGATTGTCCCCGCCTCCCGCTGGTAAGAGATCGACGATAGAACTATCATTCCAGACTCAGTTAGTCTATCTTGATAATCGTGAGCGGAAGTAGATCCCAAACTGACGGTGAGGGGGAAATCACTCCGATAGTGATCCTTATCGCTTCCCTCGTTTTCGGTGGGTACGTAGTGTTCGAACGCCCGTTTGATATCGGTGCGACCTATATCTGGGTCATCATACTCGTCCTTTCGGTGGCAGGCATCCTCTATGTCGTATGGGGATTTAACGCAGCCAAGAAGGAATCTGGCCTAAACACCGCGGTCAGCTGGTTATTTACAGAAATCAAACTTGATGGAGAGATACAATCATCGTCTGCTGATTCGGCCACAACCACCGAGAAAACGCCGCCGACACCGGAGCGGTTGAAGAACGACCTACGGCTTGATCGAGCAGATGGCCAATGTGAGTATTGTGATGAGGAGATCGACTTACTGGAAGTTCACCACATCCAACCGAGATCGGAAGGTGGACCAAACACACGGAAGAATCTCATCGTTCTATGTCCGAATTGCCACAGAAAGGCCGATCGAGGTGTCTACAGCAGATCGGAGTTAAAACATAAGGTGAAGCAACAAGAAGCGCTACAAGAGGTGTAAATAATGGGGACAGTTAGACGAGACGGAAAGTGGACACTAGAGAAGGATGAGGACGGAGTATACGCCATTTGTGAGCGTGGTGAATTGCGCGCTCGAGTCATCACGGACGACTACGAGCCACAAGGATTGCTGGATGATGCTACTACTGACATGATGACGGAAACGATTGAGGTTCGGTCGTTCTCAGAAGCAGAACAGGAATTTCAAAACTATATCAAGGACATGGAAAGCGGAGGGTTCTGGTAGGATGTCCATTGCTGAAATTTTCAGATGAGAGAACAGAGGTGTACAGTATCAGAATTACGGTTCGGTGGCTTTCTATTGTCACTCGGCGTGTTTTGTGCTGAAAGGATTTGATGGCAACACGATTGAGCGGTAGAGAATATAATAACTACGACTTATTTCGACATGATCGCAAGACGGCACCGACCACAACCAGTTTATTTCACAAAAGTGGAGTAATGGTGCAGCGGACCTTTAAGAACAACCGGCTCACGTCTGCTGTTTCGCGAGCGTGAAGCGAGCGAGTGAGTTGGGGCAGATTTGAACTACGCCGAGACGTGCTCGCTCCGCTGTGCGCGTCTCGTCTAATTCAAACTGCCGACCATTTTTACTGACGCAGACTCGTCGCTCTGCTCCTCGTCGTTGCGTCAGTAAAAATGGGTTGGGGCAGATTTGAACTGCCGACTTCCTCCGTGTGAAGGAGGTATCATAACCGGACTAGATCACCAACCCGCACGAGGCGATACCCGTGCGTTCGACTTAAGGCTTCCTTTCAGCGCTCGTCGTCGGCGTCGCTCGAGCCACTCCGGCCGACGCGAGTGCGCGCGGAGCCGACTGTACGGCGAACGCGCGTTTCGGCGCGTCGCTCGAGCGCGGTCACGTCCTCGCGAACGCGGTCGACCCGGCTCGGCTCCTCCCCTTCGGGCTCGTCCCGGCCGATCCGCGACCGAACCCGGCTTACGAGGGGCGCTACGGACTCCGTGACGCCGAGTCGGGCGTGTTCGACGGCTCGCGAGAGGTAGTAGCGGCTGTCGTGGAAGTGCCTGTTCATGGTACTCTATCCCAAACTGAGGTCGGGCGAGAATATAGTTCTTTCGCGAAGGTCAGAATTCGCTGGTGGCCTGGAACGGACGGATCGGTTTAGGTGTCGGCGCGTGAATCTCCCTCCATGAACGAGTTACAGCCGGTCGCCCTCGAGCGCGATGGGGCGACCGCCGACCTGGTCGTCGAAGACGGACGCGTCTACTGTTCGAACCGCAGGGAGTTCCTCGAGCGCGACGTGGCGGTCGTCGGCGACAGGATCGCTGCACTACTCGCGGACGCCGACGCCGTGATCGGGCCGGAGACGACGGTCGTCTCGGCCGCGGATCGGGTCGTCCTCCCGGGGCTGATCGACGCCCACACGCACGCCGACATCGAACTCATCCTCGATCGGACGGTTCCCGACCTGCTCGCGACCGGAACCACGT
Organism: Natrinema marinum; assembly: GCF_024296685.1. Taxonomy (NCBI): domain Archaea; kingdom Methanobacteriati; phylum Methanobacteriota; class Halobacteria; order Halobacteriales; family Natrialbaceae; genus Natrinema; species Natrinema marinum. The sequence continues at coordinate 1,382,738 of NZ_CP100763.1, read as the reverse complement.
CGATCGTCACCGAAAGCTCCGGGCTCGGACTGCTGTTCGGCAGCCGCGGCGTCGACACCTTCCTCGAGCGAACCGCCGACTGTCCGGTGTCGACGTACGTCTCGCTCCCGCCCCAGGGGTTCGTCGACACGTTCGAACCCGCGACCGGATCGCCGGCCGAACTCGAGGCACTCGCCGATCTGCTCGAGCACGAGCGCGTCGTCGGCGTGGGCGAGATCGACTGGATCCACGTCGTCGGCCGGGACGCACCGCTCGAGGCACTCTACGAGCGCGCACGCGAAGTAGACGCGACGATCGTCGGCCACGGCGCGGGCTGTCGCGGCGAGTCGCTCCGGGCGTTCGCGACCGTGGTCGACAACGACCACGAGGCGATTTCGGCCGACGGAATCCGTGCGCGGGCCGATAACGGCATCCACGTGGTCGGCCGCTGTGGCTCCAACCGGGACGATCTCGGCGCGCTGATTGAGGCCTTTCCCGACCTCGACCGCGGGAGCGTCTCGCTGTCGACCGACGGCGTCGCGTCGGCAGACCTCCTCGATGGGTTCGGGATGGCTGAGGTCGTCCGCCGGCTGATCGACGCCGGAATCCGACCGGCGGACGCGATCGACGCGGCGACACGGAACCCCGCCGAACACTTCGGGCTGACGGGGCGGGGCGTCGTCGCACCCGGAGCCGCGGCCGACCTGCTCGTCGTCGATGACCTTGAGACGATGGGCGTCGAGACGGTCGTGGCCGACGGCGACCTCGCCGTCTCGAACGGGGAACCGATCGTCGACGCCAGAACCGATCCGTATCCCGACTACGTCTACGACACCGTCTCGGTCGCGACCGACCGCGAGCGGTTCACCGCGCCGCTCGAGGCGGCACCCGACGGTACCGTTCGCGCGATGGATGTCGGTCGCGGGCTCGTGACCACCGAGACGACCGTCGAGGCCGGTATCGTCGGTGCCAACGGCGATGACAGCGACGACGGGACAGCGCGGCGACTGGGTCCTGCACCCGAGCACGACGCTCTCACTGCGACGCTGCTCGACTGCGATCCCGCGACCGACGAGCGTGGCTTCACCGGCTTTCTGACCGGCTACGGGCTCGAGACGGGTGCCGTCGCCACGACTGGCACCTGGGAATCGACCGGGCTGGTGACCGTCGCGGCGGACACCGACGACGCCGTCGTCGCCGCTGAGCGCGTCACCGCGATGGGCGGCGGCTTCGCGGTCGCCCGGAGCGGCGAGATCGTCGCCGACCTCGCGACGCCGATCGCCGCGACCGCCGCCGAGATGCCCCCCGACGTGTTCGCGACCGCCAGCGACGCGGTCGTCGATGCGCTCCGCGAGAGCGGCGTCGATGTCGACCTGCCGCTGTTGACCGTCCAGACGCTCACGTTCCCTGGCGTCCCCGCACTGAAGCTGACGCCGTCGGGCTACGCCGACGTGCTCGGTCGATCCGTCGTCGGGCTCGAGCCCAGTGGCGACCCCTCACCCTGAGGTCCTCAGTGGCGAAGCGTCGGGGGACGGGCTGGACGCCGACCCATATCGTACCGTGCATCGGCTCCGTTCTCCGCCGACCATCTATCCCCTCTCGCTGCGTTTCGGTCCCCTGAGCGCCCGGTAGAGGGCCAGCAGGATCAGTATCGGGACGACATACGTGACCGTGAGCAGCAGAACCAGTACGAGCAACTCCCAGAGACCGACCCCGCCCGAAATGAACAGGGGGGACATCCGATAGTAATAATCTCTCTCGAGGGAGTAAATGAAAGGTGTTTCGGCAGCCGGTCAGCGGACAGGACGGCGAAGACGCTTCGCGGTCGACCGCCTGCAACACGGCTCGAGCCGACGAGACCCTAGTACTCGGGGGCGTCTTCGGGTTCGCCGTCTCGAGCGTTGACGACGCGAGCGAGGGTGAACAGGCCGTCAGAGAGCCGATTCAGGTACTGAACCGCGTCCTCGTTGATCTCCTCCTCGCGGGCGAGCGCGACGGCGCGGCGCTCGGCGCGCCGGCAGACCGTGCGGGCGTGGTGGAGCGCCGCCCCGTGGTCGCTCCCGGTCGGCAGGATGAAGGAGGTCAGCGGCTCGAGTTCCTCGTCGTACTTGTCGATCCAGTCCTCGACGGTTTCGACGTGGTCGGCGCGGATCGCGGGGTCGTCCTCGTCGGGGTCGGGGTTCGCGAAGTCGGCCTGAACGACGTGGAGGTGATTCTGGATCTCCGCCAGCCGGTCGTTGATATCGTCGTAGTCGGTCGGTCGGACGGTGCCGATGAGGGCGTTGAGTTCGTCGACAGTACCGTAGGCCTCGATACGCGCGCTGGCCTTCGAGACGCGCGTCATATCCCGGAGGTCCGTCTCACCCTCGTCGCCGCGACCGGTGTAGATCGACATGCCCGAACCGACGGACGGCGTTCACTTAACTTCCGCGTCGCTCGAGTCGCGCTCGGTCGTCGGCGACGGCGACCGAACCCCACCTCGCGGCCACCGCAATCAGTACGTTAAACTCGCTCCGTTCGCTACCACCGCGTATGGCCATGGAACTCGACCACGAGTGTCCCGACTGCGGCGGCGAGAAGACGTTCTACCGCGCCGCCAGCACGGAACTCCACCTCGGCGAGAAGATCAAGTGGCACTGCCCCGACTGCGACTACGGTTTCGTCCAGATCCGCGATAACGGAACCGTCATCGACTCGAGCGCCGCATAACCGGGTTCGGCATTCGACTTTCTCTACCGACCGCTTCGTCAGGAGTCGTCCTCGAGCGCCTGCCACGAAAGCCGCGGGTTCCGCGCGGCGCTCGTCTGGTCGATCCGGCGTGCGGTCGTTCGCTCCGGCGCGGTCTCGAGCGTCTCGCTGTCCTCGCCGGCGACGGCGTTGAACGCGGCGGCGAGCCGATCGAGCGTCGCCTTGCTCTCGACCTCGGTCGGCTCGGTCATCAGGGCCTCGGGGACGATCTCGGGCCACTTGGTCGTCGGCGGGTGGACGCCGTGGTCGAGCATTCGTTTGGCTACGTCTGCGGCGTCCTGTTCGCCGGCGCTGGCGACGAACTCGTGGTGGAACGGGCCGTAGGGCACGTCGTACTCGATCCCCTCGGCGAGGTAGTTCGCGTTCAACACTGCGGAGGCACTGGCGTCCGCGAGCCCCTCGTCGCCCAACCGGGCGATGTAGGCGAATGCCTTGATCAGCACCAGCCAGTTGCCGTCAAAGCCGTGGACCTTGCCGATGGTGTGTTCGGGCTCGAAGCGTTCGTAGAGCCCCTCGCCGGCGTTCGACCGCTCCTCGCGTTCTCGGACGCGCGGTGCGGGCAGGAACGGGGCCAACTCCTCGACGACGCCGACCGGCCCGGCTCCCGGCCCGCCGCCGCCGTGGGGCGTCGCGAACGTCTTGTGGACGTTGTAGTGCATCACGTCGAAGCCCATGTCGCCCGGCCGCGCGCGGCCGAGCAGCGCGTTCAGGTTCGCTCCGTCGTAGTAGAGCAGCCCGCCCACGTCGTGGACCATCTCGGCGATCTCGGTGATATCGCGCTCGAACAGCCCCAGCGTGTTCGGGTTGGTCAGCATCAGCGCCGCAGTGTTCTCCGAGAGGGCGGCCTCGAGCGCCTCGAGGTCGACCCGGCCCGCGTCGTCGCTGGGCAGGGAGACCACGTCGTAGCCGCCGAGCGCGGCGGTCGCGAAGTTCGTCCCGTGGGCGCTCTCGGGGACGATGACCTCGTCGCGGTGGCCCTCGCCGTTGTGCTCGTGGTAGGCCGCAGCGACGCGGATGCCGACGAACTCGCCGGCCGCGCCGGCGGGCGGCTGGAGCGTCACCGCGTCCATGCCGCCGATCCGAGCGAGGTAGTCCTGGAGCCGATACAGGAGCTCGAGCGTCCCCTGAACCGACTCCTCGGAGCGGTCGGGGTGGACGGCCGCCGACGGCAGCGCCGCCACGTCCTCGGTGAACCTTGGGTTGTACTTCATCGTACACGAGCCGAGCGGGTAGGGGCCGCTGTCGATCCCGTAGATCATCTGCGAGAGCCGCGTGTAGTGGCGCGCGAGCTCGGGCTCGGAGAGTTCGGGCAACTCGAGTGAGTCCCGCGTCAGGTCGTCGGGGAGCGGCGAGCCGCCGTCGCCGTCGTTCTCGCTCCCGTTACTACCGTCACCGCTTCCCCCGTCGCTGCCGCCGCCGATCTCGACCCGCGTCAAATCTTTCTCCGAGAGCAGCGGCTCGTACTCGCCGTTTTCGATGTAGCGAGCCTGGTCGTACCGCGACAGCGGCGGGTCGCCGTCCGCGGTTCGGTCACCGGTCATCGCGCCACCTCCGCGAGGACATCGACGAATCGATCGAGTCGCTCGTCGGGGACGCCGGCGACGCAGACCTGTATCTCGTGGTCGCCGACGACGTGAACCGCGAAGCCGCGGCGCTCTAAGTCGTCGGCGACGGCGCGAGCGGGCTGGTCGACGCGGGCGACGAACTCGCGGATGTGGTGTCGGTCGTGAACCGGCGCTTTCGCGCCGACGAGGTCGTCGACGCGCTCGGCGAGGGCCGCCGCGCGCGTCACGCCGCGGTTCGCGAGGTCGACCAGTCCGGTCGGACCGAGCGCGGCGGCGTGCATCGCGGTCCGGAGCGCGACCCACGCCTGATTCGTACAGATGTTACTCGTCGCACGCTCTCGGCGGATGTGCTGTTCGCGCGTCTGGAGGGTGAGCGTGAACGCGCGTCGGTCGGTCGCGTCCTCGCTGGCCCCGACCAGTCGGCCGGGGACCTGCCGAAGGTAATCCTTGCGGGTCGCAAAGAGGCCAAGTCCCATCCCGTAGCTCGTCGGCAGGCCGAGAACGCTGGCGTCGCCGACGACCACGTCGGCACCGACGTCGGCGGGGCGCTCGAGCAGGGACAGCGCGACGGGGTCCGAGCCAAGCACGAACAGCGCGTCGGTGTCGTCGGCGAACTCGCCGACCGCCGTCAGGTTCTCCTCGATCGTCCCGCGGACGGTCGGGTTCTCGGCGTAACACATGACGACGTCCTCGTCGAGGACAGCCTCGAGCCCCTCGAGATCGACGTTGCCGTCGTCCATCGGGTAGGCTTCGACGGCGAGGTCGGTGCCAGCGACGTAGTTCTCGAGCGTGCTCCGGCGCTCCTCGCGCAGCAAGTCGGGGACCAGCACGCGATGGCCCGACGTGTCGCGGACGCGGTCGGCAAGCGTGGCGGCCTCGCCAAGCGCCGTCGCCGCATCGTACATCGAGCAGTTGGCGACCTCGAGACCGGTCAACTCGACCAACAGCGACTGGTACTCGAACAGCGCCTGCAGGAACCCCTGGGAAATCTCGGGCTGGTACTGCGTGTAGGACGTGAGAAACTCCGATCGGTCGGCGAGGTGGTCGACGACCGACGGCACGTAGTAGCCGTAGTGGCCCCGGCCGAGCAGTTCGGTCAGGTCGTCGTTGCGACCGAGCATCGAGCGTACCAGCCGGCGCGTCTCCCGCTCCGTTCGCGCGTCGATCTCGAAGCGGCCGTCGAACCGAACGTCGGCCGGAATGTCGAAGAGTTCTTCGACGGTGTCCGCGCCGACCGCCTCGAGCATCGCCGTGCGGTCCTCCTCCGTGTGGGGAGCGTACGGACTCCCCGTGGCGTGTGATCCGTGCATGACTAGACGTGGTCCCGGTCGATCGGTCCGTTCGATCCCCTCCCGCGTCGACCGCGGCGTTCGATCCGAGACACGATACACGCCTCTAGCGGGTACGGGGTTATGAACGCACTCGTTTCGGTACTCCGCTCTCGAGCCGACGGACGGTCACTCCTTCGAGCCAGTACCGGTGTCGGAATCGGTGTTGGCCGTCGGCTCCGATTCGCTGTCCGCGTCGGACGGCGACTCCGTGTCAGTATCTGTCTCGGTCGCCGCCTCGTCGGCGTCGGCCGTCGACTCCGGATCGGTCACCGCCCCCTCGAGGTCGGCATCGGCCGGCGGCTCGCCGACGTGTTCGCGCGCGAAGCAGTCGAGAGTGAGTTTCGCGCCGCCGAGGACGACGGGACCGATGAACAGCCCGACGGCACCGAAGACGACGAGCCCGCCGAAGATGCCGACCACGACGATCGCGGAGTTGAACGCGCTCGTCCGGCCGATCATCGCGGGGCGGAGGTACGAGTCGGAGAAGCTGACGAGCAGCCCGTAGACGGTGACCGCGGCCGCGGCGGTGGGCCGACCGACTGCCACGAGATAGACCGCCACCGGAATCCAGACGCCGAACGCACCGACCAGCGGGAGCAAGGTGAGCACGAACGTCGCCACGGTGAGGAAGATCACGGCGGGGACGCCGGCGATCGCCAGGCCGACGCCGAGCATCACCGCCTGCACGGCGGCGACGGCGACGTTGCCGACGACCGATGCCCACATGAGCCGGTCTAACCCAACGCGGAGTTCCTCTAAGACCTCGTCCTCGATCGGCAACACCCACTGGAACCACGCGACGAGGCGCTCGCCGTCGCGCAACAGCGCGAAGAGGACGAACAGCGTGACGGTCAAGCCGATGAAGATTCCCGGAAGGCCGCCGACGATGTCGATCGCGCCCGTCGAGAGCCCTTGTAGCCCCGTCGCGATCCGCCCCTGATTATCCGCGTACAGCTCGGCGAAATCGACGGCGTACCCGTTGGTTGCCAGGACTTCTTCGATCGTCGCGACATCGATCTCACCCTGCCTGATGGCGCGAACGACGCGGAGCGATTGCTCGAAGGCGACGATGGCGACGTAGATGAGCGGGAGCAACACGACGAGTAACGTCCCGATGACGACGCCGACCGCTGCGAACGTCGGTCTGACGAACGCCTCGAGTCGTCGCTGGACGGGCATGAGAATGTACGCGAGAACGACGCCGAAGAGGACGTACTGGAGGTACGGTAAGACGACGAACAGCGCTAAGATGCCGCTCAACAGCGCGAGAACTGTCAGTCCGGGCTGTTCGACGAGCCAGTCCGGCGGACTGGGGCGGTCTGCCATATGCCGTATTGCGAGCGCCCTATAAATTAGTCCACTGATACGACCGACCTGTAGGGACCGTCTAATCGCTACTCGACGTACCGATACTTCCGCTCGCTCATACAGACGGACTTTTTACTCGCTCGCGCTGGCGCGCTCGCTCGCAAAAACCTCCACTAAAAACCCGCAAACCGCTACTCGACGTATCGGTACTTCCGCTCGCCCATCCGGCCCCAGCCGTCGAAGACGAACTCCGCACTGGGCGTCGTGAACTCCTCGACGTCGACGTCCATCTCGTGGTTGTGGGCGTCGTGGATCTCCTCGTAGTCCTCCCACGCCATCTCGTAGCGGTCGGCGAGTTGCTCGTCGACGTTCAGGGACTCGATCTCGTCCTCCCAGCCCTCCCGGATCGTCTCGGCGTGGATCTCCGCCTGCGCGCCGCTGCCGTAGGAGCCGACGAGCAGTTTCTCGCCGGTCAGGTCGCGGTCGTTCTCGAGGGCGTGTTTGAGCGCGCTCGCGCGGGCGACGTGAACGGAGCCGGTGTACCAGTTGCCGACTTCGCGGGAGATCGTCAGCGTCGGGTCGATCGTCGCGTCGTACCACTCGGCGTAGCGGTCGGTGCCCTTGAGCGCGTCCATGTACTCCCGGAGCGCCTCGCGGTAGGCCTCGTCGTCGTCGAACGCCTCGGGGCGGGGCTGGCGGCCGATCTCTTCGGCGAGATCGTCTTCGATGGGCGTGTCGCGGATGACGTGACGGTAGGCCAGCAGCGCCGCCTTTCGGACCATGCCGGGGAACGGCGTGTGGAACGGCGCGAAGACGAAGTCGTCCTCGTGGACCTCGCCCGCGACGCTCTCGAAGTCCTCGAGGGCCTCGCGCATCCGCGCAAGGTAGACCTGGACGGAGCGCTTGCCGTCGACCGAGGGGAACTGCTGGTTGGGCTTCAAGAAGTCGGTCTCGTCGGCCGAGCCGTAGCCCTGCTCGGCGGAGAGTTCGACCAGATTCGGGTCCTCGCTGATGAGCATCGCGACGGCACCGGCCCCCTGGGTCGCTTCACCGTCGTCGCCGCGGGCGTAGAGCGCGGTATCGGTCGCGATGACCAGCGCCGAGCGGCCGCGATTGCGACCCGCGCGGATCCAGTTGTACGCGTCGTCTAAGCTCTGGGTTCCCGCGATACAGGCGAACTTGCGCTCGCCCTTGTTGGCGTGATGAAAGTCGCCGTCGTAGACTTGCTCGAGACAGCCGGCGACGTACGTCGAAACCGGTTTCGAGTTGTCGAACGCGCTCTCGGTCGCAACGTCGATCCGGCCGATATCGTCGGGCTCGAGGCCTTTTCGCTCCATCAGACGATGAGCGGCATTGGCACCCATCGTGACGATGTCCTCGTAGCTGTCGGGGAACGAACTGGCGTTGAGGCCGAGTCCTTTCGTGTACTTTTCGGGGTCTTCGCCTTTCTCCGGGGCGAACGTTCCCGGAAGATCGAGTTTGAGATTACCGGTCCAGATCTCGACGGCGTCGATGCCGACTGCAGTCATACCTCTCCAATACAGGTGATAGTACAAGGTATTGTCGTTCGCCGTTTCGACGATCAACGAACGTCTCGATGGGACCACTGGGCAGCAGAGAGGAGAGGTGCCGTCGAGTCGGCGAACGGAGTGTTACCCGGCGACTTGCGTCCGAGTTGCGGTTGCGCTGTCTCCGTTACCGTCCGTGACGGTCAACTCGAGCGTGTACTCCTGTCCGTTGCCGAGGTTGTTGAACCCCGCGTTGTTCGTACTGGCAGTTTGACCGCTGACACCCCTCTGGTTCTCGTCGATGTACGTTCCGTCCCTGTACAGTTCGACGACGACGGTGTCGAGCTCCGCTCCTGCCGACGAGACGGACCAACTGTACCGAATGCCGACGTTGTTTCCGGGTCGCTGCTGCGTCGTAAACGAGTCGACCGACGGTCCGGACCCACCTCCGCCTCCGCCCGCCCCGCTCCGGGAGATCACGAGCTCGATTGCGTCGCCGTCGCTCCCGCTCGAGGTGTAGACGGTCACCGTGTCCCCGTCCTGGGCGTTCGAATCAACGGAGAACGTCGTTGTATGCGTCCCGCCGCTGCCGGTCGTTCCTTCGGCCGGCGAAACGGTCCCCACGCTTCGATCGCTCACCGCGTACTCGACGGTCGCACCGTCGACGACGCCGTCTGTCTCCATCGTCAGATCGACCGAGGAACCGGTGACGACGCAGGAGTCCGCGCTACAGTTGCCGTCGTCGACGCTCGATTGACCCGACGGGTCCCCCCAGTCGACGTAGTATGCTGGGCTCGCCCCGGTCCCGTTGCCCCCCTGTCGCCGGTGAACGTCGAACTCGTCGCTCGGGTCATCAGAATCGCCGATGCCGACGCGCGCCACCCGAAGGTCGTAGGGCTCTCTTCGCTGAGCGAGTTCAATTCGAAGCGTTCCGGCCGCATAGGACACGACTCGAGCGTTCGATTCGCCGTCACCGAACGCAGTTCCGATCGTTTCGTTCCACGCGCTGGGGGCGTGTGTCGGGACGGACAGCGTGATGTTCCCACTCCCGTCGTCCTCGATGGGAACGGGGTCGCTCGGACCGCTGAGAACCGCCGGGTCGAGCGAAACCGCACCGCGTCTTGACTTCGAGAGACTGCCGTTCAGGAGAACGAGCCGGACCGTGCCGTCGCTGACCAGTCCCTGCTCGGTCAACGGGATCGTCGCGTTCTCGAACTCGTTGTACGCGAGACCGTGTTCGATTCGAGTCGTCGGCGCGCTCCGATACTCGTTGTAGTCGGGCCGGTAGACGAGCGAGGTCGTCGCGTGAGTCCCCTGTGTCAGGTTCGACGGATCGCCGTCGTAGTCGCCCGAATCACCCGCGAATCTCGCGTTGTCGATCGACACGTTCGCCGTGCCCGTCGTCTCGAGCGTCCCCGTCGGATCGATCGGATTCGTCAGAAACGTTCGGGAGGGGTACTGGGTGCCGAGCGTGACGGAGACGGACGCTGAGCCGCCGTCGGTGCCGACGTTCCGGATCGCGTTTCGCAACTCCTGTAACTCGTTTTGAACCGCTCCGTTGTGCTGGCTCTCGATCGCCCCGTTCTCCGCTGGCACGGCGTTGACCTGATACAGCGCGAGTGCGGCGAACACGATGGCGAGAAGCAACACCGCCCCGATCTGGACGGTCACCGCTCGGTCGTCTCGCCACCGTGACATAGGCGAGGATAGTCGCCGCCGCTTAAACGTCTGATGGCTCTCGAGGCGCGGAATTCGGAACGGGTCCAAAAGCGGACGTTACTCGTCTTCTTCGACGACTTCGGGGTCGCTCATCGCGCTCTGGAGGCTGTCGAGTCCGTTGATCCACTCGGTGACCAGTCCGTACTCGAGATCCTCGGCGACGGTCATGTCGAGGTCTTCCTCGTCGATAATGAGCGTCCCCGCCTGTGCGGCATAGCCCAGCGCGGCGTCGAGATCTTCCTCGGCTTCGGCGTCGGCGGCGGCGCCGAGATAGTCGGCAACGCTGCCGTCCTCGGCCGGCCCGTTGGCGATGAACTCTTCGGCGGCGAAGAAGACGCAAACGAGACTGGTCTGGACGCCGTCGACGAGGATCAGTTTCTCCTCGTCCTCGATGTCGACCTCGCTGAGGACGATCTCGCGAACGTCGTTGATCTCCTCGAGCGCTTCCTCCTGGTCGAGTTCCCCGTCGTCGTAGGCGGCGACGATCTTCGCGATCGCGATCGCCGTGTCGTCCTGCAGATTGAGCAGGAGTCGAGCCGAGTCTTCGTTTTCCGGATCGATATCTTCGTCTTTGATGCGATCGATCCAGTTCTGCCAGCGTTCCTCCGAGTAGAACTCGGTCGGGGGATTGCTCATACAGACACCTACACCGGCCGCTTGAAATGCCTTTCTCTACATGAGCCAGCTCGGTTGAATGTTCAATTTTCTCTGTAGTGCTCCGAGAGCCACTCAGGTTCCCGATCTGGGCCTCGGTGCCTCTCCTGAGGGCCTGTCTCGAGCGAACGATCACACTCGAGGACGTGTCGGGGTCACCGGTCCAGCTCGAGGGTCGCCTCGGTGTCGATCCCGTAGACGTCCATCGGCGTCTCCACGTGGGCGAGTTCGACCGCCTCGTCGTGGCCGTTCTCGAGCAGCCAGCGAACGCGTCGCGGAACGGTTTTGGGGCCGAGCACCGCCCCCGGCCGGTCGGGGTCGTCGATGTAGTCGGTCTCCATCAGGAACGGCTCGCCGCGTTCGGCGGCCGTCTCGAGGCGCTCCTTGTCGCTCATCACGCTCGGGGTCGGCCCCTCGAGGCGGCCGCCCGCGTAGTGTTTGACGACGCGGTGGGCCGGCATGCCGGCGTCTTCCGCCCACTCGGCGACCTCGGTCATGTCCTCGCTGGCCTCGGCGTGCAGTTGGACGGCACACTCGAGGTCGGCCCCGTGTTCGAACGCCCGGCGCATGACCGCGTTCGACGCCGCCCAGACATCGTCGTCGACCTCGTAGTGGGGCCGCCCGGATTTCAGCGCCAGCGCATCGCCGGATTCGACGTACTCGGCCGCCACGTCGATCCCCGCCTGCATGAGATCGCGGGCCTCGTCGGGCGCGAAGCCGCGCTCGTCGACCAGCCGCGAGACGAGTCCGGGGTGGACGCCCAGCACGGGCCAGGCGCGACCCTCGAGTTCGCTCGAGGCCTCGTCGACGATCTCGATCGTCCGCTCGAACACCTCGCGAAAGTCCTCGCCGGTCTCGGCCTCGACGCCGAGGTGCCAGGAAGGCTTATTCACCACGAGCAGGTGGGTGCCGCCGACGCGGGCGAAGTCCCTGACGGCGTCGATGCCTCGGTGGTGGTCCGGATCGAGGTGGAGGTGGTCGTCCAGTACCGGCCGATCGTCGATCATACGCGGTACTGGGCGGGCCGCGCTCGAAAAGTCACCGACTCTCGAGCGCGTCCCCCGCTGCCGGTCGAAACCGACGAGTAAATGAGCACCGTCGTGCGTATCGAACGAGGGATAGACGATGACCGAACCAATCGTGGCTTCGCTCCCGTCTGAATTATAAGTATGTTTGTTACAGTTACTGTGAACGTGTGGTACTATGAGTAACGACGAACCGACCGATCAGTTCACGACACCCGACAGCGGCGGTCCGGCCGTCGAGTTCTACGGCGGCCGCGGAATGAGCGCGTTCCCGATCGCGTTTTTCATCGTCTGGGCCATCGTCCAGACCGCCCTCTGGCGGATCGGCGACACGGGTGGGCTCATCGTCGGCATCCTGATCGGGCTCATCCTCGGGATGTTCTTCGTCCGCGGGAACTGGCGGACCTACGCGAACACGATCTTCGAAGGGATGACCCAGCCGGTCGCCGTGACGGCGATCGTGGCGTGGATCTGGGCCGGCATGTTCGCCCAACTGCTTCAGGACGGCGGCTTCGTCGGCGGCCTCGTCTGGCTCGCCGACGCGGCGGGCATCGGCGCGGCGCTGTTCCCGGCGATCACGTTCGTCCTGGCGGCCGTCTTTACGACCGGGATCGGGACCGGCTACGGCGCGAGCGTCGCCTTCGTCGGCCTCTTTTTCCCCGCCGGCGTCCTGCTCGGTGCGAGCCCCGTCTTGTTGTTCGGGGCGATCCTCTCGGGCGCGATCTTCGGTGACAATCTCGCGCCCGTCAGCGACACGACGATCGTCAGCGCCGTCACGCAGGACGCCGACATCGGCGGTGTCGTCGCCTCTCGATTCAAGTACGTGATCATCGCCGCGGCGATCGCCTTCGTCGGCTACGTCGTCGCCGGCGGTGCGATGGACGGCCTCGAGATCAGCGCGCAAGCCCAGGAGATCTTCCTCTCGGGCAGCGAGGCGATCGGGCTCGTCCACGTGCTCTCGATGCTCGCCGTCATCGGCGCGGCGATCGCCGGCCGTCACATCGTCGAAGCGATCTCCTGGGGGATCGTCCTCGCCGTCGTCTTCAACCTCGTCTTCGGCCTCGCCGGCATCGGCGACATGGTCATGTTCAACGCGCCGCCGGACGCCCCGCTGGCCGAACCCCTGGCCGGACTGCCGTTCCTCACGGTCGTCGAGAACCCCGACGCGGTCGGCGTCACCGGGAGCCTCATGACCGGCGTCGCCGGCTTCCTCGAGCTGTCGATCCTCGTCTTGCTGATCATCGGCGCGGCTCAGATCATGATCCGCGGCGGGGCCTTCGAGGTGCTGCTCGAGTGGTCGATCGAGAACCTCGCGACGAACGTCCGCAACGCGGAACTCACCATGGTGGCCTCGACGGCGCTGATCAACGCGATCATCACGATCAACACCGCCGCCGAGGTCGCGATCGGCCCCTACATCTCGAAGATCGGCGAACGGTTCAACCTGAACGGTTACCGGCGCGCGAACATTCTGGACGGCCAGACCGCCGCGCTGGGTTACATCTTCCCGTGGTCGGGCGGCGTCCTCGCGGGGTACAGCGCGATGCAGAACCTGCCGGGCGAGTACGAGTGGTTCGACCAGTCGATGCTCGTTACGCCGATCGATGTCGTGCCGTTCGTCTTCCAGGGCTGGCTGCTCGTGGCGGTGTTCATCGTCGCCGCGCTGACCGGCTTCGGTCGCGAGTACGTTATCGACCGCGAGAGTGAGGAGGTGGCCCGCGTATGAGCCTCTTCGGCAAGTACCTCAAGGGCTGGCGGTTCCGAGCCAATCGGCCGAGCCTCGAGGAAGGAAGCGAGATCGATGTCTTCGTTGCGGAGACCAACGGCACCAGCGGTCGGGCGTACGTCGGCGACACCGAACTGGTCGTCGAGGGTGCCGGGCCGGAAGCGGTCGAGAAACAGGTCCGTGTCCGCGTGACCGAGTTCGACGAGACGACCGCGACAGGTCGCGGCGAGCTGATCGAAATCGTCGGCGAGAGTTCCTACAGCGGCTAGTTCCCGTCCTCGAGCGTCACCGCCTCGTCGGCCGCGTTCCGCAGCGCGTCAGAGCGACCGTAGGTGCCGGGCGCGATGGCGATCGTCTCGACGCCGACGGTCCCCGCGTACTCGAGGACGGGCTTGAAGTCCGTATCGCGCGAGGCGATCGCGAGTCGGTCGATGGTGCCGTCGCCGGCGAGCGCGGTCGCGTCGACGGCGAGTTTCACGTCGACATCGCCGCTGGTGACGACGACCTCGAAGCCGCGGGCTTCGGCGGCCTGGATGAGTCCGGGCGTGGCGTGTTCGTCGAGGTAGAGTCGGATGACGCCGACTCGGCCGAGGTCGCTCGCCGCGTCGCGCAGGTCGTCGAGGTCGACGTCGAACTCCTCGCGGAAGACGTTCGGTCCGTCGACGAACAGCCCCACCGACGGCTCGGCGGGGGGCTGTCGATCGCCGGATCGGGAGAGACGAGCGCGAACGCGGTCGAACATGCTCGAGCGTTGCCACGGCCGTGAGATAGGTGTGGCGAAACGGGGCGACAGCCGCGTCGGCCCGACGTACGGTCGGTTCCAGAGCCGTCCGGCGAAAACGCCGGGATCGTTTCTTCGGCTCGATCTCGCCGCTTCAGCGGCCGACTGTACAGATTCTCGCTTTAAGTCAGCTTCCGGTTTCGTTCTTCGACAGTCACTCCGAAACGTTCCTGGATAAACGGTTCTGAGTTCGATAAGAGTTTACTAATTTCACGGAATGGTGACTGTCGTCCGATGACACAGAACGGTCCCCCCGACGACAGCGCCGATCGGACGTACGACCGCCGGACGGTCTTGACCGGTGTCGGTTCGATCGCTCTCGGCGGACTGATCGGCTCGAGCGGCGTCGCGAGCGCGACACCCGGCCGCGAACCCGGTCCGAAGGAAGACGAGATCATCGTCGGTATCGAACCCGACGCCGACGTGGCCGCGGAAGCGCGGGGAGCCGTCCCCGGCGACGCCGAGGTCGTCCACAGCAACGAGACGATCCGCTACGCCGTGGTCTCATTCCCCTCCGAAGCGCCCGCCCACGCTCGCGAACAGTTCATCGAGACCATCACGCGTTCGCCTGCGGTCGAGTACGCGGAGCCCAACGTCACGGTCCAGTCGCTGCTCGCGCCCGACGACCCCTACTACGACTACCAGCACGCGCCCCAGCAGATCGGCTGCGAGCGCGCCTGGGAGACGACGCGCGGCAGTTCGGACGTCGTCATCTCCGTCGTCGACCAGGGGATCCAGTACGACCACCTGGCGCTCGAGTCGGTCGTCGACGACCGGATCGGCGAGGACTTCGCCGACGACGACGGCGATCCGTACCCCGCGGCCGACGAGGACCACGGTACCCACGTCGGCGGCATCGCTGCCGGCGGCACCGACGACGCCACCGGTCACGCGGGGATTAGCGACTGCTCGCTGCTCTCGGCTCGCGCCTTAGACGAGACCGGGCGGGGATCGCTCTCGGACATCGCCGACGCGATCCAGTGGTCTGCCGATGCCGGCGCGGATATCGTCAACCTCTCGCTGGGCGTCGACGGCTCTTATGAGACCATGCGTTCGGCCTGCGAGTACGCGGCCGACCGCGGCGTCCTCCTCGTCGCCGCGGCCGGCAACTCGGGAGCCGACCGTGTCTTCTCGCCCGCATCGGAGGACACCGTCGTCGCCGTCTCGGCCGTCGAGTCCGACGACTCCCTGGCATCGTTCTCGAACACCGGCCCGGAGATCGAACTCGCCGCGCCAGGGGATCGAATCGTCTCGAGCGTCACCGGCGATGGCTACGCCCGGATGTCGGGCACGTCGATGGCGTCCCCGATCGTGGCCGGCGTCGCCGGCCTTGCACTCTCGGCGCACCCCGATCTCACGCGGTCGGAACTCCGCCGGCACCTCCGCGAGACCGCCGTCGACGTGGGCCTCGGCGAGACCGAACAGGGGTACGGCCGGGTGGACGCGGCCGCGGCGGTCGAGATGGACCCGTTCAGGACGGCGAAAGCGAAGGCGGCGACGCCAGCGAAGACACGCAGAGCCAGTGCGGCGACGAGACGATCACCGCCAGTGCCGGCGGCTCGCTCGACGGCAGCGGCTGGTGGGGCGAAAGCGACCGGTATGGCTACGCGCTGCAGACGGCTGACCCCTGCTCGATCACGGTCTCGCTCGAGGGCCCCTCGAGCGGCGACTTCGACCTCTACGTGACCACCGACGGCCGCTCGCCCAACCGGTGGAACCACGACGAGTCTGCGACCGGGTCGGGGACGAGCGAATCGGTCACGTTTGCGCTCGAGGGCGGCGAGGATCTCGGGCTACAGGTCCACGCGAAAAGCGGGTTCGGTGAGTACACGTTGCGACTCGAGGAACGCGGGCGATAAAACGGGTCGCGGGCGGTACCCGACCGGCCGCCAGCCGATCTAGTCGAAGATGAAGTAGTCGCGCTCCTCGCCCTGCACCGAGATCCACTTGGGTTCGGTCAGCTCCTGGACGATCCACTCGCCGTGGTAGCGCCCGAGGCCCGACTGCTTGACGCCACCGAAGGGCGCGTTGTGGTCTTCGTTGATCGGCTGGTCGTTGATGTGGACCATGCCGGCTTCGACCTGATCGGCGAGGTCGCGGGCGCGCTCTTCGTCTTCGCAGAAGACCGCCGCCGAGAGGCCGTACTCGGTGTCGTTGGCCAGTTCGATGGCCTCCTCGTCGTCCGAGAACGGGATCACGGGTGCGACGGGGCCGAAGTGCTCGTTGCAGGCCGTCGGCATGTCGTTGGTGCAGTCCGAGAGGACCGTCGGCTCGACGAACAGCCCGTCGGCCTCGCCGCCCGTCTCGAGGGTCGCACCCGCGTCGACCGTCTCCTCGATGAACGCAACCAGATCGTCGCGCTGGGTTTCGTTTTGGACCGGACCGAACGTGACGTCCTCGTTCTCGGAGGGGTCGCCCACGATGAGCGATTCGGCGTGGTCGACCAGCAGGTCGACGTACTCGTCGTACAGCGACTCGTGGACGAGGTGGCGGTTGATCGAGATGCAGACCTGCCCTTGGTGGAAGAACGACCCGAACGCGCCGGCGCGGGCGGCCCGCTCGAGGTCGGCCTCGTCGGTGACGATGAATGGCGCGTTGCCCCCGAGCTCGAGGGCGGGTAGCGCGAGGCTGCCGCCGGCGTTTTCGGCGACGCCCTTACCGACGGCCGTCGAGCCGGTAAAGGAGATGACCCGCGGGATGGGGTGGTTGGCGATCCGGTCGCCGATGTCGGAGCCGCGGCCGGTGACGACGTTGACGACGCCGTCGGGGACGCCCGCGGCCTCGCAGAGCTTCGCGATGAGCAGGCCGCCCGTGATCGGGGTGTCGGTCGCCGGCTTCAGGACGACGGTGTTACCCAGCGCGATCGCGGGCGCAACGGCGCGCAGCGAGAGGTGCAGCGGGAAGTTCCACGGCGAGATGACGCCGACGACGCCGACCGGCTCGTAGACGATGTGGTTGTCCTTGTCGTCGACCGATGAGGAGGGCCGGACCTCCTCTTCGGGCGCCTCGAGTTCCAGTGCCATCTCCACGTCGCCGGTCGCGGTGGCGAACTCGCCCATCGCTCGATAGCCGGGCGTGCCGGCCTCCGTCGCGAGCAGGCCCGCGACCTCCTCGAAGCGGCCGTTGAGTTCGTTCAGTAGGTTCTGGACGATCTCGTTGCGCTCCTCGCGGGGCGTGTCTTCCCACTCCGGCTGGGCGGCCTCGGCCGCCTCGTAGGCGGCGTCGACGTCCTCCTCGGTCGCCGCCGGTACTTCCGTAAACACTTCCTGTTTCGCCGGATTTTCCACCGGGAGCGTCTCGCCGCTGGCAGCCTCACGCCACTCGCCGTCGATGTAAATTCGATCCCACTCCGCTTGGGGCTCGAGTTTCGGAGCGCTCATACGGAGATCTGTACGTTGTTTTTAGGCATATAGTTTCGGCAACCGGAGGCGATAGCCCGCCGGGTTGTTAACCACACTAGGTTTCGCCTCCCCGTCGGTCGAATCGGACGTGATGTGGACTCTCTCGAGGCGGGTACCGGCTCGAATGTTTCGAAGGGGACGCCGGTCCCGTCATCGGTCGCGGCGTTCGGCCGACGAAAAGACATTACTACTCCGCGGATGACGTTCCGGATATGCCGCTTCAGACGCCGCCGTTACGTGGGATTCACGACGAGCGCGGGGCGAAGTTCACGGAGTTTGGCGGCTGGGATATGCCGGTCGAGTTCGATTCGATTCAGACCGAGCACGCGGCCGTCAGGGAGGACGCGGGCATCTTCGACGTCTCGCACATGGGCCAGATTCACGTCTCGGGCCCGGACGCGACGGAACTGATGCAACGGCTCACCTCGAACGACGTCACCCGGCTCGACGTGGGTGACTCCCAGTACGCCGTCATCACCGACGAGGACGGAGTCATCATCGACGATACGGTGATCTACCGACTGCCCGACGAAGACGGGCAGTCGACTTTCCTGTTCGTCCCCAACGCCGGCACCGACGAGGCGACTCACGAGCGATGGATCCGCTACCGCAACGAGTGGGATCTCGAGGCGGTCGTCGACAACCGGACCGACGAGTACGCCATGTTCGCCGTCCAGGGGCCGAACGCGGTCGCGCTGGTCGAGGAAGCGACCGACGAATCGGTCGACGACCTCGAGCGCTTCGGGGCCCGCTACGCGACGATCGACGGCGTCGAGTGCTGGACCGCCCGCACGGGCTACACCGGCGAGGACGGCTTCGAGCTGATCGTCCCGTGGGCGGCGGCCGAGGAGATCTGGGCGGCGTTCGACTGCCAGCCCTGCGGGCTCGGCGCGCGGGATACGCTCCGCATCGAGGCCGGCTTGCTGCTCGCCGGGCAGGACTTCGACTCCGAGACCGACCCGCGGACGCCCTACGAGGCCGGCATCGGCTTTACCGTCGCGCTCGAGACCGAGTTCGTCGGCCGGGACGCCCTCGCGGAGATCGAGGACGCGGGCGTCGACGAACAGTTGGTCGGCTTCCAGTTGATCGACCGCGGCGTCCCCCGACACGGCTACGACATCACGAACGCCGAGAGCCGGGTTATCGGCACCGTCACGAGCGGGACGATGAGCCCCACGCTCGAGCGACCGATCGGGTTGGGCTACGTCCCCGTCGAGTACGCCGAGCCGGGGACGACGCTGCAGGTGATCGTCCGCGGTCAGTCCAAAAAGGCAAGAGTTGAAACGACGCCCTTCATCGACACAGTATAACATGAGCTTCGACGTTCCCGACGATAGACGGTATCTGGAATCGCACGAGTGGGCCCTCGAGACCGACGATGGCACCGTTCAGGTCGGCATCTCCGACTTCGCTCAGGACGAACTCGGCGACGTGGTCTTCGTCGAACTCCCCGACGTGGGCGACGACCTCTCTCAGGAGGCGGAGTTCGGCGTCGTCGAGTCGATCAAGGCCGTCTCCGACCTCTACGCGCCGGTCGGCGGCGAGGTCGTCGCGATCAACGACGACCTGTTCGACGCGCCCGAACTCGTCAACGACGACCCGTTCGGCGAGGGCTGGATGCTCGAGATCGAACCGGACGATCCCGACGAACTCGGGGCGCTCCTGACCGCCGACGAGTACGAGAAGCAGATCGCGTAAGCCGCCGCTGATCACCTTTCTGCTCGGTTCCCAACAGCGGCGCCGCAAGCACTACTGGCTCACTCGAGGGTCACGAGGTGCTCGAGCATCTCGTCCAACGGCGCGTTCGTCACGGCCAGCGAGTAGCCGTCGATCCGCGCCAGATCGGCCGCGTGGTCCCAGAGGTCGGCCTCGTCGATGCCGTGGAGGATGACGGCGTTCGGCGTCGGGTTGACGACCCGCAGCGCGACCAGCGGGGATTCGCCTCGCGTCACGCCCGTGAAGACGAGGACGCGATTCGTGCTCTGGCCGTAGAGTCGGAAGAACTCCTCGCTCGAGAGGCGGGTGATCGCCTGAATGCTGTCGATGACGGTGTGGCCGCTGACGCTGTCGGTGCCGCTCGACGCAATCTCCGTGGCCTCGAGGTCGTCGTAGAGCCGCGCGAGGGGGATCGAGGTGGCGTACTCCCGCAGGTCGTGGACCACGTCGCTCTCGAAGCCCGCCGAGAGGACGCGACCGTACTGCCGGATGCGCTCGCCGCCGCGGCGCTCGTCGATCGCGAGTAGCCCCTCGACGAGTCGACCGACGACGCCGATGCCGGGGCTCTCCCGGCGGCCGCTCTCGTAGTCGGAGATAACCGACGACGAAACGTCGAGTTCGGCCGCGAGGTCGGTCTGCGAGACGTCGAAGTCGGTGCGCCACTTCCGCAGCGTCGCGCCGGGGTCGTCGCTCAACGTGATCTCCCCGGCGATCTTCTCCGCGAGTTCCCGTTTCGGTCCGCGCCCGCCCATACGCGTCGGTCGCCCGGTCGACTCAAGTACCTACCGGAGACGGACCGCCGCGACGGGTCGCGCGAGCTCGACCCGACGCCCCAACAGTCAAGCCCTCGCGGTTCGAGTCGGCGGTACGTGCCATCGACCGTCGTCCACGTCGCGTTTGCGGGACTGCTCGGCGTCGCGCTGCTCGGCGACGCGTTCGATACCCGCAAGATCCTGTTCGTGATGGGCTGTAGCGCGCTGCTGGATCTCGACACGCTGATCGGGATCGTCGTCCCCGGCACCCACCGCGCGGCGCTGCACAACCTCTGGATCGTCCTCGTCCCCGCCGCCGTCTTGCTCTGGGACGGCGCGGTCCGCGAGGAATCGTTCGTCCGAGCGCGCTGGGGAGAGACGGCCCCTCGAGTCGCGTGGACGACGCTCGCCGCGCTCCTGTTCGCGCACGTCCTGTTCGACGCCTTCTTCAACGGCGTCAACCTCTTCTGGCCGCTCCACGACCGGTTTTACGACCTCTCGGGCTCGCTGCTGCTCACCGACCAGCGCGGGCTCGTCCAGACGTTCGTCGAACTCGAGGGCAGCGGACTCGCCGAGACGACGGCCCGCGGGACGACCGAGAACACCCACTACAGAACCGGGTTCGACCCCACCCGTGGCGAACCCGCGACGGGCATCGAGCGGATCTTCCCCATCGCGGGGACCGGCGAGCGGTTCGTGCTCACCGTCGCCGGACTGACTGCGGTGGGCGTGCGGATTCTCGAGGACCGTCGGTCGGCATGACCACTGATCCCTTTCGATACAGCGCGACGGTGACGCTCAGTTCGGTCACCGTGGTCTTATTGGATCAGTCGGCCGCCAACGAGCGAAGCTGCCTGAGGCGCGTCTCGAGCGGCGGATGCGTCGAACGAAGCCCCGAACTGGGGCGTTCGTCGCCGAGTGTCGGAAGAATAGCGATCGCGTTTGTCGAGCGAGCGTGCTCGCGAAGGTCAGCTGTCGGTTTGGCGGGCGCTGCTTCGTCGAGTTTCTCGAGCGCAGTCGCAAGTGCAGCCGGATCGCCGGTCAACTCGGCGGCGGCACGGTCTGCGGCCAGTTCTCGACCTCGGGAGAAGACGCCGACCCCGATCAGTGCGATACTGTTGAGGAGATGCCCGCAAACTTCGAGGACGTTCGACGTACTCCCCTCGTCCGGTGTAAGCCTTTCAGCGCCGATGAGCGGGATGAGTATCACCGTGAGCAGTCGAAGATCGTCGTTGGAAATGTGGGCGAGTTCGTGTGCGAGGACTGCCGAGAGCTCTGACTCCGAGAGTGTCTCGATGAGTCCCCGCGAGACGACGAGGACCGGCGTCGCGTCGTGACCGGTTCTGACGATCGGGTCATCCGATCGATACGTCGTGAACGCGAGCGGCGTCGCCGTTGGATTGACTCGTATCGGCGGTGTTGGGACATCTATCTGGCTCGCGAGACGACTAATTGCGTATTCGGTGTTTGACGGCTCCTTTCCCGCTATCTCCGAGAACGGAGTCGTTCGTTGGAGGAGATCAGTGCGTCCGAGACGGACGGCGCTCGCAATCGCCCGAGTGAACCAGACGATCGCACAGAGACCACAGAGCGACCAGACGGCCGCCCACACTACACTCGGGAGAGAAATATGAGCGAAGTCCAGCACATCAGACGCGTATGCAGAGAAAACCATCCCGCTGACGACTGCGATCACCACTACGATGGCAAGGCTACCGGCGAGTACTACTCCACTGATGGCCACTGCAAGCGTGGCACGGGCCGCAAGTCCCGCAAATATCGTCGGTCGCATTCTCGACGGTGTCCTCTCCCTGTATATTCACTACTTCCTGAAATTAAAAGCTCCGCGTGTTCCGTTGGTTGGACCCAGTCAGATTGCTCGAGAACGAACCGTCGTCCGTCAATCCGTGGTGTTCACATCGGCCGACGGCGGTTCGGTCGTCTCGACGCGCTCCCGCAGCCACTCGAGGGCCGCGTCGACCGTCTCCGGCTCCGTACTCGAGACCCGAATCCGGCCCGGTCGGTGCTCGCTGCGGGGATAACTACCCACGGAGACATCGAACCGCTCGCTCACCTCCTCGAGCGCCTCGTGGAGGGATCCCTCGGGGGCCGGCGTGTACAGCGTCCGAGCGACGGCGTCGCCCTGAAACTCGTCGGCCACTTGCTCGAACATCGCTTTCATCTCGTCGGGGATGCCGGCGAAGACGTAGACGTTCTCGACGACGCAGCCGGGAGCCCACCCCTCGTCGACGACGATCGGCGTCGCGCCCTCGGGGATCGAAGCGGCCGCGTCGATGTCCAGTTGGAGGTCGTACTCCTCGACCATCTCCGGGTTCTCGTCACGGAAGGCCGCGGCCTTCTCGAGGAGGCGCTCGCGAATTTCGCCGTGGACGACGAACTCCCGCTCGAGGCCGTCGGCGACGGCTTCGACGGTCACGTCGTCGGGCGTGCCGCCGATGCCGCCGGTAACGATGACGGCGTCGAAGGCGTCGCTCCAGCGGGCGACGTAGTCGGCGATGAGGTCGCGGTCGTCGGGGATCGTCAGAATTCGGGCGACGGTGCTGCCGCGTGCGGTGATCCGCTCGGCCAGCCACGACGCGTTGGTGTTGGTGGTCGACCCCGCGAGGATCTCGTCGCCGACGGTGACGATCGCGACGTTCATGGGCGGCGTTGGAGTTACAGCCAGTTAGCCGCTCCGGACCCGGCCATCGATCGGACGGACCGGCGTGCCGTTGCCGGCCGATCGATCGCGGCTTCGGACGAGCGCCCGCCGGTCGGCGGTCGATCGCCAGCGCTACGGTTTTGTAAGTCCTGTGCCAAGTACCCGTATGGTCGTCTCTACCGGCTGCGAGGCCCGTTCCGCGTCTCCGCCGCCGATCGTCGTCCGTCGGGCCGCTCGCTCGAGCGAGCGAGACCGACGGATCGGTCGTCGAGTGCGTCGAGAAACTGTCGTGAGTGCGACGCCGACGAAGCGCTCGAGGTCGCCGAGGTGGGGGCGGTGGTAGACCTCGTTTTCTCGGTCGGTCGGCTCCTCTTCGCTCTCTTCTTGGTCTTCCTGAACGGCTTCTTCGTCGCGGCGGAGTTCGCCTACGTCCGCATCCGATCGACTCAGATCGAGACGCTCGTCGAGGAGGGGAAGTCGTCGGCGAAGCTGGTCCAGGAGGCCGAGGAGAATCTGGACGATTATCTGGCGACCACCCAATTGGGGATCACGATCGCCTCGCTGGGACTGGGCTGGGTCGGCGAACCGGCCATCGCCTCGCTGCTCGAGCCCGTTTTGGGGCCAGTGTTGCCCGCTGGTACGCTGCATCTGGTCTCTATTGCAGTCGGGTTCAGCGTCATCACGTTCCTCCACGTCGTCTTCGGCGAACTCGCGCCGAAGACGCTCGCCATCGCCGATGCCGAGCGGATCGCGCTGCTGGTCGCCGCCCCGATGAAGTTCTTCTACTACATCTTCATCCCCGGTATCGTCGTCTTCAACGGGACGGCGAACTTCTTCACGCGCCTGATCGGCGTCGCGCCGGCCTCCGAGCGCGACGAGAGCCACAGTCCGGAGGAGATCGTACGCATCGTTTCGCGGTCCGGCGAACAGGGCGCCGTCGAGACGGACGAAGTCGAGATGATCGAGGCCGTCTTCGATCTGGGCGATACGATCGCCCGCGAGGTCATGGTCCCCCGACCGGACGTCGTCACCGTCCGCGCCGATATGCCCCTCTCGGAGCTCCGGGGCGTCGCCGCGAGCGGGAGCTACACCCGATTCCCCATCGTCGACGACGACGCCGACGAGCCCGTCGTCGGGTTCGTCCACGCGAAAGACGTCCTCCACGCGATCGAGACCGCAAACGAGACCGACGGCTCGGCGGCCGAGGAACCCACCGCGCGCGATCTGGCTCGAGACGTCATTATCGTCCCCGAGACCCGCCGAATCGACGAGATCCTCGCGGAGTTCCGCGCACGGAACGTCCAACTGGCGGTCGTCATCGACGAGTGGGGCGCGTTCGAGGGAATCCTCACGATCGAGGACGTCATCGAGGTCGTGATCGGCGAAATCCAAGACGAGTTCGACGTCGCGGAGATGGAACCCTCGATCGACGAGCTGACCGACGGCCGCTACGCCATGGACGGCGGCGTTTCGCTCGCGGCGGTCAACGAGACCCTCGAGACGAACTTCGAGAGCGAGGCGTTCGACACCATCGGCGGACTGGTCCTGAGCCGGCTGGGCCGTCCGCCGGAGGTCGGCGACGCGATCGAAGTCGACGGCTACGAAGTGACCGTGGAGGCGGTCGAGGGGACGCGGGTCTCACGAGTGGTCGTCAGTGAAGGAGTTCCGGAAGCCGAAGCCGAGGATCCCTCCGATTGACCGCCGGACGCGGGGTCTCGAGGTCCGACCCGACTGATTCAGGACCACTGCGTGACCGGTTCATCGCCGGCCGATCGGTCGAAGTACTCGCGTTGCATGGCGAACACTGCGTCCTCGAACGATTCGCCCGCCTCGAGCCCGTCGGCGACCCGGTCGAGCTTCCAGCGACTGGGCGTCGTCCGCTCGGCCCAGCGGGTCTCGAGCAGACCGAGGTACGTCTCGATCGTCTCCGACGGCACGCCCTGCTCGCGGAGGCCGCGACGGGCGAACGCGAAGAGCTCGTCGTAGATCACGCTCGAGTCCGTCGTCCGGTCGCCGTCGGCGGTGAGCCACGCGAGGTCCGCCTCGAGCCCGTCCTCGACCGCCGCGTAGAAGCTCCGCTCGGCCGCGTCGTGCTCGAGGCTCGCGAGCGGGTGGTCGGCCACGTACAGCCCGCGGAGGAGGCCGGCGACTAAACACTGGAACCCGATGTTCTCGGCGATCGTCGGCTGGGTCGGGAGCGGGCGGTACTCGATGCGGATCGACCATCGGTCCCCCTGACCGACGGGCTGGCCCCCGATGACGGCCCGGAGCCATCGCCAGTACGTTCCCCGCTTGTGGTCGAGTTCCCAGAACCGATCCGAAAACGTCTCGCGGTCCCCGTCCGCGAGCCACTCGCGCAGAAACGGGGCACACGTCTGGTCGGCCGCGAGCCGCTCGAGGGTGTCGGTCGCGTCGTCGATTCCGCGGGGGAACCGGACCTTCTCCCACGCCCGATTGATCGACTGTTCGAACACCGGAATGCGGAGTTCGTGGTAGGTCTCCTCGAGCAGGCTGGCCGGGTCCTCGATATCGTACAGGTCCGGCGGTAACAGCGGCGAGTTCGTCGCCAGCGCGAGCACCGGCCCGAGCGTCCGGACGGCGAGGTTGTAGTAGCGCGGAAACGCCTCGGCGTCGGGAATCTGGACGTGGGGCTGGATCGAACTCGCCAGCGACTCGAACAGGATCGACGGAAAGCGCCGCTCGACGCCAGGCACCTCGAGCGCGACCGACCCGCCCGTTCGCGCCAGGATGTCGTTGTCGATCGCGCAGTACCGCGGCGACGGCGTCATGTTCTTGGCGATCGTGACCCCCTCGCGGTCGCCGACGTCCGCGAGGTACGGATAGCTTCCCGCCGCGGGCGGCATCGTCCACATGGCGTCGAGGGCGATCGATGCGCCCGCTTCGTCCGCGACCCGTTGCACGCGCCGATAGCGCCGCCGGAGCGCTGCTGCCTGATCGGCGATCCCGTCGCCGTCGAACGACGACGGCTCCGTGTGAAACTCGACGTTCTGCCGTCCGAGTTCCTTCTCGCAGTCGCTCTCGAGGACGGTCTTCGGCACTCGGGTGAGTTCGCCGTCCCCGTCGACCGCGTAGGCCTCGAGTTCGATCCCCAGCCCGAAGCCGGGGCTGTCGAGTCGCCCCTCGCGAAGGGCGTCGGCCAGCCGCGTGGCCTGCTCGTCGACGCGGTCGTCGAACTCGCGTCGGGCCTCGTCACGGAGCGAGCGGTGAACGAGGTCGACCAGATCCGCCATTACCGGATTAAAGCCGGCCAGTCGCATAGAAGTAGGGTATCGAGGATGGCTCGAGCGACGAGGCGCACGAAGACGTTCCGGCCCGCCTCGACCTGAAACCGATCGACGAAGAGTGACGCTCCGCAACCACTAAACGCGGCTCACCCCAATCGGTATTCAATGACCGACTGGACGGAGACGTACCGCCCGACGACGCTGTCGGAGGTGCGCGGCAACAACAAGGCCCGCGATCAGCTCAGGGAGTGGGCCGAGAGCTGGGACGACCACCGCAAGTCGGTGATCGTTCACGGCAGCCCCGGCGTCGGGAAAACGTCGGCCGCCCACGCGCTGGCCAACGACCTGGGCTGGCCGGTGATGGAACTCAACGCCAGCGACAGCCGTGGGGCCGACGTGATCGAACGCGTCGCCGGCGAAGCCGCAAAAAGCGGGACGCTCACCGCCGGCGGGGCGGGCCGCAGGCTGGTCATTCTGGACGAGGCGGACAACTTCCACGGGAACGCCGACTACGGCGGCTCGCGGGAGGTCACCCGCGTCGTCAAGGACGCGAACCAGCCGATCGTTCTCGTGGCCAACGAGTTCTACGACATGAGCCAGTCGCTACGCAACGCCTGCGAGACCATCGAGTTCCGCGATGTCTCGAAGCGCTCGATCGTGCCCGTCCTCCGGGACATCTGCCGCCGCGAGGGCGTCGAGTTCGACGAGGAAGCGCTAGAGAAGATCGCCGAGTCGACCAGCGGCGACCTGCGCTCGGCGGTCAACGACCTGCAGGCGGTCGCCGAGGAGACCGAGCGGCTGACCGTCGAGGACGTGGTGACCGGCCAGCGCGACACCACCGAGGGCATCTTCGACTTCCTCGACGCGCTCATCAAAGAGGAAGACGCCGAAGGCGCGTTGCGGGCCTCCTACGATGTCGACGAGACGCCGGACGATCTGCTCAACTGGATCGAAGACAACGTCCCGAAAGACTACGAGGGCGCCGAACTGGCCGACGCCTACGGGTTCCTCTCGAACGCCGACCGCTGGCTGGGCCGGGTTCGGGCCACGCAGAACTACTCGTTCTGGCGGTACGCGACGGACAACATGACCGCCGGCGTCGCCGCCTCCCGGCGGGGCGACAAGGGCGGCTGGACCCGCTACGGCCCGCCGAGCTACTGGTCGAAACTCGGTCGCACGAAAGGAACCCGGAACACCCGCGATTCGATCGCCGAGCGTATCGCCGAGCGCGAGGGCGCGAGCGTCGCCACGGCCCGCCGCGAGATCCTTCCGTTCCTCTCGGCGATGACCCACCACTGCAAGAACCGCGAGCTGACCGTCCGCATGGCCGCCGCCTACGACCTCGACGCGTCGGAGGTCTCCTTTGTCACCGGCAGCGGGAAAGACACAAACAAGGTCCAGTCGATCGTCGAAGACGCCGAAGAGCGCAAAGCGGAGGAAGCGGTCGAACACTCGGGCAACGCCTTCTTCGAGGCCGAGCGCTCGAGCGAGGACGATACCGACGAACCCGCCGCCGATACGGACGCGGATGACGGCGGCAACGAACAACAGACGCTCGTGGCCTCGGAGACCGACGACGGGTCGGCCACGGAGTCGACAGCGGACGATCAGTCGGCGGCCGACGAACCTGACGACGATCAGTCAGGGCTGAGCGATTTCATGTGACGAACGTCCCTGCTGGTTCGTCTCCGGATGCCATCCAAGCGTTCAGCCCGCTCGATATATCCATATATTGAATAATCGACACTATTACGTCGATAAACGATGAGACGAATACATGGTGACTGGTTGAATGACGAACCCCCATAGCTGCCCGCTTTGCACAGAAACGTACGGCGACCGCAACGATCTCCGGGTCCATCTCGAGGTGAAACACCGGAAATCCGAGGTTGTCTCCTGCCTCGTCGACCTCGACGGCGAGGCGTCGACTGTTTCGTCCGACCACGACCGGTCGTCGTCGGAAGAAGAGCCACCGACACCGTCGGCCTGAGTGGACGCCGACCGATCAGACGCGTTCTATCGGCAATCGCTCACGAAACGCGGGCGACAGTGCGTCGCTGACGCCGGCGGCTAGCTCGCGCGGGTCGGGTTCGTCGTCTCTCCCGCCCAGCGGCGGCACCGTCTCGACCGCGTAGCCGGTCATCCGCTCGAGTTCGTCCGGGTTCGTCCGCTCGGCGACGGTTTCGCCGGCGTACTCGTTGACGACGATCCCGCAGACATCGACGCCGCGGTCCTCGAGCGCGTCGACCGAGAGCGCGGTGTGGTTGAGCGTCCCGAGCCCCGACCGGGTGACGACGACCGCCGTCGCCTCGAGATCGGCCACGAGGTCGATCACCTCGTGGTCGCCGGCCAGCGGCACCCGGAGTCCGCCGATCCCTTCGACGAACGGGACCGGCGTCGCCTCGATCTCGCGCTCGCAGGCCGCACGGATCGACTCGTAGGTGAGCTCTTCGTCCGCGATTTCGGCCGCGACGCGGGGAGCCAGCGCGGGCTCGAGGTAGCGCGGGCAGGTCGCGGCGGTCGGATCGTCACAGGCCCCGGCGACGAAGCCCGCGTCGTCGTCCGGCGGATGACCCGTCTGGGCCGGTTTGATCGCCCGTGCGTTGTGACCGGCGTCGCGAAGCAGGTGCGTGAGCCCGGCCGTGATGACCGTCTTTCCGACGTCGGTCCCGGTGCCCACGACGGCGATCGGTCGGGCTGCGCTCACAGCAGCCCCACCTCCTCGCCTGCGGCGCGGAACGCCTCGAGGCAGGCGACGATGTCGCCCTGCCCGTGGGTCGCCATCGGGACGACGCGGATGCGGCTGGTTCCCTCGGGGACAGTCGGCGGCCGGATCGCCGGTGCGACGACATCTCGCTCGCGGATCCCCTCCGCGAGGGCCATCGCGTCCCGACGGTCGCCGATGACGACGGGGAGAATCTGGGAGTCGCCCCAGACCTCGAGCCCCATCGACTCGAGGCCATCGCGCAAGTGAGCGACGTTCTCCCAGAGTCGCTCGCGCACGTCGCCGTGGCGAGCGACGTGCAACGCCTCGCTGGCGGCGGCGGCGGCCGGCGGCGCGAGGCCGGTCGAGAAGACGAACGATCTGGCGTCGTTGAGGAGACACTCGATCAGTTCCGAACTGCCGGCGACGTAGCCGCCCTGACTGGCCAGCGCCTTCGAGAGCGTCCCCATCTGGATTTGGACTCGGTCCTCGAGCCCTTCGGCCTGGACGATACCGCCGCCGTTCGCGTAGAGGCCCGTCGCGTGGGCCTCGTCGACCATCACCCACGCGCCGAACTCCTCGGCGGCGTCGCAGATGTCCTCGAGCGGGGCGACGGTGCCGTCCATGCTGAACACCGAGTCGGTGACGATCAGCCAGGATTCGTCGGCCGTTCCCCCTCCAGCTCGGTCGGCCCGCTCCTCGAGGGCCGCTCGCAGGCTCGCGGCGTCGCAGTGGTCGTAGACGACAGTCTCGGAAGCCGCGAGCCGACAGCCATCGATGATGCTCGCGTGATTTAGTTCGTCGGAGAAGACCACGTCGGGCTCGAGCGCTGCGATCGTCCCCACGTTCGCGGCGTACCCGGACGAAAATGCGAGCGCGCGCTCGGTGCCTTTCGTCTCGGCAAGCACGCGCTCTAAATCCTGATGGACCAGCGTATCACCGGTGACGAGGCGGCTCGCGCCCGCGCCGGTGCCGACGGTCGCGGCCGCCTGTCGGGCCGCGTCCTGTACCCGCTGGTCGTCGGTCAGCCCCAGATAGTTGTTCGAGGCAAACACCAGCGCCTCCGCCGAGTCGAGTACCGGGAGATCGGCGCCCGACGGCTCGGCGAAGTAGCCGCGCTCGGCGACCCGATCGCCAGGCGAGAGTGCCCGTTTCAAGTCGTTCTCCTCGAGCGTCCGGAGTCGGTCCTCGAGGTCGAACCCGCGGTCGGCCATTCGACTAGACGGACTCAGCGCCACGGTTTCACTCTCACGGTTCGGCTCGCTCGGGTGGTTCGTCCCGGAGACCGCTCGAGGCGTGCGATATGTGGCGGTATTGATTGCATCAATAGTTTTGATCATTGAAACGACGAGGGGAACAGTGCGGTCAGAAGCCGGGCATCAGATCGGCCGGTCCGAAGACGCCGTACTCGCCCGCACGGTTGCGCCGGACACCGGCTTTCAGGTAGCCCAGCGCGGGGCCGTTGACGTTGGCTTCCATGCTCGTCTCGTCGCCGAGTTGGAACGTGTTCGTCGCGGTCTCGCCGTCGGAGGTCCGCCCGGTCACGCGGACGGTGGTCGTCGTCGGCTTCTCGTCGTTGCGCACGTCGAGGATTCCGCCGACGGAGACATCCGCGGCGTCACAGACGCCCGCGCGCTCGAGCAACACGTCGTCGGCGTGTTCCATGTCCTCGAATTCGATGACGCCGTCGTGGTCGTCGATGATCGCCTCGATCTCGGCCTCGGAGAGCTCGCGTGCGGTCTCGATGTCGTACTCGGGGAGGTGGGCGATGTCCTCGCGGACGGTGCCGCGGTTGTCCTCGTAGCCGGATTTGAGGCCGACGCCCCAGTGGATGTCGACGTCCGTGACCTCGACGAACGACTGTGCCGCGAGCGCCGCCGCGCCGGTCAGCAGGCCGGGCGTCGCGCCAGCGCCGCAGATGAAGGTGATGCCGGCCTCGGCGAACTCGTCGCGGCGGTCGTCGAGCATGTCGATCACGCGCGAGCGCTTGAGCACGTCGATCATGACGCCGGAGTAGTCGCCCTCGACGAAGCGGTCGGCGGTCCGCGGGATGAAGTCGTGTTCGTAGTTCGGCAGGGCGAGCAAGACCGCGTCGATCCGGTCGCCGTGGTCGATGACCTCCTGAATGGGGTCCTCGCTGGGTCGGGCCTGGCTCGAGGCGACGACGCCCTTGTCCTCGCCGTGCTGTTTGACGCCGCCCCCGGCGGCTGTCGTTCCTCCATCAGTCGCAACTTCGTTATCGATATTTCCCTCCGTGGCCGCCAGCAGTTCGTCGACGTCGAGGCCGTCGAAGTCGAACGCGACGCCGTGTCGGTCACAGGCCGCGATGGGCGTCAGGGCGTCTTTGTGCTGGCTCACTTCGAGTGCTCGTCGGCCGATGCCGCCAGTTCCGAGTACCGCAAACGTGATGTCGTCCATGTGTATCGATGTGGTGAATTCGCGTGTCGTCAGTCGTCGCTCGGTTCTGCGCCCGTACTCGCCGACCCGGTCGACGATTCGGCGGCCCCGCCGTGGCGGGCCTTGACCTCCTCGGGGTCGAAGTTGTTGGTCTCCCGGTTGGGCTCGAGCCCGGCGCGTTCGATGATCTCGATGTCCTCGCCGGGGGACTGGCCCTCGGTGGTGAGGTAGTCGCCGGTGAGAATGCCGTCCGCGCCAGCCTCGAGGGGGAGGTGTTGCTCCTCGGGCGCCAGGTTGACCTCGCGGCCGCCGGTGAGCCGCACCCGCGACTCGGGGTGGAGCAGCTTGTACACCGCGACCGTCTTGACGATTTCCGCCGTACTGATGTCGACGCCCTGCTCGGCCAGCGGCGTGCCCGCGACCGGATTGAGGACGTTGACCGGCAGCGAGGAGATCCCGATGTCCTGCAGGGCGATCGCCGCCTCGACGCGGTCGGTCGGCGTCTCGCCCATGCCGAGGATGACGCCGGCACAGAGGTCCATGCCGGCCTCCTTGGCCACCTCGAGGGTCTGAACGCGGTCCTCGAAGCTGTGGCTCCCGACGATCTCGGGGAAGTAGTTCGGGGAGGTCTCGATGTTGTGATTGTAGTGGTTGATCCCCTCCTCGGCGAGGATCGCGGCCTCTTCCTCGGTCAGAATACCGAGCGAGGCGTCGACCTCGAGGTCGCACTCGTCGCGGACGAGTCGGATCGACTCGAGAACTTCCGCCCACTCTTCGGGGCGGTGTTCCTTCGAGACGCCCTTCTCGGCGACGACGATGCCGAATCGCTGGGCGCCATCGCGTTCGGCTCGCTTGGCGGCCTCGAGGATCTTCTCCGGGCCGAGGAAGCCGTAGGTGTCGATGCCGGTGTCGAAGTGGACCGATTGCGCGCAGAACCCACAATCCTCGGCGCAGTTGCCCGCCTTCGCGTTGACGATCGAGCAGGCGTCGACCGTGCCGTCGCCGAAGCGATCGCGCACGGCCGCGCCGGCCTCCGCGAGGGCGTCGACCGGCTGGGCCATCAGCGCGAGCCCGTCGGTCCGGTCGAGGCGCTCGCCGGAGAGCACCCGCTCGAGTGCGTCGTCGACCGTCTCGTTTCCAGTCTCGTAAACCACGATTCTAGACGTGGTTAACGAGATTATAACGTTTTTGGATAGTTGCGACGAGCGTGAAGTGTTCGGTGGCCGGTCAAGCCGCTTCTTCCTGCGGAGTAACACATTGTGATTATGGACGGAGACGGACCAGAGAAAATCTAGAATCGGTTGATATCGGTTCCCCAATCTTTGAATAGTGGTGTGGGGTATCACGCCGTATGGTCCTTAGTGTCCCGGAGGAGCGATTCGAGGACGTGCCGGATTTCGATTACGAGCCCCAGTACGTCGATGTCGGCGGATTGCGCATGGCGTACGTGGAAGCCGGCGACGAAGCCGACAAAGCCGAGGAGACGTTCCTCTGTCTGCACGGCGAGCCAACGTGGTCGTTCCTCTACCGAAAGATGATGCCTACGCTGGCCGAGCGCGGCCGCGTCGTCGTTCCAGACCTGATCGGCTGTGGTCGCTCCGACCGGTACGAGGACCTCGATGAGTACTCCGTCGAGATGCACTACGACGCGCTGAAGACCTTCGTCGAGGAACTCGACCTGACGAACGTCACGCTCGTCTGCCAGGACTGGGGGGGCGTTCTCGGACTGTCGCTTGCGACCCACGAACCCGACCGGTTCGCGCGCATCGTTCCGATGAACACCGGCGTCCCGGACGGGACACAGGAGATGAGCGACCGGTGGCACGAGTTCCTCGAGATGGTAGAGACCGCCGAGGAGTTCGACATCGGCAGGCTCGTCGAAGGGGGCTGCTACCGCGACCTCTCGGCGGAGGAGGTCGACGCCTACCGCGCGCCGTTCCCGGACGAGCGGTACAAGGCCGCCGCGCGGACCTTCCCCGGCCTCGTCCCGACATCGCCCGACGATCCCGGGGCGGAGCTGATGGCCGAGACCCAGGACCTCCTCGGCGAGTGGGAGAAACCCGCGTTCGTGCTGTTCGGGAGAGAGGACCCGATCACGTCTCACGATCGTGATCCGCTTCGCCAACACATTCCGACCGCAACCGAGCAACCCGACATCTGGATCGACGAGGCCGCACACTTCCTGCAGGAGGACGCCGGCGAGGAGATCGCCGAACACATCGTCGAGTTCGTCGACCGGACATCGCCGTCCGAGTAAGCGCCACTCGACTC
Source organism: Natrinema marinum (assembly GCF_024296685.1). Taxonomy (NCBI): domain Archaea; kingdom Methanobacteriati; phylum Methanobacteriota; class Halobacteria; order Halobacteriales; family Natrialbaceae; genus Natrinema; species Natrinema marinum. The sequence continues at coordinate 1,349,246 of NZ_CP100763.1, read as the reverse complement.
GAGACGGTCGAGTACCGCCCGTCGACTACGGGTTAGCGTTGGTCGGTGAAAAACGACCGGAGCAGCGGATACCACGCCCCGAAGACGGCTCCGAACAGCAACAGGGCGAAGAAACTCCCCCAGTGGCGGAACGGAACGGGATACGCGTCACCGGTGACGAGACCGAACGCGAACGGAGCCGCGTAGGCGACGACGGTCACCCAGAGGAGGGCACCGTAGGAGAGCCCCACGCAGGCACAGAGGAACGGACTTCGATGGCTCTCCGCGAGCGGCCGCGGGACGCGTCGTCCCCGTGACAGTCGAGTGACGATCGCGACGAACGGGCCGCCCGCGACGAGACTGTGACAGAAGACCAGCGTCCACTCGTTTACCACGCCCTCGAGTCCGTACAGGCCGGCGATCGTCCGGAGGTTTCCGGTCGCGTGTAACGCGCCACCGAGGGCCGCGCCGGCGATCAGGGCGGCCGTCACCGTGGTGAGAACGGTCACCGGTGACAGACTGTCCCTTCGGTGTGACTGTCCATACGCCATTGACGAATATCTAAACTACATTTATAAATATCTATCTGACTTCTAGACGAATGTCTAGTTTTCGAAGAATATCGGCCTTGATCGGTCGCGATAGCTATGCTCGAGGGCCCCTACCGAGGTTACCGCGGAGTCTCCGCCCCCCACTTCTCGAGCGCCGTCGCGAGTTCGGCGTGGTCCACGGCGTAGTCCTCGAGACTGTCGCCGGCCATCGACGCCTCGACCGACTGTCGGAGCGCTTTCGCACCCGCGTGAGTCCCGTCGGGGTGGCCGTGGACGCCGCCGCCGGCCTGGACGACGATGTCGGTCCCAAGCGCCTCGAGCAACTGGTCGACCACGCCGGGGTGGAGCCCGCCAGAGGCCACCGGAAGCACGGGTTTCAGGCCGTGACAGTCGCCGGTGAGCCAGTCGTTGATCCCCGGCGTGTCCTCGTTTTCGAGTTTGCCAAGTCCCGCGGTACCGGTGTGGATGTGATCGACGCCACAGAGGCGGGCGATCTGGGCGATGACCCGCATCGAGACGCCGTGGTGGTCCAGTCGGTCGAAGGCGGCGTGCATCGCGCGGTGAGCGTGGATCGCCAGTCCGTGTTTCTCGCAGCGTTCGCGGACCGATTGGACCGCCGACCAGCCGCACGTGATCACGTCGACCATGACGAACCCGCCGCCGTGTTCGGCGACGAGGTCGACTCGCTCGAGCATCGCGTTCGTCTCCGCGGTCACGTTCACGAGGTAGTCTTTGCGCTCGCCCGTGTCCTCCTGTGCGCGGTCGCGGGCTGCGAGGCTCTCGGTGAGCCGGTCTTCGAACGGGTTGAACGCCTGGTCGGTGAGGTTCTCGTCGTCTTTCAGCAGATCGATACCGCCGCGCCAGGCGTCCTCGCCGACGCGGGCGTGGGCCTCGGTCGAGAGGCCGACCTTGGGTTTCGGGACCGTGGCCAAGACGGGGCGCTCGCCGGCGTCGAGCTTTTCGCTGGCGACGCTCGTCCCGAATTGCGGGCCCGGAAACCCGCCGACGATCGATTCGGGCCACTGGCAGTCCTCGAGCCGGATCGAGTCGACGGCCTTCATGCCGAGGATGTTGCCGGCGATACACGAGAGGATCTGGGGCATGCTGCCGGCTTCGAACAGTTCGGGCGGATACGCGACGGTGACCTCGGTCCCGTCGATTCCGCAGGCCACCGCGCCCAGATCGGTCAGTTCGTCCTCGTCGACGTGTAACGCCGCCCACGTCCCGTTCGAGGACTCCGAGGCGACCCGGCTGGCGGCCGCTTCCATCGACATGTCCGCAGCCGGTTCGATCGCGAACTCACAGACCAGTTCAGCGTCCGCGGGCTCGTACCCGAGGTCCAGAAAGTCGTCGTACTCGATCCCAGTCATGCTAACGCACCACGTACAATGCGTCGACTGATAGGGTTTACCCCGGCAGCGCCGCGGCGCTGCCGTGGTCCCGGCATCCGAGCAACACCTCCTGAATCGTGATTTTACCGATCGTTACCCGAAGCAGCTATTCAGTGCCTAGTTGTCAATTTTCGTGTTCGTCCCTCCCCCCGGACGGCCATCACACTAATACGTCATCGATATCATCTATCCGGACTGAAAAAATTCCAAAAATTAAAGTCATGTGATAATCCACTAGAAGTGAACGGGTTCATGACAGATAGTACGACAGACACCAGTTCGGGTGACAGCGCGTTCGATATCGGCTCGAGCGTCGACGAACTCTTCGGGGACCTCGAGACCGACGACTGGGGGGCCGATCGTCCCACGACGGACGACGAGGCGGCCGGTCGGGAGGAACCCGACGACGTCGAGGACAGGACGGCGGCCGACGTGTTCGAACAGCTCCGTGCCGACGCTGAGGACGAGGGCGGGGCCGACGACGTGCTCGAAGACGAGAGTCCGGAAGACATCATCGCGAGCGCGGACGAACCGGACCCAGAGCCCGACGCCCCGGTCGACGACGAGTTGCTGGCCGACGAGGACGAGCTCGCGGACCTCCTGCTTACCGGCCGCACGAAGGACCAGGAGTTCCTCTGGGTCGAGACGGAGGACTCGAGCGAGCCCGACGAACTCGGCGAATCGGCCGAGGGCAGCGACTCTCCGGCGACCGACGCTGACTCCGAATCTGCGACCGACGAACCTGCCGATGGCGTCGACGACGCGTCGGCCGGCGACGAGCACGACGAACTCGTCGACCGACTCTTCGGAGACGAGGACGCGCCGAAGTACGACCCCGACGAGGCGTCGGCGGCCGACGCCGATACCGAGAGCGAACGCGACTCGCCGTCGAACTCGAGCATCGCCGTCACGACGGAGGCGGGCGAGACGGACTCGAGCGCCGAAACCGGTGCGGACGGCTCCCCAGCCGCGGACTCGGACAACGACACGGCAGCGGACGAGACGGACGCGGATTCCGACGACTCGTCCGGCTTCTTCGGTCGGCTCCTGCCGTTTATGGGCTGATCCGTGCTGTCATCCGGCGGCTACTAGCATGCGACCAGGGTCACCGTCGGTTCGCGCTCGTGTCGCTGTGTGACCATCGCTGTTCTGCGCTCTTCGTTCGATCACGGATCGGGATGCCACTCGAGGCCGCGTCGGCGGACCGTGTACGGACGTTCACCACACGCCGGACACCGCGTGCCACCCCCTGAAATGTCGCTCCGCTCAGGAATCGTGTGTTCGGTTCCGCAGTGGTCACACTCGAGCCAGACCGGCATACGAGACGGTATCGGGCGAGATAGCATGACGGTACTGCGGGCGTGTGACGGGTCGGTTTGGGGCCGACGAGAGCGGTGAAACCAGTCGCTCGTGGCGTATGGTCGCGGTAGCTGTCGCCTCAAGCGAAAACGGGTGTCACCAGCCCGCGGCTCCGATCGCGGGCGACGCTGGTGGAGACGACTGCGTTAGCCGAGGAACTCCTCGATGTGGTCGGCGACTTCCTCGGGGGTGTCGCCGACGGGGACGCCGGCGTCGTTCAACGCCGAGATCTTGCTCTCGGCGGTGCCGGTACCAGAGCCGGAGACGATCGCACCGGCGTGGCCCATCCGCTTGCCCGGCGGCGCGGTGCGGCCGGCGATGAAGCCGGCGACCGGCGTGTCGACGTAGTCGTCGATGAACGCGGCCGCTTCCTCCTCGTCTTCGCCGCCGATCTCGCCGCACATGACGATGGCGTCGGTGTCGGGGTCGTCCTCGAACAGCTCGAGGGCGTCGACGAAGTCGGTGCCGATGATCGGGTCACCGCCGATGCCGATCGCGGTGGTCTGGCCGATGCCGCGAGAGGTCAGGTTGTCGACGACTTGGTAGGTCAGCGTGCCCGAGCGGGAGACCAGGCCGACGTTCCCCTCCGAAAAGATGTTGCCGGGGAGGATGCCCAGTTTGGCCTCGCCGGGAGTGATGAGGCCGGGGCAGTTGGGGCCGATCAGACGGGTGTCGGTCTCGGTCAGGCGCTTGTTGACTCGCGCCATGTCCTGGGTCGGAATGCCCTCCGTGATGGCGACCGCGAGGTCGAGATCCGAGTCGAGCGACTCGAAGATCGCATCGCCGGCGAACGCCGGCGGGACGAAGATGACCGACGTATCGGCGTTCTCCTCCTCGACGGCTTCGTGAACCGTGTCGTAGACGGGGACGCCGCTGACCTCCTGACCGCCCTTGCCGGGGACCGCGCCGGCCACGACGTTGGTGCCGTACTCCATCATCTGTTCGGCGTGGAACTTGCCTTCCCCGCCGGTGATGCCCTGTACCACGACGCGCGTGTCGTCGTCGACTAGTACACTCATGCTTCCACCTCCCCAGCGTACTCGACGGCACGCTGTACCGCGTCCTCCAAGGTCTGTTCGACCGTCACGAGGTCTTCGTTGAGAATTTCCATGCCTTCCTCCCAGTTCGTCCCGGCCAGTCGCACGACGACCGGCTTGGGGATCTCGTCGAACTGCTCTAACGCCTCGTTGATCCCGCGGGCGACCTCGTCACCGCGCGTGATGCCGCCGAAGATGTTGAAGACGACCGAATCGACATTGTCGTCGGAGAACACCATGTCCAGCGCGTTCGCGATGCGAGCGGCCTTCGCGCCGCCGCCGACGTCGAGGAAGTTGGCAGGCTTTCCGCCGTAGTGATCGACCAGGTCGAGCGTCGTCATCACGAGCCCGGCGCCGTTGCCGATGATGCCGACGTTACCCTCGAGCCGGACGTAGTCGAAGTCGTACTCGTCGGCCTTCTGCTCGAGTTCGTCGCCGCCCGACGCTTCCTCTTCCATCTCGGCGAGTTCGGGCTGGCGGAACAGCGCGTCCTCGTCGATGTTCATCACGGCGTCGGCCGCGATGACCTCGTCGTCGCTCGTGACCATCAGCGGGTTGATCTCGGCGTCGGCGCCGTCCTTGTCGTCCCAGAGCTGGTAGAGCGTGGTGAGCACGCTCGAGACGTCGCGCGCGACCGACTGGTCGACGCCGGCGTCGTAGACGGCCTTGCGAGCCTGGTAGGGATGCATCCCGAAAGAGGGGTCGATGTGTTCGCGGGCGATCGCCTCGGGGTCCTCCTCGGCGACCTCCTCGATGTTGACCCCGCCCTTGGTCGAGACCATCGCGACGGGCTTGCCCTCGCCGCGGTCCATCGTGATCCCGACGTAGAGCTCGTTGACGAAGTCGACCGCCTCCTCAACGAGGACTCGGTCCACGTGGTAGCCTTTCAGGTCCATCCCGAGGATGGATTCGGCCGCTTCGCGGGCCTCGTCCTCGTCCTCGACCAGCTTGATCCCGCCGGCCTTTCCGCGGCCGCCGACCTGTACCTGCGCCTTGACCGCTACCGGATACCCGATCTCCTCGGCCGCGGCGACGACGCCGTCGACGTCGTCCGCGAGTTGGGACTCCGGCGTCGGCACCCCGGCATCGGCGAAGACCTGCTTCGCCTGGTACTCGTGTAATTTCATACCATTCGAACGGCCGTTCCGCCCTTGCTTAAATCCTGCCAGTTTCCACTCGCCACGGGAATTCCATCCACGTGTATCAACGACTGCGGGTCAGCAGCCGTCGTACCGTTTCCGGTTCGGCCTTCTTTGTGTGGTTCTTCAACTGAAGCTAGACTGGACGCAACCACACGTTCGAACTCGAGCCCGAACGGTCGGCGTGAGTGGGCGATTTTCCAGATCGGGTCCCGTTCGTCAACCGCGTTCGAGTGCGCCGCCCCGTTCGATCCGGTCCGGCCTGGCCGGCAGCCGGCAGTGACTCCGCCGTCGCCGCCCGCTGGAACAGCGGGACCAACACAGCATTCAAACCCCGTCTGTCCCTAGCTCTCACACGAGGCCATCCCCGTGACGAACCAAGCGACGACGCACCGGACGCCACCATGGGTGTCGTCGGTAGCGGCCGTCCTCCGGTTTCTGGTCCACAGCAACCTCTTCATCTCGCTGTCGACGGTCAGCGTCGCGGTCACGACGGTTCGGCTCGCGGGGCTCCCGTTAGAGCCGCTGCCGCTGTTTATCGTCTTCGCGGCGACGATGTTCGTCTACACCGTCAACCGGTTCACCGACCTCGAGGAAGACGAGCGAAACGTTCCGCGGCGCGCAGCGTTTACGAAGCGCTACGGCCGGCTCTGGCTGGCGGCGGGTGTCGCCCTCTACGTCGCCGCGATCGGCCTCGCCGTCGCGGTGGGGCTGCCGGGTGCGGTGTACATGTTCCTGCCGCTCGCGGTGGTCCTGCTGTACTCCGTCGGTGGCGTCAAGCAGATCTTCCTCGTGAAGAATCTCGTCGTGGGCTTTGCCTGGGGCGCGATTCCGCTGGGCGTCGGGTACTACTACGATCGGCTCGCCTCCGTCGAGGTACTGTTCGTGTTCGCGTACGTGACCGTCATGATAACTATCGCCGCAGTGATCTTCGACGTGAAGGACATAGAGGGTGACCGCGCGGAGAACATTCCAACCGTTCCCAATCTGTTCGGTCCGCAAGCGACCAGGCGCGCTTCGATCGTCGCTACCGTCGCCGTCGCCGTCGGCGTCGTCGCCTTCATCGCGAACGGGGTCGTCCCAGCCGAGTTCCTCGTCGTTCTGGCGATGAACGTCTACGTTTGCGCATACATCCCTTTCGCAACCCCCGATCGCGGCCCGCTGTACTATGGCTTCGTCGTCGACGGCGAACACGTCTTCCTGGCCGCGGTCGTCCTCGCGCTCGAGTGGGTGGTCTGGTAACCGGCGTCCTGAACTCCCCGCCTATCGGCGGATACGCGCGCTCGCCGTTCGCCGTCTCTCGGGGCGAAATGGCGACGGCTCCGTCATCGACCGTCGGACCACGTTCAATCGCTTTTGAACGTTTCTTCGGGCGGGATGAACGTCCCGATAGAGACCGTGTACAGGGACACCGTCGCCACGCGGACCAGGGAGGCGACCAACACCGCCAGCGGTGAGAGGACCACCCCCGTCGCGACCACCACCACGATCGGCATGACCGCCGGATCGATCGCCGTCGGCAGGTCCGAAGCGGCGGTATAGGTCTGCGAGAGGAAGTACGCCACGAGTATCGCCGGGACGCCGGTGTAAATCAACCGCCGGGAGAGCATGGCGAGTTCCTGTTGAAGGACGAGCGTCTTGAAGAACTGCCGCATCGTTGCGGTTGCCTTCAACAGTTCGAAAACGTCGTCGAGAGCCTCGTCGGCCTCGTCGGAGAAGTCGTCGCCGTACTTGCTCCGGAACGATCGCGTCGTCTGGAGGTGGTCCGCGTAGTCCGTCCCGAGCGTGATCAGCAGCACTTTGTACGGGTCGTCGAAATCGTCGGCCCTCGAGAGGTGGTCGCCGTAATCGGTGATCGACGACGCGTACGTCTCGAGGTCGTCTCCGCCGCCGAGTCCACCGGCTCTCCGCTCGACTTCGCGACGGAAGTCCCCGACGCGCCGCGTCAGCGCCTCGCCGAGAAGGCCGATAAACGCACTGGGCTCGTTCGGACTCACGTTCACACCCGCGATCTCCTCGACGGTTCGCCGGTAGTCGAGGGTCTCCTCGAGCTCGCCAGAGAGGCCTCCCGCCGAGCCGAACAGACGCGAGAGGATGAGCTGATTGATCGAGAGGGCGACCGTCAGTAGCGTCAGTAGACCGGACAGCAGGCCGCTCGAGAGTGCCGTCGAGAGGTTGCTCCCGGACCTGACGTAGACGAAGCCGAACTCGATCGCCAGCGCCGCCGAGGCTGCAAAGAGGAGCGATAGTACGGCCGCGACTCCGAGGCGATTTCCCGTGAAGAAGAGCCACCGGACCGCCAAGTTGTCGCTGTCTCTGTCCCACGACGAACTCATTCTAACTCCCTCATCGCACCCTCGATACTCCACGATGTGAGTTAAATTGTGGCCGGGCCCTCGCCTGCGTTCGGAACGCTGCTCCCGGACAGCAGCGGCTGTCGGTCGCGGTCGGCGCTCGAGCGGACGCGATCAGTCGCGGTCGGCCTCGCTCCAGTCGCAGTCCTGGCACTTCCAGCCGGTGACGAGCTCGGTGACCGACGGCATGTAGGTCACTCGCAGGACGTTGCCGCCACACTCCGGACACGCTTTGTCGGCCTCCTCGATCGAGTCGACTTCCATCACCGAGTCGCCTTCGACCAACTCGGCGAGCGTTTCGGCCGTCACCATTCGCCCCTGAACGACGCGGTTCTCGCTCACACTCGCAGTACCGGATGCGATGCCCTAAGCGTTTCCTGAATCGACTCACACCGCCGGTCACGCACCTTCGTAACCCGTCGACGAGAAAACGCCGGTCCCGGCCCGACGAACCGGAACCGAACGACGGACGTCTCGCCGTGCACACGTCGTGGTCCGTGCGGGACCACCTCCCCTGATCGACGACTGTGAACGCAGCGGTGTCGTGCGGTTGCCGTTTCACCACCTACCGCATTGGCACCCCCGCCCCGAGACGATATTAGTGTATCCCGCACACGATGTGCGTGGCATGCACACCAACGATTGCCGCCGCTCACCCGTCGCCGCCGACCGGCGTTGCCCGTCGCTTCGCCGCATCGAACCGGTCGATCGCCCACTCCCTGACCCGTTCGTCGCTCGTCTCGAGTAGCGCCGTCGGCAGACCGCCGTCGTCGTGGACGCCGATCTGGACCGCCTCGTCGATGATTCCCAGGTAGAAGGCGACCTCGTCGTCGACGACGGACAGCGAGACTCCCTCGTGGACGGCGATCGACGCGAACTCGTCCGCGACCGGCGGTTCCGTCCGCAGGGCCTCGGCGACCGATTCGGTGGCGACCAGCTCGAACGTCGCTCCCGCTTCGATCGCGCTTCGAGACGCCTCGAGCGGATCGGCCCCCGTCGCCGGCAACAGCAACCTGGCGTGGTCAATGTCCGTGAGACTGTCCGCGTGGTAGTCGACCGGCGCGTACGGGTTGGCCGTCGTGGCTTCGACGACCGTCGCGTCGAGTAGTCGCTCGAGGTCAAACTCGAGTTCGTCCGCGGGCAATCGCTCGAGGACCGGCCGCAGTCGGTCGGCCGCGCCGACTCGTTCGAGCGCCGTCGACACGCCGGTAACAGCGAGCGATCCCGCAGGCGTGATCTCGTAGCAGCGATCCCGTTCGCGAATCAGTCCGTGTTCGGTCAGCCCCTCCAGGTTTCGTTGTAGCGTCGTTCGAACGACGTCGACCTCGTCCTGTAACGAGTCCCGCGAGACGCGGTCCCCACTCCGGAGCATCTCGAGAATCCGTATCCGGCACGGCGACCGCGCCACGAACTCGAGGGTCTCGATCGCGTCACGTCCCCAATCACTCATCTACGCTGATACGTTCGGCTACCACTACTTTATCTCATCGGCCCTACACGCGTCGTGACAGCGCCCGATCCGTCCGGCCGCGGTCGCGAGCCGGCCGGCCTGTGTCTGCGGGCACAACCGTATAACCCCTCAGCCACGAACGACCGTCCATGGAGACGCGATGGGCGACCGTCGACGGAGTTACCCTCGAGCTGCCCGCCGACTGTACCGCCTGCGAACTCAGAGACGCCCTCTACAAGCCCGACGACGCGGTACTGATCGGGGTCACGGGCGATCTCGTCTCGATCGTCCACGACGAAGACCGCCCGCTCTCGGAGCTCGTCGCCGGCTGTGCCGACACCTACTACTTTCGGCGGCCGGACGAGCCCGAACGAAACGAAGTCTTGGCCGCGCCGGAACTCGAGGCGGCGCTTTCCGGGCCGTCAGACGAGCGAGGCGGCGCCGAGACCACGTTCCAGCGACCGGGGATCGACCACTGAGCGTCAGTTCTCGACGACCGCGACCGGATCGCCGACCCGAAGCGTCGCTCCGCGATCGCGGTCGGCGACCCGCGCGATGAGCATGACCGTATAGTAGTGGTCGAACGCCTCGGCGTCGGCCCACTCGGGGAAGGTCTCCTCGCGCTTCGTCACGAACCGCTCCCGGAATTCGGGGGTCGGCTCGCCGGTCTCCGGATCACGCTGGGGGACGACGCAGCGCCCACACGGCGTCACCCCCTCGAGTCGAACGTCGCCGATCTCGAACGCCGGCGCGTCGGCGCCGACGAACCGGTCCTCCCAGAACGGCTCGGCGCCGCTCACTTCGACGTTCGCCCGCAGCCGTCGGCGCGCGCCTTCGACGGTCAGATCGTCGAACCACGAGGCGACCGTCTCGAGCGTCGCCGTGCTGATCACCGACGGTCCCATCTCGCGTCTGTCGACGAAGCCGAGCGTAGTATCGCGCTCCAGCGAGAGGTCCGCGTCGAAGAACTCGCCGAACCAGTCCGCGGCACTCGCGCGATCGTCCTCGAGATCGAACCGTCGACGCTCGCCGTCGGGCGTCTCGACCGTCAGGTCGCCGGTGTCGGGATCGAACTCGGTGTCGAGGTCGTGGACACGGTCGGTCCGTTTGCCGTTCAGAACGTCGCCATCGCCGTCGAACAGGGCGAACTCCCTGTCCCGGGCGAGCGTCCCGCCCTCGAGTATCGTGGCCGTCTCGCGGTCGATACCGTCGAGCCCCTTGATCGGGTACACCCGGAGTCGGCTGAGTTGTGCCATTGGCAGTACCTACCGATCGGTGGGCTATAGTAGCCACTGAAAGTCACTGCATATCCGATCGCACGAGAGCAGTGCGGTCGGTGTGAATCGTTTCGGTCGTCACGATCTCAGCGTTCGTTCGAACGGAGACGCGGGCGGTCGTGGTCGACGCCGACCCGTCGGTCAATCGATGGTCACGACCGGCTCCCCGTTCTCGTCGAACTCCACGGAAATCCGATGATCGGCGTACGTGAACCTCACGCTGCCGCTCCTGAGCCCACCCGATTCCGTCGTCGCGAAGATCGCCGTCAGTGCGTCGGGATCGACCGCTTCGAACAGCGGTGGTAACTCCATCGGATCGATCCCCTCGAGCGCTGCTACCCCAGTAACGATCCGTTCTGACACCTCGTCGGTGTCGACCGCGAGGGTCTGTCCCATTGCTATCTACCGCCACACTACTCTATTAATAACTTTCGGAACAGTCCTGTCGCTCGGATAGTACGAACGGGTATTCTGCCCCGAACGAACGGTCTGCTGGCGGCGATTCCGGCGGACCGACTCCGTGAGGGCGGAGCGGCTACAGTCCGAGGGGAAGTGTCAGCGCCAGGGAATATGTCTGCGATCCGAGAGAGGATACCGTCGCGGTGATCCGTCCCGTAGCGGTTACCCGTCGCCGCCGGTTCCGCCGCCGTCGCCGGTCTCGTTTCCGGCACTCGGTTCGCCACCGTCGCCTGGGGACTGCGGGAAGTAACCGCGTGTGCCGACGTCTATCCGCGCGAGACTCGGCTCCGCGGCCGCCGGCTCCTGAAGGAAGGTACCGTACGCGAAGTTCGCGATGTAGAGTCTCGTCGCCGTCTCCTCGGTCGTCCCGAAGTGAACGTCGGCGGGAAAATCGAGCGGCGATCCGCTGACGACCGTCTCGATTCCCCCGTCGCTCGTCACGCGGGAAATCTTGTTCTGGGCGTTGACGGCGACGTAGATGTTACCGTCCTGGTCGATCGTCATCCCGTCCGCGCCGACCAGCGCCTGGTCCTGCACGAGTTGTTCTACCTGACCGGCGCTCCCGTCGTCGCTGACCGGGACGCGCATGATCGAGCCCGCATTGAGGTTGTCGACGTACACGTCGCCGTCCGGATGCGCGGCCAGCCCGTCCGCTCCGACCGGCGTCTGTGCCTCCGTGTTCGGGTCCAGTAACGGGTCGTCGACCCAGACCTCGGCCTGGCCGTCCGTCGTCACCCGCCAGATCGCACCGGCCTGATGGTCGGAGACGAGCAACGCGTCCGCCGTCGTAGGGTCGAACATGATCCCGTTCGGCGTCGAATCCTCGGGCGAGAGCGCCGCGATCCGTTCGGGATCACCTCCCTCTAGCTCGACGCGCCAGATACCGTGGGTCTCGGGCTGGCCCGACGCGTTCGCGGCATAAATGACCCCGTCGAGGACCGTGATGCCGAGCAGGAGCCCCTGTTCGCCCGTGTCGATCGTCGCGACGGTCGACTGGTTCCCCTGGGAGTCGACGGCCAAGATCTGTCCCGCCGGTCCCATACTTCCGTAGACCGTTCCCTGACTATCGATCGCGAGGTTCTCGGGCAGCGCCGGTGGTTCGAACTCGGTCACGATCTCGAGGTCTTTCACCGCTGCATCGCCTTGCCGCCCAACGACGCCGGCCGGAGTCCCTGCGAGCGCACCGACCGCGGCGACGCCGCCGAGGAACGCGCGTCTGGACGGCCGTTCGCGAGCCATCCGAGGGTTTGTGTTATTAGTTGCCATGGATATGACGACGGACCGCACTATCCGAAATCCGGTAAACGACACGCATCGTTTCCCGGCAAATCACTCGATTACCGATCGTTCCACCGACACAGAGTCGTGTTAGGAATGTTTCACGAGGTATTATCGACGGCCGGCACAGCGGCGACTCGAGGCGAGGGTACGAGTTCGATGGCCGGATCTGACGGGATCGGACGCCCGACACGAGACGGGGCCACCGCTGCTTTATGGCGCTCGCTGCGGTACTACGCTTCCGATGGACGTACGGACGTTTCCGGTCCTGACCGACGAGGACGAGGGGCTCGTCGAGCGGCTGTCGGTCGGACTCGGCGAGAACACGGCCCGCGTCTTGACGTATCTGCTTTGTCGACACGGCGATCCCGACCTGGCCGACGCGGCCACGCGGACGGCGGTCCACATCGGCGCAGGGGTGAGCAAGAACGCGGCGGCGACGGCGCTGGACGACCTGGTCGCCGCGGACCTGATCGCCGAGACGACGGCGGCGACCGCCGAGCCCGGTCGACCGCCCAAAGCCTGGCACGCGGTCGCTCCCCAGTCCGAGACGGTCCGCCGAACGTACGCGCGCCACGCCGACCGCCTGATCGAGCAGGGCGAGCAAGCCGCGGCGGTCCTCGAGTCCGATCCGCCGGAAGCCGACGGCCGCGATTCGGCGACCGAACTCGACCGGCACAGCGACGAGCGGCCGGGTCCCGAGCACGTCTCCGTCGCGCTCAACTGGCGGTCGAACGCGCTCCACCTGCCGCTGTTCGCCGCGCGGTCGGCGGCCGAGAGCGACGTGTTGCTCGCGTTCGAGGAGTACGACGGCTCCCGCGCGGCCGCGACCGCCGTCGCGTCGGCGGACTGCGACGTCGGTATCGCCGGCGCGGCGACGCTCCTCCGAGAACGAGCGCGCGGGCGGCCGATCGTCCCGATCGCGGTCTGCTTCCAGCGGTCGATGGTCGTCCTCTACACGACGCGGGCGGCCTTCGGCGGCCCGTTCGACCGACTCGAGCAACTCGACGGCCGTCGCGTCGGGATTCGGACGGGCACCGAGACGGGCCTGCTCGGTCGACTCCTCCTCGAGCAGGCCGGGATCCGCGAGAGCGTCGACCTCGTCGACGTCGGCGGCGAAGAGCAGGCGGCGCTGCAGTCCGGTGAGGTCGACGCCGTGACCGGAATGGTCCCCGATCCGGATCGGCTCGAACTCGCCGAACAGCGGGTCGAGGTCGTCGCCGTTTCGGACGCGTACCCCGCGTACGGCCCGGCGCTGGTTACGGCCGAGGAGACGCTTCGACGGCGGCGCGAGCGCGTCACAGCGGTTCTCGTCGCCGCGATGGCGGGGTGGGCCAACGCGGTCTGCGCGACCGACGCGGCCGCGAGCGACTTCGCGAGCGAGACTGACGACTCCCCCGAGCGAATCGCACGGACGTTCGAGGCGGCGGTCGACCGATTCGGTGGCGACGCGGTCCGGCGACGCGGCTGGGGGTGGCACTCGCCGGACGACTGGCGGAACCTCCGCGACGCGCTCGCCCAGGGCGGGATCGTCGCCGACTGACTACCCCTCGCGGACCGACAGCTCGTCGCCGCCGCTTGGCTCCGTGAACTCGAGTTCGATCTCGAGTTCCCGTTCGCGTTGCTGGGAAAACTCGATCTCGACCTCGACGGGGTCGCTGTAGTCGAAGGGGATCTCCCACTCGGAAGCGGAGATCGTGAACGACCCGCCCTCGAGCTGATCGGCGAGGTCGTGGAGGAAGGCCGCCGTCTCCTCGCTCGAGAGGTAGACTTCCTGTTCGAAGAAGCCGCTCGTGATCGTCCGCCGGTCGCTGGTCCGATCGTCCGGAACATTGACGCGGTCGCCCATGCGAATTGGTACCACGTGAACGCCGATAAAGCCCCGTTCACCGGACGCGATACGTCGGGCGTCGGCGGACGGGTCGTTCTCGCAGTCGGGAGCGACGATTACCGATCGCGGGCCGCTCGAGGTGAGAATCGGCGAAACCTTTCTCGAGCTGGATCGCGCAATCGCCGGATATGGGCCTCATCGACGCCCTGGGAAACGGAACGCGGCTGGCGATACTCAGGGAGCTCTCGCGGAAGCCGATGTACGTCTCGGAACTCACGGAGGCCGTCGGTATGGACGGCAAGACGGCCGTTCATCACCTCTCGACGCTCGAGGAGGAGGGACTGGTCAGCCACTACAGACGGGGCAACCGGAAGTACTACGAACTCGATGCCGCGATCGAGCTTCAGATCGCCCCGCCGCCGGAGCGTACGTTCGTGTTGCAGGCAGACGATCTCGACGAGTCGGCCGACGGCTAGTCGTGCCCCGTTTTGCGGCCACCTCTCGCGGCGACCGCGGCGGGGGCTCCGACGAGACGCGTGTATAGATTTCCCGTGAACGTCTCTCCCCGGACTGTTAGCTATATGCCGATAGTTAACATGGGACACCAACATGCTGCGATCCCGCATCGAGACCGCGCTACGCCGGCCGTCTCGGCGGCACCTCGTCGGCTTGTTCGTCGCGGCGGTTCTCGTCGCGGTTCCGGTCGCACCGGCGATCGCACAGGTAGACGACGGCGGTGCTGTGGAAGACGAAGAAGGCGAGAGCGGCCTCGAGGGAGTCATCGAGGGCTTCGTGGACGGGCAGGGAACGATCGGCGCGGTCCTCGTTTTGGCGCTGGGTGGAATCTTCCTGACGGTCTGCGTCGAGAAGTTGATCAGCTACCTGACTCGCGCGGCGTTTGGCTTGCAGCTCTCGCTGTTCGCGCTCGCGATCGTGTTCACCGGCTTCGAGTTCGACGACACGGTGTTCGCTCTGGTGCTGTCGGCCGGCGGTCTGGAGGGCGCCGCCCTCGGGACCGCGCTAGGAACCGGACTGGCGATCGTCGGCGCGACGCTCGCCCTCGCCGCGATCATCAGGCCGTTCCCGGTCGACCTACCGACTGATTACGTCGTACTGTTCGCGCTGGCACCGTTCCTCTTGATTCCGTTCGTCCTCGCCGGGACGCTGACGTTCGGTCACGGACTCCTGTTGCTCGGCGCGTTCGCCTTGGTGTTCGGCTACATCATCGCTCGCGAATCCCGGCGCGAGACGCCGGTGTTTCGGAACACCGAACTCGGTGAGGAGATACAGGCCGACGGCGGGGTGGCAGACGGCGGGATGACGGTCCCAGCCTCGCTCCCCGAGATTCCCGAGGAACGCCTAGTCGGCGATCGTGCGGCCGCGGGGTGGCTCTGGCTCGGTCTGGCCGTCCTCGCGCTGGCCGGCATCGTCTTCGCCTCGATGTTGCTCGAGGCGGGGTCGGAGGCCGTCGTCGAGGGGTTCGGTATCGACGAGACCGTCTTCGGCGCGACCGTCCTCACGATGATTCTCACCTTCGAGGACGTGATGCTGACGATCGAGCCGGTTCGACGGGGCGTCCCCGAGATCGGCGTCGGCAACGTCATCGGGAGCGTCCTCTTCTCGGTCACCGGTAACGTCGGCGTCATCATGCTCTTGAGCGAACTCGAGGTCTCTCGCTCCGTGCTGACGTTTCACCTCCCATCAGTGATCGTCGTGACGGCGCTGGCCGCGTACTTCCTCCACCAGGGCGAATTGAAACGGTGGCACGGCGTGTTGCTCGGAAGCTGTTACGTCGTCTACTGGCTGAGCGCGATCGTCGTATTCGGGGGCGTTCCGATCGGCGGCTGAGCTCCGGTGACGTGACAGCGGTCGGTAACTAAGTGCGTTGCCGAGGTAGCGGGGAGTCATGGTCGGCCCGAGTTCGCTGGTGGCCCTGATCGCCGTGTTTGTCGTCGGCGTCGTGCTGGTCATCTGGTGCGTCGAAGTCTTCATCGAGGCGGTCGCCCAGAGCGCCGTCTCGCTCGGGATCTCGGGCTTTTTCCTCGCTGTCGTACTGGCCGGCGTCGACCTCGAGAACGCCGTGCTCGGGGTGACCGCGGCGGTGGTCGACCTGCCCGGGCTGGCGCTCGGGACCGTCTTCGGCGAGTCGCTGTTCGTCCTCACCGTCGCGGTCGGGCTGGCGGGGCTCTTGGTACCGTTTCGGATGGACGTGCCGCGTGCGTACCTGCTCGTGCTCGTACTCGCGCCCGTCCCGGCGTTCGCGCTGTCGATCGGTGGGACGATCGACCTCCTCGAGGGCATGGCTCTCGTCGCCCTGTTCGTTCCGCTGCTGGCCTACATCTTCTGGCGCGAGCGCCGCTCCGAGACGACGTACCTGCTCGCCGAGGAAGTGCAGGAAGTGGTCGACCTCGAGGCGGAACGGGGCGCGGATCCGACCGCGGAGGCGACCGACGGCGGCGACAGGGCGAGCCGAGCGACACGGGAGAGCAATCTAGATATCGACCTCGACCTCGACGAGTTCGTCCCCTCGCTCGAGGACCGAAGCGGATACGTCTCCCTACTGGTAGCCGTGCTCGCGGCGGTCGGGATGACGATCGGCTCGGGGCTGACGGTGTACAGCGCCGAGGGCATCTTCGTGGCGTTTGGCATCACGGGGTTGGCCTTCGGCGCGACGGTGTTGAGCTTCATCGCCTCGCTCGAGGAACTCGCGCTCACGGTCGAGCCCGTTCGTCAGGGACGGCCGGAACTCGCCGTAGGGAACGTCGTTGGCAGCACGGTCTTCTACATGACGGCCAACGTCGGCCTCATCGCACTGCTCCACCCCGTCGCCACCGGCGGCGACGTGCTGACACTTCACTGGCCGTTCTTCGCCGGTAGTCTTCTCGTGGTGACGATCCTACTCGAGCGTGGCCGCGTCACTCGCGTCGGCAGCGGCGTGTTGATCGGTTGCTACGTCGCCTACTGGATCGCGAACTACCTCTGAGTCGCGTGCGGGAACTCGCCGCCGACCGCGTTACGCTCGGTTCCCGGTCGATGGGAGATCGTACGCGGATCAGTGTGTGCACGATTAGGTGTCGAAAGACGGAGTTGAGACGCGATAAACAGCTATTAGGAATCCAGCGTTCTGACAAGTCGATCTTGAGTAGGGAACGATCGATCCGGTTTATTGCGCGATATCGACACTACGCTATGCGGTACGCAGGGTGATCCGGATCGATATCCGGCGCGGCGTACTGAGACTATGACACGGAACAACGACGACAAATCGGCGATTTCGAGGCGGAACGTTCTCCGCTCGTCCGCGGCGCTCTCCGTCGCGGGTCTGGCGTTACCCGGAGCGGCCCAGCAGGAGGGACTACCGAACGAGATCCGAATCGGCGGCCGGATCAGCGGCTGGATCGGCATGGAACCCGACGCGATCGCAGAGGAACGAAATCCGACGCTCACCCTCGTCGAGGGCGAAACGTATACGCTCACGTGGGAGAACCTCGACGGCGCGGGGCACAACTTCAACATCGAGAGCGAGGGCGGCGACGAACAGTTCGTTTCCACGGAGATCGTCGCGGGTGCCGGCACGACTCAGACGGTCGAGTTCACTGCTCAGGACGGGATGGCTCAGTACTACTGTGGCCCACACCCGGTCTCGATGCGCGGCGACATCGAGTTCACCGACGCGGGCGCCGACGGCGCCACCGGGGCCGAACAACCGGGACAGTACATCGGCCAGGGCCCGACCGTCGGCCTCGAGACGGTCGCCGAAGGCTCGCTGACGACGCCGACGAGCATGACGGTCGCCGACGAGGACGCCGATCGGCGGTTCATCACCGATCAGACCGGCCAGATCTACGTCCACGGCCCGGACGGGTTACAGGAGGAGCCGTTCCTCGACGTTTCGGACCAACTTATCGAGTTCATGGACTTCGACGAGCGCGGTCTGCTCGGGCTCGCCTTCCATCCCGACTTCGCCGAGAACGGGCGCTTCTACATCCGGTACAGCGCACCGTTAGGGGACGACATGCCCGAGGACTACGACCACACGTTCGTCCTCGCGGAGTACCAGACCACGGGTGACGACAACGCGACCGCCGACCCCGAGTCGGAGCGCCGACTGCTCGAGCTGCCGGAGCCGCAGTTCAACCACAACTCCGGCGCGCTCGCGTTCGGCCCCGACGGCTACCTCTACGTCGGGACCGGCGACGGCGGGGCGGCCAACGACGTCGGCCTCGGCCACGTCCAGGACTGGTACGAGGCCAACGAGGGCGGCAACGGGCAGGACACCGAGGAGAACCACCTCGGCGGCATCCTGCGGATCGACGTCGACGGAGAGTCGGAGGGCCGACCGTACGGCGTCCCCGACGACAACCCGCTCGTCGATATGGGGGACCAACTCCCCGAATACTACGCCTGGGGCTTTCGCAACCCCTGGGGGATGTCCTTTACCTCCGGCGGCGAACTGCTCGCCGCGGACGTCGGTCAGAACCTGATCGAGAGCGTCAACCACGTGCGGGCGGGGGGCAACTACAGCTGGAACGTCAAGGAGGGGACCTACTGCTTCAGCACTGAAACGCCGAACTCGCCGCCGGATCAGTGTCCGGAGACCACCCCCGACGACGTTCGCGGCGGCGAGGAACTGCTCGATCCCGTCCTCGAGTATCCCCACGAGCTCGGGGCCATCCAGTCACCGCCGGACGCCGGCGGCGACGGCGGGAACGCGACCGGTAACGCGACCGAGAACGGTGGCGCTGGCGGTGAAGCCGCGGCCGACGGAACGCGTCAGGGCGGCGGCGTCGTCGGCGATCAGATCGGCGTCTCGATCATCGGCGGCTACCTCTACGAGGGTGGCCAGATCGGCGGTCTCGAGGGCGGGTACGTCTTCGGGGACTGGAGTTTAGACGGCGAGAGTCCGGGTACCGTTTTCGTGGCTCGGCCGCCGGAGAACTGGCAGGATGCCGGTGGAGAGGATCTCGAGGACATGTTCCTCGATCCGCCGACCGAGGACGACGGTGACAACGAGACCGCCGGTAACGAGACCGCCAGTAACGAGACTGACGGAAACGAAACTGGCGGCGGCGACGGCCTCCATCCGACGGGAGAGGGCCGGGCGAACGGCGGCGATGGCGGCGGGACACAGGAGTCGGCTCGAGCCGGGCTGTGGCCCATCGAACAGATTCAGCTTGAGGGAGAGGCCGCACAGGACGGCCGACCGAACGGCTACGTGTACGCTTTCGGCGAGGGCGCCGACGGCGAGCTCTACGTCCTCACCACGACCACGGCGACGGTCGAAGGTGACGGCGCGGTCCATCGGCTCGTCCCCGCCGACGGCGGAAACGGTGGCGACGGCGGTGGTATGGCGGGCGGCGACGATGCAGGCGGAAACGAGACTGCAGGCGGAAACGAGACCGCGACCGGGAACGAAACGGACGGATAAAGTCCGACAGCTCCGTTACTCGAGTCGGCGCGTCCAATCGCGACGGACGGTGTTAGCGGCTTTCGATTTCGACGCGAAAAAATCGCCGTCGGCGACCGACTGTTCGACCGCGTTACTCCTGGAGCGAGTAGACGGCGATCGTGTTGCCCTCTTCGTTGACCTGATTGCCGCCGCCGCCGGTGATCGCGACGTACTGTTTCCCCTCGTTGGGGTCGTACCAGCTGATCGGCGCGCCGTCGACGCCGTGGTTGCCGACCACGTTGGTCGACAGCCGTTCGCCCGACTCGGTGTCGAAGGCGTGGAGGTAGCCGCCGGGACCGCCGGCGAAGGTCACACCGGTCGCGGTCGTCAGCGAGCCGCCCCACGGCGGGCCGACCCGCCAGCTGAACCAGTTTTGCCACTTCACGTCGCCGGTGAGCGGATCGATCCCGGCGATCACGCCGGCGTTCTGGTTCCACTCTTCGACGGACTCGTCGGCGAACTGCGTTTCAGGTTCCGCTTCCTCTTCCTCCTCCTCTTCTTCTCCGTCGTCTCCCGCATCCTCGTGGAGATCGCCACCATCACCGCCCGTCTCGTTGCCAGCGGTCTCGTTGCCGAGGCCGGTCTCGTTTCCGGCAGTCTCGTTGCCGAGAGTCGTTTCGTTACCGATGGCCGTTTCGTTACCGATGGCCGTTTCGTTTCCGGCGCGCTCGTTGCCGACCTCGTCACCCTCGCGCTGTTCGCCTACTTCCACCTTGACCGGCTCCGTCCGGCGCACGGTGTCCATCCCGATGTAGATCTCGCCCGGCTGGTACTCCGTTTCGAACCAGGAGAACTTGATCGGGTAGTTGGTCCCCTTGACGACCAGCGTCCGCGTCTCGGGGTCGTACGCGCTCGGCTGGGGATTCGTGCCGCCGATGAGGTCCGGCATGATCCACGGCGCGCTCTCGAGGTCGTCGTAGGGCGGGAGGTTGAACGTGTTGAGGTGCTGGACGAACTCGTCGCTGCGCTGGTGGAGCTGGCCGGTTTCCATGTCGACCGTGTACACCCAGCCGGTCTTCCCGGGCCAGGTCGCGAAGTTCTTCGTCTCGCCGTCGACCTCCGCCTCGAAGACGACCGGCGGGCTCGGCGAGTCGTAGTCCCACCAGTCGTGGGGGGAGTCCTGGTGGTGCCACTGGTACTCGCCGTCTTCGGTATTGACCGCGACCTTCCCGCAGGAGTAGGGGTTCCAGCCCGGCCTGACGGTGCCGTACCACGGCCCCGGGTTGGCCGCCGGAATGACGACCGTTCCCGAATCGGGCTCGAGCGCCCCGGAGGCCCAGGCGGTCGCGCCGCCGTGTTCCCAGGACTCGCCGACCCACTCGTGGGGCGGCGTCATGTTGACCCGCCACTGCGGACTGCCGTCCTCGAGACTGATGCCGTCGAAGAAGCCGCTGACGCCGAACTCGCCGCCGAAGCTGCCTTTCATCAGCATCCCGTCGTAGATCAACGGCGGGAACGAGGAGGTAGTCCCGCGGGAGCGTTCCCACATCAGTTCCTCGTGCATGGGGCCGTCCTGGGCGACCTCGCCGCGGTAGGCAGCCGCGCCGTTGTAGTACCACCGCTCCTCGCCGGTGTAGCGGTCGATCGCGATGACGCCCAGATCGAGCGTGCTCTTGTAGACCGTGTCGCCGAGGACGGCGGCGCCGCGTTCGGCCGGCGGCGTCGTGTCGGACGCGCCGACGAGAGGACGATAGAAGTGCCGCCAGAGGATCTCGCCCGACCGGGCGTTGATCGCGTACAGCAGATCCGGCCCGACCGTGACGTACATGATCGGCGGATCGCCGTCGACGAGGATCGGCGACCCCTGGAAGTCGTTCGGATGGTCCGCGACCTCGAGTCGATACTCGGTCTCGAGCTGATCGACGTTGTCAGGTGTGATGACGTCGGCGGTGGTGTGGCGCTGGGACTGGTACGAACCGCCCATGATGAGCCAGTTCGTGGGGTCCTCGCCCGTTTCGCCAAGGTCCTCTTCGGTAACGTCTACCTCGGGGATCTGATCGGTGTCGCCCTGTCTGTGGATCGATTCGCCCGGCTTTTCGTGCCACGGTGCGTCTTCGGGTAGTTCGATGAGGTGGGATTCGTAGGTCATTCGTGGTCACCCTGGTTAGTCGCTCGCCGGAGTCCGCGGCGCGCGCTTGTCGTCGGTGATCCGGACGACATCGCTGATCAGGAACTCCTGGGCGATGATCATGAGCGCGGTGCTGGCCGTCGTCAGCGTCGTGAGGTGGTCGTCAGCGATGTCGCCGGCTGCGAGGTCGCGCGCGGCCGATGCAAGCAGGTAGTACCCGCCGAGCATCGATTTGACGTCCCACAGACCGCGGCCGATCATCTCGTCGGTGACCAGCGGTTTCCGCTGCCACAGGAAGTGATCGAGCCCGTCGATCCACAGCAGCGATCCCTCGGCCGCCCGCTGGTGTAGCGGAGCGACGTACTCGTGGACGACACCGTCGTCGACCGCGTCCGCCGGCGGATAGTCCGGCGTCTTCATCCACCACGAGAGCTGTTCGCGGGTGTTGACGATGTTGACCACCAGCGCCGTCTGTTCTTGCTCCGAGAAGCCGACCTCCGACAGCGTCGCCGGCAACGCGTTGATCTGTAACAACTGTCGCGTCGTCCGCTCGATGTGGTCGGCGCTAAACGCCGGCAGGTTCGCCTCTGCGCTCGCGAAAAACCCCTCCTCCGACAGATGGTCGTTGATCGCCCACGCCGCCGTCGTCAACTCTTGGTAGGCCGACGCATCCTGTTCGGGGACGCCCATCGCCTCGAGCTCCGAGAGCATGCCGAAGCTCCCCTCGAGCGCCGCCAACTGTTCGCCCAGGAAGGCCTCGTCGAGCGTGCCGGTCAGTCCGTTCTGGACCGCCTGCCCCATCTCGGCGAGCCCCTCGGTCGCGCCGCTCGAGACCTCCGTTCTGAGGTCTTCTAACGTCGCACCGGCGACAGCGCCGCCGGCGATGACGCCAAGCGCCTTCAGGAACTCGCGACGGTTCTCGTCGCTGACCTCCCCGTAGCTGTATCTCTCTTCTGGATTGGTACCGTATGCCATGGCACTTGTTGGCCAACGGCATTATCTTCATTAGGGGTTCTCACAGTTGCAGTGTTTAGAGCGTATTTCTTCGCCGGGCCGATCCGCATCGTCCACTCAATATTAGGTATCGAATGAGGTCATGAGTCCTAATACATGGTTGGAATAGTCGCCAGACACTCAACGAAATGTTTCGATCGAATCCGCCATCTCGTGACGGTCTTCACAGGGATCGAATGCAGGTCTCCCATCGGACGGCTGACGGCGTCGCTCGAGCACGACGTGGGACGCGGTCGGGTATCGATCGATTCGGACAATGCTGCAACCGCTTCGACTTGTGACCTATGAGACAGGTTCGGATTACTTTATTGGCAGCTTCAACCATCGGCTCGTCTCTCGGAACGGCGATCGGGTTAAAAATACTCTGACACAATAGACGGAATTCGAGAGATCGAACGCGGAGCCGCTGGGTCGGATTCGGAACGGGGAACGACCGTCGCTGCCGCTGCGGCCCGGTTCGATACGACGGACGGATGCCGTCTGCGATTGCTTCTTCGGTACTTCGTCGCGCAGAAGAGTGCTCCGTCTGGGATTTGAACCCAGGTCATCGGCTCGAAAGGCCGAAATGATTGGCCGGACTACACCAACGGAGCCCGTACTCACCCGTTGCTCCGGGCTAGTGAAAAACGTTCCGTTCCGGGCCGGGAGTGCTACGCCGTCACGCACTCGAGCGCTCACTCGACGGAATCGCGAAGCGACGCCCCGTCGAACTCCATCGAGAGCGTCCCCTCGAGCCCTAGCAGAGCCGCGAGCGTCGGCGTCACGTCGGTCGCGTCGACCGGCCCGTCGCCCTCGAGTGTGGGCGCTGCCGGGCCCCGAGGCCGAAACAGCCGGAGGCCGACTCGTCGATGCGGTCGTGAGAGGTGCTGACCTGCAAGGGGTCGAGCGAGACGGGCCCCCTCTCCCCCGGCGCCGAAGAACAGCTCGCAGGGGTCGAAGCCGGGTTTCGCGTAGATGTCCATCTCGGTCGCGTCCGGCGGCGCGTCCGCGCGGTCGTCCCACCAGTAGTACTGGAACCAGGCGTCGGGCTCCGCGACGAGGACGAGGTCGCCCGCGGTCGGGAGGCCTCCGCGGCGCTCGAGCGGGACGCGTAACTCCGTCAACTAGCCCTCGCGCTCACCGCCTTCTCAACGCTTTTGATCCCCGGTGCCCATTCCACCGAGCATGAAATACGTCCGCTTTCGTGATCCGGCCGGCGCGGTTCGCCGTGGCGAGTACGACGACGGGACGGTAACGTTCGCGAACGAGCGCTACGACCTCGAGAGCGACGAGATCGACGTGCTCCCGCCGTCGGAACCGTCGAAAATCGTCTGTATCGGACGCAACTACGCCGACCACGCCGACGAGATGGGATCGGACCTGCCCGATCGGCCGATGCTCTTCTTGAAGCCGCCGAACGCGCTAGCGTCCCACGGCGATACCGTCACCCTCCCTGCGGGTAAAGAGCGACTCGACCACGAGGCCGAACTCGGCGTCGTCATCGGCGAGCAGTGTCGCCACGTCGCCGAGGAGGACGCGATGGACGTGATCGCCGGCATCACCTGCGTCAACGACCTCTCGAACCGCGACGACCAGCGCCAGGAACAGAACTGGATCCGCGGGAAGGCCTTCGACGGCGCTGCTCCGATGGGGCCGGTCGTGGCGACCCCCGACGAGGTCCCCGAAGACGCGTCCGTACGGACCCGCGTCAACGGCGAGACGAGGCAGGACGGCTCCCGCGAGCAACTCATCTTCTCGATCCCGGAACTGATCGCCGAGATCACGACTTACCTCACCCTTGAGCCGGGCGACGTGATCGCCACCGGCACGCCCGAGGGCGTCGGCCCGCTGTCGGACGGCGACGAGATCGAAATCGAGGTCGAAGGCGTGGGCACGCTCGAGCACTCGGTTCGGATTCCCTGACGGCTTCGACGCAGCGCCCGTCGCCCCGTCGGGAATAGAACGCTTTTCGGCCCGCTCGAGAAAGGACCCGTATGACCGTCACCTTCGACGCGCTGACCATCGACTGGTTCGGCCTCGCGACCCTCCGACTCGAGGGCCAGACGGGCGCGGTCGTCTACATCGATCCGGGCCCGGAACGCTACGGCGTGCTGGACGGCTTCGAACCCCGCGACGGCGACCTGGTGCTCGTCAGCCACGATCACCACTACGATCCCGACTCGATCCGACGGGTCGCTCGCGACGACGCGCTGATCGTCGTCCACGAGTCGATCCGCGCGAACGACCTCGACGGGATCGACGAGGACCCCGACGACCTGGCGTTCGAAGTCGAACGCGTCGGCGCGGACGAGTCGTTCGCCATCGGGCCGCTCGACCTGTATACGACGCCGGCGTACAACGATCCCGACGGCCCGCACACCGACGAACCCGGCGAGCCCTATCACCCCGAGGGCCGTGGCTGTGGCTTCGGGGTCACGATCGACGGGGTCACCGCGTTCTGGCCGGGCGATACCGACGTGCTGGCGGTCCACGACGACCTGCCGGTCGACTGCTTCTTCCCGCCGATCGGCGGCACGTTCACCATGGATCGCCGCGAGGCGGCGGCGCTTGCTGCGCGCCTCGAGCCGGATCTCGTCCTCCCGGTCCACTACGATACGTTCGCGGCGATCGAGGTCGATTCGGACGCGTTCGTCGTCGATGTCGCCCGCCGGAACGTGCCGGTCGTCCTCGACGAGTAGCGTCCTGTCGCTCTCCCATCGACCGCTCAAACGCCGACGCGAGTCCAGGCGAACGCGCCGAGTGCGAGGAGGACCAAGACGCCGATCGCGGCCCACGGGAGGAGCCCGCCCACTGTGAACGGCGCGAGGACGTTGACGAGGCCGGTCGCCTGCATCAGTCCCAGCGCGAGGATGAGGACGGCGATGATGGACACGAGGCCGACCGCGACGCCCTCTTTCATCATCCACGCGGTCTCGTCGGCCTCCTGCGCGCCGGACGTCGTCGGCTCGTCGATCGCCTCCTGGTCCGGCTCGCTGTGCATCGGCCGTTTGTCGTCAGTATCGTCAGCCATGTCACCGATCTAGCCGGAGAGAGTCGACGCAGACGGGAACCGGTTGCACCTGCAGACACAGGGCGACGCCGAACGACACGAGACGGCGATCGGGTTCGGTACTCTCGAGTCGGGAAAGCGAGAGGCAATTCGAACCGGGACGAGACTCGCGGACCGCCTACAGGACGCCCATCTCGTCCAGCCGCTCGGGGTCCATCTCCCTGAACGACGGGTCGACGGGCGTCTAGAGGACGCCCATCTCACTGAGGCGTTCAGGGAGATAGGTGTCCGTCACGAAGTCGAGACCGTGAGACGCCAGTGACTGCTGTTCGGACTTCTTCTCGATGTCGAGTTGCAGTTCGATCTGTTCTTCCCAGTAGTCGGTCTGGAATCGCGGGTCCTCGAGTTCGCTCTCGAGGGCGTTGATATCGGAGTCCGAAAGCGGGTCGGTCGGCAGTTCGTACTCGACGATGTCGGCGGGCTGGATGCCGATGAACTGCGCTTCGGGGGTCGCGAGGTACTCCGAGAGGTGGGCGGACTTGATCGAGCCGTACGCGACGGAGCCGAAGATACGGTACGACCAGGGGTCACCGTCGGTAAAGACTGTGACGGGGAGGTCGAGTTCGTCGTGCAGACGCTTGGTGATCCGCCGGGTCGCCCGCGCGGGCTGGCCCTTGAGGTGGACGATCAGGGCGTTGTACTCGTCGTCGAAGCCGTTTTCGACCAGTCGGTCGCGCATCCCGCCGGTCTCCACCGCGAGGATGAAGTCGGCGTCGCAGTCGAGGAAGTCGATCGTGTCGGGGTTGTTCGGGATCTGGTAGCCACCTTCGCCGACGTCTTCCTGACAGTGGATCTCGCGCTCGCCGCGGCGGGTCTGCTCTCGCAGGTGCAGCGGCCCCATGATCGTCGCGCCGGACTCCTCCGGGCGCATGTGGAAGTCCTCGCGGGTGACCCCCGAGACGATCTCCAAGTCCTCGACCATGCTGTTTGACTCGTCCTGATCCGAGAACTGGGCCTCGTTGTTGTCCCAACTCTCCGAGAGGTAGTAGAGTTCACGCAGGGTCGAGGAGCGATCCTCCTCGAGTTGGTCGGCGAGGAAGTCGATGGTGTAGACCGCCTTCAGGAGCTTGCGCGCCCCCCGGACGGAGTTGGCCGACCGGGTCGATTCGCGGTCGCCGTAAACCCAGACTTCTTTGTCCTCGTCGTACTCGATGTTGTTCTTCGTCCGCGTCGGCACGGACATGTGGGGGATCTCGCCCAGTTCGAACTGGTCGTAAAACTGCGCGGCGAGATCGATCAACTGCTCTCTGGCCTGTTGGTTGTCGTCTGCGCTCATTGGTCACTGACGGTAAGTTTCTCGCTCTCGACGCCTTTGACGTCCAGATCGAACGTCGCGTCGTCCGGTACCTCGTACTCGAGGGTGGCCTCGCCGTCGCTGCCGACCTCGGGCTCCCACTTGACGAACCACTCGCCGTCCATCTCGACGACGGTCGCGCCATCGGAGAGGCTCGTCGGCTCCGCCGAGACGATGTCGGTGATCTCGAGGGACTCGTTCGTACTCGAGTTGTTCTCGACGACGACGGAGACGGCCGTGCCGTCGCCGTTTGCCTCGACCTGCCGTTCGACGAGGACGTTGTTCATGATGCGGGCGATCGCGTCGCCGATATCGGGCTCGTCGCGGCCGGTGACCTCGGCGACTTTTTCGGCCATCTCCGGGAGGATCTTCCCGAGGACGTTCTGTTTCTTTCGGCGCTGTTGCATCGACCGGCGCTTGTTGAGATAGCTCTTGAGGTCGCGGGCGGCCTCCCGGATGGCGAGTTCGATCTCGTCTTCGATCTCCGGGACGTTCGCGACGGCGTCTTTCGACTCGCTGGTGAAGGGAACGTTCGTCGAGGCGACGTGAATCATGATCACCACAGGGCCGTTCGGCAGCCCGGAACCGCCGGGCTGGTCGAGGCCGTAGTTGCGCCAGCCGATCGACTTGACCACGTCGGTGGTCGCGCAGGCCCCGCGCTGGTAGACCAGCGGGACGCGGTTCGCAAAGCGCATGACTTCGCCGGTGCCGTCGGCTGGCAGGTCGCCGCCGTAGGCGATCCCGGCCTCGACGATGAACGGATCGCCGCCGGAGACGCCGGCGTCGCGGGTCGCGGAGGCGAAGAAGTCCGCGTCGAACTCCTTCTCGAGGCCGGCGGTGATGAGGTCTTCGGAGATGGGGGAGAGACACCGCGTCGGCGGCGCCATGATGTCGGTCGCGCGCATGGCGTCGACGAGATTACTGGTGGCGTCGCGGTCGCCGTTGAGTTCGCGCACGAGCGGCGGATCGTCGGGGACGGTCGCCATCACGTCCCAGACGGCCTCGACGACGTTCTCGCGTGCCGTTTCGCCGAATGAGACGTCGTCGTACTCCTCGGTGAGCTCCGCCGCCCGGTCGACGAACTCGCGGAGCCGCGTTCGGGTGAGCCGGTGGCGGACGTTCTCGGCCTCGCGTTCGTCCTCGAACTTGGCCGCGAGCCGCTCGGCGAAGGCGTGGATAATCTCGTCGTCTTTGCGGGTACTCGTCGCGTCGTCCGCGAGGTCGTACAGGTCGGCGGTGAGCCGCGACTCGGCGTTTTCGTCGGACTCGTCGGCCGCATCCGCGGCGGCCTCGAGTTCCGTATCGGCGGCGTCGATCAGCTCGAGCCAGACCGCCTCGACGGCGT
Organism: Natrinema marinum; assembly: GCF_024296685.1. Lineage (NCBI taxonomy): Archaea > Methanobacteriati > Methanobacteriota > Halobacteria > Halobacteriales > Natrialbaceae > Natrinema > Natrinema marinum. The sequence continues at coordinate 1,320,922 of NZ_CP100763.1, read as the reverse complement.
TCTCGCGGACGGTGTCGCCGAACGTCGTTCCGTGGTCGGCTTCGACGTCGTCGGCGGCCGCGTCGACGGCCGCGAGCAGTTCGTGGTGGGCGACGCGGTCGTGGTCGTCGACTGCCTCGGCGATAGCCTCGGCGAATGCGCTGGTCGCGTCGGCGCCTTTGTTCGCCGTAGCGGCCTCGACCGCGGCTTCGATGTTGACGGACTCGTGAGAGGCGGGCGGCCGCCAGCGCATCTCGCGGCCGTAGTGGCGGTCGCGGAACGCGTCGATGATCGAATCGGCCGTTTTCTTCCCGACACGGGTGAACTCCTCCTGGACGAAGCCGGAGACCGTCTGGGAGTCCGTCGCCGCCAGCATCTTCATCACGGTGCCGAGTTCGACGCCGTGGGGGTGGGGCCGGATCTCCTCGGTCTCCTCGGGAAGCTGGTCGGTCGCGCGCTCGAATTTGAAATGTTCCTGTGGCTCGCGTAGCTCGAGGCGGGCGTGGGGATTGACGACCGCTGTGTGCTTGATGTAGTCGTGGAGCTGCTGGCGGGCGCGCATGTTTGCCTCCATCTCGAGTTCGATGCGCGTCCCGTGGGGGCGGTCCCAGGTGGTCGTCTCCTCGACGCTGATCTCGGGCTCGTTCTCGTCGGTGTCGACGATGAGTTCGAAGTACTCCGCCTCGCTCGAGCCCTGGGTTCGACTGGTGATCTTGGCGGGTTTGCCGCTGGTCAGTTGCGAGTAGAGGACGGCCGCGGAGATTCCGATCCCCTGCTGGCCGCGAGACTGTTCGCGCGCGTGAAAGCGAGAGCCGTAGAGCAGTTTCCCGAAGACTTTCGGCAGCGATTCCTTCGTCAGCCCGGGGCCGTTGTCCTCGACGATCAGCCGGTAGTAGTCGCCGGCTTCCTGAATCTCGACGTAGATATCCGGGAGGATGCCCGCTTCCTCGGCGGCGTCTAAGGCGTTGTCGACGGCCTCCTTGACGGCCGTGACGAGGCCTCGAGCACCGCTGTCGAAGCCGAGCATGTGCTTGTTCTTTTCGAAGAACTCGGCGATGGAGATCGACTGCTGGCTTTCGGCCAGCTCCTCGGCGATCCCCGGCTCGTCACCGAGTGTCGACTGGAACGACGTCATCGTCTCCCTGTACTAACGGCGGGGCTAAAAGATGTGCGCTACCGAAGTGAAAGTGAATGCGGAGGCCATCGCTGGCCGTACCGAGGGATCTCACCCTGCTCGGACGCGTCAGAACGTGATAATCTCGTAGCCGTCGTCAACTAACGAGCGGATGCTCGGATGTCCTTCGTTCTCGTCGACGGCGACGACGTCGGTGTCGTCGACCGCGTCGCTGACGCCGAAGGCGTTCGAACAGTAGTCACAGACGGCCGCCTCGTCGCGGAGCGACTGATAGAGGTCGTGGTAGTCGTGGTCTTCGTCCTCGAGTTCCGGGACCCACTGTGTCCCGGCTCCGTCGAAGATCAACTCGAGATCGTCGTCGGGGTTCTCGTCGAACTCCTTTGCCGCCTCGAGGCCGTTGACGAGTCGGCCGAGATCGCTGTGTGACTCGGTGCCTGCCAGAATGACGACTGCTGCGTTTACCATTACGGACGACACTGAGAGACGGGATCACAAGAGGTGACGCCGGTCGTGTGTCGCACGTGCAGAGTCGGCGGTCGGGGAGTGATCGGCGAGACGGTGCGACGATCAGTGATCGTGGTCACGACCGCCGCCGTGGCTGTGATCGTGCTCGTGCCCATGACCGTGCCCGTGCTCGTGACCACCGCCGCGCGTGAACTGCCCGGAGAACGCGCGCTGGACGACCTCCGAGAGCGCGGGGTGGATGTGGACCGACTCGCGGATGTCGTGGACCGTCCCGGAGCCGGCCGTCATCGCGACGACGACCTCCTGGATCAGGTTCGAGGCCTCGGGACCGACGATGTGACAGCCGAGGATCTCCCCCTCGAGGGAGATGAGCGGCTTGACGACCCCTTCGGCGTGCATCGCGCTCCCGCGGGCCGTCTCCTCGTACCGGTAGGTGCGCGTGGCGTACTCGCGGTCGGTCGCGCGCAACTCCCCTTCGGTCAGTCCGACGCCGGCGACCTCCGGCGAGCCGAAGACGGCGAATGGCATCGCGGAGTAGTCGACCGGCTCGAGGTCCTCGCCGAACAGGTTCCGCGCGACGGTTCGTGCCTCGTGGTTGGCGTTGTGTTTCAGCAGGTACTCGCCGACGATGTCGCCGAGCGCCCAGACGCCCTCGGCGGTCGTCCGCAGGTACTCGTCGGTGTCGACGAAGCCGTCCTCGTCCGTGTCGATGCCCGCGGCGTCGACGTTCAGCGTGTCGGTGTTCGGAACGCGGCCGGCCGCGACGAGCAGTTCGTCGCCGGTGACGGTCACGGGCTCCTCGTCCGCGCTCGTCTCACCGACGCCCACCCCCGAATCGCTTTCGTCCTCGTACGTGAAGGGGTGCGCTTCGACGGAGATCGAGCCGTCGGTCGCCGAGACGCTGGCGGCCTCGTAGCCGGTGTACACGTCGTACCGGTCGGCGTACCGCTCGGTGAACTCGGCGGCGACCTCCTCGTCGGCGTCGGGGAGTAACCGGGGCCGCCGGCCGACGATCGAGATCTCGCTGCCGAACGCGCCGAAGAACTGCGCCAGTTCGGCCGCGATGTAGCCGCCGCCGACGATGACGAGGTGGTCCGGTCGGGTCTCGAGTTGCAGTGCCTCCGTGCTGGTGAGGTACTCGATGTCTCCGAGGCCGTCGATCGTCGGAACCGCCGGACGCGTTCCGGCCGCGACGAGGACGGTCTCCGCGCGGAGGCGCTCGGCGTCGGCTCTCCCTCCGGCGAGCTCGATCGTCCGGTCGTCGACGAATCGGGCCTCAGCGTCGTACAGGTCTATCGCGTCCGACGCGTGGAGGCCGCGCTGGATCGAGTCCGAACTGCCGTGGACGTCCTCGGTGACCTCGCGGACGATGTCGGCAAAGGCCACGTCGTTCACCGTCGCGTCGATGTGAAACTCGCCGGCCTGATCGATCGTTTCCTTCACGTGCGCGTGATAGAGCAACTGCTTCGAGGGAATACAGCCGCGGTTGAGGCAGGTGCCGCCGAGACGCCCCTTCTCGACGACCGCGACCGAGAGTCCCTGCGTGGCCGCCGCGTTCGCCACGTCGAGCCCGGACCCGGAGCCGATGACGAGGAAGTCGTACTCCTCCATGGGCGTTCGACGGGACGGAGCGCAAAGAACCTCGGCCCGGCTCACTCCTCGAGCGGCCGCCACTCCCACGCGTCGGCCTGGACGACGCCGAGCAGGCGCTTCCGGCGGTCGGTCAGCTCTGAGAGGGAGAGAGCCTCCGCGAACTCCCGACCGAAGACGGTCGGGATGTCGTCCTCGCGGAGCTGCTCGAGCTTCGACGACCTCGGCCAGCACGTCCGCGGTCGCCGCGGGACGCGTTGGGTGCTCGCTCGCACTGAGTCGGGCCTCTCGAATCGGTCGCCTGCGAGCCCGACCGCGACAGCCAGACGACGTTGCCTTCAGAAGAAGGCCTATATATTTCTATCCCTTACCACAGGTGAAGATCAAATGCAAGGACAATCCCAGCAGCAGGCCTACGACCGGGGGATCACCATCTTCTCCCCCGACGGACGCCTCTACCAGGTCGAGTACGCCCGCGAGGCCGTCAAGCGCGGGACCGCAAGCGTCGGTCTCCGGACGCCCGACGGCGTCGTCCTCGCGGCGAACCGGCAGGTGAGTTCGCCGCTCATGGAGCGCTCGAGCGTCGAGAAGATTCACAAGGCCGACGATCACGTCGGGATCGCCAGCGCGGGCCACGTCGCCGACGCGCGCCAGCTGATCGACCTCGCCCGCCGTCGCGCACAGGGCGAGCAGCTCCGCTACGGGCAGGATATCGGCGTCGAGACGCTGACGCGTGCGGTCACCGATCACATTCAGGAGTACACCCAAACTGGCGGCGCGCGCCCGTTCGGCGTCGCCCTGCTCGTCGGCGGCGTCGAGGACGGCGAGCCCCGCCTCTTCGAGACCGACCCCTCCGGGACGGACTACGAGTGGCAGGCGGCCGCCGTCGGCGGCGACCGCGATACCATCCAGGGCTACCTCGAGGAACACTACCGCGAGGACCTCGATATCGACGGCGGGATCGAACTCGCCGTCCGCGCGCTCAGCGAGCCCGAGGACGGCGTCGTCGACGCCGCGGATGTCGACGTCGCGACGGTCACGACCGACGACGAGTCGTTCCGCTCGGTCGAGGAGGATCGCCTCGAGTCGATCATCGCCGAAATCGACACGGAGGAGAGCGATGAGTAACTGGAACGCGCAGACCCCGCGGGGTACCGGCGACCCGTCGCCGTACGAGCCCGAGTTGGGTTCGCTTCCCGACGGCAGCCCGAACGCCGGCGAGGGTGGCGACACCGTGAACAAGACCGGGACGACCACCGTCGGTATCACGACCGACGAGGGCGTGATCATCGCGACGGACATGCGCGCCAGCCTCGGCGGCCGATTCGTCTCGAACAAGAACGTCCAGAAGGTCGAACAGATCCACCCGACCGCCGCGTTAACGCTCGTGGGCAGCGTCGGCGGCGCTCAGTCGTTCATCCAGACGCTGCGCGCCGAGGCCAACCTCTACGAGTCTCGCCGCGGCGAGACCATGAGCATCGACGCGCTCGCGACGCTCGCGGGTAACTTCGCTCGCGGCGGCCCGTTCCGTGCGATCAACCCGATTCTGGGCGGCGTCGACGCCGAGGGCAGCCACGTCTACAGCATCGACCCCGCCGGCGGCGTCATGGGTGACGACTACACCGTCACCGGCTCCGGGATGCAGTTGGCCTACGGCGTCCTCGAGAACGAGTACGAAGACGACCTTTCGCTCGCGGACGCACGATCGGCAGCGGCCCGCGCCGTCAAGAGCGCCGTCGAGCGCGACACCGGCTCCGGTAATGGCGTCTTTCTCGCCGAGGTCACCGACGAGGGCGTCGATATTCAGGGCCACGAGTCGTTCGACGAACTGCTGTAGGCCCGACACCGACTTCGCTCTCGAGACGGAAACGGATGGTTTCGGTTCGCGCTCGCGCGCGTACACGTGACTTTTATTAGGGGCGGACTGCTATCCGAAAGCAGGTTTTACATGTCCCAGGAAAGCGAGTACGGCGCCGGACAGATTCAGGTCTTAGAAGGCCTGGAGGCTGTGCGAAAGCGGCCGGCGATGTACATCGGCTCTACCGATTCTCGAGGACTCCACCATCTGGTCTACGAAGTGGTGGACAACTCGATCGACGAGGCACTGGCCGGTTACTGCGACGAGATCACCGTCTCGATCAACGAGGACGGCTCGATCACCGTCGAGGACGACGGTCGCGGCATCCCCGTCGATACCCACGAGGAGTACGACCGCCCTGCACTCGAGGTCATCCTCACGGTCCTCCACGCCGGCGGCAAGTTCGACAACAAGTCGTACCAGGTCTCCGGCGGCCTCCACGGCGTCGGCGTCTCGGTCGTCAACGCGCTCTCCATGCGACTCGAGGCGGAGGTCAAACGCGACGGTGGCGTCTTTCGCCACGCCTTCGAAGCGGGCGAACCCGTCGGCGACATGGAGCGGGTCCGCGATATGGAACCCGACGAGGAGACGGGCACCGAGATCCAGTTCTGGCCCGACACCGACATCTTCGAGACCGACGAGTTCGCCTTCTCGACGCTGTCGAACCGGCTTCGCGAACTGGCCTTCCTCAACTCCGGCGTCCGCATCACGCTTCGCGACGAGCGCCAGGAGGCGGGCGACGGAGACGGTCCGGTCACCGACACCTACGAGTATCAGGGCGGCATCCGCGAGTTCGTCGAGTATCTAAACGAGACGCGCTCGGCGATGCACGAGGAGGTCATCTATTTCGAAGACGAAGACCAGAACATCCAGGTCGAGGTGGCGATGCAGGCCACCGAGGAACTCCAGGGGTCGATCCACGCCTTCGCGAACAACATCAACACCCGCGAGGGCGGCACCCACCTCACCGGGTTCAAGACCGCGCTGACCCGCTGTGTCAACGATTACGCGAACGAGAACGACCTGCTCTCGGACCTCGAGGACAACCTCAAAGGAGAGGACATCCGCGAGGGGCTGACGGCGGTCATCTCGGTCAAACACCCCGATCCGCAGTTCGAGGGCCAGACAAAGACGAAACTCGGCAACAGCGAAGTCCGGGGAATCGTCGAGAGCGCCATGCACGAGGGGCTCGGCACGTACTTCGAGGAACATCCCGACACCGCGCAGGCGATCGTGATGAAAGCCGTCGAGGCCGCCAAGGCCCGCATGGCCGCCCAGAAGGCCGAGGAACTCACGCGTCGAAAGTCCGCCCTCGAGTCGACCTCCCTGCCGGGCAAACTCGCCGACTGTCAGACCAAAGACCCCGAGGAGGCAGAGCTGTTCATCGCGGAGGGTGACTCCGCGGGCGGGAGCGCCAAACAGGCACGCAACCCCGAATTCCAGGCCGTCCTCCCGATCAAGGGGAAGATCCTGAACGTCGAGAAACACCGCCTCGATCGCATCCTCGAGAACGACGAGATCCGGAACATGATCACCGCCATCGGCGCGGGGATCGGCGACGAGTTCGACGTCGAAGACGTTCGCTACAAGAAGATCATCATGGCGACCGACGCCGACGTCGACGGCGCGCACATCCGTACCCTCATGTTGACGTTCTTCTATCGGCACATGCGCCCGCTGCTCGAGGGGGGCTACGTCTACGCGACCCAGCCGCCGCTCTATCGCATCCGCTATCGCGGCGAGACCTACGACGCAATGACCGACGCCGAACGCGACGAGATCGTCGCCGAGAAGTGCGACGGCAACCCCTCGCAGGTCCAGCGGTTCAAAGGCTTGGGCGAGATGAACCCCGAACAGCTCTGGGAGACGACGATGAACCCCGACAACCGCATCCTCAAACAGATCACGATCGAGGATGCGGCCGCGGCGGACAAGATGTTCTCCGTCCTGATGGGCGACGCCGTCGAACCCCGCAAGCAGTTCATCAAGGACCACGCGCCGGAAGCAGAGTGGATCGACATATAGAGTTTATCGCCACATGAGTTCAGACGTACCCGATCCGACGGACGTAGAGGCCAGAGCGGTCGAAAACGTCCGTATCGAAGACGAGATGGAGCAGAGTTACATCGACTACGCGATGAGCGTCATCGCCGGTCGCGCACTACCGGACGTCCGGGACGGGCTCAAGCCCGTCCACCGGCGCATCCTCTATGCGATGCACGAAATGGGCGTCTCCTCCGGGAGCAGCCACCGCAAGTCCTCCTCGATCGTCGGGGAGACGATGGGTGACTACCACCCCCACGGCGACAGCGCAATCTACGATACCCTGGTCCGGATGGCTCAGGACTTCTCGATGCGCTATCCGCTGGTCGACGGGCAGGGGAACTTCGGCTCGATGGACGGCGACCCGGCCGCCGCGCCCCGGTACACGGAGGCGCGGATGGCCCCCGTCGCCGAGGAGTTACTCGAGGACATCGAGAAGGACACCGTCGACTTCTCCTCGAACTACGACGACCGTCTGCAGGAACCGGACGTGCTGCCGGCGGCGTTTCCCAACCTCCTCGTCAACGGCTCTTCGGGGATCGCGGTCGGGATGTCGACGAACATCCCGCCGCACAATCTCGGCGAGGTGATCGACGCGACGATCGAGTTGATCGACAACCCCGAGGCGACCGTCGAGGACCTGATGGACCACGTCAAGGGACCGGACTTCCCGACCGGCGCGAACATCGTCGGTCGCGACGCCATCTACTCGGCGTACAAGACCGGCCGCGGCCGCATTCGCGTCCGGGCCGAGTTCGAGGTCGAGGAGTGGAAGAACGGTCGCGAGCGGATCGTCGTCACCGAACTTCCCTATCAGGCCAACAAGGCCCGCCTCGTCGAACGCATCGCCGACGACGTCAACGAGGGCGAGATCGAGGGGATCTCCGATCTGCGCGACGAGTCCGACCGCGACGGCGTCCGCATCGTCGTCGAACTCAAACGCGGCGCGAACGTCGAGGTCGTCAAGAACAAGCTGCTCGAGAACCATCTCGAGCGAACGTTCGGCGTCATCAACCTCGCGCTGGTCGACGGCCAGCCCCAGGTGCTCTCGCTCAGAGAGACCTTAGAGGAGTACGTCGCCCACCGACGCGAGGTCGTCCGGCGGCGCAGCGAGTACGACCTCGCCGAGGCCGAGGACCGAGCACACATCCTCGAGGGTCGACTGACGGCCGTCGAGAACGCCGAGCACGTCGTCGAGTTGATCCGCAACAGCGAGGATCGGTCGGCCGCGAAAGCCGCGCTGCAGGAGTCCTACGATTTCTCGGAGGATCAGGCCACCCACATCGTCCGGATGCAACTGGGCAGCCTCACCTCGATGGAGGCAGCCGAGATCGAAGACGAGTACGAGGAGGTCCAGGCCGAGATCGAACGACTCACCGAGATCTTAGAGAGCGAGTCGGAACTGCTCGCGGTCATCAAGGAGGAACTCCGCGAGATCAAAGCCGAGTACGACGACGAGCGACGGACCTCGATCGTCGAGGATCAGGGGACGGTCACCCACGAGGATCTCATCCCCGAGGAGGAGGTCTTCGTCGTCATGACCGAGGACGACTACGTCAAGCGGATGCCGATCGACGCGTTCGACCCCCAGGGTCGCGGCGGCAAAGGCATCATCGGCGCGGACGTCAAGGAGGACGACCGCGTCGCGACGGTGTTCCGGGCCAACACCCACGACTACCTGCTCTGTTTCACCAATCAGGGTGAGGTCTACCGCCTCAAGACCTACGAGATCCCCGAGATGGGCCGGACCGCCCGCGGGAAGTCCGCGGTCAACATCCTCGATCTCGAGCCCGGCGAGGACATCACGGCCATCGTCGACACCGACGCCTTCGGCGACGATGAGTTCGTGACGATGGCCACTCGTCACGGCTACGTCAAGCGAACCGCCGGCGAGGAGTTCGACAACATCCTCTCGACCGGGATCATCGCCGCCGATCTCGAGGAGGGGGACGAACTGGTCGACGTGGAGGTCACCGACGGCTCGCAGGACCTCGTCGTCGCGACCGAGGGCGGGATGACGATCCGCTTCGACGAAGACGAGGTCCGCGCGATGGGGCGGAACGCACGCGGCGTCAACGGCATCAAGCTTCAGGACGGCGACGCGGTCGCCGGACTGGTCGCGACCGACGAGGCCGACGAGCGCGCGCTCCTGACTGTCACCGAAAACGGCTACGGAAAGCGGACGCTACTCTCTGAGTACCGCACGCAGTCCCGGTACGGCAAAGGGTTGATCGACATCAAAACTGGCGAGCGAAACGGCCCCGTCACTGCCGTCAAGGCGGTCGCGGCGGACGACCAGCTCGTGTTGATGAGCGAGCGCGGCCAGATCGTTCGCACGCGAGTAGACGAGATCTCGACCGTCGGTCGAAACACGATGGGCGTCATCGTGATGGAGGTCGAGGCGGACGACGCGGTCGCGAGCGTCGACGTGATTCCCGCGACGGCGGCCGACGCGGCCGACGACGACACGGCCGAGTAGCGTCGTCGCGACTACTCGACGGCCGAGCGGCGACATCTCTCTCGAGTGATTTTTCGCGGCCGAGAGCGAGAACGGCGAGTCGAAAGACGAGAGACGAGCGAGCGACGCGGTCAGTGTGCCGGTTCTTCCGCCGGTGCGATCATGTCGTCGATTCGCAGGATGAGGATGTTGTTCGTATCGTCTTTGCCGTCGACGGTGCCTTCGATGACGAGCTTCGAAAGCGGCGTCGGGCCGACGGTGACGGCGTCGTTCTCGTGGATGTCGCCGAGGGCCCCCTGAATGTGGATCTCCGCGCGGCAGAGTTCGGGGTGGTGGACGCTCGAGAGGTCGATCTCCTCGATGATGGTGTCGTCGACGGGTTCGCCCTCGTGTTGCATGGGAACCGCGGCGGGCTCGTCCATCTGCTGGATCTCGAGGGCCTCGTAGGCCGAGGCCGTGGGTTTGTACCCGCCTTTCGGACCGGGTACCCCTTCTACGAGTTGGAGCGCTTTGAGACTCTGCATCTGATTGCGGATCGTCCCCGGATTACGGTCGACCTGATCGGCGATGTCCTCCCCTTTGATGGCGTCCTCGGACTCCTTGTGGAGGTTCGTCAGCGCGCGGAGTATCTTCTTCTGGCTGGGGGTGAGTTCGATGGATGACATAGGGATATATTCGTAGTTGCGTTCCTTAAACCCGGCGGGTGAGCGGACGTTCTGCCGGGAATGTGTCGCTCGAGCCGGGTGTGAGTCGGCGCTTTGTGACGTTCTGTCGCGGAGAGCGGAGCGTCCGTTTACCGCGCGATCCGTCCACTCGTACGGGCCCGTGTGCCGATTTCGATTACGATTTCGCTTCTGCGGGCCGTGCGACCCGAACGTGGTGGGCGACGGATTCGGGAAGCGACACCGGCTCGTCGGCTTCGTTCGAGCGCGCCGTCACCATGCCGAAGGGGGCGATCTCGAGGATCTCGAGTTCGACGCCGGGTTCGACGCCGTGCTCCGATAGATACGACAGCACTTCGGGATCGCGGTCGGCGACCTCCGCGACGGTGACGACGGTTCCTTCCTCGAACTCGGTGATGGCCTCGCCGTCGGGGCGCTCCGGCGGCTCGAGGTCGGCGCTGGGGATCGGCGAGCCGTGGGGATCGACCGTCGGCTCGCCGAGGGCGTCGGCGACGCGGGCCTCGAAGTTCTCGCTGATGTGATGTTCGAGCCGGTCGGCCTCGGCGTGAACCTCCGACCAGTCGTAATCTAAGTGTTCGGTGAGGTAGGCCTCGAGCAGCCGGTGGTGGCGGACGATCTCGAGGGCGACGGTCTCGCCCTCGTCGGTCAGGGTCACCCCGCGATACTTCTCGCGGTCGACGAGTTCCCGCTCCTCGAGCTTGTCGAGCATGCTGGTGACCGTCGGCGACGTGACGTCCAGCTCGTCGGCGATCTCGGAGGTCTTGATCCGATCGTCGGTCTCGCGCTGGAGCTGGTAGATGGCTTTGAGGTAGTCTTCCATCACGTCGCTCAGCATCATTCTGTGGCGAATTTAGAGTCGTCTACCCCTAAAGCTATCGACGCGCCGAACCGGCCGACCGCCACGACCAAACGGGTCGACGGCGTACGGGGCGTATGGGACGGACCGTCAGGATCATCGGCGCGCCGATGGACTACGGGGCGAACCGCCGTGGCGTCGACATGGGGCCCTCCGCGATCCGCTACGCGGATCTGGCCGACGGCCTCGAGCGAGCGGGTGTCGAGCCGATCGACGACGGCGACATCTCGATGCCGCGGGCCGAAGAGCGAGACCCCGACGCCGACCAGCCGATCGGCGCCAATGCGAAGTTCCTCCGGGAGATCGAGGGGGTCTGCACCCGCGTGAGCGATCGGGTCGCCGCGACGCTCGCCGACGGCGAGTTCCCGCTCGTGCTGGGCGGCGATCACTCGGTCGCGATCGGGTCGCTCAACGGCTCGGCGCGCGCGGCTGACCTTGGCGCGATCTGGTTCGACGCCCACGCCGACTGCAACACCCCGGAGACCTCGCCCAGCGGCAACGTCCACGGGATGCCGCTGGCCGCAGCCCTTGGTCGCGGCGCGTTCGGCGACCTCGAGTGGGCGCCCGCGCCCCGACTTCGGGAGTCGTCGATCGCCTACGTCGGTCTCCGGAGCATCGACGAGCGCGAGCGCGCGCTCATCCGCGACAGCGCGATGACCGCATTCACCATGTCCGACATCGACAAGCGGGGAGTGTCGGCGGTCGTCGAGGACGCCCTCGCGGTGGCGACCGACGGCACCGACGGCGTCCACGTCAGCCTCGATCTGGACTGGCTCGACCCAAAGGCGGCACCCGGCGTCGGGACCCCCGTCCGCGGCGGCGTCACCTACCGGGAGGCTCACGCCGCCCTCGAGACCATATCCCGGCGCAACGAGGGCGAGGGCTTCCTCCGCTCGATGGACGTGGTCGAGGTGAACCCGATCTTGGACGAGGCCAACGAGACGGCGACGCTGGCGGCCGAACTCACCGCGAGCGCGTTCGGGAAGCGTATTCTCTGACCGCACGGGGGAGACGAGTCGGCGACTCGAGAGGTGTGAACGCAGTGAAAGTAGGGGTGTGGCAACACCGAACACGCGGATTCTCGTTTCAACACCTTTGTATCATAGTGTTTCCCAGTGTGGCGTATGACTGAGAACGTCGTCGTGCTGGGTGCCGGGTACGCCGGTACCGGTGCGATCGCCAAACTCCAGTCGGAACTGGGGGGCAACGCCCGGCTAACCTGGATCGCTGACGTCGACTATCACCTCGTGCTCCACGAGTCCCACCGCGTCATCCGGGACCCCGACGTTCGATCGGACATCACCTTCCCGGTCGATCGGATCGCGGACCCGTCGACCCGGTTCGTCCAGGACGAGGTCACCGGCCTCGACACCGACGAGCAGGTCGTCGAACTCGCAGAGGGCGACGATGTCGAGTACGACTACGTCCTCGTCGGGTTGGGGAGCCAGACCGCCTACTACGGCATCCCCGGCCTCGAGGAACAGTCGCTGACCCTCAAAAGTCTCGACGACGCCCTCGAGATTCACGAGGCCGTCACCGAGGCCAGCCAGGAAGCGACCCGCGGCGACCCCGCGCAGGTCGTCATCGGCGGCGCCGGCCTCTCGGGCATCCAGACCGCCGGCGAGATCGCGGAGTTCCGCGACAACCACCGCGCACCCATCGAGATCCACCTCGTCGAGGCCCTCGAGGAGATCTTCCCCGGCAACGACCCAGAGATTCAGCAGGCCCTGCGCGACCTCCTCGAGGAGGCCGGCGTCCGCATTCACACGGACGATCCGATCACCGAGGCGACCGACGAGGCCATCGAGTTCGACGAGGGCGACCCCCTCGAGTACGACGTGCTCGTCTGGACCGGCGGCATCACGGGTCGGGACGCCTTCGACGGCACCGACCTCGAGAACGAGCACAACCGGCTCACTGCCGAGGCGAACTTCCAGACCTCCGACGAGCGCGTGTTCGCCATCGGCGACTCCGCGATCATCGACCAGGGCGACCAGCCCGCGCCACCGACGGCACAGGCCGCCTGGCAGGCCGCGGAGGTCGCCGGCGAGAACATCGCTCGCGCGCTCGAGAACCGTCCGCTCAAGACCTGGGAGTTCGACGACAAAGGGACCGTCATCTCCGTCGGCGAGAAGGCCGTCGCCCACGGCGTCAAGCCCGCCTTTGGCATCGCCCTGCCAGTCGACACCTTCGGCGGCTTCCCGGCCCAGAACTTGAAGAAGATGATCGCCGCCCGCTGGATCGCCGACATCACCTCGTGGAACGAGGCGCGCAAGTCCTGGTCGTCGCTGTAGAATCGGTTTCGGCACCTGTTTTCGGCGGTGTTTCGAAGCGGATACGCGTACCCGAGAGCGCAGGTGCTACGACATCGTGAGCGGCGCGTCGGGCTCGACAGGCGTCACGTCGCCGGCTTCCGCCGCTTCGTTGTAGATGTAGCCCCACATGGCGAACGTAAAGAGGGTGGCGTACGCCGCCGGAACGATCGCTAGCAAGGGAAGGAGGATGATACCGACGAGCGACAGTATGAGGAAGATCGAAATAATGTTGCCGACGATGGACATGCCGACCCAGAAGGCGGTGAAAAACAGCACGCCCTTGAGATAGTGCACCGAGAGCGCGAACTCCAGAATGCGCCCGTCGGAGAAGGTCTTCTTGAGGCTTCCCGTTCCGAGCAACACGGGGACGACTGCACCCGAGACGTAGCTGGCGGCCAGCATCAGGAAGAGCCCGACACCGACGATCGAAAACACGAGCAGTGGATCGTCCACGACGGCGGAAACGAACACGAACGCCAGCATCACCGCGGTGAGCACGATCGAGAGGAGGAGATAGAGGCCAAAGAGGATTAACCCGTCCTTGCCGATCTCTACCCAGTCGTCGAACGCCGGTAGGTCGGGGTCGCCGCGGGCCACAGCGCGGCCGACGCGATAGGCGTAGCCGAACGCGAAAATGGCGGGGACGATGAAAATCGACCCGAGCCAGAGCAGCGAACTGATAATAATCGGTTTCCCGCCCTGTCCGAAGGGATACGTGATCACGAAGTCGAGCAGGCTCGAGTCGTGGTAGATCGGCTCCGACGGGTCGCTCGCGTTCCGGTCCGCCCCCGTCGGCTCGGCGCCCCAGTTTCGGTCCGTCGTCGCGGTGTCGGCGTCCGAGTCGTGGATCGACCAGTCGGTCGACTCGTCCTCGGCGGGGTCCTCGTTCGACCAGCCCGACGACATTTCTACGCCATCGGGCTCCTCGGTGAGCTTCGATCCGCACTCCGGGCAGAGGATCGTCCCCCGTTCGAACCCCTCGTCACAATCGTGACAGTACGACATAGCCGAGGATTCGGTCGCTGGTCCATATATGTTATGTTGCCACGAACGAGCGCGGTGTATGAATCCTACTCGCCGCTCTCGGAGCCGTCGCCGTGATCGCTGTCGTCGCTCATCGACCGGGCTGGGACGCCCGCGACCGTCGCCCCCGGCGGTACGTCGCGGGTCACCAGCGAGTTCGCCGCGATACTGGCCTCGGCACCGATCTCGACGCCCGGTAAGACGATCGCGCCGGCACCGATCATCGCCCGCTCGCCGACGACGACCTCGCCGGTTCGGTACTCGTCTTGCAGGAACTCGTGACAGAGGATCGTCGCGTCGTACCCCACGATCGCGTCCGCTCGGACGGTGATCAGATCGGGCCAGAAGACGTCGGGCGTGGCCTCGAGCCCCCAGGAGACGCCCTCGCCGACGGTGACGCCGATGCGGCGCAACAGCCAGCGTTTGAGCCGAAGGCTGGGGGAGATTCGGACGAGCCAGACGACGACGTAGTTGATCGCGACCCGAAGGGGGTGGCGTGCGGTCGTCCAGTGGGAAAGCGAGTTGCGCGGCCCGGGCGTCGCGTGGCGTTCGACGCGGTCGTGGCGGTGCGTGGGATCGTCGGAAGCGGTCACTGCCTCTCTCTTTGCGATATCCATACATGAAACCGACCGAAGCGGAACCGTCGCGTCGCGGTCGACTACGGGATCGTCAACTCGACTCTCGTCCCCCGAGGCTCGTTGTCCTCGATCGCGATCGATCCCTCGAGTTGCGTGACGATCGTCTGTGCGATCCAAAGGCCGACGCCCTCCGAATGGGACAGCGGGGTCTCGATGCCTTCCTCGAAGACGGTGCGCTCGATGTCGGGGATCCCCGGCCCCGTATCGCTGACCGCGATCGTCACGGGGCCGTCCGGTGCTGCATCCATCGCCACCTCGATGGTCGGCTCGCCCGTGTCGTCGTGCTCGATCGCGTTTTCTATGAGTTCGTCGACGGCCGTCTCGAGGCGCGGATCGGTCTCGCGAACGACGCCGCCGGGAGCGTCGGTTCGGATCGTCGCCGAGGGATACTGGCGCCGAGCCGTGTCGACACGTCGTTCGAGCAGTCTGGAGAGGTCGAGTCGCTGTGGGCCGTGTGAGTCCCCGAGGACGATATCTCGAAGCAGATGGGTTTTCTCGCTGAGTTCGACGAGCCGTTCCGTCTGATCGGTGATCGTCTCGACGCGTTCGGTCCGGATATCGGTCGCGTCGTCGGCGAGAAGTTCGGCGTTGCCGCGGATAATGTTACAGGTGTTGCGGAGGTTGTGTCGGATGATCCGCTGGAGGATGCTCGTCTGCTGGAGCGCCCGGTCGAGTCGCTCGTTTGTCCGCTCTAGGTCCCGTTGGCTGTACGATACCAGCCCGTAGAGAACGACCGACGAACCGGCGACGAACAGCCAGCCTTTGATGATCCCGACGGAGACGGCAAGCCCCAGGTTTTCGACGGTGGTGTAGACGAGCACGTCCGAACCCAGAATCCAGAGCGTGCCGACCGCCGCGTATCCAGTGGCGATCGCAGTCGGTGATCGTGCGAGTACAGATCTGTCGATCACCCTCGTCACCTGATTGCGGGAGGAATCCGGCCCTCATCAAACTTCGGGGCACAGCACGCGAGCGGTCGGCGGTAGATGCCGTTCTCGACTGGATCCTCGAACGCGGGTATGTCGAGCGTTATGGCCCAACTAGTTAGGCGGTACAGTCGTACCGGTCGACGGCTGACGGTCAGCCATGTCACGATCCCGGACGGAGACCCTCGAGTTCAGCACGATTGCGTTCCTCCTCGCAAGCGAGACGCGGCGACGGACCCTCTCCAGGCTCCGAACGGTCGGAAGGACGACCACTCGTGATCTGGGCCACCACCTCGCGGCGATCGAACGCGGGATCGATTTCGCCGATCTCGAGGCAGCAGAGGGCCCGCGGACGGTCACGATCGAGTTACACCACGACCACCTTCCAAGACTCGACGAACACGGTGTCGTCGAGTACGACAGCGCCGAAAGCCAAGTCGAGACTGGACCAAACTTCGAGGAGGTCGCGCCGATCGTCCAACGCTTCGAGCGGACGGACTCCCGCTAACACATCGCTACGCCACGTTCGTGCCGTCCGCTGCCCGCTCGCCCGGAACGCCGACCAGGTCCCGAAACTCGGGACCCGAGAGTGCACAGCGGTACGCTGGCTTGAACATCATGTTCTCGCCGCCGGCTCGGACGTTCCAGGCCGATTCGATCTCCTCTCGCAGGTAGTACTGCGGCCGCTCGTTGCCAGCTTTGACGTAGTAGTCGCTGAGCCGGATCGGATCCCGCTCGAACAGTCCGCCGGGTTCGCGGCCGTCGACGATCACGACCGGCTTCTCGAGGTAGAGGTCGCCGTCCCGTGCCCGTTTCGCGTGGGCGTTTTCCGGGTGGGCCGCGAGGATCGCCGCCCGTTCGTCGGGGGGCGTTTCGGGGCCGACGACGACCACGTCGTCGACGGTGAAGTAGCCGATCAGGTAGCGGTGGGCGCGGTCGCCGCCGGGCCGGCGCAGGCCGGCGTAGAAGCCGACGACATCGCCCGACTCGAGCGCGCGCAGCCGCGAGACGTAGCCGCTGGTCCGGTGTTCGCCGTAGGTCAGCGCCTCGAAGTTCGGGTCGTGATGCAGGGGCCAGGACGCGAGGGCGTCGCCGGTGACGGTCTCGGTCCCGTCGTGGACCGGCTGGGGGGTGATGCGGGTCGTCAGGTCCGCGGCGACGCCGTCGCCAGCCCGCAGCTCCCACGAGCCGAGGCTCTCGGTTTCGCCCGTCTCCTGGGTTTTCTCCGGAATCGGCACGTACTCGAAGCGTCCGTCGTCGTACAGCGGTGCCAGCGCGCCCACGTTCGTGCTGTCCGCCCCGACGCCGGCGAGAACGACAGTCATCGTGTCTCAGCCTACGCGCTGTTCGGGACGAGAAGGCGATAAACCCGCCGATACGGGGCCGGCCTCGAGAGCGAATCACTCGTATAAGATCGAGGCCGTCACCGATCCGTCGACCGAGCGGCGTAGTACAGCGGGGCGAGCAAGATGAGGAAGATCGACCCCATTGCGGCGATCCCGATCCAGGCCGTCGACAGCCACCGCCCTGGGAGGACGCCCGCAAGCTCGAGCACCCAGAGGAGACTGTAGACGCCCAGTATCACCAGGCTCGCGACGTACGCTCGAAACAGCCAGCCGACGACGCGATACAGCGTCGACTTCGTGACCGCGGGCGGGAGCGAGTTCTCGAGGCGCCCGATCATTCGGTCACCGGCCGGCCGGCAGGATCGAGCGCGGACGGCGTCGGGGCGAGGTTGACCTCGCCGTCCCGGCGGCTGACTCTCTCGGGGTCGATCGTGTGCGATGCCATCGAAACGGTACTCCACGATGGTGAGTCCAGCCGCTTGAAGGTTTCTGCCGGCCCGTGACGCTCGTCCGTTCGTGGATCTGCCCCGGAGAGACGCGAGAGGTACCCTTATCGGGGCGGCCGTTCCACGTCCGCGTATGCGAGTGACTTTTCTGGGTACGGGCAGTGCCATGCCGACCGGCGAACGGTTTCAGGCGGGAATCCTGGTTCAAGAGGGCGGACGGACGCTGCTGGTCGACTGCGGGGCCGGCGCGCTTCAGCGCCTACAGCAGTCCGGCGTCGGCTACGAGAACGTCTCGACGATCCTCCTGACTCACCACCACTTGGACCACGTGGCCGACCTGCTCCCGCTGCTGAAAGCCCGGTGGCTCGCCGGCGGGGAACACCTCGAGATCGTCGGTCCCCAGGGGACCAAGGCGCTGGTCGACGACCTGCTCGACGTTTACGAGTACTTACAGGAGAAACTCGAGTTGCAGGTCAGGGAGGTCGTTCCCGGCGAGTTCTCCGTCGCTGGGTTCGACGTCTCGGCCTACGAGACTCGCCACTCGGTGCCCTGTCTGGCCTACCGGTTCGGCGATCTGTTCACGTTCAGCGGCGACAGCGAGGCCTTCGCAGGGCTGGCGAACTTCGCCGAGGGGTCGGCGGTCCTCGCTCACGACTGCTCGTTCCCCGACGATGTCGATGTCTCGAACCACCCCACGCCCGACGCGCTCGGCCGGGAACTCGCCGGCCGGGAGATCGGCCGGGTCTATCTTACCCATCTCTATCCACACACCGACGGCCGCCACGACGAGATGCTCGAGTCGATCGGCGAGCACTACGACGGCGACGTGCGATTCGCCGAGGACCTTCGGACCGTTTCGATCGAGTAGCGCCACCGCGGCGACCTCCGATGGGAGCCGGTAGCACGGTGATTCGTTTTCGGCCGATCTGGCATAGAAACGTGCGTCTCGAGTCGCCTCTCTCGGGTACGTGCCGGAAACGGCACGCAGGAAGGGATACCGAATACGTTTATACGATCGAGTTTGTAGGATCATAACAACAGAATGGTCCAGACCGATTCCCCGCCAGGTACCAGAGAGGTGTACGGATGAGTATTCCGGACCGCCTCGCAGACGGAATTACGACCCATACGCGAATCGTCCTCGTTGCCCTCCTGTTGACGACGGTCCTCATCGGCGCCGGGATGCCCCGCGTCGACAACGACTCCTCGCTCTCCCAGTTCGAGAGCGAGTCGGCCGAGGCACAGGCCCTCTCACAGATCAACGAGGACTTCACGAGCGAACAACGGGAAAACACGACCAGCGTCCAGCTGATCGCACGCGGCGACAACGTCCTGACCAAGGAGTCGCTCCTTTCGTCACTCGAGTTCCAACAGGAGCTCCGGGCGAACGAGACGATCAACTCGACGCTGGTCGAGAACCAGTCGATCACCGGCGTCGAGAACATCGTCGCGATCTCGGCGATCAGGAGCGAACAGGCGGCCGAACTGAACGAGACGCGGTCCGGTCTCAGCGACGGACTCGACCGGACGGTCGGGCTCCAGCGCCAGTACTCGCGACTGAACGAATCCTACGACAACGGCTCGATTTCGCAGTCCGAATACCAGCAGCGGTCGGCCGCCCTCGAGTCCCGGTTCGACGCGGTCGTCGAGAACGCGACGGCCGACCTCACCGCCAACCAGACCGCACAGTACCGCACGGCGGTCCAGCAGGTCCGAACGATCGAGTCACAGCGATACGAGATCCGCTCACAGTCCGAGAACCCGCGTTCGAATCCCGACTATCAGGAGCTCTCGTCGCAGCTTCAGGACGTGTACCGAATGGGGACCTACGGCGTCCTCGAGGACGAATACGCGGCACTACAGAGCGCCGAACAGCCGCCGCTCGAGGAACAGATCGCGACCCTCGAGAACCTGAGCGCGACGGAGTACGAACGGACGCTCACGGAGACGCTGTCCGGGGAGGGCGACGATAACTTCGCCATCGCGTTGATGCCGACCTCCTACGAGCCCGGCAGCACGACGGCCGAGGCTCGGATGACCTCGATCACCCAGCGGGCCACCATCGATGGCGCGGCGTCCGGGATGAGCGGGTCCGTCGGCGACCATATCATCGAGAGCCAACTCGCCATCGAGGAGCTCGCGGAGACGCAAAATCAGGAGTACCTCGTCTTCGGCGGCGGCGTCGTGACCGACGAAATCCAGGGTTCGATGGGTGACAGCCTCGCCATCGTCGGCCCGCTCGCGCTCCTGTTCGTCGTCGTCGCGCTGATCGTCGCCTACCGCGACCTGCTCGACATCGTCCTCGGGGTCGCCGGCATCATCGTCGTCCTCGTCTGGACGTTCGGCTTCATGGGCTGGGCCGACATCGCGTTCAATCAGATGTTCGTCGCGGTCCCGGTCCTCCTGATCGGGCTCTCGATCGACTACGCGATCCACGTCTTCATGCGCCACCGCGAACAGCGCGAAGAAGACGGGACCACCGGCAGCGTCCGCGGCTCGATGACGATCGCGCTCGCCGGCGTCGGCGTCGCCCTCGTCTGGGTGACGGCCACGACCGTCATCGGTTTCCTCTCGAACCTCGTCAGCCCGATCGGTCCGATCCGACAGTTCGGGATCGTCAGCTCCGTCGGGATCGTCGCCGCGCTGATCGTCTTTGGCGCGCTGATCCCCGCCGCGAAGATCGAGGTCGACGAGTTCCTCGAGTCCCGCGGCTTCGACCGGCGCAAACGCGCGTTCGGGACCGGCGAAGGCCGATTCAGCGATGTCCTTGCGGTCGGCTCGGTCGCCGCCCGGAAGGCGCCGATCGTCGTCATCGTCGGCGCGTTGCTCCTCTCCGCGGGCGGTGCCTACGGCGCGACGCAGGTCGACACCAGCTTCCAGCAGGAGGACTTCATCGCCGACAGCCCGCCCGAGTGGACCCAGAGCCTACCCGAGCCCTTCAAGCCCGGCGAGTACACGATGAAGCAAAACCTCGAGTACGTCAACGAGAACTTCCAGCGCGAGGACAGTCAGGCGCAGATCTTCATCGACGGGAACGTCTCGAACCCCGAGTTACTCGAGCGAATCGACACCGCACAGGCCGAGGCAGCAAACAGCAGCGTCGCCTTCAAGCTCGCGACCGGCGAGGCCGACGTGCAAGGGCCGCTGTCGACGATGCGAATGGTCGCCGCGCAAAACGAGTCGTTCAACGAGTCGTTCACCGCGGCCGACACCGACGACGATGGCGTCCCCGATCGGAACGTCTCGGCGCTGTACGATCAGCTGTTCGAGGTCAACGGCGAGGCCGCGGGTCAGGTGATCCACCAGACCGATGACGGCTCTTACGAGTCGACTCGACTGGTTATCGCCATCAAGGGCGACGCCGCGACCAGCGAGACGACGGGCGAGATGCGCGAGATCGCGAGCACGATCGAAGACGGCAGCGGCGGTCAATGGAGCGCCATCGCGACCGGCGAGCAGATCGTCTTCGACATCGTCGAGCAGGACCTGCTC
The DNA here is from genome assembly GCF_024296685.1 of Natrinema marinum. NCBI lineage: Archaea > Methanobacteriati > Methanobacteriota > Halobacteria > Halobacteriales > Natrialbaceae > Natrinema > Natrinema marinum. Next base: position 1,299,669 of record NZ_CP100763.1, on the reverse strand, counting down.
GATACGGTCATCGAGAGCCTGCTGATCACCCTCGTAGCCGTCTTCCTCTTCCTCACGATCGCCTACTGGCTGACCGGCAGCAGCGCGACGTTGGGTATCGTGACCCTGCTCCCGGTCGCGTTCTCGGTGAGCTGGATTCTGGGGACGATGTACCTCATCGAGATGCCCTTCAACGTGCTCACGGGGATGATCACGAGCCTCACTGTCGGGCTCGGCGTCGCCTACAGCATCCACATCAGCGACCGCTATTCGCTCGAGTTAGAGCGCCAGGGCAACGTCTGGTCTGCCCTGCAGACGACGGTGACCGGCACCGGCGGGGCGTTGCTCGGCAGCGCGGCGACGACCATCGGCGGCTTCGGGACGCTCGCCTTTGCGATTCTGCCGGCGCTCCAGCAGTTCGGCATCATCACCGCGCTGACGATCACGTACGCGTTCCTCGCGAGCGTCGTCGTCCTGCCGGCGCTGCTGGTATTGTGGACGCGGTACTTCGGCCCGGAGGTCTCGTTCGATCCGTCGGGACTCGGCCGATCCACGCCGGCCGCGAGCGACGGCGGGACGCCGACGACCGACGATCCTGCGGGTGGTGACGAGTGACCGACGACGAAAACGCGGCCGTCGACGCCTTCGAAGGCCTCGGACTGACCAGCTACGAGGCCAAGGTGTTCATCGCGCTTCATCAGCTGGGCGCGGGGACGGCCAGAGACGTCGCCGAGGTCACCGACGTCCCTCGGTCGCAGGTCTACAGCGTCGCCGAGAGCCTCGAGAATCACGGTCTGATCGAGGTCCAGCAGTCGAATCCGATCCGGTACCGCCCGGTCGACATCGAGGAGGCGCGAAACACCCTCCAACGGCGGTTCGAGCGCGAACAGGACCGCGCGTTCGAGTACGTCGATACCGTCAAAAACGAGCCCTCCGGCGAGGAGACCCAGGAGGATATCTGGACGGTTCGCGACCGCGACCGCGTCAACGATCGGACCGTCGACCTCCTCTCGCAAGCGGACGAGCGGATCATTTTCGGAACCAGGCTTCCGGAACTCGTCACCGACTCGATCGAACGGGTTCTCGCGGAGCGGGCCGCGGCCGGCGTCGAGGTCGTCGTCGTCAGCGCCACCGAAGCGGTCCGCAATCGCTTCGCCGGCGTCGACGGCGTCACCGTCGACGAGCCCCCGGCCCACCGGACGGACGACCAACGGTCGGGTCGGATCGTCGTCGCCGACCACGATAGCATCCTCCTGAGCGTCCTCGGCGGCGAAGACGGCGAGACGGCGATTTGGAGTTCGGGCTCGGTGTTCGCCTCGGTCCTGATTCAACTCATCGAGGCCGGCGACGAAGTCAGATAACGAGCGCTCGACGGCGGCCGGAGCCGTTCGAGACGGGAGACGGCCGCCTCATTCGAGGCGGTATCGCAACAACGCCGCGATGCCGCCGAGGTTGGCGAGTTGCTGCCCGGGCGGGAACTCGCTCGAGAAGACCGTTACGTCGCCGCCTTTCTGTTCGGTCGTGCGGACGATCCCGTCGACGTTGATCGCCCACTCGCCGTCGGGGCCCCGTTCCTGGCGGAGCCGGTCGTCGAGGACGAGCAGGCGCTCGATCGCGCCGAACTCGGCGGCTTGCTGGACCTGTTCCGGTCCGTAAGCCGCCTTCGCCCCCTCGGCGATGCGGCGGGTGAGTTCGTCGATGTACTCGGCCTCGCTCTCGATGCGGGTCTCCTCTTGAACATCCGCGACGGCGCCGCGTTTGAGCACTTCGTGGACGCCGCGATCGCCGACGGCCGCCGTGTCGACCATCGTAATCAACTCGGCGACGTCGGGCTCGTTCTGCTCTAAGTGCTTGTAGGCGTCCTGTTTCGTAAAGCCGGGGCCGGCGAGGATGATCGCGTCGACCTCGAGGCGTGTGAGCACGTCCCCGAGTTCGGAAAACAGTTCGGAGCGTCCGCGGGCGTACTCGCCCTTGCCGGTCGTGCCGGTAATCGTCGCTCGCTCTTCGGTGCCGTACTGGGCGACCGTGTGGACGTGGGCCTCACCTTCCTCGACGGTCGCGATCGCGACATCCGGGTTTTCGGTGGCCTCTTCTGCCTCCTCGAGGCGGGCCTCCTGGTCGGGTTTGAACCGCTTCTCGATCGAGAACTCGTCGCGGGCCTCGACGTTCAGCGTGTGGTGAAAGCCGAGTTGGTCCTCGCGCGAGCAGGCAACGATCTCGCCGCCGACGCGTAGTCGGTTGGCGAACTTGTGGAACTCGATGTCGTCGACGGCGATGGCGACCCACATGTGCTCGCGCTCGCCGCCGGTGTCGCGCATCTGGTCGTCGTTGCGCTGGATCCGCCGGGTCGTATCGCCCGCGACGCGGTCGCCGGGCTCGAGGACGTACTGCAAGTGCCAGAGGTCGTCGACGCTCTCGGGAACGACGGTGACCCGTTCGCGGCCGCCCTCGACCTGCTCCCGGTCTTTGATCTGCATGGACGGCGATTCACGGGGCGGCGGTAAGTGGACTGCGATCGGTCGCAGCGACGATTCGGCGGCCGGTCGCCGTCACGAGCCACGTCCCCGGCGCTCGAGACGACTGTCAGCGGATGTGTAAAAGTCTGCTAATAGTTCACGTTCGACATAGTTAGGGACGATTTGGATGTGCGATCCCGACCTAGTAAGAGTATGGAACAGAATTACACCGACCGCTTAGAAGACTTCGGCGTCCGCTCGCTGGTTACCCACGCCATCATGGCCGTCACGTTCGCGGGCGCGATCGTGACCGGACTGTTCGTCGACGGGCAGATCGGCCTGATCTCGTTCGTCGCGTTCCTCAACTTCACGGCCGGCGTGTGGATCACGCAATCGATCCATTCGCTCGGGAACGCGCGAACCGACGACTCGTACAACGGGATCGTCTCGGTGTTGCTGGATACCACCGGCGAAAAGACGTTCTACGGCGTCGACACGGGTCGCCTGGGAAGACTGCTCGCGTTGATCGCGGCCGTGACGGCGGTCTCGCTGCTGACCGCCGGCGAGGTCCTCTCGGGAACGGTGGCCGCGATCGGGAGCGTCGCTATCGGAAGCGTCGCCCTCGTGACCGCGATGGTCGGATTCCTGATCGCCCTCGGGTCGTCCTACGATGCCGCCGAGCGCAGTGCGGCCGCCGGCACGGGATACGACGGCGGGGAGTCCGATACGCCGACGGGGCCCCGTCGTCAGGGCGGACCGGAGACGACTCCCGCCGACGAGTGAGAACGGCCGGTTTCGATACCCGACGGTCGTCGGTCGAACCCGTGTCGCCGTCGGGTACCGGTTTTGCTCTGGAGTGTGGTATCCCTCGCTCTGTAGCGAGTGTTGACTCCGCTTACACAGTGTTAGCTTTATATCGGTGAGCGTCGCCGCGACGAACACGGTTGCGCGCGGAGACGCGTCCATCCACCACGCACAATGACGGACTCAGCCACCGACTCATCGCAAACGATTCGGATAGAGGTCTTCCTTCGAAAGTGCGCGCCACCGGACGTGATCGACACCCTCCGCGAGACCGTCGCCCGCTTGCGCCGACTCGAGGAGCGAAACGGCGAGACCGACGTTCGCGTCAAAACGTGGGGATCGGTACGGCCCGCGATCGAGGCGCTGAGCGACTCCGGCCTGTCGGTCGCGCTCACGGTCGACGCGTTCCAGTCGTGGGCCGACCGGGAAGGCTACACGCTCACTCCGGCGTTCGAGCGCCACGAGACGCCCTCGAGAGGCGACCACGGCACGGCGGCGGAGGAGATCCGGGTCCCGGTCGTCTGCGTCGCCGTCTACGAGGAGGGCGATATCGAGTGCGTCGCGCCCTGTTCCGACGGTGACCGAATCTATTCCGTCGAAGATTGTCTTTCCGCGCTCGAGGAGGGCCGAACGACGCCGTTCACTGAGCGGGACGGTTCGAGCGATCGCTCGAGTGGTAGGCCCAGAGAGTCCGTCGTCGAGAAATCGGAGTGAGGACTCGGTCGTAGCGTTCGAGTCGGCGATCAGCCTCTGATCTCGTCGAGCTTGTCTTTCGCCTTCTCGAGACCGGTCTCGAACGTCTCTTCGATCTCCTCGACGGACCGTTCGACGTAGTGGACGCGCTCTTTTGGGACCCGGCGAACGATGTCGTTGCCGTCGTCGTCGGTCCCGTAGGCGAACAGCCAGTGATCCTGAAAGTACGCGAGTCGATCGTTGTCGACGGTGACGCGCTCGTCGTGTTCGCCCGGCGTCTCGTAGACGATGGTCGCGGTGCCGAGTTCGGGATCCGTGTCGGTGTCCGTGTCGATATCCACCATAGGCTCTCGTCTACGGTCGGTCGGGTAGTCGTGGGCCCGGCGACTGCAGCCTCCACTCGAGAGCGGACTGGTCGGTTCGACCGGACTCCGGTTGTGTCCCCGGACTGAACGCCAGGTACGCGACGAAGCCGGTGCTGAGCGCCGGCGTGACGGCGACGACGATGCCGGGACCCGTCGACGAGGACGAGCACCGCGGCCGACGTGACCGTCCCGAGCAGTGATCCCGGGCGCCCGAGACCGAGTCCAAGAGTTGGGCGTTGGTCCGGACGTATCGCGACCGAAACAGCTTCAGAGCGGTCGTCCCTTCTATAACACCGCTGCCCCAGTTTTTTATACGCTGTCCGATACAGTAAAGTGATCTGTACTCCTCTCTACGGCGGAATATCAATGTCAACACAACGTAAAACAGCCGCCACGACGGAATCAGCCGCAGGGATGTCGACCAGTCTCGGCCCGGACGGAAACGTACTCGGGGCGCTCTCGTATCTGTTCTCGCCCGTGACGGGAATCCTCGTCTATCTGCTCGAGAGCGAGAACGAGTTCGCGCGGTTCCACGCCGCTCAGAGCACCGTCTTCGGCGTCGTCGCGATGGTCACGTACTTCGTGCTCAATGCGGTCGCGACGGTCATGGCGATGCTCGTCGGCGACATCCTGGGCTTTCTGATCACGATATTTTCGTTCCTGACGCAGATGGGGCTCGCGTTCGCTCTGTTTCTCGTCTGGCTCTACCTCCTCGTCATGGCGTTTCAGGGGAACCAGACCCGGCTGCCCGTTCTGGGCTCGCTCGCCGAGACGTACCTGCTCTGAGGCGCGCCGCTTCTGACGGTATTCGCTGGTCGCAGAGCCGACGGTCATTCGGGACTCAGTCGTCCGTGATCCGACTCCCGCCCGGCGGCATGAAGTGCTGGATCCGATCGGGGCTGGCGATCTTGCGGACGAACGTCTCGTCCGCGAACCGGTCGCGGAACCGTCGGTAGAGCCGCTTTGCCGCGTCGGCCTGTGCGTACCGGCCGGGCTCGAGTTCGATCATCGTCTCGGCGCGGTCCTCGATGGCCGACGGCGGCCCGCCGATCACTCGCGTGTACGGCTCGCACTGGATGCCGACGGCAGCGCCGACCGCCGTGTCCCGGTAGTAGGTCCGATCGCCGCGGATCGCGAACCCGCCTTTCTCGAGGTACTCGCCGCTCTCGGGGGTCTTCGTGACCTGATCCGAGTCGACGGCGTAGACATCACCCGCGTAGCGGCCGTCCTTCCAGACCGACGAGTAGGAGACGGCGAACTGAGCGGCCTCTTCGATGCTCGCGTCCGGCAGTTCGATGTCGCTCGAGGAAGCCTCGCTTGGATCAGTCGCCTTCAACACGGTGACAGGGCCACCGTGGGCCTGCGTGTGGAGGACTGTATCGCCCGGCTCGAGGTACTTCTTGACGAGTTCCTCGTTCTGATCGGCGTTGCGCCCGCCGATGACGAGGTAGCCGTCGCTGGTGTGGAACCAGCGGAAGCGGTCGAACCAGGGCTCGTTTTCGCGGATGGGGATCGACGGCTCGGCGAGCCAGTCGCGTCGTTCGTTCTCGTCTCCGTCGCCCTCGTCGTCGGCCGGTTCGCTGTCCTCGGCTTCCCACTCGTCGCGGCGACGCTTGGCGTCCTCGAGATCCTCGCGGGTGTCCTCGATGGCCGCCAGCGCGCCCTCCTTTTTCTCCTCGACGCGCTTGGCCTCGGTGTAGAGTCGATCCGCGTTCTGTTCGACCCCTTGCCGGGCGAGGAGATCGATTCGCTCCCCGTCGATCTCGACGGTGACCGTCCCCTCGCTGCCGTCGACGCCGACGACGGCCTCTGCGGCTTCGATCCCGCGGTCGGCCCCCTCCTCGAAGCGCTCTCTGATCTCGTCCCAGGAGCGATCCTGCTCCCGAGCCCCCTGAACGGTCGAGAGGATCTCGTCGACCAGCCCGTACTCGGCGTACAGCGACTCGGCCTGCTCGCGCAACGCCTCGGCCTCCTGTTCGAACCCCTCGATCGCCCCCTGCTGTTGCTCGATGATGCGCTCGTACTTGGCGATCTCCGACTCGAAGTCCGGCCGCTGTGCCGTGGGATCGACCTCCTCTTCGTCCTCGAGATCGAGCCGGAAGAAGTAGTCGTCCAGCGCCGTCAGGAAGGTGTCGTAGGGCTCACCGTCCAGTTCGTCGTGCTCCTCGAGGGGGAAGGGAGTCACGTCGACGACGCGGCCGTCGCCGTCACGGCTTGCATCCGCTTTGGCGTCGTCTGTATCCTCCTCGCCCTCCGCATCGTCGCGCTCGAGGTAGAGCCGCGGCTCGAAGTTCCCGTTTCGGATGTCGAGCGCGAGCCGTTCGATGGCCTCGAAGAGCCGATCGTAGACGTCGTCGTCCGCGTCGGCGATGTCCAGCCCTTTCTCGACGCCGGCGCGGGTACACAGCTCTTCGGCGTAGAGCCCGCCGAAGTTGAGTTGCGTCGCGAGCGTCCGGACCACGTCCGTGTCGGAGTCGTCCATCTCGTGGTCGAACGCCTCGCGGGAGATCGACAGCGGGTTCGTCCGGGTGTCGGGGAACTCGTAGCGTGAACCCGGCACGACGGTTCGGGATTTCAGCCGGACGGTCTCGAGGCAGTCGATCACCTCGTACTCGCCGTCGGTGACCGCGACGTTGCCCTGACCGAACAGTTCGACGATGATGCGGGTCGTCCCATCCTCGCGCTCGAATATGAACTCGAGGATGCGGTCGAACTCGTACTGTTCGACGCCGGCGAAATCGGCCCCGGAGAGGCGGTTGCGCAGCATCATCGCGAACTGGGGCGGCCGGCCGGGTGCGTCGGGCACCCGCTCGGGGGCGACCGTGTGCGCTCGCTTGACCTCGCCGACCTCGAGGACGAGTTCGATGCGGCCGCGGTCGAAGTCGCGCATCTTGAGCCGGACGAGGTCGTCGCCGTAGAGATAGGCCTTGTCGACCTTCGCCCCCTCGTAGGCTCCGAACTCCCCGACGAGGGCGGCGAGGTCGACGCTCGTGAGCTCCCGCTTTGGATCCATACCTGAACTGCCCGGTCCGGTCAAAAAGGCGTGTCGCTCCGTCGCCATCGGCCGCTCGGCGCTCGAGGGGGAAGGATGGGAGACAGCGTGCGCCGGCGACGGCCCGCCGACCGAGGTCGGAAAGCCTAATCCGCGCCGGCACCCAGCATAGGGCATGTCCCAGGCTATCGGCGAATCCGAGCGCGATCGGGGTGATCGAGACGCATGAGCGTCGGCGACGAACCGCCGTGGACCGACGTCACGAAGTTCCCGAACTTCATCGAGCATCTCCGAAACGAGGGCGGCGCGACCGTCCGGAGCATCGTCGATCGGATCGACGCCGACATCGATCTGGACGGCGTCGTCTACCACGACCGGGGGATTCGCGTCCCGGGCTACGACGTAGCCTTCGTCCCGGAAGAGGAGGGGTCGCGGATGGTTCCTACCTTCAGCGCCGAGGTCAACACCGTCGGCCCGCGAAGCACCTGGGCGGTGTTCGACGCGACGCTCTCCTGGGACTTCTACCTCCTTCAGGCCGACGGCATCGCGGCCATCGCCTGGGTGAGCGACGAGGAGTTCAACGCCGAGGAGGCCGGAGCGTTCCTCAAAAAGTACGATGCGCTCGCCGCAGGCCGGTTCTCCTTTGGCACCTTCATCTACGCCGACGAGGAGTGGGAGGAGCAACGCGAGTTCATCGACGACACGAACGCGCCCGCGTTCCTCAAGCGCGACGACGGCAGCGTCCTCGTGCCGACCGACCAGGCCGAGTTCTACGAGATCGTCGGGTCGACGCCCCAGGAGTTCCGCACGACCGGCGGCCGGGCGCCCTCTCACCTCGGCCTGCTCGAGCTCGAGGTTACGATCGACTGACACGACCGGCTCGGTCGCGGCAGGGACGAAGGGGTGCGAACCGATTGATATCTCGAACCACGATAATATATTTAGATGGCTCTCGCATGGATTGCTGTGATATCGCGAGAAAACACGGTGATCGCCGTCGGAGCCGTCCTCTCTGTCGTCGTCCTCCTCGTCGGAGCCGCCATCGGACTCGAGGGACCCCTCTTCGGTGCAATCGTCCTCGTCGGCATTCCGATCCTCGGGCCGCAACTGTATCTCGCAGCCACGGGTGACGTCGAGGTACCGCCGGAAACGCGGATCCGCATCAGCGTGCTGGTCAGTATCGTCCTGCTGAGTGGGTTTACTGTCACCGGGACCGGCCGCGAGCGAACGATCGTTCGGACAGTCGTCTTCGGCCTGTTCGTCGCGCTCCTCGGATACGAGTTCGCCAGCGGCTATCGAAGCCGGAGTGGCGGTCAGTGAGCCCGGTCACGCGACGCCGCTCGTCGAAAGCGGGGGAAATCGACGACCTGCTGTCGAGCCGACGTGCCGATGGCAAGAGGGGTCCGGACGACGAGCGCGTCGGGTTCGCCCCAGGGGATCGGGCGAATCGATGGGAACTGACGCGCTCGAGCGGTGGTGCGGTCTGCCGCTGCCGGGGTGGGGAAACTGACAACGGTGCCGACGTTCGTCGGCGACTGAGTGTATCGTTTCTGCCAGTATAAATTTTGCGCAATTAATTCAAAATATTACTACAATATATCGGATAGTATGCCGATAGCGACGCCTCACGGTGCGGACCCACAGCACGTGCAGCGCATTGCGAAATCGCGTCTCAGAGTCGCTTGCTGACGTAGGGACCGTCCTGGTGGTAGCCGAGTTTGTTCCGGTAGTACTCTCGAGCGCCGATCCCCGAGATGACGCTCAGCTTGTCGTAGCCGGCGTCGGCGGCGAGCGCTTCGGCGCGTTCCATCAGGCGGCGACCGTAGCCCTGGTGCTGGTGCTGGTCGGTCTCACCGTCGCTCGCTCGCGGGCCCTGCCCGCTCGCGTTTTCCGAGCCGCTTTGTGGCTCGCTCCCCACGGCGACCTCCGAGCCATACACGTGCAGTTCCCGGACCAGCGCCGCGTTCTCGAGTTCCGGTCGGACCGGATCGTTCGGGAACCGAAGCCGGCAGAAGCCGACGAGCAGATCCCGATCGAAGTCCTCGAACGAGATGAAGTGTTCCGTGCCGCCGCAGGCGTCGTAGGTCAGCACGTCGAGTTCGACGTTCTCGGGTTTCTCGTCGTTCATGCCGGCCTCGCGACAGCGGATGCAGTCGCAGGTCCAGTCGTGGTCGTCCATCCGCTGTCGGGCGAGTTGGCGCAGGTTCGACTTCCAGACGCCGGCGTCGATGAAGTCCGCCGGAATGTCCCGCTGGACGCGCTGGAGGCGGGTGTACCGGGGGATCATGTCCTTGATCTCGGCGATCAGGTCGGCGGCCTCGTCGTTGTTCAGCGGCTCGTACTCGTCTCTGTGCCACCAGTCGTAGGTCGCGGTGCCTCGCACCACGAGCGTCGGATAGATCTTCAGGTAGTCCGGCTTCCACTGCTCCTGCTCGAAGAGCCGCCGGAAGTCCTCGAGACACATCTCCGTGCTCATTCCCGGCTGGCCCGGCATCATGTGAAAGCCGACTTTGAACGCCGAGTCCCGCAGCCGCTGGTTCGCCTCGATGGACTCCTGGACGCCGTGGCCGCGGTGCATCTCGCGGTTGATCCGCTCGTAGGTCGTCTGGACGCCGACCTCGACTTTCGTCCCGCCGAGGTCGAGCATCCGGTCGATCTGCTCCGGGTCACACCAATCGGGCTTGGTCTCGAAGGTCGTCCCGATGTTGCGGACATCCGCGGTCTCGTTTTCCGCGATGACGTCCTCGAGATACCGCCACTCGTACTCGGCGGGATCCTGCGCGAAGCTGATGCCCTCGGCCGGTTCTGGCTCCTTGTCGACGTCGAAGTCGTTCATCGCCTCGAGGGCGCGCTTGACGAACCACTCCTGATAGTCGTGGCTGCGGGCGGTCATCGTCCCACCCATCAGGATGAGTTCGGCCTTGTCGACGGGGTGGCCGATCTGGCGCAGTTGCTCGAGGCGAAGCGTCACCTGCCCGTACGGGTCGTAATCGTTCTGGACGCCGCGGGCCGCGGCGGGTTCTTCGCCCGTGTAGCTCTGCGAGGAGGAGAACTCGGAGTCCGGGCCGCCGGGACAGTAGAGACACTTCCCGTGGGGACACCGCTCGGGCGAGGTCATGATCGCGACCGGCGAGACGCCTGAGGCCGTCCGAACCGGTTTGCGCCGCAGCACCGTCTCGAGGGTCTCGCGGTGCTCCTCGGGCGCGTAATCGAGTAGCTCGGAATTTTTCGGCACCTTCGGCGCGGAGTGTTCCGAGCAGGCCTCGAGTTTGGCTTTCTCGACCTCGTCACGCTCGATCTCCCCGGCGAGGATCCGGTCGACGAGCGTCTCGCAGACCCGCTCGAACGCTTCGGTTTCGGTCGGTTCGGACGTCTCGGTGCTCACTGTGTATGATTCGTCGCCGTTCGCGAATAAGCGTGTCGGACTCACGGACGATCGTCGCTCCCGCGTCTCGCGAACGCCACTCTCTCCTACCTTCCACACGTTTCTGCCAGCCGAAAGGTAATCGCTTAAGGGCGGTCTTGCCCTAGCCTCGGCGTACTGAATGTCTCCCGATCAGGCGGTGATCGTCGCCGCGGTCGCGCTCCCGTTCGTGGCCGCAGCGCTCACGCCGCTTTTCTTTCGCGTCCTCGGTGAGGGAACCGGGTTCGCGGGGACCCTCGTCGCGCTGGCGTCGTTCGGTCTACTCGCGACCCAGTACGGGGCCGAGGGGACCGTCGCGCTGCAGTGGATCCCCTCGCTGAACGTCGCGCTCCAGTTCTACGTCGACGGCTGGGCGCTACTGTTCGCGCTACTGGCCTGCGGTATCGGGGCGCTCATTTTCACGTATTCGCCCGCGTACATGCACGGCCAGTCGGGCCTCGTCAGGTACTACGCCGCCCTGCTCGCCTTTATGGGCTCGATCGTCGGGGTCGCGCTGGCCGCTGACCTGATCGCTATCTTCCTGTTCTGGGAACTCACCAGCCTCGCGTCGTTCGTCCTGATCGGTTACTACACCGCCGACGAGTCCTCGCAGTACGCCGCCCGGATGGCCATGTTGGTCACCGTCGGCGGCGGCCTCTTCTTGCTCGTCGGCCTCCTCTTGCTCTCGATCGTCGCCGGCGATGTCCTCGGCCCCGCGTCGGCGTTCAACCTCGCGGCGATGCTCGAGAATCCCGAGGCAATGCAAGCCGCGCTGCGCGAGCGAGGACTGTTCCTGCCGGTGCTCGGACTGCTCGCGGTCGGCGCGGCGACCAAGTCCGCGCAGGTGCCGCTGCACTTCTGGCTCCCCAACGCGATGGCGGCCCCGACGCCGGTCTCGGCGTTTCTCCACTCCGCGACGATGGTCAAGGTCGGCGTCTACTTCGTCGGCCGGGTCCGTCCGATGCTCGTCGGCGAGGAGTGGCTCCTCCTCTTTGCGACGCTCGGACTGACGACGATGACGATCTGTGCGATGCTCGCCGTCGCGGCGACGGACATCAAGGAACTGCTCGCGTACTCGACGGCGAGTCACCTCGGGCTGATGATCGCCGGCTTCGGCTTTACCTCGGTCTACGGCGCGGAGACCGGCGTCTTTCACCTGCTCAACCACGCGCTGTTCAAGGCCGCGCTCTTTCTGGTTGCGGGGATCATCGCCCACGAAGCAGGCACTCGGGAAATCGCAAAGCTCGGCGGGCTTCGCCGCGATCTCCCCGTGACCGCGGCGATCACGACGGTCGCCGCCCTGAGCATGGCCGGCATCCCGCCCTTCAACGGCTTCTACTCCAAGGAACTGCTCTACGAGGCCGCCGTCGAGGCGAGCCACCACCACGAGATCGGTGCGCTGGGCTGGCTCTACCCCGCCGTCGCCGTCTTCGGGAGCATCTTCACCGTTCTCTACTCGCTTCGGTTTCTATCCCTATTCTTCGGCGACAGGCCGGACGAACTCGGCCCCGTCCAGAGTCCGCCGCTCACCATGCTCGTGTCGCCGGCGCTCCTGGCGCTACTCGCCGCGGTCGTCAGCGTCGATCCCCAGTTCGCCGTCGACCTCGTCGTCCAACCCGGCCTCGAGGCGACGGCGGTCGACCCCCACGAGATGCACGTCGGCCTCCCGACCTCGTACTCGACGCCGGTCGGCATGAGCGCGGTGACCATCCTCGTCGGGGTCGCTGCGTTCCCGTTCTACGATCGGCTCCACGACGCCATCGGCGCGATTCCGCGCCGTGTACCGCCGATCGGCGCGAACTGGTGGTACGACGCCCTCGTGGGCAGCCTCACCGACGAGGGCAGGTGGCTCGCCGGGCGCGTTCACAACGGACTGCTCCGGACGTACGCGACCTGGACGCTCGGCGCGACCTGTGCGCTCGCGCTCGTCGGCTTCGCCGCCGCGGGAGCCCTCGACCCGATCCGGTTGGGGCTCGAGGCCACGCCCTCGATCGCGCTCGTGTTGCTCGTCGCGGTTGTGGGGGCACTCGCCGTCGTGCTCTCGGATTCGCACGTCGCCGGCGTGCTCACGCTCTCGATTCTCGGGTTCATGATCGCGATCTTCTACATCCTCGCGAGCGCGCCCGACCTCGCGCTGACCCAACTCGTCGTCGAGACGCTGGTGCTCGTGATCTTCCTGCTCGTCATCGAGGAGATCCCCGACGGGGCCGCGATCGGGTTCAGCCGGAGCGTCCGCGACGCCGGCCTCTCGCTGGCCGTCGGCGTGACCGCCTTCGTCACGGTGCTGGTCACGACCGGCGCACGACCCGCCGGCCCGACCGACATCGCCCGCGGCTTCGTCGCCGAAGCGGTTCCGCAAGGCGGCGGGACGAACGTCGTCAACGTGACTCTCGTCGACTTCCGCGGCTTCGACACGCTCGGCGAACTCGTCGTGATCGGACTGGCCGCGATCTCGATTCTGACCTTGATCGTCATGCGCGGCCGCGGCGACAGCGACCTGATCGATACCCGGGCCGGCGACGAACTGCTCGACGACGGGTCGGCCGGGGACGGACCGGTCGGGACGCACGCAGACGGCGGAGATGCCGAGGGCACCGATAGCGACTCGACGGACGCCGGCAGCGAGTCCGAACGAGGTGACGAAGAGTGACGACAGTCATCATGCGCACGACCGCGCGGGCGATCGTCCCGATCATTCTGGTCGTCGCGATCTCGCTGTTCGTCGAGGGCCACAACCTCCCCGGCGGCGGCTTCATCGGCGGCGTCCTCACGACGACGGCCTTCGTGATCGTCTACATGGCCTACGGTCTGGACTTCTTGGAGCGCGGTATCCTCGGCCGAGACGTCGATCCCGGCAAGGAACCGTCTCGTGACCGCGTCGTCGTGGCCTACCGCCGGCTGTTCGCCTACGGCTTCGCGGTCGCGGTCCTCAGTGGGCTCGCACCGCTGGTCTTCGGCCAGGCGTTCCTCTCCCAGACGTTCGTCATCCTCGAGGGGCTGCCGATTTATCACCATCTCGAGGTGGCCAGCGCGCTGGCCTTCGACTTCGGTGTCTACTGCGTCGTGGTCGGCGGCGTCCTCACGATCCTCTCGGTGGTGGGCGCCGAATGACGGCGGTCGTCCTCGCGGCGACGATCGGCGCGCTGTTCGCCCTCGGGACCTTCCTGCTGTTGCGACGGGACCTGATCCGGGTCGTCTGGGGGCTGGCGATCGTCAGCCAAGCCGCGAACCTCTACTTGCTGGCGATGGGCGGTATCGCGCCGGCGACCGCCGAGTCGGTCCCGGTGCTCGCCGGCCACGGCGAGGACGTGCCGACGACGGCCGATCCGGTGGTGCAGGCGCTCGTGTTGACCGCCATCGTCATCGGCTTCGGCATGACCGCATTCGCGCTCGTGCTGTCGTATCGGGTCTACGAAGAACACGACACGCTCGACGTGTCGGAGTTGAGTGATCGCGAATGACGATACCGCTATCACAGCGACCGACGACGACGATGGAACCGATGGGTGATCGACGATGACGGCCGGGCCGTCGCTGGGCGGAAGTTCGCAACTCGTGATCGCGCCGATGCTGATCGTCCTCGTGACGGCCGTCGCGACCCTGCTGCTCGGCCGCCGACCCCGCGCTCGAGCCGCGGTGAGCCTCGGCGGCGGCGCGGCCTACGCGGTCGCGGTAGCGGCGATCGACTGGTACGTCGTCCTCGCGCCGAACGCGCCGGGGGTCGCGACCTACCAGGTGGGCGACTGGCCGGCCCCGTTCGGCATCACGCTCGTCGCCGACGGGCTGTCGGCGTTCATGCTGACGATGGTCGCCGTGCTGGGCGTGGCGTCGCTGGTCTTCTCGACCAGACACCTCCCCGGCGGCGAAGGGCGGAGCTACTACTTCCCGCTCTTTCACTTCCTCGCGCTGGGCGTGACGGGCGCGTTCCTCACCGGCGACCTGTTCAACCTCTTCGTCTGGTTCGAGGTGATGCTGATGGCGAGCTACGTCTTCGTCGCCTACAGCGGCGGGCCCCAGCACACTCGCGCCGCGTTCTGGTACGTCACGCTCAATCTGCTCGCCAGCGCCGTCTTCCTGCTCGCCGTCGGCGGCATCTACGCGACGACGGGAACGCTCAACATGGCGGACCTCGCCCAGCGGTTGGCCGAACCAGCCGCGTACGGTCTCGAGCCGGCCCCGGTGATCGGCCTGTTCGGCTTGCTCCTGTCGGTGTTCGCGATCAAAGCCGGGCTCGTTCCCTTCCAGTTCTGGATCCCGACGGCCTACCGGGCCGCGCCGCCCCAGATCACCGCCCTGCTGGCCGGCGCGACGAAGAAGGTCGGTATCTACGCGATCATCCGCCTCTCCTTTACGGTCTTTGCCGGGGCGGAGATCGGCGTCGATCTCGCGCTCCCGGGACCGGTCGCGATCGATTCGACGCTGTCGTTCGTCGGCGCGGCGCTGTTCCTCATGGCCGGGGCCAGCATCCTCGTCGGCGGGATCGGGGCCGTCGGCCGCGACTCCATGGAGGGCGTGTTCGCCTACTCGAGCATCGGACAGGTCGGCTTCATCGCCGTCCCCGTGGCGATCGCGGCGACGGTCACCGGCCCGGACCTGCGCCAGCTCGCCATCGTCGCCGCGCTCGTCTACGCGCTCAATCACACGCTGGCAAAGGGGCTGCTCTTCCTCGCGGTCGGCACGGTCAGGTCGGCGACGGGGACGAGCAGCTTCGACGGCCTCGGCGGGCTGGCGAAGCACTCGCCGCCGCTGGCGATCGCGGTGTTCGTCGCCTCGCTTGCGCTCGTCGGTATCCCGCCGCTGTCGGGCTTTTTCGGCAAGTTCCTGGTCTTCGATGCGGCGGCTCGAGCGGGGGCCGGCCCGGTGATCGTTCTCCTGCTGGTCGGCTCGCTGCTGACGATCGCTTACGCGACCCGGCTGTGGAACCGGTGTTTCTGGGGCGCTCAGACGCCCGCGGTGGAAGCGGCGGCGATCGACCGCGTACAGGTGGGGGTCCTCGTCGCGCTCGCAGCGACGATCCTCGCCGTCGGCGTCGGCTTCGAGCCCGTCTACGAGTTCGCGACGGCCGCCGCGGAGGCCGCCCTCGACACCGAGGGCTACGTCGAAGCCGTCGACCCCGTGGGGCCGGCGGAACTGGCCGACTCGAGCGCGAACGGAGGTGACCACTAATGGAGGTTCGGACGTGGCCGGTCGTCGGGGTCGTCTTCGCGACGCTGTGGGTGTTCGTCCGCGGCCTCCCGCTTTCTCCGTCGTCGCTCGTCGGCGGCTTCCTCGCAGGGTTGCTCGTCGGCCTGCCGGTCGCGTTCGTCTTCCGCCGGCTCTACGCCGATCGCATCGACCTCGGACGCGGGATCCGAGCGCTGCCCTACGCCGGGCTCTATCTCGGAGCCTTCACCTGGGAACTCCTGCGGGCCAACGTCGACGTCGCCTATCGGGTGCTCTCACCGGGAATGCCGATCGAGCCCGAAGTAATCTTGGTGCCGCTCCGGATCGAGTCCGACGTCGCGATCACCGTCATCGCCAACAGCATCACGATCACGCCTGGGACGGTGACGCTGGACTACGACGAGGAGACCAACGCGCTGTACGTCCACGGCGTCGACGGCCGCGACCCCGAGGCCATCGCCGAGCCTATCCGCACCTGGGAGGATTACGCGCTCGGAATGTTCGACGAGGACGCGTCGTCGTCTGATCCGCCGCCGGAGATCGTCGTCTCGGGCGGGGAAAGAGACAGTACTACGGGCGACCGGAACGGAGGAACGGACGATGACTGAGGCCGATCCGGCGTTCCTCGAGACGGCGATCCGGGCCGCGTTGGTCCTCGTCAGCGGGCTCTGCGTCCTCTGTAGCTACCGCGTGATCCACGGGCCGACGAACCCCGACCGGGTGGTCGCACTGGACGCCATCGCGACGAACGTCGTCGCGATCGCCGTGCTGTTTGCCCTCCTGACCGATCGGGGACTGTTCGTCACCGTGAGCCTCGTGCTCGCGATCATCGGCTTCATCGCGACGGTCGCCGTCGCCAAGTACGTCACCGAGGGCGAGGTGATCGAATGATTCACGATATCGTCATCGTCGCGCTAATCGTCGTCGGCGCGTTCTTCCTGACCGTCGGCACGATCGGTCTGTTGCGCCTGCCGAACGTCTACAACCGGATGCACGCGACGAGCAAGCCGACGACGCTCGGCACCGCCGCGATCTTCCTGGCCGGTTTCGTCGAGTTCGGACCCGGCAACGAGGGGCTAACCGCGCTCATCGGAATCGGGTTTCTCTTCCTGACCGTGCCGACCGGCTCGCACATGATCGCTCGCGCCGCCGAGCAGATCGGTATCCCGTTCCTCGGGAGCGTCACCTGGCCGGACGAGACGCAGGTCGTGAGAGAACGCGCCGAGCGCGTCGAACGGCAGGCGGACGACGAGTGACGATCACGCGCTTCGCGGAGCGAGCAGGCCGCCGTCGGCGGTCAGCGTCACGCCTGCGACGACGCCGGCGACGGCGAGCGCGACGACCGCGCTGCCGAGCAGCAACGCCGCGTACCCGGTCGTCGCAGCGATCCCGGCGAAGGCGACGGGACCGAGCGTTCGGCCGAGGAACGTCGTGCTGTTGCGGAGACTCAGCGCGCCGGCCAGGTAGCGACTCGCGACACGGTCGCTCACCTCCGCGTCGACCGACGGCAACACGAGACCGATTCCCGCGCCGATGATCGCGGTGGCGGCTGCGATCCCCACCACGGAGCCGGCGAGCCAGGCGACGCCGAGCCCGACCCCCAAGCAGACGAACCCCACCGTGACGAGCGCCGGGTTCGTCGCGTGTCTCGCGAACCGCCCGTTCGAGGCCGCGACGACGACCGACACGCCCTCCGCGAGCGTCAGGACGCCGCCGACCACGGCGGGCGCGAGACCGTACGAGCCGGTCAGCAGGAATGGTACCGCCGTCAGGACGGAGCCGAACAACAGGAGTTCGGCCGCGAACGTGGCCAGGTACATCGCCGACACGCTCCCCGAGCCGACGGCAGCGAGCACGCCTCGAGCGTAGGCGCCGTCGATCGTCACTCCCTCGTCCTCGGACCCACCGTCGACCGGTTCTCGGCCGTCGCGCCGTTCGGACTCGCTCGCCCGCTCGTCGGCGGCATCGGGTTCCTCGAGGACGTACCAGGCGGCGATCCCGAGCGGGACCGCGAGCAGGTACAGCAGGTACGGGGCGTCCCACGAGACGGCGACGAGCACGCCGCCGACGAGCGGGAAGATCGCCGCGCCGGCCGAGAGGACCGCCGTGTTGATCCCGAGAACCGCGTTTCGCCGGGCGTCCTCGAACGTGTCGCCGATGATGGTGACCGTCGCGACGAAAATTCCCGCGGCGGCCGTCCCCTGAACGACCCTGACCAGCAGGACCGTCGCGAACGAGGGG
The DNA here is from genome assembly GCF_024296685.1 of Natrinema marinum. Taxonomy (NCBI): domain Archaea; kingdom Methanobacteriati; phylum Methanobacteriota; class Halobacteria; order Halobacteriales; family Natrialbaceae; genus Natrinema; species Natrinema marinum. The sequence continues at coordinate 1,281,573 of NZ_CP100763.1, read as the reverse complement.
GCGACGACGATCGAACCGCCCGCGAGGCCGAAGACGATCAGACTCGCGGCGAGCACGCGGCGGCGGCCGAGTCGATCGGCGAGCGCCCCGATGAACGGCGAGAGGACGATCCCGGCGACGAAGTACGCGCTGATCAGCAGGCTGGCCGTCGGCTCGGTGACGCCGAACGTATCGCGCACGACGGGCAGGGTCGGACTGATAAGCGGAACCCCGAGCGGAGCCAATAACGTGCTTAGAAGGACGATACGAACCGTCGGCGAGTCCCAAGGGATGCGCGCCTCGGCGGAGTCGGACGTGTGAGTCGTCGGTTCCATAGTAGCAGAGAGGCGAGTGAGAACCCTATACTTGATTTCCGAGACGAGTTTCGGACAGCGAACGTCGTTTCACGGCGTGAGATAGGGTTAAGCCCGTGAGCGGAGTACTGTGTGGTGACTGTTAGCAAGGGGTAACCGAGCCGTGACACACAGCCTCCTCGACGAACTCATTCGATACGATCGGAACGCCCAGCGAGACCGGGAGCGACGCGAACGCGAACCGTTTCCGGACACCGAAGAGATGGTCGATATCGTCCGCCACGGGCACCTGCTTCGGGCGCTGCTCGTCGAGCCCCTCGATCGCCGCGAGATCGAGGCGACGCTCGAGGTGTCGCGAGCGACAAGCCACCGGTTCGTCCGCTGGCTCGAGGACAACGAGTACGGCGAGCGCGTCGACGGCCGCTATCGGCTGACGGGGCTCGGTACGGTCGTCGCCGATGGCGTCTGCAAATTCGAGGCCTATCTCCGGACCGCCCGTCGGCTGGACCCGCTGTTCGAGTACATCTGCGAGGACCACGAGGAGTTCGTCATCGAACCGTTCGCCGACGCGACCGTCACCGTCGCCGATCCGTCGGACCCGTACGCGCCGATCGCGCGGTTCCTGTCGCTGCTCCGCGAGAGCGAGTCGTTCCGCGGGTTCAACACGACCCACATGATCCCGCCCGGAAGCGAGGGCGACGCCGATCGGTTGCTCGAAGATCGAACCGTCGAACTCGTCTACGTTCCCGACACCGTCGACGCGCTTCGAGACGAGGCGGACGCCGCGCTCGCGGCGGCGATCGACGAGGGGAACGTCACCGTCCGCACGCGAGAGGCTCTCCCGTACGGTCTGGCGCTGTTCGACGACCGCGTCGGAATCGGCGGCTACGACGAGGAGACCGGGACGATGCGCGTGTTCGTCGACACCGACGCGGCGATCGCACGCGAGTGGGCGACCCAGGTGTTCGAGTCGATTCGGGCGGATTCGAGACCCGTACTGTCGTGACGGCCCGATCTTCCCGCCACGATAACGGGAAACCGGTCGCTCATGGGAGGCGTGTCGGTCACGACTCGTATTCCGTCTCTCGGTTCCGTTCGCTGTGCTTCTCGCGTCGGGTCCACGCCTCGGCGTCCTCGAGCGTCTCCGTGTCGAGCAGGCGCTCGAGTTTGCGCTCGAACTGCTCGTCGGTCAGGTCGCCTGCGGCGTACCGTTCGCGAAGCGTCTCGAGGGCGTCGCGGGTGTTGCGGTCTCGATCCGCCGTCGACGTTTCCGAGTCGGTGGTCGAGTCCGCCTCGCCGGGCGTGTAGTCGTCGACCCATTCGCGGCGGTCCTCCTCGTCGCCGAACAGGAGCGCAACCAGCGGTACGACCGCGATGTAGCCGACGAGCAGCGCCGCGAGCCACCACTCCTGACCCGTGAACATCGCGCCGAGCCAGAACGCCGTCACGAGCATCGACGCGATTCCGGTCGCGTTCTCGCGCAGTCTGGTCCGCCAATCGTCCTCCCTCCCGCGCTGACCGCTTCCCTCGAGCCCGTTCATACGTGGCAATTCGATGCGGATCGGAAATACGTTGGTGGCTCGAGAGATCACATCGTTTCTGGCGGTAGTAGCCACAGCGACGGCGTCGTAGCGCGACCGAAACTGCACAGCCATCGACCGGGTGTGCAGAAAGTATAATGGATTGATATTTACTACAGTACTGTGAACTGACCAACCAGAATGGGTGCGGCCCTCAGAGCGTTTGCGGTCGTGCTCGCGGTGCTCGTCCTTCTGCTAGTCGGCACGATGGCCGCACAACTCCCGCAGCCGTATCCCACGTGGCCGACGATCGGACCGGTCCCGGTCACTCCCGAACTCGTCGTTCCGGGGGTGCTCGGCCTTCTCGCTCTTTTCGGCGTCGTTCGGAACGGGATCACTCTCGGCTCGATACTGGTCGGGCTGGTCGGAGCACTGACGCTGTGGCTCGCAGGGGTGAGTCTGTACTCGCTGTACGCAGGGACTGCGGGCAGTCTCTTCGGTGGCGGACTCCTCACACTCATGTCCGGAACCGTTCTCGCCGTCGCAGTGCTCCTCGAGACGGCTATTCATCGATTCGTCGAGCGTGGTGTCACTCGTCGACTCAGCGATCGTCTCGAGCAGCGGCGGTGACGCAATTATTTCAAAGTCATTTTTACCATGGGTGTGTGAGTTTAGTGAAATGAACGATGATGAAATCATATTCCGTCTTAACGTAATCATCATATTGTTGGGAACCATCGCCGCGACGCTGGTTCTCGCTGCGCTCTCCCAGTGGCTTCCGATCCTCAGCGTGGTTTTCCTCCTCGGTAGCCCGATTCTTCTACTGGCACTCCTCTGGCTCCTCTCGTAACCACCTTCGAGCCGCGACCCCGATCTCTATGCGGACCGATTGCATGCCTGCGATCGTTTGAACACGCTTTTAAGGGGGGCAGCGCTACTGAGGTGTACACCCTACGTGGGGTTGATGATGCTCCTAGCCTCACAGGACTTCCGCCGGGTCGAACCCGGCCCGGGTCCCAGCACCCGGACGGCAGGGGAGCGCGAGCCCACGCGTAGGAGAGGTGAACAACCAATGTCAGTATACGTCACAACCGACATCCCAGCCGACCTCGCCGACGACGCCCTCGAGGCGCTCGAGGTCGCACGAGACACCGGACGCGTAAAGAAAGGAACGAACGAAACGACGAAGGCCATCGAGCGTGGCAACGCCGACCTCGTCTACGTCGCCGAAGACGTCTCTCCCGAGGAGATCGTGATGCACCTCCCGGAACTCGCCGACGAGAAAGGCATTCCCGTCGTCTTCATCGAGACCCAAGACGACGTCGGCCACGCCGCCGGCCTCGAGGTCGGCTCGGCCGCCGCGGCGATCGTCGACGCCGGCGAGGCGGGCGACGACGTCGAGGATATCGCCGACAAGGTCGAGGACCTCGACTGAGGTGATCAGAGATGAGTGCTGAAGAGGAAGAAAGCGGCTCTACGCCCGCCGAGGTCATCGAGATCGTCGGCAAGACCGGCATGCACGGCGAAGCCATGCAGGTCAAGTGCCGAATTCAGGAGGGCGAGAACCAGGGACGCATCATCACCCGGAACTGCCTCGGGCCGGTCCGCGAAGGGGACGTACTTCAGCTTCGCGAGACCGCCCGCGAGGCCGACTCCATCGGTGGACAATAATGGTCGAGAAACGAACCTGCGACTACACGGGCGAAGAGATCGAGCCCGGCACGGGCATCATGTACGTCCAGAACGACGGCACCGTACTCCACTTCGTCGACTCGAAGGCGGAGAAGAACTTCAAGCTCGGGCGCGAACCGCGCGACCTCGAGTGGACCGAAGAAGGGCGTCGCGGTAAGGGTCCCGCGCAGACGGACACGGCCGCCGACGAGGAAGCCGACCAGACCGAAGCGGCCGCAGCCGACGAGGCCGAGGACGCGGAACCCGAGGCTGATGCCGCCGAGGAAGACGAGGAAGACGTGCCTGCTGAAGACGAGACCGAGGACGCGGAAACCGAGGCCGAGGAAGCATGAGCGATCACGAACGCACTTTCGTGATGGTCAAGCCCGACGCCTTCGCGCGCGGCCTCGTGGGCGAGGTCGTCTCCCGCCTCGAGGATCGCGGGCTCAAGCTCGTCGGCATCAAAGTCGAGAACATGCCCCGCGAGCGGGCCGAGGAACACTACAGCGAGCACGAGGACAAGCCGTTCTACGACGACCTCGTCGACTTCATCACCTCGGGCCCAGTCGTCCCGATGGTCTGGGAAGGCCAGGACGCGACCCGACAGGTCCGCCAGATGATCGGCGAGACCGACCCGCTCGAGGCTGCGCCCGGCACGATCCGTGGCGACTACGCGCTCGACCTCGGTCGGAACGTCGTTCACGCCGCCGACCACGAGGACGAGGGCGCGAACGAGCGCGAGATCGCGATCCACTTCGACGACGACGAACTGATCGACTACGAGCAACACGACGCCGAGTGGCTCTACGAGTAACGATCGATCCGGCCGAGCGGACGGCCCAGTTCCGTCTTTTCGAGGCCGATGCCACACTGCTTTTTCACCGAACGCCGCGTTCCGATACTCGAACTCTGTTATCCTCTGGTCGTGTGAACGCCGTCAGTTCGGGAGATCGACGTGTGCGGTAGGCGTCCACTATCGATCGACTCGCCCCAGATTGCGACGGGGAGCCCCGTTTCGCGATACGAAAGCTTCGGTTGGGAAGAACAAAAGCGAGACGCCATCGTTTCGTACAGTGGCAGTCGGCCCCTCCGTCACGGGTTTGTGAAGTGATATCACACTAACTAACTGCAAACGTGTCATAAAGCGCCGACAAAGACCGGGAGCCGTGATACCCGGCGATATCGGAGGAGTGAGGCATATTACGGTGTTGCAATCTCCATTTTTATACACAGATATAACACAGGTCCGTTTCTAGGGAGACGTAACATCTAATGTGGCGGCTGTAGAAGAGGCTGGTGGTGGTTTCGAATGGTAACACACGGTAGGTGGTTCGCGGATGCGTGAAACGGAGGGAGAGGCGGCGGCACTGACAGCGGAGGTGACGCCGTCGTTAGATCTCGTTTTCGAACTGCTCTCGAGCAGCCGACGACGGTACGCGCTCTACTACCTCAACGAGCAACCGGACGGCGTCGCGTCGATCGAAAGCCTCACCGAAAACGTGGTCGCCCTCGAGCGAACGGCCGACGCGACGGCGGAGGACGAACCGACGATCGGGTCGAGTACCGACCACGACGCGGCGACATCGGAATCGGAGGTGCAGATGGAACTCCAACATATCCACCTGCCGAAACTCGAGGACGCGGGACTACTCGAACACGATCGCCGGAGCGAGACGGTGCGATACTGGAGTCAGCCGTCGCTCGAGGAGTGGCTCGAGCACGCTTATCACAAGGAGATCGCGTAATCCGGTCGATTCTGCGGCCACCTGAAGCGACCGTCCGACGGGGCTCCGAACCGAGGGCGCTGAAAGCTTTAACACGGAGCCCGTGGTGGAGTCCACTGACGTGTCGGTAAATCGCACGACGGGACGGCAACGACTTTATGAGGTGTGATATCGTCTCACTCCTCAAAACTTAACAAGCGAGATACCGATACTGACAGTGAGGTGCATACTATGGCTGATCACGAACTTCCACCACTTCCGTACGATTACGACGCGCTCGAACCGTCCATTTCCGAGCAGGTCCTGACCTGGCATCACGACACCCACCATCAGGGGTACGTAAACGGCCTCAACGCCGCCGAGGAGACCCTCGCGGAGAACCGCGAGGAGGGCGACTTCGGCTCGACGCCGGGCGCCCTGAGCAACGTCACCCACAACGGCTGTGGCCACTATCTCCACACGCTGTTCTGGGAGAACATGTCTCCCAACGGCGGCGGCGAGCCCGAGGGCGACCTCGCCGACCGCATCGAGGAGGATTTCGGCTCCTACGAGGGCTGGAAGGGCGAGTTCGAGGCCGCTGCCGGTGCCGCCGGCGGCTGGGCACTGCTGGTCTACGACCCGGTCGCAAAGCAGCTGCGTAACGTCGCAGTCGACAAGCACGACCAGGGCGCGCTCTGGGGCTCTCACCCCATCCTCGCGCTGGACGTCTGGGAACACTCCTACTACTACGACTACGGTCCGGACCGCGGCGAGTTCATCGACGCCTTCTTCGACGTTGTCAACTGGGAGAAGGCCGCAACGGAGTACCAGAAGTGCCTCGACCACTTCGAGTAACGCCGCAAGCCGTCTGAGCGACGAGCCAGTCAATCCCGTCTTTTTGTTGCAGGCGTCGACCGGTAGCGGTTGCCATCTCGAGCAGCGACGATTGAGTCCGCACCTCGCCGGCTCGGTCGCGCTCACATGTGCTGTGAGTGAGTGACATGGTTTAACTAGCTGTGGGACGAGTTCACATCGCATATGGCTGCCGAGGACAGCGGTGTCGACGCGACGGGCGAGGCCGGAGATGGACAGCCGGGACGACCGCCCAGCGAGACCGGCCGTTCTCCGGCCGGCGAGGCGCTCGCGACAGACCTTCGGACCGTCTGCGACGGCGATGTCCGGTTCGACGAGTACACGCGCGTGCTCTACGCGACGGACGGGAGTATCTACGGTGCACAGCCGGCCGGCGTCGTCTTCCCGCAGAATACGGACGACGTACGGGCGGCGGTCCGCGTCGCCGCCGACCACGGCGCGCCGGTCCTGCCTCGCGGGGCGGGTTCCTCGCTTGCCGGCCAAGCGGTCGGGCCGGGCTGTGTCGTCCTCGATCTGTCGCGCCACATGGACGCGATCCGCGACATCGATCCCGACGCACGGCAAGCTGTCGTCCAGCCGGGTGTCGTACAGGACGACCTCGACGCCGCACTCGAGCCCCACGGCCTCCGGTTCGCGCCCGACCCGGCCTCTTCGAACCGGGCGACGATCGGCGGCGGGATCGGCAACAATTCGACGGGGGCACACTCGGTGCGCTACGGCATCACCGACGCCTACGTCGAGGAGTGTGAGGTCGTCCTCGCGGACGGCTCGCTGATCCGCACGCGGGATATCGTCCTCGATAGCCCCGAGTGGGAACGGATCGTCTCGGAAGACGACCGCGAGGCCGAACTCTACCGGACGGTCCGGGCGCTCGTCGAGGACAACGCCGACGAGATCGAGTCACGCTATCCGAAACTCAAACGCAGCGTCAGCGGATACAACCTGCAGAAGGTCATCCGAACGACCGAGGACGGGAAGCAGGTTGTGAACCTCTCGAAGCTGCTGGTCGGCGCGGAGGGAACGCTCGGCGTCGTCGTCGAGGCCACGCTCTCGCTCGTGACCCAGCCCGAGGAGACCGCCCTCGCCGTCTGCTGTTACGACGACTTGCTCGAGGCGCTCGCCGCCGTCCCCGACGCCCTCGCGTGCGAGGCCAGCGCGGTCGAACTCATGGACGAGGAGGTGTTCCGACTCGCGGCCGAGTCGACGGAGTACGCCGAGTACGCGGAGCCGATTCCCGACGGCACGGCGGCAGCGCTGATGCTCGAGTTCGACTCCGAGGTCATCGACGACCTCCCGGACGCGATCACCGCGGCGACCGATCGGCTCGTCGAAGAGGGAGCGGCCTTCGACGCGCTCGAGGCGTTTGCGCCCGCGAAACAGGAGACGCTCTGGAAGCTCCGGAAGGCCGCGATCCCGCTGTTGATGAGCATGGAAGGCGATCCGAAGCCGTACCCGTTCGTCGAGGACGCCTCCGTTCCGCCCGATGAGCTCGCCGAGTACGTCGCGGGCTTTCAGGAAGTTCTCGAGGACCACGACACCACGGCCGCCTACTTCGCGCACGCGGGCGTCGGCACGCTCCACATTCGGCCGGTGTTGAACCTCAAGGACGGGGACGATGTCGAGACGATGCGCGCGATCGCCGACGACGTAACCGATCTCGTCGTCGAGCACAACGGCTCCTTTTCGGGCGAGCACGGCGACGGCCTCGCGCGGACGGAGTTCAACCCGAAGCTGTACGGCCCGGACCTCTGGACCGCCTTTCAGGAGCTCAAGTCGGCGTTCGATCCGGACTGGCGGATGAATCCCGGAAAGGTCGTCTATCGTGACGAGGACCCGACGGACATCCGCGAACACCTCCGATACGGGCCGGACTACGCCTCGCTCGAGCCGCGGACGGCGCTCGACTTCGACGACGACGGCGGCTTCTCCCACCTCGTGGAGCTCTGCAACGGCTGTGGGACCTGCCGGCAGACCGACGGCGACGTGATGTGTCCGACCTACCGGGCGACAGAAGAGGAGATCGCGACCACGCGGGGGCGAGCCAACCTGCTCCGGGCGGCGATCAGCGGCGAGATCGACCCGGAGGAACTGTACGGCGATCGGTTTCAGGAAGAGGTGCTCGATCTCTGTATCGGCTGTAAGGGCTGTCAGAGCGACTGCCCGACGGGGGTCGACCTCGCGAAGCTCAAGACCGAGGTCAAACACCAGTACCACGAACGCGAGGGGACGAGCCGCCGGGAGCGGCTGTTCGCGAACGTCGATCGGCTGGCGTCACTGGGAAGCGCGTTCGCACCGCTGGCGAACCGCGCGACGGAGCTACCCGGTGCGCGGACGCTCCTCGAGAAGACCGTCGGGATCGCCCCCGACCGAACCCTGCCGACGTTTCGGCGGGAGACGCTGGTCGACTGGTACGCGGAGCGAGGCCCGAAGGTGGATCCAGCGGCTGCCACTGCGGGGGTGGTCCTCTACCCCGACACGGACACGAACTACTCGAATCCCGAATCGGGGAAGGCGGCGGTCGAGGTCCTCGAGGCAGCGGGACTCCACGTTGCGATCCCCGATCTGGGTCCGACGGGACGCGCGGCCTACTCCCAGGGGATGCTCGAGGTCGCGGCCGACCAGGGCCGGGCGCTGCTTGCCGACCTCGAGCCCTTCCTCGAGCGCGGCTGGTCGGTCCTGTTCGTCGAGCCCTCGGACGCGGCGATGGTCGTCGACGAGTACCGCTCGCTGCTCGCGGACGACCGCGTCGAGGCGCTCGCGGCCAACGCCTACGGCGTCTGCGAGTACATAGACCGGAATCGGCTGGACGAGGCGATCGCGTTCGACGGGAGCGAGATGGCGGACACAGCGCTGGCCTTTCACGGCCACTGCCACCAGACGGCCCGCGGCGCGGACCACCACGCCGTCGGCGTCCTTCGACGAGCGGGCTACGCCGTCGATCCCGTCGACTCGGGCTGTTGTGGCATGGCCGGGAGCTTCGGCTACGAGGCCGAACACCACGACCTCTCGAAGGCGATCGGATCGTTGCTACGAGAGAAACTCGAGGACAGCGCGGACTCGATGGACGGAACCGACGAACCGACCGTGGTCGCGCCTGGGACTTCCTGTCGGACGCAGGTGGGTGACTTCGAAGGGTACGACCGGCCGGCCCATCCCGTCGAGCTCCTTGCGCGCGGACTCGACGCCGCGCAGTAGCACCGCCGCACCCACAGCGAACGGCGAGCGATTGCGACCGGTCGGTTACTCCTCGTCCTCGAGCCCGGTCGCTCGCAGGTACTCCTCGAGCAGCATCGGAAACTGGCCGCCCCGGACGTAGCGGAGGCCGAACTCGTCGGCCCAGGAGATGATTCCGCGGTCCTCGGTGACGACGCCGGCATCGAGTTCTCGAGCGAGGATCAGCAGGTCGAAGTCCTCCCGCGAGTCGAGGACGCCCTGTCGAAGAGCACGGCGGTACTTGTCCCGCAGGTCCGAGAGGATCCGATCGGCGTCGGTCATGTACTCGTTTGCTCCCTCCGCGTCCGAGCCGGCGGTGAGCTCGTCCGGGTCGAGCTGTTCGACCTCGCGGATCGCTTTCTCCGAGACGCGAAGGCCGCGGTCGACCCGGTCGCTCATCTCGTCGATGAAGTTGTAGACGACGTTTGCCGGGATCATGACGCCGTATCGGTCGGGGCTCTTGCGGACGACCCACGTGTCGAGCCGCGAGAACACCGCCTCGTCGACGTCGCGCTCGCGCAGCATCGCCGCGAGCTCGTCGTGGATCGACGGCGGCACGTAACAGGAGATGTTGAGCTCGAGCCGTGCGGTCGCAATCAGATCGAGCAGGCGGTCAACGGCGTCCTCGAGCGACTCGCCCTCCGCGCGAATCTCCTCGGTGATGAACAGCGACGTATCAAGGACGAACCGTTGGCGCGGCAGTTCCCCGTGCATGGTCGCCGATTGAACGGGAATCCACATAGGTATCATCCCGCTGGTGACCGGCCGCCCAACTACCCGGTGTTTTTCACCGCGAGCGTCGTCTGCCGACGTATGGATCGGGACGCCTACCTCGAGCGGCTCGACGCCACCACCGACGACGCCGCGGACCTCTTCGAGCACTTCGAGCGGCGGTCGGTGGCCGGACGGACCCACCACGTCCTCACCGCCGCGCGCCACGGCATCGAGCGCGGGACGGTTATCGTCGAGGAGGCCGATGTCGTCGTCCGCGGCTATCCGAGCGTGCCACGAATCCTCGTGCTCGATACCGGCGTCCCGTCGTTTTTCGAGGCGAGCGAGCGCGTCGCGATCGAGGAGAAGCTCGACGGCTTCAACGTCCGAATCGCGGATCTGGGCGACCCCCTCGCGTTTACCAGAAGCGGCTTCGTCTGCCCGTACACGACGGACCGAGCGCGCGACCTACTGGCGCTCGAGGACTTCTTCGCCGACCACCCCGAGAAGACGATCTGTGCCGAACTGATCGGCCCGGAGACGCCGTACACGACCCACGACTATGCGAGCGTCGACTCCCACGATTTCCGGGCGTTCGATATCCGCGACCGCGAGGCCGGCGAGGCGCTCCCGGTGCCCGAGCGACGCGAACTGTGCGCGGCGTACGACTTCGGTCAGCCTCGTCTCTTCGGGTATGCAGAGCCGTCCAACGCCGTTCCGGCAGTCCGGGACGCCATCGAGGAACTTGACGCCGCGGGCCGGGAGGGGGTCGTTATCAAATCGGCGGACGGGGCGACGATGGTCAAGTACACGACCGAGTCCCAGCACCACGACGAACTCGCCTACGCGTTCTCGCTCCCCTTCGACTACGGCCGCGATTTCGTCTTCTCGCGGATCGTTCGCGACGCGTTTCAGGCCGCCGAGTTCGACGAGGACGACGACCGATTGCAGCAGCGAGCGCGGGATCTCGGCGAATCGATCCTCCGCCCGATGGTGGCGACCATCCGGGACGTCGCCGACGGCGAGCCCGTCGGCGACCGGCACACCGTCAGGGGCGATCCGGACGCGATCGACGCGCTGTTCGCCCACCTGCACGATCAGTCGATGACGATCGACCTCGAGGACGACCGCCTGGAAGACGGGGATCGCGTCGTCGAATTCGTGAAGGTGGCCGAGTCGAGCCGCGATCGGATCGCACACTATCTGGACGGCGGACTGCGACACGAGTAGCGGACTGGCGCGGATCGCAGCCGGTTCGTGCTCGCGGCGCGGCGTACCGCCGTACCGACTTTGGCCCGACGGTCGGATCCGATTCGAGCGCGGATGAAAACGCGCGATCCGAACCGCTCACGCCGGCCGCCCGTTCGACCCCCGTGAACTCGAGCCGAACGCCGCCGGACTCGCTCTCGGCGACCGTGACCGACCAGTCGTGGGCCGTGGCGATCTGTTCGACGATACTCAGGCCGAAGCCGGTCCCGTCGCAAGTGAGTTCCACAGGAAAGCGGTCGCTCAGGAGGACGCCTGTACGCGGTCGTCGGCGTCGACAGTCTCGACGCCGGTGAGTTCGAATCTGGCGCCACCGTCCTCGCTCTCGGTGGCGTCGATCGTCCAGTTGTGTGCGGTCGCGATCTGTTCGACGATACTCAGGCCGAAGCCGGTCCCGTCCTCGTTGGTCGTATACCCCTGCTCGAAGATTTTCTCGTCGTCGGGAAGCCCACGACCGTCGTCCGCCACGTAAAACCCGTAGACGGAGTTCCCTCCGAGGACGCCGACGGAGACGGTTAGCTGTGGGTCCGCCTCGGTCGTCTCTTCGGAGCCACCAGCGCCGTCAGTCGGCCGCCCGTGTTCGACCGAGTCCTCGCGAGCGTGCGAAGGGGGGCTCGTGGAACCATGTTCCACGGCGTTGCGAAACAGGTTCTCGAGCAGTCGGAGCAGTCGCGCCCGATCGGCGAGGACGACCGCGGAGCTGTCGATCGAGAGCACGTTGGACCCGGTAGCGACGTTCTCCCATGCCTGCTTGGCGACCGCTCCCAGTTCGACGGGTTCAGTTTTGCTCACCGACTTGCCCTCGCGAGCGAGCGCGAGCACGTCGTCGATGATCGCGTCCATCCGGTCGTGGGATCGCTGGACCTTCTCGAGATGGGAGACATCGCCGGTCTCGAGGGCCAGATCGACGTAGCCGTCGGCGACCGACAGCGGGTTGCGCAGGTCGTGGGACACCACGTCGGCGAAGCGCTCGAGGCGCTTGTTCTGGCGCTCGAGTTGGGTCTCGTGACGTTTACGGTCGGTGATATCGCGGACGATAAACAGCCAGCCGACGTGACGATCCAGACTGTCTTCGATCGGCGTGGTCCGCACGTGATAGTGGCTGCCGTCGAGTTCGAGTTCGCGTTCCCGTGTCTCCGGGCGCTGGGTCAGTTCCCAGAACTCGTCGACCAGACCGGGCCGATCGGCCAGGAGCGACTCGATATCGGTCCCGATCGGAGACGAGTCGGTCTCTGCGAGGAACGCTCGAGCGGCGGGGTTGACGTCGATCAGCCGGCCCTGTTCGTCGACGACGAAGACGGCATCCGAGACCGTGTCGAGAACACGTTCACGGGCGACCGGGACGATATCAGTCAGGCGGTAGCGAACGATCGCGATCGCGAACAAAATCCCTGCGACGAGAAACCCGATCGGCGAGGTGTCTACGTCCACCAGCCCGAGGACGTAGACGACGTTCGCGCCCCAACCCACGACCGTCGCCCCTAGCAGCGCGGCGCTCTGGCCGCGGTACAGTGATCGTGACCGATAGAGGAACTCGAGGATCGATACCGTAGCGACGGTCAGGAGGACGTACGAGTAGGCCGTGTGAACCCAGAACGCGATCCCCCACTCGACGGGAGTATACGTCCTGAGAAAGAGGTTTCCCGGATTAACAGCCGCGAAGACGGCGACCAGAACCGGTTCGATCGAGAGCGCGAGGAGCGTCGACCGCGTGATGAACCGTTCCCGGCCGGTGTACTCGAGGGTGAACACGAGCAGCGTCATCACCGTAAACCCGACGGCGAGAAACAGAAGCGCTAAAAGCTCGAGGGCCAGCAGGCCCGATTCGACGACCGTCAGTGCGAGTATCGCACCGGCCCAGACGCCCGCCGCAAGCACGTGTGAGAGCAATGGCACCGCACCCGGTCGATCGCGGTATCGCCACAACACACCGGCGAGAACGGCGCTGTTGAACACGACGACCGCGTAAACCACCTGGATGGGGTCAACTCCCGTACCTGCGACCATCGTCCGTATTCGAATGGGAACGACATAAAATCCACTGGCCGTCCGGATGGCCGGAGAGAGTCGTCGATCGCGGCCGCCAGCACCGAGTTCACGATGTAACGGTGGGTTCGCTGGCTTTGGCGGTCTCGACGCCGGCGAGTTCGAATCTGGCGCCGCCGTCCTCGCTTTCGGTGGCGTCGATCGTCCAGTTGTGTGCGGTCGCGATCTGTTCGACGATACTCAGGCCGAAGCCGGTCCCGTCCTCGTTGGTCGTGTAGCCCTGCTCGAAAATTTTCTCGTCGTCGGGAAGCCCGCGACCGTCGTCAGCCACGTAAAACCCGTAGACGGAGTTCCCTCCGAGAACGCCGACGGAGACGGTTAGCTGTGGGTTTGCCTCGGTCGTCTCCTCGGTGCTACCCGTGTGGTTCGTCGGCCGCCCGTGTTCGATCGAATCCTCGCGAGCGTGCGAAGGGGGGCTCGTGGAACCGTGTTCCACGGCGTTGCGAAACAGGTTCTCGAGCAATCGGAGCAGTCGCGCCCGATCGGCGAGGACGACCGCGGAGCCGTCGATCGAGAGCACGTCGTCGCCGGTGGCGACGTTTTCCCACGCCTCCCGGGCGACTGCCCCCAGTTCGACGGGTTCGGTCTTTCTCACCGACTCACCCTCGCGAGCAAGCGCGAGCACATCGTCGATGATCGCGTCCATCCGGTCGTGGGAGCGCTGAACCTTCTCGAGATGCGAAACATCGCCGGTCTCGAGCGCCAGATCGACGTAGCCGTCGGCGACCGACAGCGGGTTGCGCAGGTCGTGAGAGACAACGTCGGCGAAGCGCTCGAGGCGCTTGTTCTGGCGCTCGAGTTGGGTCTCGTGACGCTTGCGGTCGGTGATATCGCGGACGATGAACAGCCAGCCGACGTGGGTATCGCGGCCGTCGTCGATCGGGGTCACCCGAACGTGGAAGCACCCACCCATGAGCGCCACCTCGCGTTCCGTTTCGGTCGGCTGGGTCGTGAGATCGTGATAGAGGTCGCGCAGATCGGGGAGGTCGACAAATATCGAATCGATATCGAGGCCGATCGCCGACCCCTCTATATCGGCGAGCATGGCCCGTCCGGCGGGATTGGTGTCGATGATCCTGTCCTCGCGGTCGATGACGAAGACGCCGTCGGAGACGTTGTCGAGGATCCGATCGCGGGCGATCGGGACGATATCGACCAGCTGGTACCGAAAGATGGCGACGGTAAACAGGACCCCAGTGATCAGATAGCCGACCGGCGTCGGGTCGAACGGGAACACCCCCGCGACGTAGAGGACGTTCGATGCCGTCGGAATGACCATCGCGCTGAGCAAGGCGACAGCCTGACCGCGGTACACCGATCGGGATCGATAGAGGAACTCGAGAACGAGCACGGCCGCGGCTAGCATCACCACGTACGAGTAGAGAATGTGCAACCCCGCCGCGAACCCCCACTCGATCTCGATTCCGGTCACTGATTCGGGGGCCGGCACGATCGACTCGAAGAAGACGCCACCCGGATTGAAAAACGCGAGCGCGACGACGATGATCGGCTCGATGGCGACCGCCGCGATCGTCGTTCGGGTGACGACGTGTTCGCGACCGGTGTACTCGAGGGCGAACAGAAAGATAGCCGCGATGCTCGTGACGATGCCGACGAACAGCGTTTGGACCATCAACGTCGAAATCGCGACGCTGTCGACGGCCGCCGCGACGAACAGCGCCCCGGAGTAGAGCGCGGTCCCGAACAGACACAGTGACAACGGGATCGCTCCCCGCTTCTCCCGGTTGTACCACACGAAGACGCCGAGTGCGAGCCCCACGGCCGTCGATAATCCGTAAGTGGCCGGAATCGTCCCGTGACCGATTGCCATCGTGACATCTCTCTCGGCAATCTTATAAAATGCTGTGGCCACAAGGGATGGTACCATTACCCACCATCGTGAGCGCGAACGAACGATTTAGGCGTCGGCCGCCGGTACTCCGAGGTATGCCCGTCCCGAAATCGGAGTTCGACGCGCTCCCGCCGTGTGACTTCTACACGCCCGCGGAGCTCCTCGAGAACGAGCAGATGTACACCGTCTACGAGATCGCACGCCTCCTACAGGGCTTAGATCCCGACGCCGATATCGACCGGGAGACCGAGGACATCCTGCTCGACTGGGCGATCCCGTGGATCATGACCAACGCCGACGAACTCGTCGTCGCCGAGCCGCGCGACGAGGACGAGCCCGGCTACTACGGTCTGAAAGAATGATCCTCCTCGTGGTGGGTGCAGACCGGGTCGATGCCGGCAAGACGACCTTTTCGGCCGGGCTGCTCGAGCGAACCGGCGCGGTCGGCTACAAACCCCGGGCCGGCAACGACTTCTGGTTCGACCACGACGACTGCCGGCGAGCGCTCGCCGACGGCCGACTCTACGGCAAGGACGCCGCGCGCCTCTCGGCGGCTGACGGCCGTGACCGGCCGCCAGAGGCGTTGAACCCCGTCCACCGGCTTTGGCGACCCGCGCCCGGCGGGGGAAGCGGCCTGCTCGGTCGGACGGACCGCGAGTTCGTCGTCGACCGGATCGGACGCGGGACCGACGAGGCGCTGTTCGTCCGCAACGCCACCGCTGACGTACCGGACGCGGTCGCCGAGGCGCTCCCGCTCGCGGAGGCGATCCCCGTCGAGACGGTCGAGGAGCTCAACGACCTCGCCGAGCGCGAGTACGTCCCCGCCTTCGAGCGGTTGGCCGACGAGATCGAAGTAGCCGACGTGGCCGTCGTCGAGTCCTACAGCGACATCGCGCTCCCGCTGTCGTCGCTCGAGCCGGCGTCGATCGCCGCCGTCGCGGCCGTCGAACCCGGCCGGGCCCGCATCTACTCGGGGGATCGCTACTGTCGGGCCTGCGAAATCGCCAGCTCGAGTCCCAGAGACGGCGCGATCGAAAAGCGCGTGCCGGATGTCCTCGACTATCTCGACCCGCTCGAGCGCGTTCGACTGCCGGCGATCGGCGGCGCCGATCGGGACGACCCCGCACGAGTCGCCAGCGCGTACGCGGACGCCTACGACGCGCTGCTCGACGCGGCCGGACGGGTATAGCTCGTGTCCCGCTCGCTACATCTGGCGCGCCATCTGCGCCGAGAGTTCGACGTGGTCGTACGGCTCTCTCGTCACGCTCGGTCCGTGACCGGTGTGCATCGCCTCGAGGTCGGGATCGATCCGCTCTTTGACGCGATCGATGCTCTCGATCAGGGTCTCCCGGTCGCCCTCCTCTAGGTCGGTGCGACCGAAACTCCCGTTCTGGAAGACGAGGTCGCCCGCGAACAACACGCCCGCCTCTTCGGAGTAAAAGCAGAGGTGGTCGTTCTTGTGGCCGGGCGTGTGGAGTGCGACGTACTCGTGGTCACCCAACTGAACCGTCTCCTCGTCCGCGATGGCGTGGTCGACGCCGTCGATCGCGGTGTCGTATCCCCACGCGTCGACGCCGTAGGCGTCTTTCACCGCTGTGAGGTTACCGACGTGGTCGCGGTGGGTGTGGGTCAGGATGACGGCGTCGATAGCGTCGACGTGAGAGCGGATGGCCTCGACGACGTCGAAGTTCGCGCCCGTATCGACGACGACGGGTCGATCGCCGTCGACGAGAAAGACGTTGCTCGTAAACGCCTGCACGCCCTGTGCGAGGTTGGTGATCATGGCGGCCGCTACGCGGTCGATCGATTTGTGGGTGTCGACACGGAACCGCGATGTCGAGCGCTCGAGTCGCCCCGGACCGGCCGTGAGCGGTCGCATGAGCCCCCGACGAGACCCGTACTGGTATCCGTCCCGGTATTCACAAGGATTTTTAGCTCCGGCACGTAGTGAGTAGACGAATGAATCGGCCGGTCTCCGTGGGTCTCGTCGTTTTCGTCATCCTCGCGGCCGTTGCGGGCGTCGGTGGGACGGCCGTTCTCGCACCGTCAGGACCGACCGCACCCGCGGCGATGGACACGGCTCCCGAAGACACGCGGTCCGGAACGGCCGCCCTCGAGGACTCGCGGTTCGCCACCGCCCGGGGAATGCAGGAGTTCAGCTCGAACATCGATACGACGACGTTCGAGATCACCGTCCACGAAAACGGGAGCGCGACGTGGACGTTCCGGCACGAACAGCGGTTCGCGAACGACGAGAACGCAACTAAGGCGCGACAGAACTTCGACGCGTTCGCAGAGGAGTTCGAAGACAACGAGACGGCGCTGTACGATAGCTTTCGGAACCAGTCACAGCTACTGACTCAGGCCGGAGCGCAGGAGACCGGCCGGGAGATGGAAGCGCAGAACTTTCATCGATCCGCTCGGATCGAAGAACAGCTCACTCCGACGGGGGTCGTCGAGATGTCGTTTCTCTGGACGAACTTCGCCGTCGTCGAGGATGACCGGATCGTCGTCGGCGATGTTTTCGAAGACCTCTACATCGGCCCCGACCAGCGGATCGTCATCGAGGCCGGTGGCGATCTCACGTTTCGCACGGTCGAACCCGAAAGCCAGTACGCCGGCAGCTCGCTCGCGGCTGTCGATTCGGTCAGCTGGAGCGGCTCACAGGAGTTCGTCGACGGCCGCCCGCGTGCGGTGTTCGACCGTCCCGGAGCCGGTGTCGGGAGTGGCAGTGAACTGAACGACTCGCCATCAGACGCGGGGCTCGTTCCGTACCTCGCCGCCGGTCTCGTCGTCGCCGTCCTCGCACTCGCGGCTATCGTCTGGTATCGCCACAACGGCACCGACGGGACCGACGACGACGGTTCGGCGGCCGGATCGACGGTCCGTCCACCCGATCGGGAATCCGCGAGCGAGGAGTCGACATCGATGGACTCGCCCGCCGCTGCCGACCCGAACGCCGGGACGGACCCGCTGTCGGAAGAGGACCTGATGACGGACGAGGACCGCGTCGTCAAACTCATCCGCGAGAACGGCGGTCGGATGAAACAGGTCAACATCGTCGAGGAAACGGGCTGGTCGAAATCCAAGGTCAGCATGCTCCTCTCGGACATGGAAGACGACGGCACCATCAGCAAGCTCCGGGTCGGCCGCGAGAACATCATCAGCCTCGAGGGGTTCGAACCCGAGGCGACGAAATCGCCGTTCGACGAGTAATCCTGTCAGGTGTCAAATTCGTGGTACTGCACGCCACTCTCGGACCGAAACGGAATCCTTAAACATCGTACCGCGCAACTATCGAGTGCAGGCGACGGACGCTCCGATGGTGTAGTCCGGCCAATCATATTGCCCTCTCACGGCAATGACCAGGGTTCGAATCCCTGTCGGAGCACTCGTTTCGTCCGTTTCTCGTGGTTTTCACCGTAAACTGCCGTCAGTGGAGCAGCGATAGTGGGACCAGTCAGTGGTAGAAGTCCGACAGCAGCCACCGGTCCCTGTCCTCGACCGAGTCCACAGCCCCAGGGTCCCTTGCGAGATGTACCACTGGCAGCGGCCCGGCCGAGAGAGCGACCGTCACCGCCCCGTCCGTGTCATCGGAGTGCGTACCGTTCGATCCCGTCTGCTTCGCTGATGGAAACCCGATTTTCGTCCTCGAGCAAGTCGAGGTGGCCGATCACCTCGGACATGCCGGGGAAGACCTCCGTCGCCGGGAGGTCGGGGAACAGTTCCTGCATCACGTCGTAGGCCGTCATCGCCCCCGTCTCGTCGATCAGGTCCGCGATGTGTTCTTTCCGGCGGTGGTGGTGCTCGAGGATCTCCTCGGCGCGGGCGTTCAGGTCGGGAATCGTCTCTCCGTGGCCGGCGTGGCCGATCTCCGCCTCGACCGTTTGGATCTTCTCTAACGAGTCGAGATACGCCGGGAGGCTTCGCGTTCGTTCGTCGTCGGTCCCGGGTACGATGGTGAGAAGCGGGTTCGGAGAGATGTGCTGGAGGACGTGATCGCCGGTGAACGCGACCGGCTCCGCCGACGGGACGAAGCAGACGGAACCCGGCGCGTGTCCGGGCGTGTGAACCGCCGTCAGTTCGATGCCCACGTCGACGGTGTCGCCGTCGGCGAGCTCGCGGTCGACGGTCAGGGGCGCTTGATAGTTCGTGTACGCTTCGGGAAGCGTGACGGCCGTTCTAGCGACCTGTTCGGGCACTCCCATCGCCGTCAGGAACGGCCGGAAGAAGGCCTGCTCGCGGTCGAAGTGCCCGATCGGATCGGCGAGGTGTCTCGTAGCCTCTCGGTGGGCGACGGTGCGGGCGCCGGACTCCTCGACGACCCGGTCGGCGAGGCCGAAGTGGTCCATGTGGGGGTGCGTGATGAGTACCCGGTCCACGTCGGCGACGGCGAACCCGCGGTCGTCCAGCTCGGCCGCGAGTGTCTCGTACGCCGCCTCCGTCGCCGGCCCGGGATCGAGCAGCGTCAGTCCGTCGGCGGTGAAGACGTAACAGTTCACCCGACCCACGCCGAACGGCGTCGGAATCTCGAGTTTGTGTACCTCGTTCATACGTAGCCGTCTATCCCTCGTCCTAAAACCGATACGGTCGTTTCGCCCAGCGGTCGGGTCTCCACAGGCGAGTTACTCCGCAGTTCCGCACCAATCGATGGCCGTTAGCGCGAGCGTCTGTGCCGTCTGGACGAGCGACTCGATTTCGACGTACTCGTCGGCAGCGTGGATGTTCTCGCCGCGCGGGCCGACCGAGGGACAGGGGATGTCGTAGTAGCGATTGTAGAACCGCTCGTCGTTCCCGCCGCTCCCGCCGCCGAAGGTCGTTTCCCCGCCGGTGATCGTCTCGGCGTTCTCCCGTGCGATCTGGACGATCTCCGCGTCGGTGTCCAGTTCGTGCGGGGCGGCGTTCCAGCCGAACCACTCGAACTCGGGTGGATGTTCGGACAGCCACTCGTCGGTCTCGGTGGCCTTCCGGACGGCAGCTTCCACGTCCGCCCGAACCTCCTCGCGCGTTTCGCCGGGCGGCCAGCCGATGCGTCCCTCCAGTAGGGCTCCAGAGGGAACCGTCGAGGGCCAGTCGCCGCCGTCGATCGTGCCGACGTTCAGGTTCGTCTCGTGGCCCTCGAGCTCCGGGTTCTGCCGGAAGGCCGGCTCGTACGAGATGCGCGATTTCCGCTCTCGATCGAGGTCGTCGAGCGCTCGGTAAATCTCCGCCGCCTTTCCGATGGCGTTGACGCCCGCGTAGCCGCGAGCGGCGTGGGCCGATTTCCCAGGGACCTCGATCCGGAAGTACATGACGCCAGCGCTCGCCATCCCGATGTTCGGGAGCCCAGAGGGCTCGGTGATGATCGCCGCATCGGGCTGATAGCCCCGCTCGAGGGCGGAGAGCACGCCACCGGGGCCACCGGCCTCCTCTTCGATGGTCGTCTGGAGCGTGAGGTCGCCCGCCAGTTCGACCTCGAGATCGTCGAGGGCCTCGTAGGCGATGAGGATAGCGGCGACGCCACCGAGCATATCGTTGCTGCCCCGTCCGTAGAGGCGGCCGTCCTCGACGGTGGCGTCCCACGGGTCGTAGCGCCACTCGTCCTCGTCGACCGGAACGACGTCGACGTGGCCACTGAGGGTCAGCGAGCGACCGTCTCCGACGCCCTCCCTGGTTGCCGCGACGTTCGGGCGGTTCTCGTATCCCTGTTCCTGGTAGGACGCCGTCTCGAAGAATCCGGGGTGGTCTCTCAATTCGTCGGCGTCGGGTTCCCACATGTCGACCTCGAGACCGCGGGACTCGAGGCGCGAGGAAACGACCTCCTGTGCGGGCGTTTCGTTACCGGTGACGGACTGTTGGCCGATCAGTTCGGTCAGGAGATCGACGAGATCGTCGCGTTTGTCCTCGATACGGTCACGGAGAACCGCTCTGTGGTCTGTTGACATAGATCCTGTCACAGTATACCGCCCGCCCATTTACCATTTTCTCCGAATACTACACTCTATTCGACATATATGGGATTTAATCGAACGTGGTGCATCGAATTGCCGGTGGGATAGGAACCCGTTCCGACCTCAACTTCCGCGGTGACGGCCCTTCGAAACCGTCGGTTGCTCTCGCTGTGAGGCGTGGCCGCGCCGAACGCGAACGGCCGCGATCACAACCCTGTTGGAATGGGGCACTCGAGAACGAACAGTGACGGGCTCCGAACAGCGCCGGCGCTCGCTCTGGGTGCTAGTCGCCGCGGCGACGCTGACGGTCATGGCCGGTGCGATTCTCGGCCCCATCGTCCCGCAGATCCAGCGGGAACTGGGCGTCTCCGGCTCGGCTGCGGGGCTCATCATCACCACCCACGGCGGCGTCATCGTCCTCGCGAGTCCGCTCGTCGGGTCGCTCGTCGATCGGGTCGGCCCGCGCACGCCGTTCGTCGGCGGGCTCGCCGTCTACGGGCTCGGCGGCGGTGCAGGGCTGTTCGTCGACTCGTTTTACCCGCTGCTGGCCTCTCGAGTGGTGCTCGGACTCGGGACCGCCGCGGTCTACACGTCGGTGACCGTGCTCATCTACGAGCTCTACGAGGGGCAGGCGATGGAGCGGGCACTGGGCCTTCGAAGCAGCGCGAACAGCGCGGGAGCCGCCGTCTGGCCGCTGGTCGGCGGCGCGGCCGGCACCATCGCGTGGAACCTCCCGTTCGGGATCTATTTGGTCGCGCTCCCGCTGGGAGTCTTCGCCGCGGTGACGATCCCCGAGACGCGGTCCGCGGACGGCGTCGCCACCGAGCAGGCCGCGAACGGCGACGATCACGGCGGAGTCGCGGGCATCCTCGACGTTTTCCGTCGACAGCCGGGCCTTCCCCTGGTGTATTTGCTCTACTTCGGCGCGAACGCGCTCCTGTACGCGATCGTCGTCTTCTACCCGCAGTTGTTGGCCGGTATCGGCGTGAACGGCTCGCTCGAGATCAGCCTCTATCTGGCCGCCAACGGGGCGGCGGGCGGTGTCTCGGCGGTCGCGTACGACCGACTCGTCAGTCGCGTCGACCGGCCGATGCTCGTACTCGCCGCGCTCGCCTGCTGGGTCGCCGGGTTCGGAATCGCGACCGCGGTCGGGACGGCCGTCGGGGCGGCGCTCCCCGTGGTCCTGTTCGGTCTCGGGCTGGGACTGGTCTTCCCGTCGACGTTCGCGTGGGTCGAGGCGTTCGCGCCGCCGGATCGCCAGGGGCAGTTCAGTTCGTATCTCGCCTCCGTCGGCTACACCGGCCAGTTCCTCTCGCCGGTGGCGTTCGGCTTGGCGGTCCCGCTCGCGGGCGTGCGTGGCGTGTTCCTCGTCGCCGGAGCCGTCGCCGGTATCGGTGCGCTCGGACTCGGAGGGATGACGCTTCGCGGACGTGTCTGACCGTTCGGTCCGGCCGGCGAACGCGACGACCAAGCGCCATGGGAATGGTAGCGTGTCACACGTTGGGAACGGGCGGAAGGATCATTACCGCCGATCCCGTTATCCGGTGCTGACGCGAGGGAGACGCCGTCGTTCGGTCGGGTCGGCCGGCGTCGTTCCTCATCGAGACCATGATACCGACGGATCGCGAGCGTGGATCGAAACGCGGGAGCGGCCGCCGAGAGTTCCTCCGAACGGTCGGCACGGCCGGCTACGCGCTAGGCGTGGCCCACGTGCTCGGCGTCGAGGACTTCCTGAGTGCGGACGGCGGGGAAGTCACGATCGCGACCGCCCTCGTCAGATCGGACCCGAGCGACCCGTGGGTGACCGAGACGCGGACGACGACTGTTCCCGCCGACTGGTACGCCGCGGTCACGAAGGCCTTCGAACTCAATCGCCGCCTCGCCCGGACGGGCGTGACCGGCTACCTCGGCAGCGCGGTCGTTCCCGGCGGCTACGACGATCCGGGCGCGTCGATCACGGTCGACGTTTCCGCGCGGGATTTAGACCAGACGCTCGAGTTTCTCGAGACGATCCTCGCCGAGATCGCGTTCGACGTGAACGCGATCGAGCGGGGCGAGGCGGCGACGGACGAACGGGACGGCGGACAGTTCAGACGGGTCGCTCACCTCGACGACGGTCGAGTTCCCGGCGGCGTCGCCTGCCGAGCGGGCTACAGCAGGGCGACGCTCACGCCGGCGCTCTACGATCCGAGCGCGAAACGAGCGCTGTTCGCGACGGCCAGCCATACCTTCGGCGGCTCCGACCCCGCACGCGGCGAACTCGCGCTACCGCTCGAGAACGGACAGTCCGTCCCGATCGGGCGCGTCTACGCAGACCACGCGATCGAGGACGTGGTCGCGGTCGCCCCGCACGGTCCGTTCCGTCCCGACGGCGTGATCGCCGGCCCGACGGACGTACGCGTCCACGGTCAGTTCACCCGACTGGGCCTGGCCGATCTCGTCGCTCGAGGGAAGTCCCTCGAGAAGGTCGGCGCGAAGACCGGACACACGACGGGCCGAATCGAGGGGATTGACGCCATCACGTCGCTCACCGGGGAGTCGCCCCGGTACGGACAGCTCCGATGGGGCGACGAACGCGACATGGCCGACGGCGACAGCGGCTCCGTGAGTTTCCGGGCGGATCCCGCGACCCCGGATCGGGGCGTGCTCGTCGCTGGCTTCAACAACGCCCGGACCTGGTGGCCGGGACAGAACTACATCTGGGGCACGGCGGCCTACCGGCTCACCGACCGGTACGGCTATCACTTCTGATCGATGATGGCACCAACGCGACCGACGACGAGGGCAACGGCGATCACGCGGACGACGGCTCGAGGTGACCGATGAGCGACGACCGACTAGCCGACGGTCAGCGTGACGGGTCGTTGTGGCAGCGGGCCCGGTCGCGAGCGGTCGCCACTACCGCCGGGCGATTGCTCGCGGATCTGGTGGTCGTCGCCTGCTGGGTGCTCTTGCTCACGCTGCTGTCGCTATCGGCGAACTGGTCGCGAGCGCAGTTCTACGCCCTCCTCTTTCTCGGGGTCGTCGCCTACGTCCTCGTGACGGCCCCGTGGGGGCGGTGAGCGGACGGCAACTGAGCGAGGGTCGGACTCGCCGACCGACGAGCCTGTTCTAGAAGAACAGCGCGGGCACGGTGTTTCGGAAGATGTTGAGCGAGATCAGAAACAGGAGCCCGACGACGAACCGGTTGAACAGGTCCTCGTCGACCTCGAGTCGGCGGAGAGACGTGCCAAGCAGCAGGCCGACGATCGTAACCACGGCGATCACCGAGCCGAGCCACAGCCGGTAGGTCGTCAACAGGTCGGTGAACAGCGCCATCTGGACGATGCGAATCGTGAACACCGTCCCGAGCACCATCGAGAGCCCGCCGATGTACCGCTCGGCGTCGCGCTCGAACGTGTGGAAGTAGACGGGGAGGAGCGGGCCGAGGTTCGCGACGGCGAGCAGGAAGCCCTCGAGGAAGCCGGCGGTGCCGAGCGCGACCGGGTGGTGGGCCTCCTCGACCGTGACGAAGCGCTGGACGAGCTGGAAGACGACGTAGCCGAAGATGATCAGCCCGATGAGGAAGGGGACGATGGGGCCGGTGCTGAACTCCGCGAGGAAGGCGACGCCGAGGACGGTCCCGACGGCGGCCAGCGCCACGAGGAGCCACTCGTCGCGGACGAAGGCGAGTCCGGTATCGGTCTCGCCGATCTGGAACATGTTGAGCATCCACGGCGGGATCGCCAGGACGACGACCGCGAATGTCGGGTCGATCACCGACGCGAAGATGGGCGTCGTGATCAGCGCGTAGCCGAACCCGATCATCCCCTTGACGACGCCGGCGACGATCGCGACGAGGACGAACGCTGCGAGCAGGCCGAGCGAGACGTCGGACTGGATACCCGCGCCCACGTTCTCGAGACCGGGGAAGAAGACGATCGATCCCGCGATCACGCTGAGCGTCGCAACGGCCATCATCACTTCGCGATATCTGAACGCGCGGAGGTTCGAGACGAATCGGTCGACGCGTATCGGAGACTCTGGTGAACTCATAGATTGACGAACGCTGGCGCGGTCGACGCGGACCCGCCGATAGCAAAGGCATGGCAGCGGCCCCCTATCCCGCTGTTCGATTCGGCGATATGTACTGACTGAGCCGTCGCAGTCGGTATCGCGCTTCGGTCGATAGCGCTCCCAGTAGCGCCGGTATCGTCGCTCTTTCCCGCCGACGGACTGTCGTAGATTGCGGCAATTGTTTCTTGATCGGGTCTACGGTCGAGCTGCGATCCGGCGGCGAGAACGGCTGTTAGGCCCGGACAAATCGATAGAACGCGACGACCGCTGATCCGGCGTCCACGCGAGCCACAGCGGGTGTCCGTTCCACGCGACGGCGGGTGTCTCGGTGGCCGGCGGATTCTGGAAGAGGGAGAGATCGATCACCGAGCCAAAGCGCACAGGTAGACGCTGAGTAGGGGATCTCACAGCCTGCTCGACCGGGAGTACGAGCGGAGCTAGACGCTGGTCCCTACTCACGAGCAAGTCGACCGATCGGCTCGCGAACCCGAGCGACCGGTTGTGGTGATCGAGCCGTCGGAACCCTCAGTAAGAAGATCGCATTACTCGAGCGTGACACGCCCGCTCGAGTCGACCGTCACGTCGTACCCGCGATAGTCGAACGTCGCCCGGCCGCGGCGGACCGTTCCGTCCGCGAGGGATGCGAAGAGCCGGTCCAACGCCGCCGGATCGACGGCGTCGGCGAGCGGCGGCTCGAGGTCGGCGGGATCGACGCCGTCCGCCGCGGCGACCGCACGGACCACGCGCATGCTCGGTCGTGTCTCGGACTGAAACTCAAAACCTCTCTCGTCGCCGGAGTTTTCGCTTTTCACGGGTTAGACCAGCAGTTGCACGTCCGATTCGGCCATGTGCTGGATGGCGGTCGCCGCGCCGACGCCGGTGGTGACGCCGTCGTAGAAGTCGTCCTCGTTGTAGTCCATCAGCTCGATGGTCATCTGGCAGGCCTGCAGGTCGACGCCGCTCTCGAGCGAGAGGTCGATCAGCTCCTCGATGGTGGCCGTCCCGTTGTCGTCGATACGCTTTTGCATCATCTTCGTCGCCATCGCGTCCATGCCGGGCAGTGCAGCCAGCGCGTTCGGGACCGGCATATTCGGGTTGCCGACGG